>JAKEEU010000149.1 GCA_022616415.1 Candidatus Zhuqueibacterota bacterium | reverse complement strand
TCCGATTATGACTGCTAAAAAACTTCTAACGGCGTACATGTTACCAATTATTCCACCTCAAAATTTTTCAAAAACCGGTATTTCTGGACAGACACTAGATAGAATGTTTGCTGCCCTCACGCAAAAGGTAAAATCCGTTTGCTTCAAAATACTTGACCAAATCACGACGTTTAACTGACATTTTTATACCTCAACAGGTATTTGCTCCAGCAAAGCCCGTCCAACAGGGACTTCTTTTTTTTTGCTGTCGATAAGCCATTACCATTTCACGCAAGGCATCCTGAAGCATTTTCCTGCACTCTTCCAAGGTTTTTCCTTCTGTTATAACTTCAGGCCACTCTACCAACTGCCCCATGTAGCCGGATTTTATTTGTGTGTATCTGGCAGTGTAGGTGCTTATCATACTGTCATCTCCTTCGTAAATTAAGGCCATTTTTGTTTAATCGGCAAATTTTGGAAAAATCGGATACTCCCACTGCCGCAGCGCTTTGGTCAGCGTCATCAGCGGCAGGCCGATGATCGCTGTCCAATCGTCGCAGCGCAATGAGTCGTAGAGCATAATGCCTCGCCCTTCGATTCGCGCCGCGCCGGCGCAGTCAAAAGGCTGGTCGAGCGCGATATATTCCCGCAGCTCGTCGTCGGTCAAATTCCGATGAAAATAGCCGGAGCCGGAAACGAGATGCTCCTGCTCTTGCTTCAAGCCGGTGTGATACAGAAACAGGCCCATGTAGAACTTGTGCAGCTTGCGGCGCATTTTCTGCAATTGCGCCAGCGCGGCCTCGGCGTTTCCCGGCTTGCCCAAAATTTCGCCATCCACCCACACCGCCTGATCCGAGGCAATCAAAATCGCGTTGGGAAATTCCTCCGCGACGCTCATGGCTTTGCCGCGGGCGTGGACTTTAACTAACTCTCGTGGATCGGCAGAGCGCGTGTGATCCTCCTCGAATTTCGGCATCACCGCCCGAAACGGCAGCCCGAGCTGCTCAAGCTGCTTGCGCCGATAAGGCGAGGAGGAAACGAGGATGAGGTGGGGGATGTTGTTGTTGGAAATATTCATGTTCGAAATTCAAAAATATCCGAAAATCATAACTTGCAGTACAAAGTCACCCTCGTGGTTTCGCCTTTTTAGCTACCGCCACTATAACGTCGAGCTTTTCAATAACTTCAGGATCGATTTTTCCTTTCGGAACCAATCGCGCCAAAACATGATAGTCGGTTTTGCGCATGAGATTAGGTAGTCCTAATTTCTCAAAATACTTCTTAAAGAGCGGGTCGAAAAAATCATCACTTGCTTTGATGTCCGGCGACCATGGGTCTTGCTTGCCGAGCGTTTTGAGGGCAGCCGAAACTTCGCTGATCGTCTCACGCATTGCATTTGCCCGATATTTTGTTTCTGCCTGGCCAAATAAATCATCTGCTTGATCGGCGCTAGCGTATGCCAGCAGAACTTCTTCCAGGCATAAATAATTTTCCACCTCTTTACGCCGCCACATTGTTTCAACTAGGGGAGCGCTTTCTTGTAATTCTTTATCGAGTCGATCGAAAAGCGCAATGCCGACCAAGTCTTGCTTGGCCTCGCGCAGACCGTAAAAATGGTCGCGCGCTTTCTGCGGCAGATTGGTGCTCACGTAATGCACAAACGGCCGCTCAAGCCATTGTGCCGCCGGATGTTCCAAGGTTGCAGCAAAGGCTTGCAAGACAGCCAAGTCGCTGGGCCCTTCAAGATAAAGTACCCATCCTGTTTGCTCGGCTTGATAATATTGATCGAAGCCGAGATCCGTCAGCGATTTCAAAACTTGGCTTCCTCGGCCATCGATTCGATGCGGCTTGCCGACGAAAGCAACCACGACGTCCCGCCCCGCCGCTTCATTCAACACGACTTCGGAATGGCTGGCAGCAATGATTTGCGCGGATTGCTGCTCGGCAACGTCGGAAAGCAGTTGGTATATTTGCCGCTGTCGAAGCACTTCCAGATGAGCATCAGGTTCATCCAATAAAAGCACGGTTCCCGGGTTGGCATAAATATGTGCCAATAAAAGCACCGTCTGCTGCAAACCGCGCCCCGACGAAGAAAGATCAAGCTGCACACCCGAAACATCTCTATAGGCCATCGTAATTTCGCTGCGCTCCTTTATATAAACCGGCGGCATGAGATCAATGCCGAACAGCCTTTTTATGTGACTAGCCAACTCTTGCCATTTGGCCTCCTTGCTTTCATCGACATAAACCTGATGGCACAAATTTCTAAGCACTTGCGCTGTTTGGCCTTGCCCAATAAGTACATTGATCTCACCAGGTTGTTTGATGAATTCACGATCTGCCAAACCGGACATTGGAGGAAGAAAGGCGACTTTAATGCCGGCGGCTTCTAAGGGAGGCTGCAATCTTTTGGGCGGTTTGTCATCGTTCAGGCGAAGCGGGCGGCAGTAAAAAGACTCTTCATTGGCATAATCAAATTCCAACCCGCAGGACCAACTTTTTCCATTAGTGATTCCATCTACAGTTATGTCAATACGAACATTTTGTGTCTGATTTTTTCCATCTACGCGTCTAACATCTCGCACGCGCAAGTCTCGCCACAAAAGATTTGCATCCGGGACAGGAATCGCGGTCATATCCCGCCGGTTAATCGTTACGCCTGGCCGTTCTTCCGGCGAACTCTTGCCTTGCCGCTTTTCGTTCCATCGCCGAAGGCCGATATCCCAAAGCGCGAGCGCTTGCAGGGCAGTAGTTTTGCCTGAATTATTGGGTCCGATGAGCACCACCGTCTTACCGAGATCGATGTCAACATCATCAAACCTTTTAAAATTTTTTATGTGAATACGCGTTAACATGTGAAATTCTCACTAATTCACAAATCATATCGGAACAGGGATGTGAAAGACAATTAAGCGCTAATCCTCCTTTCCCTTAATCATCAACTTGAGAGTCTTTTCAAAAATGTCATAAGCCTCATCCCCCCACAAACAAAACACGACTTTCTCCAAACCGGTTTTGCCGCGCAAATACCCGGTCGTCGCGGTGAGCATGACTTCCGCGCAGCGGTCGATGGGATAACCGAAAATGCCCGTGGAAATCGCGGGAAAAGTGATGCTCTTCAACTTGTGTTGATCCGCGATCTTAAGTGAGTTGAGCGTCGCGTTACGCAGCTTGCGGTTTTCGTCACCTTCGCCCATCTGCGGGCCGACGGCGTGAATGACGTACTTGGCCTTGAGATTGCCGCCGGTGGTGATCACCGCCGTGCCCACCGGCGTGCCGCCAATCTTGTTGCACTCTTCTTGAATTTTGGGGCCGCCCTTGCGACGAATCGCGCCGGCCACGCCGCCGCCGAGTATCAATCCGGAATTGGCGGGATTGACGATCGCGTCCGTCGCCTGCTCGGTAATGTCACCGTCGACGAGCACGACGTTGGTTTGATGAATTTTGGTTGTCATCATAGAAACACCTCAATGTTAGATGACAGACAAGCCTACGGCCGCAAGCTGTCTGTGCTACGACGAGCACGAGCTTGATTTGGCGAATCAAGGCGGCCATTATTGAAAATCTTCGACAATGACTTCCAACAAATAGCCCAAATCTTCCCACATCAGCCAATAAACGGTGAGGGCGCAAAGCAAAGCAGCGCTCACGCCCAGTATGCGAGCCGGCTTTTTTTCCGGCGGCGCATTGAAGATGAGCACGGCGCCAAAGGTGAGACCGCCGAGGCTCAGAATGCCGGCCGCCTGATGAAACGACAGAGCAAACCCGACGAGCAAGCCGATCGCCAGGCCCGCCATCAGCTCGTTGAAATAAAGCGTGAACTTAGGCCACGGCTGCGCCTGGCTCATGGCGCTGCCGATCCACATGCCGAGAAAAATAATGAGAAGGAACAGCGAAATATTGAATGGCTGGCTTTTTAAATTGTCAATCAAATCGGACATAGTCGACTCCTTCGTAATTGATTACCCCGATTTCGCACCATAAAGCCACAGTCACCACCCGATTGATTTCAGCAACTAATGGGAAATCGGGGTTTGACTTTTTATGTGCAGAATTAAGGGATTAGCATCCTGCTATTGTTCCGAAAACCAGACGAGCCGTCTGTGCGACGTTAAAAGCCTACTGCGGCACCATCGGGAGCGCGCGGATCGGCCGACCCCAGCCGCAAGCCGGTTTCGGGATCGATCATGATTCCCATGGCGCTGCCTTGGGCGCGAGAATAATTCGAGACCCGCGTGCGATGTCCCATCATCTCCAACAATCGCTGCGAATCTTCGGTGGTGCCGAATTTTTCCAAGCGCAACACATTGGGCAGCCACTGGTGATGAATGCGCGGCGCGGCAATAGCCTCGGCAATGTCCATGTCGAAATCAATCACATTCACGATCACTTGCAGCACGGTGTTGATGATCGTGCGGCCACCCGGTGAGCCAATGAGCACGTACGGCTCTCCATTCTTCGCCACAATCGTCGGTGTCATCGACGAGAGCATGCGCTTGCCCGGCTTAACGAGATTGGGTGCGGTGCCAATCATGCCGGTTGTATCAGTATGCCCCGGCCACGGATTGAAATCGCCCATTTCATTATTGAGCAAAAAGCCGGCGCCCTCGGCGACGATCCTCGAACCGTAACTATTTTCCAATGTGTACGTAACCACCACGGCGTTTCCAGCCGGATCGACCACCGAGTAATGCGTGGTCTCGGTGCCCTCGTAAGCTTCGCTAAAAATCGCCGGATCGCTCGACGAAGCCTGGTTCAAGCTGATGCTGCGCCGCAATTGCTCGGCATAAGGTTTCGAGATGAGCCGCGCAATCGGCATCTCAGGATTGAAATCCGGATCGCCGAGATGGCGCGCGCGATCGGCAAAAGCCCGGCGCATGGTCTCCGCCATCAAGTGCAGATGTTGCGCGGAGCTATGGCCATATCCTCGCAAGTCGAAGCCTTCGAGAATGTTGAGCATCTCCACCAGTGCCGTGCCGCCGGAGCTGGGCGGGCACATCGAGTAAATATCATAGCCGCGATAGGTGCCGTGAATCGGCTGGCGTTCTTTGGCTTGGTAATTAGCAAGATCTTCTTCGGTGATCAAGCCGCCGTTTTTGCGCATGTCCGCCGCCAGCAAGCGCGCCGTCTCTCCTTTATAGAAACCGTCGCGCCCATTTTTCTGAATGCGGCGCAGCGTTTTGGCCAAATCCGGCTGGCGCCAAATTTCACCCGGCTCGTAGAACGTTTCGCCGTTCTTCAAAAAAATTTTCGCGCTACCCGGATATTTTTTAAACGCCGGTTCAAGCGCCTTGAAATCATCATACAAATCCCACGAAAGCGGAAAACCCTTCTCGGCCAAAGTAATTGCCGGCGCAATCAGCTCGGACATCGGCTTGGCGCCGAGTTTCTGATGCGCCAGGAAAAAGCCTGCCACCGTGCCGGGAACGCCGACGGCGAGATAGCCCTCGTGATTCAAATCTTTCACATATTGCCCGTCGGCGTCGAGATACATGCGCTCGTGCGCCGCGGCCGGGGCCTTCTCGCGAAAGTCGAACGCCGTCACCCGGCCATCATTAGTATGTACCACCATAAACCCGCCGCCGCCGATATTTCCGGCGGACGGATGCGTCACCGCCAGCGCGAAGCCGGTGGCAATGGCGGCATCGACGGCATTGCCGCCATTTTTCAAAATCTCGACGCCGGCTTGCGAAGCGAGATAATGCGACGACACCACCATGCCGCGCTTGGCGCGCTCGGGATATTTCGAGGCGCCGGCAACACTTTCCTTAAAATGCCAGAAGAGCAACAGCGCCGCAGTGGCGACGCTCAAGGTGACAAAAAAGATTCGTTTCATTTCCTCCCTCAGCGGATAGATGATAAACTGCGGAACTGTCAATCTTTAAAAATGTCTTTTTTATTTTTAAAAACTACCTCCTCTAATCGTTCAATATTATTTACAATCTTATGCACTTTATGCCGCGACACGATCTTATTTTCCCAGAGCGCGCGTAACAACCTTATCAAATCATAAACTGCTATTCCGTGTTCTTGACAATAATTGCGCACACGTTTGTCGTTGCTAAGAAAGACGGCATCTTGCCGGATACAGATGGCTACACCCTCGGCTTCGCCTAATCCAAATGATCTAGGTAAACTCTTGCGCACAACTTCTTCTTCAGAGGTAAGTGCCAATACACAAATTTGACCGCTATCAACCTGAGTCTGTACCGTTTCAAGAAACAACATGCCGCGCTGAATTGCTTCGTTAATTTCTTTATACACCGCAGGCGGGATGACAAACTCATGGTTGGGAAAGAGCTTAAAGAGCAAATCCAGGATGCCAACACGCGCAAAGGTTGACAAAATATTTGTATCGCAGACGATCATTTGGCAAGTCTTCGGATTGCAGCAGTGGCTTTCTTCAGTTCGTCCACCGGATCTACTTCAAGCACGGTTTTAATTTTGCGCTTAATAAGAATTTCTTGAAAGAGCCAACGATTCAGGCCGGCAATTTCGGCGGCACGCTCTAAAGTCACTTCTTCAGACCGGAAAAGCTCGATCGCTGCTTCTATGCGCAGCTCTGGTTTGACGGCAAACCAAACGGACTGCGCTTGTTGTTGCGTGACCTCCGCATTCAAAAACAATCGTGCCTTCAAAAGGGCCTCGGTTTTTGAATTATCAAGCCGTGGCTTGGCCGCAACTTTTTTCTTTCTTGGTGCAATTAACATTTTCATACCGACTCCTGAGTAAAACAAAGACTCTTTTTCATTATGACTGCGATCAAAAAATAGTGTTTTTTCGGAGATGAATCAAGAGGAATTTCTATAAATTGCCGTACCCGGCTATCATTCGGCATGTTTAAGGATTGCTTTGACACCTTTTTCGAGCTCTTCGGCTGGATCAACCTCAATCACAATCTTGATATCGCGCTTGATAAGAATCTCATGAAAAACCCATCGATTCAGTCCGGCAATCTCGGCGGCACGCTCGAGAGTCACTTCGTCCGAGCGAAACAACTCGATGGCAGCTTCCAGCCTAAGCTCAGGGTCTACAGCCAGCCACATCGACTTGACTTGTCGCTGCGCGGCTTCGGCATTCATAAACAGACGCGCCTTCAGCAAGGCGTCGGCTTTGGCATTTCCAAGATGAGGCTTGGCGGCAATCTTCTTCTTTTTCGAGGCGGTCAAGGTCTTCATTTTAACACCTAAAATTGGCTTCGTGATTGTAACAGCGTTAAAAATTAGTGTTTTTTTGTGGAGGAAGCAAGAGGAATTTCGAAATAAAAATCCCCTCTGCCGTGTTGCCCGAGGTCCATTATTCCCAGAACTTCGGAGCACAAAACAGAGGGGCTGCCTGCATTGAGGTCTTCTTCCGGCGGACTCGCCTTTTGTACGAACAAGGCGAGTCCAACCAAAAGAAGTGCTATAGAGGGAGGAGGGATTGTCGAAATAAACTTACTTCGTGCTCGCGGCTTTGCCTTGCAGATCGGCAAATCTGGCCAGGTAATGAAAATCACCGTAGCGCAGCGTGATCGGCTCTTTGGGATTCATCCAAGCCGGCAGCAACACGACGCCTTGATGCACCTCGCGGTCGGTCACTAATCCGCCGAACTTCGCATTATCGTCGAGCGGCAACACGTCGAGAACGCCCTGGCTCGCGTCAGGCTGCCAGGTGCGGCCGCGCTGCTCGAAACGCAGCTTGGCGGGATCGAACTCAACCTGGCGGTTGGGCAACGTCGATACGGAGAAAACCAGCGGCGTGACTTTTTGGCCGACCATCTGTTGCACAGCTTCGGCAAATTCGGGTTTGTACGCCACCAGCATCGAGAGCTGAATGCGCTTACTGTCGTTGGCGCGCACGAAGAACGAGGTGATTTTATCGGCTTCAATTTTTTTCAAATTCACGACGGGAACGCGATCAGCTGGAGGCGCCAAAACGTTGGCGCGCTTGGGCGAAGCCGTCTCGTTGCGAGGCATATCGACATCGACCGTAGCCGTTGCCAAAGCCGGCGCTGGCGCACTGGCTTTTGATCCATCCCGGCGGGCTTGCATGGCCGGCGCGGCCTCCGCAAGGAACATTAGCGAAACTGCCCACACACAACCACCGACGACGACACGCTGAAGTATTCGCGTTTTCATTTTTGATCTCCTTAAAGTTTGCCGGGTTCGAGCATTGCTCTCTCACAGCCATGATTGAGTTATCGTGCAAGCCTTAAAGCTCCGGCATCTGCCAATTGTGTAGGCAACGAGCATGCCATTCTCACAAAACCATTGAGCGATCAGCATATTTGACAAAATTTCAAAAGCTTACAAACATGAATGTTGCACTTGGTGATGTACTCATACGAGCAAAACCTTGTTGCTCGCTCGAACACCGTCTCAAGTGGAAACGAGACAAGGATGAGACAATGGCAAATTTCATAAGGCAACAAAGGGGAGTTGATGACAATTACACTTTTCGCACGCAAGGCAATGTTTTGTTGTTGTGTATCTTGAATCTCTTCCAGATACTTTAGCGACCAATGGCGCTGTTCCTGACGTTGGAATGAAATTTATTTTCGCGATGCGCATAAACTTCCTCCTTGTCGTGAATGATTTTCGAGATCATCCGAATCGCCTTTTGCGGCGAGAATAACCTGACTTGTTGCCGGCATTAAGATAACAACGCCAGGCCACGTGGCGAAATAGAACCGAGGAACTAATTTGACCGCCATAATAGCATAAGACCAGCCGCGAGATAGAACAAATGGACCAATTTGAGGCATGGCTTTGGAGATGCCTTAAAACAAGAAGGGCGGCGATACATCCCGCCGCCCTTTCGCAGTGGGGATGCTAAGGTCGGGAAAGCTGTCCGACCCGAGGATGCCTTGCATTAACTTAACTTGGGCTACAACCAATTAACGTTGTAGTGTTAGAGTGCTTGACTTTTGGGAATGGGCTGCGTATCTTTGGTTTGTCACTCTCTACAAAGAGGATTCAACAGGAATTTATTTATGCTCAAAGCCGAACTTGCCGAAATCATTCAAAACGGCGAAAACTCCGGCGTCGAATTCAAGCGCGACGACGTGCATCCCGATAGCCTCGCCAAAGAAATCGCGGCGTTGGCCAATTTGGAGGGCGGGCGAATTTTGTTGGGCGTTGAAGACAACGGCGCCATCTCGGGCTTGACCAAAACGCCTGCCGTTGTCGAGCAGTTGGTGATGAACCTTTGCCGCGAAAATTTGCAGCCGGCGATGATTCCGTATTGGGAAATCATCCGGTGGGAAGAAGGCCGTCAAATCGGCGTCATTACCATTCCTGCCGACGCGCCGGACAAGCCCTATCGCGCCAAACGAGGCGGCGCGTGGGTCACGCATGTCCGGGTTGGCAGCACTTCTCGCGAGGCCTCGCGAGAAGAGGAAGTGCGATTGTTTCAAGCTTCGGGATTGGTGCGATACGATTTACGGCCCGTTCCAGGCGCGACCATCAATGATCTGGATCGTGATTTCTACCAAAGTTACTTTAGGGATATGTTGCGCCGTAAAACACCGGCGCCAGACGACGAACAAGCTTGGACGAAACTTTTGTTGAACACCGAGATTCTGAGGGAAGATCGAGGCCGCATCATTCCGACGGTTGCGGGTATGTTGCTCTTCGGCATAAAGCCCAAGCGTTATTTGCCGCAATCAGGAATCACGGCCACTGCTTATAAAGATACCAAGAAGGATTACGACACCGTTGATGAAGAAGATATTCGCGGTCCGCTGGTCCATATTGTCTCGCCGCGAGGCCGTGTTGTGGAACCTGGCGTTATTGACCGCGCCGTGAATTTTGTCGCACGAAACACGGGCACCGTTGCCTGGCTGGAAGGCGCCAGAAGACGCCGCGTGCCTGTTTTTCCTGTCGATGCCGTGCGCGAGGCGATCGTCAACGCGGTGGCGCATCGTGATTATACGATGTGGATGATGGATATTGAAGTTTCTTTATATAGTGACCGCCTTGAGGTGATCTCGCCAGGCCGTTTGCCCAATAGTGTAACCGTTGAAAAAATGAAACAAGGCTACCGCTCAACTCGCAACGAGTTGCTCAAAGACGTTCTGCGCGATTATGAATATGTTGAAAGCCGCGGCATGGGCGTGCTGGAAAAAATCATCGCCGGCATGCGGGCGCACAACGGCACCGAACCCGATCTGATCGAAGAAGAATCGCGCTTTGTGGTTCGGTTATGGAAAAAAGCTCCTGTAAAGAAAAATTAAGGATGCTCGCTGCAACGAACCTCACTCGAATCCAGGCCGTTCTGGACGAAGCCGTCAACTTGGCCCGCGCCAACGGTGAGGGACAACTGGCTTCCTATATTCCCGAATTGGCGGCGGCCCCGCCGGAGCTGACGAGCGCGGCGATTATGCTGTGTGACGGCACTCGCCTGGTCGCCGGCGATTTTGACCGGCATCGTTTTACCATGCAGAGCGTGGCCAAGCTCATTTTGCTTGCGGGCTTTCTTGAAGAAGTTGGTGAAAAGGAAATCTTTTCTTGGCTCAACGCCGAGCCGTCGGGGCTGCCTTTTTCATCGGCAACACAGCTCGATATTTTCGGGCCGACGCCGGCGAATCCGCTCGTCAATGCCGGCGCCATTTTGCTCTGCAATCGTTTGCCGGGAAAGCAGAACGAGCAGATTGCCTGGCTCGAGCGTTGGGGAGAACGTTTGTTGGGTTCCAAGGTTGCTGCCAATCAACGCGTGTTCAAATCCGAATGGGAGACCGGCGATCGTAACCGGGCGCTGGCGTATCTGATGAAGAGCAACCGTGTCATCAGCGGCGAGGTTGAAAAAACGCTGACGGCTTATTTTCATTTGTGCTCGTTGGAGGCGAATATCTCGCAGGCCGCCCATCTCGGCGCGGTTCTGGCGAACGGCGGAAAATCTGCGGATGGCGTAACGCTTCTATCGGAACGAACCGCCGCAATTGTCGTATCAATCATGGCCACCAGCGGCCTCTATGACGAGTCCGGCATTCACCTCGTGCGCACCGGCTTTCCGGCCAAAAGCGGCGTTTCCGGCTTGATCGTCGCCGTCGCCACCGGCTGCGGCGGGATTGCCGTGTGCAGTCCGCGCGTCAACAATAAAGGCGGCAGCGTGCGCGGGCATATCATACTCGAACATATCTCCCGGCAATTGGGTTGGCATTTTGCTTTTCATCAGCAGCGGAAGGAGTTGTGTCAAGCAAGTTGAGCCGGCTGGATGTATTGCCTCGGTTACAGGGGGTAGCGCAAGCATCTTGCTTGCAGTCAGGATGACTGCGCTACGATTTTCCACCTGTGAGGCATTACGGTTGGATGAAATTTTTTCTTGCTTTTTGATGTTATATCTTGCAAATTGAGTTTGGCAAAACTGACAATGTGCAGTTATTTTTTCTTAAAGCTGCGTATACAAATTATAAATTGTTGCTCGCAGTTCGGAAAAATGAAAACGTTAATAAGTGATTTTAAGACCATTTTCTTCAGTTCAGTATCCACTAAAGGAAGAAATTACCGGCTGAATGAGTTGATTTTTCGACAAGGCGACCCGGCACATTATATTTTTGTCATTGAGGAAGGCCGAGTAAAGCTGGAGCGCTACACGATCGAGGGAAGAAGGGTGGTAATGCATACTGCAAAAGCAGGGGAGAGCCTGGCGGAAGCCGCTCTTTTTTCGGAGGTGTACCATTGCAATGCTATCGCAACTTTGCCATCTCAGTTACTATTATTTCCCAAACAGGAGGTGTTGCAGAGGCTTTCCGGCACCCCTCAAATGACCATGAAATATCTTTCTCTTCTCTCATCACAAGTTCGAAATTTAAGAACACGGCTTGAGTTGACAAATATTCTCTCGGCGAGAGAGCGTATTCTCCAATTTATTCTTCTTTCCGTCAATCCTGACACCGGGGAAACTACCCTAAACGGAGCTCTCAAGGATCTTGCTGCTGAAATCGGCCTGGCACATGAGACTTTCTATCGGGAATTGAAAAAATTGGAAAAGGAAGGGATAATAGAACGAAGCGATAACAGAATCAAGATCAAGTCCATACCATCTAATATGATTGAAATCATATGAGCCTCCATTGATTTGCATTATATTATGAGACAGTCGTTGACGTTCGTTATTATCGATTTCAAAAAGGAGGTTCATCGTGAAAAAATCGTTTTTCATCACCGGGTGTATAATCGCCGTCTTGATAGGGGAAAACTGCTCTACCGCTTCTGCCCAGGATTACCGTTCAAAGTACATCGGTCAGGAGTATAGGGAGATTAAGAGTTTGTCAAGTGAAGATGTAAAGGAATTGCTAAACGGCGAAGGATGGGGGCTCGCTAAAGCAGCAGAATTGAACGGCTTTCCCGGACCCGCTCATTTGCTTCAGATGAAGGAAGAGCTTGAACTTTCCCAAAAACAAATTGGGCAAATTGAGCGATTATATGAAGAAATGAAAAAGGAAGCGATTCCGCTGGGAGCAAAACTTATCGAGCTGGAAAGAGAGCTCAACAAGTCATTCGCCAATAGAACAATTGCTGAGCAAAGGTTGAAAGATTTGCTCGGGCTGATTGCCGATATTCATGAGAAGCTTCGGCACGTCCATTTATCAGCCCACCTAAAAACACCGACTATTTTAACTTCCTTGCAGATTGATAACTACAACAAGTTGCGAGGTTATTTTTCAGGTGAGGACCCCTGTAAGAATATACCTCCAGGTCATGACCCAGAAATGTGGAAAAGGCACCATAATTGTGAATAGGCTCAAGGCTAACGATGTACCAATTATTTTCCAGAATATTCATTTTGACCTTGCTCATAATCAGCAGCTCATTGCAAGGTTGGCCGCTGTTGATTGCGAAAACTTGCAGCATGGCCGAGCCGCAGATGATGAGCGCGGGGGGAAATTGTTGCTGTTGTGAAAATTCCCAGAGTTCACCGTCTCCGGCATTTGCAGCTTGCAACCCCGGCAAAAGCTTGGTCGGTATTTTAGCTATGGATTTGTCCTTGCTTCCCAGCAAGGACAAAAGCGAGAAATCTTTTTTGCAGCCATTGACGGTTGCACCCGCAATCAATCTTCCCTCCCCGTTCGCTTCTTCCTCGGTGCAGAGTCTTGGCCGTATTGAATTGATTTTGCCTCACACCGGCGCCGCGCCGCTTTATCTCTTCGATTGTATATTTCGCATCTGACATCCCCTCCGCCAATAAATCTACTGTAACCGCGTTTGGTGGTCTTCGTCTTTTAAAGCAGAATATTTGCACCCAAAGCCCGAGGCCGCAGGTAAAATTTTTTAGCTCACGAAACCCGAACTCGCCCAGAAAGAATCTTCAAATAAAATTCTGTGCGCGTTCCCTATGGCTGTAGGCCAATTCGCGAGCGAAATCTTGCCTTAGCGCGCGTGCGCAATCCGGAGATTCGCGCCGCCTGGAAAAGATGGCAGGCGATGCAGGCGCGCATCAAACCTGCCGGAACGCTCGAAGATCCACAGATTGGCCTGCGGGGTAATATATGCGTCATATCCGCTGCGCAACGCCCTTAAAAATGAATGCGCGATCACGACCAATCAGATTCTCATGTCCGGCAAGGCCAGCCGCGAAGCGGACATGTCGGCGGCGGATAAAGAATTGGTGCGAGTAAGAGTGCTCATCGACATTTTTTATTTCACAAAGTAGATTGTACAATATTCGACAACGCAGCGGAGAATATTCTACAAATCCTTCTCGCCCGCTCGGGCTGGCGAGGTTCTGCATCCAGGCAAACTATTGAGAATAATGGCATAATTAACTACCGGCAAATGTTGGTATCGACTTTGCGAATGGCTATCCCAAAGAAAAAGACAGAGCCTCAAAAAAAGGATCTTAAGGATTTCAATTGAGTGAAATGTTATGCAGTACAAAGATTTCAAAATCGAGGAGGAAATCCCCTTGCGAATTCGATTTCTACTCAAATTTTTGCTGATCGTGGCGACTCTGACTGCCGCTTTTTCATCCGGACAAGTTGCCGCACAAACGCGCTCTGAAGCGCCAGCAGTCAATGGCAATTTTCTGCGGTTGCGCGATTTGCTCCGCGAAGCCCGCGAGCGTAATCCGGAAATTCTGGCGGCGGAGAAAAGATGGCAGGGGGCTCAAGCCCGCATCAAGCCGGCGGGCACGTATGCCGATCCGCAAATTGCGTTTCAAGCGATGTACGCGCCTTATCCGCTCAATAATGTTTTCAATGGCGAGCGCATCTTCACCATCTCGCAAATGTTCGAATTTCCCGGCAAGCTCGGGCTGATGTCCGGCATGGCGCGTAAAGAATCCGAGGCGGTGGGCGCAGACTTTGAAACCGTCCGCCTGCGCGTGCTGAAAGACGTGAAAGCAACCTACTTCATGCTTTACCGCGTGGATCGCGAGCTGGAGATCAATGCCGAGAACCGCCAGTTGATGAAACAGTTCATCGAGATCACCAACGTCAAGTATGCCACCGGCATGGGCTTGCAGCCGGACATCATCAAAGCGCAGGTGGAATATTCGATGCTGGTCAACGATAGCCTGATGCTGGCGCAGGAGCGCGGCTCGGCAGCGGCGATGCTCAACGCTCTGCTCAATCGCCCGCGCGAAACGGCGGTGCCGCTGACCGCAGATTTTTTTGATCCGCGGCAATTCACGTTTTCGTTGGATTCTCTCGCGCAGGCGGCGATAGCACAACGTCCCGAGCTCCGCAATATGCAGTCGATGGCCGAGATGTACCAGCTTTCCGCTCGCCTGGCGCGCAAAGAATACATCCCGAATTTCATGCTCAGTTTTTCGCACCGCCGCATGCCGGATATGATGACCAACTTCGACGCCATGCTCTCGCTCAATCTCCCGATTTACTTCTGGCGCAAGCAGACGCCGCGCGTGCAGGAGGCCGAGGCCAATTACGGCATGGCGAACGCCAGTCTACAAGCCATGCGCAACATGGTGCGCTTTGAAGTGGAAAGCGCGTTTTTGAAAGCCGAGCAAGCCGCCCGCAGCGTGCGCATTTTTGAAAATACCATCGTGCCGCAGGCCGAGCAATCGCTGCTCGCCAGCCGCGCCGCTTATGAGACCAACAAGGTGGATTTTCTCATGCTCATCGACAGCCAGCGCACTCTGCGCGACATGAAGCTGGCGTATTATCAAGGCCTTGCCGAGTTTGGCACTCGGCTGGCCGAGCTTGAGCGCGTGGTCGGCGTCGAGTTGGTTAAAATGGAGTGATGGAGTGTCGGAGTGATGGATTATTGGATTGCTGGATCGTTGGATTGTTGGAAACCCATTACTCCAATAATCCACCTATCCATCAATCCAACAATCCATCCGATCGGACAAATGAATTCATAAAATTAAACAAGTTCTGTAGGAGCACAGCGTCATGAAAAAAACTGTCATTACTATTCTCATCAGTATCGCTCTCGGCTTGGTAGCTGGTTGGTTTTTCTTTCGACCGGCAAAGGAAGGCGGCGCGACAGCAGAGCGCAAGATTCTCTACTATCGCGACCCGATGAACCCGGAACGCACCTCGCCGACACCCATGAAATCCTCCGATGGGATGGATTTCGTTCCGGTGTACGCAGAGGCAGAAAAAGAAGCGAACAACTCGAGTGAGAAAAAAATTCTCTATTACAAAGATCCCATGCATCCGTGGCTGACTTCTCCGAAGCCCGGCAAAGCGCCGGACTGCGGCATGGACATGGTGCCGGTTTATGAAAACGAAGCTGAAACCATGACCGGCAACGCCATCAAGATCGACCCCACAGTCGTGCAAAACACCGGCGTGAAAACCGAGGAAGTGCAGAAAAGAAAAATGCGCAAGGTCATTCGGACCGTCGGCAAAATCGAAGTCGATGAAACCAAGCTTTATTCCATCAACACCAAAATCATGGGCTGGGTGGAGAAGCTCTACGTCAACGTCACCGGCCAGCCAGTGAAAAAAGGCCAGCCGCTGCTCGAGCTTTACAGCCCCGAGCTGGTCTCAACGCAGGAAGAATATCTCCTGGCGCTGCGCTATCAGAAAGCCACTTCCGGCAGCGAAGTGCAAGAGGCTGTGGCGGGTTCGGCAAGCTTGGTGGAGAGCGCGCGGCGGCGCTTGGAGCTGTGGGACATCACCGATGCGCAAATTGCCGAATTGGAACAGACCGGCAAGCTGCGGCGCACGCTCACATTTTACTCTCCGGCGGATGGCATTGTCATGGAAAAAATGATCGTGCAGGGCGATGCGGTGATGCCCGGCATGAAGCTTTTCCAGATCGCCGATCTCTCGACGATATGGGTCATCGCCGATATTTACGAATACGAGCTGCCGTGGGTGAAGCTGGGCCAACCGGCGGAAATGGAGCTGGCGTACGTCCCCGGCAAAGTTTTCAACGGTAAAGTCACTTACCTCTATCCCATGCTGTCTATGGAAACACGCACCGCGAAGGTGCGTTTGGAATTTGCCAACCCCGGCAGCGCGATTGAATTGCGTCCTGAAATGTTTGCCACCGTACGCGCCGTTTCAGATTTGGGTGAGCCGGTGATTGCGGTGCCGGAACAGGCGATTATTCCCGCCGGCCCGCGTCGCGTCGCGATTGTGGCGCTCTCAGCCGGTTATTTCGAGCCACGCGACGTGAAGGTGGGGCGTACTGCCGAGGGCTATTTGGAAATTCTCGAAGGATTGAAGGAAGGCGAGCAACTGGTGATCTCTTCGCAATTTCTCATTGACTCGGCAAGCAACCTGCGCAGCGCCATTGGCGCGATGGCCGGTATGAGCCACGGGGGGATGCAGATGACGCCGAAGGGAGAGCGGGAGAAAGGGAGAGAGGGTGAAGGGGAGCAGAGCGAGGAGCATAAAGGTCATCAGATGCCGAGTAAAGAGCACAAGGGACACCAGATGCAAGACAGCAGCAGCGTTCCCGACCATTCATCTCACGATATGGGTAAGATTCAAACTACGGACGCTAAAAAATATACCTGCGAGATGCATCCGGAAGTGATCATGGACGCGCCGGGAGATTGTCCGAAGTGCGGGATGAAGTTGGTGGAAATGCAGTGACCAGTGATCAGTTTTTAGTGATCAGTAAATATTATACTCCGATCACTGCTGACTGGTCACTGATAACTGGTGACTGAACGACAGGAGACAATCATGCTACCCAAGATAATCGATTGGTCGATTCGCAATAAATTTCTGGTCATCCTCATGACCGTGTTCGCCATCTTCGGCGGCATCTACGCCATGCTCAACACGCCGGTGGATGCCATTCCAGACTTGAGCGACGTGCAGGTCATCATCTACACCAAGTTCGAAGGCCAAAGCCCGCGCATCGTCGAAGATCAGGTGACCTATCCGCTGACGACGGCGATGGTATCGGTACCACGCTCGACCGTCGTGCGCGGTTATTCCTTCTTTGGATATTCGCTGGTTTATGTGATTTTCGAAGATGGCACGGACATTTATTGGGCGCGCTCACGGGTGCTCGAATATCTCAACTATGCCGCGAACCGTTTGCCAAAAGGTGTGGTGCCGGCGCTCGGTCCGGATGCCACCGGCGTCGGCTGGGTTTTTCAATATGTTTTGACTTCCGATAAGCGCGATCTGGCCGAGCTACGCTCGATTCAAGACTGGTATCTCAAATACGAGCTGAGCGCCGTTGAAGGTGTCTCCGAAGTTGCCAGCATCGGCGGTTTTGTCAAACAGTATCAGGTCACGGTCGATCCCAATCGCCTGCTCGCCTATAACATTCCGCTCAACATGGTGATGATGGCGATTCAAAAAAGCAACCACGACGTCGGCGGCGAGAGCATCGAGATCAGCGAGACCGAGTTCATGATTCGCGGCCTCGGCTACTTCAAGTCCATCAACGACATCAAGAGTATTCCAGTCATGGTGGATAAGATGTCCGGCACGCCGGTGTATCTGCGCGACGTGGCCGACGTGCGGCTGGGGCCGGAAATGCGCCGCGGCATCGGCGAATTCAACGGCGAGGGCGAGGCGGCCGGCGGCATTATCGTGATGCGCTACGGCGAAAACGCGCTGAAAGTCATCGACGGCGTCAAGAAAAAAATGGAAGTGCTCAGGGCCGGCCTGCCGGAGGACGTGAAAATCGACATCGTCTATGACCGCTCCTCGCTGATTCAGCGCGCCATCAAAAACCTGCGGGAAAAGTTGATTGAAGAGAGTATTATTGTCGGTCTGGTCTGTTTGATTTTTCTCATGCACCTGCGCAGCGGCTTCGTGGCCATCTTCACCCTGCCGGTGGCGATTCTGATTTCGTTTATGGTGATGTTCTACCAAGGCATCAACGCTAACATCATGTCGCTGGGCGGCATCGCCATCGCCATCGGCGCCATGGTGGATGCGGCGATTATCATGATTGAAAATGCGCACAAGCACATCGAACACGATTCCGGCAAGAAAGAGCATTGGGCGATTATTGCCGACGCTTCGAAAGAAGTGGGGCCGTCGCTCTTCTATTCGTTGTTAGTCATCACGCTCTCCTTTTTGCCGGTGTTCACCTTGCAGCAGCAGGAAGGCCGGATGTTCAAACCGCTGGCGTTTACCAAAACCTACTCGATGGCGGCAGCGGCGCTGCTCTCCATTACTATCGTGCCGATTTTGATGGGCTACTTCATTCGCGGCCGCATCATGCCGGAAGAGAAAAATCCCATCAACCGTTTCTTGATTCGCATTTACGATCCGGTGCTGCATTTTGTGCTCCGCTGGAAAAAGTTTGTCATCGTCGGCGCCATCGTGATCATGGCCGCGACGCTCTTTCCATTTTCTCAGCTCGGCAGCGAGTTCATGCCGCCGCTTTACGAAGGCGACTTGTTGTACATGCCGACGGCGCTGCCGGGCATGAGCATTACCAAAGCGAAAGAAGTTTTGCAGCAGTCCGACAAAATCCTCCGCCAGTTTCCGGAAGTGCATCACGTCTATGGCAAGATCGGCCGCGCCGAGACCGCCACTGATCCAGCGGGCCTCGACATGGTGGAGACCACAGTCATGCTAAAACCGGAGAAGGAATGGCGGCCGGGGATGACGGTGCCAAAGCTCATCAATGAGCTGGACGCCGCGCTGCAGATTCCCGGTTTCTCCAACGTGTGGACGATGCCGATCAAGAATCGCGTCGACATGCTCTCCACCGGCATCAAGACGCCGGTGGGCATCAAAATTTCCGGCGCGGATTTGAAAACGCTGGAGGCGATTGGCAAGGAAGTGGAAGGCGTCGTCAAGCAAGTGCCGGGCACGCTTTCCGCCTTTGCGGAACGCGCCATCGGCGGCAACTATATTGATTATGACATCAATCGCGACGAGGCAGCGCGCTACGGGCTTACCGTCGATGATATTCATAACACCATCCAATCCGCAATGGGCGGCATGCCGGTGACCACGACCGTCGAGGGCCTCGAACGCTACACCGTCAATCTGCGCTACAGCCGCGAGCTGCGCGACAATCTCGAAGCCCTGCAGCGCGTGTTGATCCCGACCCCCAGCGGCCAACAGATTCCGTTGAGCCAAGTAACTACAGTTTCGGTCAACAAAGGGCCGATGGTCATTCGCACCGAAGATACCCGGCCCAACGTGTGGATTTACGTTGACATCAAGGACATCGACATCGGCACTTACGTGAATATGGCGAAACGCATGGTCGCCGAGAACACCAAGCTACCGGCGGGCTATAACATCGTGTGGAGCGGGCAGTACGAGTTCATGGAGCGCGCCAAGCAGAGATTGTTCTACGTGATTCCGTTCACGATTCTCATCATCTTCGTCATCATCTATCTCAACACCCGCTCGGTGACGAAGACAATGATTGTCTTTCTTGCGGTGCCCTTTTCATTGGTCGGTGCGATCTGGCTGCTCTATTTGCTCGGATATAATTTGAGCATCGCGGTGTGGGTGGGCATCATCGCGCTCGCCGGCCTCGACGCGGAAACCGGCGTAGTGATGCTGCTCTATCTCGACGTGGCTTATGAAGACTGGAAAAAGAGAGGTCTCATGCGCCATCGCGACGACCTGCGCGACGCCATCTATCACGGCGCGGTCAGGCGCATTCGCCCGAAGATCATGACGGTGGCGACGATCATCGCCGGCCTGTTGCCGATCATGTGGAGCGCCGGCGCTGGCGCTGACGTGATGAAGCGCATCGCCGCGCCGATGGTGGGCGGCGTCGTCACTTCGGCGTTGATGGAGCTGGCGGTATATCCGGTGATTTATTATTTGTGGAAGGGAAAAGGAATGCGGGAAGGAAACACGGAATAAATGGACGCCCGCGGATGGCGATTCGGTTTGCAGCTTTCCGTGTTTGCCTGTCCAGTCCGTTTGTTACTTTTTGCCAGCACGAGCTTCGAACTCTTTTTCCTGCTTGCGAGCATGATAAAAGAGAAATGCTGCAACGAGCGAGAGCATTACGAATGCAACCGCAGAGAGAATAACAAAATTAACCATGGGATCCATAGTTTTGCTCCTCGAGTTTTTCATGAAAATGTGCCTTTTGAATCAAAACAAGCCCTACGACGATAAAAAGCACCCCCATAACAATGCCGGCAAAAGCTATAAGCCAGCCAACGGTTGTTGGGTAAAGAATCGGGCTACAAATGCCGCAATGATGACAGCGTGACCAAGATTTATAAAGGCTTTGCCTAGTTCACTATAAACCTCGCTAACGATTCTCATTTCCTTCCTCCGGATCGAATGACAAAATAAGTTAGCAAAATTTGCGTTGAATGTCAATAGCCAAAACGATCGAGGCCGAAGGAGCGAAATGTGCACTATATCACCATATCTTGCTTGAATCTCGTGCGTACACACGAGACGGAATTTCATGAACCAGAAAGGAAATCTAATATGACACGCCTGGTAGCTATGAGCCTTACCAGCTTGTTGCTGGTGGCGGTAGGTTGTTCGACAACCTACAAGTTTTCTTCTCCCCCGCCCGGACATCCGGCAAACCCGAGCATCGAGGAGCCGGTTCACGAACGTTCCATGGCGCTAACAGACGCAGACAGCGTTGATCCGCGTCCCGCCAGATCTTATCAGTGGGCGGCAGAGCGCCATGAGGATACCGAGCATCACCAACACCAGAAGAAGGAAGAATCCGCTCCCGAGACGAAGGACGCCGATCATCACCAACATAAGGAAAGCGCAGAGCTCGAGCATAAAACTGAGGAGACTCAGCAAGCGGTACCGGATAATTTCGAAAGTCAGCTCGCTCAGGTTCTGCAAGGTTACTTCGAAACGGTTGATGCTCTGGCGGCTGACGATTTCCGGGCCGCCACGAAAAAAATGGAGCTCGTGCAGTCCCGATTGAAACAGGTCGATCCGAAATTGCTTGATGAGGCAAAGCGCGGGCAGTGGAAACAGATTTATGAATCGGCAGGCCGGGCGGCGCAGCAGTTTCTCAACGCACCGAATATCGAAGCGGCCCGGACCGTCTTTGAACCGATCTCCGAGCAAATGGAAAAGGCCGTACGCACGTTCGGCAGCAGCGATCTTACCCCGGTATACCGTCTTCACTGCCCGATGGCTTTCGGGAACCGCGGGGCATATTGGCTACAACCTCGCGAACAGGTGAATAACCCATATTACGGAGAGAGAATGCTGCGCTGCGGTTCCGTAACGGACACGCTCGTACCCGAGACGGGCAATACGAAAAAACACATTCATGATCACTGAAAGGAATAGTATGCCCAAAAGCTCACGCACGACAATGATTATTGGCATACTGCTGGTAGCATTGGCGTTGATCGCCGGCGGCTGCGCCAGCACCTCACCGCGGGTTGCATTCGAAGAAGTCCACGCCGAGCTGAAACAACGCGGCGTTGACAGTGTGTATTGGTACTCCGGCGCGGAAGAAGACCGGCAGGTCGTAGAAGCGATTGAACGATTGCTCGATCAGGATTTGACGGTTGAGACAGCGGTGCAGATAGCCCTATTGAACAATCGCCGCTTGCAGTCTGTTTACCAAACGCTGGGTATTGCGCAAGCGGACCTGGTGCAGGCGGGGTTGCTGAGCAACCCGGTCTTCGGAGGAGAGGATCGTTTTTCAGTAGTAGGCGGGCTTGGCACGCTTGGTCTCAGCGTGGCACAAAGCTTTCTGGAGATATTCTACATCCCGCTGCGTAAACGGATCGCGAAATCACAGTTAGAGGAAGCAAAACTCGCCGTGACCGGTTTGGTGTTCGACTTTGAGTATGAGACGCGGATCATGTTCTACCAGGCGCAGGCCAATGCCCAGCTTGTCGAAATGTTTGAGCAGGTGGTTCGGACGACGGAATCCAGCTATGACTTTGCCCGCCGTTTGCACGCCGCCGGTAACATCACGGACCTGGAGCTTTACCAGCAACGCGACCTGTTCGAACAGGCGCGCATTGACTTACGCCAGGTTGAGGCAGATTTGATCCATTCCCGGGAACGGTTAAATCAATTGATGGGACTGTACGGGGAGCACATACATTGGGAGACCACCGGCCGGCTCGAGGAAGTTCCCGGCGAAGAAATCGACATGGAAAGATTGGAATCACGCGTCATTGAGCAGAGCTTGGATCTTAAGCTGGCAGCGCAGCGCATTATCACTGCCGGCCACCGTCTTGGCTTTACCGAAACTACCGCTTTGATACCCTGGCTAGATCTAGGCGTAGAAGCGGAGAAGACTGATGATTGGGAAGTGGGTCCGAGTTTATCTTTTCCAATACCTCTGTTTGACCAGGGACGGCCTCGGATTGCTCGCAACCGTGCAGAGCTTCGCCAGGAACAGGAGCGTTACACCGCCTTTGCGGTCGAGATCCGCTCGATCGCGCGTCAATACCGCAATCACCTCGAAGCAGCCAAAGATATGGTTCGTCACTATCGCCAGGTTATTTTGCCGTTGCGTGAGCGAATTACCAATGAGACCCAACTCCAGTACAATGCGATGCAGGTGGGGTTGTTGGAGCTCTTGCGTGCCCGCGAGCAGCAGATTGAAGCAGGCAAGGCATATATTCACACTCTCTATGAATATTGGTCGGCAAAGACTGCGATCGAACTGTTGCTCAAAGGAAGGGTACCGAGGCCGATCGAGACGATAGAAGGTCCCGTTCCTTTTGGTCCCGTTCCATTCGGTGGCGAGCAATGAGTTGCATAAATCAACAGAATAAACAGTCAAGGAGCACAACGATGAAAATCTCGAGAAGAAAAATGATCCTCAGCAGCGGCGCTGCTCTTGCGGGTGGAGCAATTTTGCACTACGCTGAGAAGGTGCAGGCAAGGGAGGTCGTTCAGAACGAACGGCGGCCTGTATGGGAACAGCCGCCGCTGGCGCCTGGAACAAACTATACCCCCGTTGTCACGCCCGATAATGTATCTCTTGAGTATCGCATCGTCAACGGTGTGAAGGTCTATCACCTGATTGCCGAGCCGGTACGTCATGAGTTCGCTCCGGGGCTTCAAGCCAATTGCTGGGGCTATAACGGCCGGGTACATGGACCGACAATAGAAGCGGTTGAGGGCGACCGCGTGCGAATCTACGTGACCAATCACCTGCCGGCGCCAACGTCAGTCCACTGGCACGGTGCATTGCTGCCAAACGGAATGGACGGCGTTGGCGGGCTCAATCAGAAAGTTATCCGGCCCGGTGAAACTTTCAAATATGAATGGACACTCCACCAGCACGGTACGCTCATGTATCACTCGCATCATGATGAAATGACCCAGATGGCAATGGGACTGATGGGAATGTTCATCGTTCATCCGCGTAATCCACGCGCCATCCCGAAAGTTGACCGTGACTTTGTGTTGTTGCTCAGTGAGTGGCTCATTAAGCCAGGGACGGAACGGCCGGACCCAAACGCGATGGATGGTTTCAATGTGTTGACCATCAACGCCAAGGCATTTCCCGGCACCTCGCCGTTGGTCGTCAAGCGTGGCGACCGCGTGCGTATTCGCATCGGTAATCTCAGCGCCATGGACCATCACCCGTTTCATATCCACGGTCACTACTTCAAAATTGCTGAAACCGATGGCGGGCGCATCCCCGAAGCCGCACAATGGCCCGAGACCACAGTGCTCGTCCAGGTTGGGTCAACACGGGTGATCGAGTTCATCGCCGATAATCCCGGCGACTGGGCCTGCCATTGTCACATGACCCACCACGTTATGAACCAAATGGGGCACGGTATCCCGAATTTGGTCGGTATGGACACGGCCGGTCTCGACCAGCGAGTTCAAAAGCTCCTGCCCGATTACATGACGATGGGCAATCGCGGTATGGATGATCACGGTGAGCACGTCGAGAGGGGTCACATGGCTGTACCGAAAAACAGCATCCCCATGGTCGGTTCTTATGGACCGCACGACTACATCACCATGGGCGGCATGTTCACGATTCTCAAAGTGCGCGAGCATTTGGACAGTTATGACAAAGATCCCGGCTGGTACGAAAATCCACCCGGCACGCAGACAACATACGCAACTCCCGAAGAATTGAGACGCGATGGCATCAGCATGTAGAGTGTCCATAAAGGAATCAGCAGAGGGTTTCATGAATTCAGCGCAGTAAAATTGCTCGAGCCAAAGTTGAGATTACGCTCAAACAAGGCCTGTCGTATGAAATGGATTTTCCCGACAACTTTTTTGACCGTGTCATTTCGAGTTTGCTCTTACATCATCTCACGGCGGAAAACAAACGCCGCACGCTGGCCGAAATTTTTCGCGTGCTCAAGCCAGGCGGCGCGCTGCACGTGGCGGATTGGGGCAAGGCGCAGAATGTTGCCATGCGCGGCGCGTTCTTTTTGGTGCAGATGTTCGATGGCTTTGCCACGACAACCGAAAATGTGCAAGGCAAGCTGCCGGATTATTTTCGTGAAGCGGGATTTGCCAATGTGAAAGAAACGCAGCGCTACATGACGGTTTATGGCACGCTGTCGCTTTATGTTGCCAAGCGCGCCGGTTAAGCAACAAATCAGACACGGTTTTTATCCGTGGCGGACTAACCAATCACAAGGAGTAACAATCATGAAACGTGCAAACTTTTTTGCGAGTCTCTTCCTCTCGGCTGCTTTGCTGAGCAGCGGCGCGCTGTTGGCGCAGCATCAGCATGAGCAGGAATCCAAATCCGGCCATTCTCACGCCAAGGCGGAAACTCACGGCGGCGAAGTGATGATGACCAAGGCGCATCATTTTGAAGTCGTTTGGATGGCCGAGGGCGTGATGGTCTATCTTTATGACGCGGGCCAAAAGCCGCTCGCAGCCAAAGGCATCACCGGTGAAGTCGTTTTCAAATTCAAAGACGGCAAGGAGCAAAAAGCGGCGCTCACGTCGATGGAAGTCGGAAAAATGATGGAAGAGCATCCGACAGAGAAGAACGCCGAGCATCCGGCTGAGAAAGCCGAACATCCCGCCGAGAAAGCCGAGCATCCTACTGAGAAGCACGACATGGAGCATGGCAAGATGTCGAAAGCAGAGATGGAAGCCATGCACAAACGCATGTCTGACCAGGATCATCTCATGGCGAAGGTGGATCTTGCGAACGTGAAGGAAGGCGACGTCAAAGCGACTTTCACGTTCAAAGGCTTGCCTGGCAAAGGCGAGAGCGAAGCCACGTTCGTTTCAAAGTATAAAATGATGAGCATGATGCACCACGAGTCCGGAAAGCACGAGCAGCATCATTGATGCACAACTGAAATCAACTCCGCTAGGAGTGGCATGTTTATAGACCAATGCCAATTAAACGATAAAAACTCCGTAGGAGTGAAATGCTTTTGTTGGCGCTGCTTGAAGCAATCCCAAATAGGTACATGCCGCTCCTACGGAGCTTGGATTTTATGGTGACATGTGAGCTATAAACATTTGACTCCTAACGGAGTCAATGCTGCATTGTTGAATACAGCAACGATCATGAGAAGCATTTTCATTCTCACAACATGGCTTGCCATCGCCATCAGCCTGTTTGCGCCACAGAGGGCGAGAGCGCAAAACTTTGCTTCCGCGCCGGATGTGGCCAAGGCCGGCGCCGCACTTTATATGGAATTGCGCTGCGGACTTTGCCACAACGTTCCGGCCACTGGCGTGAATATTCCACCCTCGCTGGCGAACGCCGGTGACAAATTTCAAACCGCCTGGATGGAAGCTTATCTCAAAGCGCCTTATCGCCGGCGCTGGGCGAGCATGGGCGCGCGCCCGACTCTGCGCATGCCGAATTTTCTGTTGAGTGATGACGAGACGCGAGCGCTGGCCGCCTTTCTCGCCACGCAACGGGACTCGACACGCAGCAAAAAACTTTCGTTTGAATTTCAGAAAAATGATTCGACCCGTGTGGCGGAAGGGAAAGAGATTTATCAGGAATACGCCTGCTACGGTTGTCATAAAATCGCCGGCAATGGCGGCGAAATGGGGCCGGACTTGGGCGAAATCGGAAGCCGATTGCAACCGGAATATTTAGCCGCGTTCTTGCAGAATCCGCAAGCGTTCATTCCGGGAACGCCGATGAAGATTTCTGAGCTTTGGGAGGAGGAAGTGCAGGTTTTGGTGATTTTTTTGATGTCGCTTAAATAAGCAGAGAGGAAAGATTATGAAAACCACAACTCAAACCTGCTTTTTGATGATCATGCTTTACTCAACGCCACCAGGCGAATTTCGCACACGAGAAGAAACTCAACCACAGCACGTTTCAGGCGGCGTACAAGAAGCTTGGATTAGTCGCTACGGCTCCGGACTATCACCGGCATTTGACATCGCCAGGGCTTTGACAACCGATGGCGCAGGAAATGTCTACATTGCCGGCCATGGCTCAAACTCGCTTTCCGGCGTTGATTACCTCGTTGTAAAGTACGATGCGTCGGGTCGTCAAATCTGGACAGCCGATTATGATGGTACAGGAAATGGCGATGATTTGGCGTTCGCTATTGCTGCCGATGCCGCTGGCAATGTTTACGTCACCGGAAGAAGTGTTGGCGCTGGCTCATCTTTCGATTATGCGACCATCAAATACAACAGCGCTGGCACTCAGATTTGGGGCGCACGTTACAACGGCCCCGGAAATGGGTTGGACAATCCAACGGCAATTCTTGTTGACCGGAATGGCAACGTTTTTGTGACTGGCGAGAGTTTGGGCGCAGGCACAAGCAATGATTATGCGACAATCAAGTACAACAGCACTGGCGTGCAGGAATGGGTCGCGCGCTATAATGGGCCAAGCAATTCGGTCGATGAGGCAACCGCAATGGCAGTCGATAGTGCCGGCAATGTCTACGTTACCGGATTGAGTAGTGGTGCAGTTTACGATTATGTCACCATCAAATATAATTCGCAGGGCGTTGTACAATGGGCGGCCCGTTATAATGGCCCGGTAAATCATTGGGATAATCCCACCGCTATCGGTGTTGACAACTTAGGCAACGTTTATGTCACAGGGCAAAGTTATGGTCTGAACGGCCCGTTTGACTATGCCACGATCAAATACAATGGCGCCGGCGTCCAGCAGTGGGTATCTCGTTATAGCCATACACCAAATTCAGCCGACGGCGCAACGGCTCTTGCCATTGACGCGACAGGAAATATTTACGTGTCGGGATGGAGTTGGGGTGAAGGAACGAATGTGGATTACGCCACGATCAAGTATGACAGCCAGGGAGCTCTTCGGTGGATCGCGCGCTACAATGGCCCAGGTAATGATTATGATGCGACAAAAGCCTTGACGCTTGACAAGGCGGGCAATGTTTATGTCACGGGCTGGAGTGTAGGCGCGGGATCATTTTATGATTACGCCACAATCAAATATGATATAAATGGTATGGAGAAATGGGTTGCCCGTTACAACGGCCCAGGGAATCTTCCGGATTGGGTTTCTGCCATCAGCGTCGACGACTCTGAAAATGTCCATGTCACAGGATTCTGCCAACTCGCGGATCGATCTTGGGATTATGCGACGGTCAAATATAACAACACTGGCGCTGAGCAGTGGATCGCTCGACACGATGGCCAGGGCAAATCATACGATGTGGCAATTGATATGGCTGTCGATGGCACGGGCAATGTTTATGTGACCGGCTGGAGTGGAAGCGCGACGACAGATCGTGATTACGCAACGGTCAAGCTCAATAACGACGGCGTACAACAGTGGGTTGTTCGTTACGATAGTCCGGAGAATTTGGAAGACGTGCCAGTGGCAGTTACCGTTGACAATCATAGCAATGTCTATGTCACAGGACGGAGCAAAGGCATTAGCACGGACTTCGACTACGCCACCATCAAATATGATCACGTTGGTGTTCAACAGTGGGCTGCTCGCTACAATGCAGCAGCTAATTTGATGGATGAGGCGACCGCTCTTGCCGTCGATGATGCAGGCAACGTCTACGTGACAGGAAGAAGCACGAGTTTCGAGTCCAACAGTGATTTTGTCACCATCAAGTATGATCGTTTCGGAGTCGAACTGTGGGTAGCGCGCTATAAGAATCAAGATCGTTTTTCCGGCGGCGCGAAGGCGATTGCTATTGATGACTCCGGCAATGTTTATGTCACCGGTAGAGGCGGCCTGTCTGATTATTTGACCATCAAATATGATTCGGCTGGTATGGAGCAGTGGGTCGCGTGCGGCAAAGGCTTAGGCGGTGCGATTGCAATTCGTCTTGACCGCGCCGGCAATGTTTATGTTACAGGCGCTGGTTACAAAGTTATCAGCACCGTTAAATATGATGCAAGAGGCGCAGAACAATGGTTGCGTCGATACGTCGGCCCAGCCGATGATTGGAAAGAAGCGCGCGACTTTACGATTGACGATTCGGCGAATGTCTATATCACCGGATGGAGCGAAACTTCACATTCGACTGCCGATTACGTTACTATCAAATACAACACCAGTGGTGTGGAGCAATGGGTCGCGCGCTATAATCATTCCGGTTCTTCTTACGGCCAAGCCACTTCCCTCGCCGTCGATAAGTTGGGAAATGTTTATGTGACGGGAAGTGAAGAAGGTTATTTAACGCTCAAATATGATCGCGCTGGTGTCTTAAAGTGGCTCGTAAATTATCGCGGTTCATGGAATTCCTACAACCAACCAGCGGCGCTTGCCGTTGATGCGGCAGGAAATGTTTATGTGACTGGAACAAGCGGGTTTGAAGATGGGAACTTTTACGAAAAGTGGAGCAATTTTGCCACTATCAAATATACGCAGACTACTTCGGTTTCTGTTGATGAAAATCAAATCGGCGTTCCACAAACGTCTCATCTCTCTCAAAATTATCCGAACCCTTTCAACCCTTCAACAACGATCCGATATGCTTTGCCCAAGTCTTAATATGTGACGCTGAAAGTATTCGACCTCTTGGGAAAAGAAGTGGCGACGCTGGTGCGTGGAAAGAAAGCGGCGGGAGAATATCAAGTCCATTGGGATGCCAGTCATCTGCCCGGAGGCTTGTACATCTATCGCTTACAAGCTGGCGAATATGCAGAAAACAAGAAACTCGTTTTGTTGAAATAATTTTCAAACCACTCAATCATTCATCTCAACCTTCACGAGGAGGAGTCAAATGAAAACACGTTCTCTGATCTGCTTCATCAGTCTCGTTCTGATCAGCGGAGTCTTCGCCCAGCAGAGCAATGACAACCAGGCCGCTGCCGTTACTGAGATTCTGAACAAGTACGCGGCTGCGGTGCAGAGCAAAAATCTTTCCGAAGTCGAGAAGTATGTGGTCGCCACCGACGCCTTCAGCATGTTCGAAGGCGGGCACATCAATTGGGGTTGGATCGATTATCGCGACAACCACCTCGGCCCGGAATTGAAAGAGTTCAAAGAAATCCAGTACAGCTTCAGCGACATCAAAACGCGCGTGAGCGGCGACATGGCGTATGCGACGTTCAAATCGCACATTGCCGTGAAAATGGAGTTACGCGAGGTCGAAGGCGAAAGTCTGGCCACGGCGATTCTCATGAAAACGGCGGATGGCTGGAAGATTCAGCATATACACACCTCGCGCATTCCACCGAAGAAGCCGGAGGAGAAGAAATAAAAAAAAAAGGAAAAAGCTGCACGCAAAGACGCCGAGACGCAAAGGATACGCAGAGATTTTCTTTGCGAAATCTCTGCGCCTTCGCGGCTTTGCGTGAAAGTTTTTGCTTTTTCTGCAAAAATTTCACTCTTTGGAAACTATAAGCTCGGCACAAAGAGTATAGGAAAGGAGCTTAGCTGTGGATGAAAATCAGAAACACCATCATTCTTCTCACGTTGATCACGCTCATTATGCTCATTACCAAATGAGTGAGCAAAAGGCAGAACATCATCATCCGCCGGAAGGAAAAGCGCACGACCACCATGCCCATCATGTCGAAGATTTCAGAAAACGCTTCTGGATATCATTGGCGCTGACCGTGCCGATCCTTGTGCTTTCTCACATGTTTTGGGAGCTGTTCGGCTTGCGCGCGTTGGAATTTCCCGGCTCACTTTATTTGTTGTTTGCGCTTTCTTCGGCGATTTATTTCTACGGCGGCTGGCCTTTTCTCAAAGGCTTGGTCGATGAGCTGCGCGCGAAAAATCCTGGGATGATGACTCTTATCGCTGTGGCGATCACGGTTGCTTACGTTTACAGCAGCGCCGTGGTGTTCGGCCTCGCGGGCACGATTTTCTTTTGGGAAACCGCGACGCTGATCGATATCATGCTGCTCGGGCATTGGATTGAGATGAAGTCGGTGATGGGCGCGTCGCGTGCGCTGGAAGAACTGGCGAGACTGATGCCTGCCGATGCGCACAAGCTCATGCCCGACGGCAGCATCCAGGATGTGCCCTTGAACGAGTTGGCGGCTGGTGATCGCGTCTTGATCAAGCCGGGAGAAAAAATCGCTGCGGATGGAGAAGTGGTTGACGGCGAAACTTCCGTGAATGAAGCGATGCTCACCGGCGAATCCAAGCCGGTTTACAAGAAAGCCGGCGCGCCGGTTATTGGCGGCGCGATCAACGGCGAGGGCTCGATTGTCGTTGAAGTGAAAAAGACCGGCAAAGATTCGTTTCTCTCGCAAGTCATCAAGCTGGTCGAAGAGGCGCAACAAAGCAAATCGAAGACACAAGATTTGGCCAATCGCGCCGCGCGCTGGTTGACTTTCATCGCCCTCGCTGGTGGCGCGATCACTCTGATCGTGTGGCTGGCGGTCATGAACAAAGACTTGGCCTTTGCGCTCGAAAGAACCGTCACCGTGATGGTCATCACCTGCCCGCACGCCCTCGGACTTGCCGTGCCATTGGTGGTTGCCGTTTCCACCGCGCTTTCGGCACGAAATGGTTTGTTGATCAGAAATCGCGCCGCTTTTGAACGGGCCAGAAACATTCAGGCCATTATCTTCGACAAAACCGGCACATTAACTGAAGGGAAATTTGGCGTCACCGACGTCGTGGCTTTGGACGGAAACCTCGATGAAAAAGAGTTGCTCAAACATGCTGCCTCGATAGAAGTTCATTCGGAGCATCCTATTGCCAAAGGCATCGTCGCCTCAACCTCAGAGACGTTGCCCATCGAAGGATTCAGAGCGATTCCAGGCAAAGGCGCGCAAGGAAAAGTCAACGGTATCGAGGTGAAGGTGGTGAGTCCCGGTTATCTCAGAGAGCAAAACATTGCGATGGCGGATGGACGGCTTGAAAAACTCGCGGCTCAAGGAAAGACGGTGATCTTTGTGCTGATGAATGGTGAGCTCAAAGGCGCCATTGCCCTTGCCGACATCATCAGGCCGGAATCCAAGCCAGCCATCGCCAGGCTCAAAGAAATGGGCATCCGCTGCATGATGCTCACCGGCGACAACAAGCAGGTTGCCCAATGGGTTGCCGAAGAATTGCAGCTCGACGAATACTTTGCCGAAGTGTTGCCGCACGAAAAGGCCGCGAAAATCAAAGAGGTGCAATCACGTGGACTCGTGGTCGCCATGACTGGCGATGGTGTCAATGATGCTCCGGCTCTGGCTCAGGCCGATGTGGGGATTGCCATCGGCGCGGGCACGGATGTCGCGGTGGAAACTGCCGACATCATTCTCGTGCGCAGCAATCCTCTTGACGTGGTGGCAAGTATCGGCCTGGCGCGCGCGACCTTCAAAAAGATGGTGCAGAATCTCGCGTGGGCGACAGGCTATAACGCTTTTGCCATTCCACTTGCAGCCGGTGTGTTGCATCGGTCCGGCATCCTCCTCAGTCCGGCGATGGGCGCCGTGCTGATGTCTTTCAGCACGGTGATCGTGGCCATCAATGCAAGATTTTTAAAAGTAGTGAAATAACATTGGCCTGCTATGAAGCCGTTTTTTAAAAATTATCGACTCTGGCTCATTGTATTGATGGTCGTCCTCATCAGCATTTTGCATTACAGCACGGCCATCACGATGGGCTATATGCACGAGTTCTACCGGTTGCTCTACTATCTGCCTATCATCCTCGCGGCTTTTTATTTCGGCGTGCGCGGCGGATTGATCGCTTCGCTTTCCGTGAGCCTCATTTATCTGCCGCATCTGATGTTTCAATGGCGAGGCGAATTTCCCCATAATCTTGGCCGGTTTTTGGAAATCATTCTTTACAACGTCGTAGCCGTGGTCACCGGCTGGTTGGCGGGAAATGAGCGGCGCGAGCGCACCCGTTACCAAAACGCCGCGAGCGAACTGGAAAAATCTTATCAGCAACTACAACAGCAATCGGAGCAGTTGCGGGAGATTGAAGAGCAATTGCGGCATGCCGAGCGCCTCTCGGTCATGGGCGAGTTGGCCGCCAGTCTCGCCCACGAGGTGCGCAATCCGCTGGGCGCAATTCGCGGCGCGGTGGAAATTTTGGAGGACGAAATCCCCAGGGACAGCCCCAACCGCGAATTTGTCGAGGTGTTGAAGAAGGAAGTGGGCCGTCTCAATCAGACCATCGACAACTATCTCAGCTTGGCTCGGCGCGTTCCGGACACGGTCACGACATTCGATTTCGCCGCGGCGGTGCATTCAGTCATCAGCATTCTGGCGGCCAGCGCGCGCAAACAGAAAATTCATTTTCGTTTCGAGTTGCCCAACGGCGCCGCAGGCGCCACCATTACGGTGAGGGCCGATGAAGCCAAGTTTCGCCAGGTCGTGTTGAATCTGTTGCTGAATGCGCTGGCGGCTTCACCGGCGGAAAGTGAAATCCACCTGCGCGCGGATTTGCAAAAAGTGAGCGGTCTGCTCAATTTTTTGATTGAAGATCACGGCGCCGGCATGACACCGGAGGTATTGCAAAAGGCTATGCAACCTTTTTTTACCACAAAGCCGAGCGGCACCGGTCTGGGCTTGCCGATCTCCAAGCGCATCGTCGAGCAGTTCGGCTGGATGATGAACTTGGAGAGCGAGCCCAGCCGCGGCACGCGGGTGACGATTCACATTCCATTATCATGAATACTCCCAAACGTTTATTGCTCATCGACGACGACGAGAGCTTGCTCAAAGTCACTGCCCATCAACTGCGGCAATTTGGCTATGAGGTCATTGCAAAGGGTTCTGGCGAAGACGGCCTTGCGACCTTCAAAGAGACGCCTTTTGCAGTAGCCGTCACTGACTTGCAGCTCCCTGGCGTATCCGGCATCGAGGTGCTGCAGGAAATTCGCCGCCACGATCGTGACTGCGTGGTGATCATCATCACCGCTTATGGCACCATTGAGGACGCGGTCAAAGCCTGCGAGCTTGGCGCGGACGATTATCTCACCAAGCCCTTCAGCCGCGAGCAACTGCGGTTTGTGTTGGAGAAAGCCTTGCGTCTGCGCCGGTTGCAATCGGAGAACCGTTATCTGCGCAGCGAGCTCGGCAGGCAATTTGACTTCGGCAACATCATCGCCAAAAGCGCGGCGATGGAGAATGTTTTGAAAATGGCGGCGCGCATTGCTGAAAGTGAGGCGACGGTGCTCATTTCCGGCGAGAGCGGCACCGGCAAGGAATTGCTCGCCCGCGCCATTCATTTCAACAGTCCGCGCCGCGACCAGCCGCTTATCACGGTCAACTGCCCTTCAATTCCAGAGAATCTTTTGGAGAGCGAGCTGTTTGGCCACGTCAAAGGCGCTTTCACAGGCGCGGTCAAAGATCGTGAAGGCAAATTTGAGCAGGCTGAGGGCGGGACGATTTTTCTCGATGAGATCGGAGATTTGAAGCCGGAGCTGCAGGCCAAGCTTTTGCGCGTCTTGCAGGAAAAAGAAATCGAGCGCGTCGGCGGCAGCAAGCCCATCAAAGTGGATGTGCGCGTCATCGCCGCCACCAATCGCGACCTCGACGCCGCCATGCGCGAGGGAAATTTCCGCGAAGATTTATATTACCGGCTGATGGTGGTGCCCATCACTTTGCCGCCGTTGCGAGAACATGCTGAAGACATTCCGTTTCTGGTCGATCATTTTTTGCAGAAACATGGCAGTGGCCGGCCCTTGCGGTTCACGCCGGAAACACTGGAGCGGCTGCGTCATTACGACTGGCCTGGCAATATCCGCGAGCTGGAAAATGCGGTGGCGCGCGCCATCATTTTGTCCTCCGGCGATGAACTAAAAATCGATATTCTCTCGATTTCTCCAGCTAAAGTTCACGCAACTGTCGAAGGCCACACGCTTTTGATTCCCCCCGATGGACTCTCGCTTGATGAACTGGAGAAACAGGCCATCGCGTTGGCGCTGCGCCTCAACAATAGCAATCAAACTCAAGCGGCGAAATTTCTGCGCGTCCCCAGACATATTTTGCTCTACCGTATGAAGAAGTTAGGGATTCGAGCTTAACGCTTCGCCACGATTTGTGGAATATTCCTCACTGCTGTTGTTTACTATTCTCCAAGCTTTCGCTCAAACCCTTTCAAATCTCCGCCCCAAAGATATCCTCTAAAATTTTAAACGCCAAAAAATCAGTAGATTGGCCACGATAGTCGATTCGTAAAAGTGCTTAGCGAATTGCGGCATGGCGGTTGCAAAAGAGCAAATCGAAGAGTGGTGAATCCATTGCAACAGAACTGAAAAAACTTTCCGGTGATGCAGCCATGTTCACTTCTTGCCCAACAATCATGAATAAAATCTTTTTCGCCGCCGCGGTTACGCTCGCCTTGGCTGGCATGATTCTGTTTTTTCCAATTAATGTTTCCGGCGATTATACATGCCTGCTCGACTATATCGTGCATGCTGCGGCAACGGTTTCAGACGCACATGCGCCGCATACCCACCCCAGCGAATTGCTGGGTCGTTATCTCATTCCCTACGGCATCTTATGGTGGTTGAGCATCCTTGTTGTGGTTGTCGTAGCGGTGGAATGGAAACGGCACGTGGCCAAATTATGAAATGTCAATAACCAGCTTTTTCAAGAGCTGAAAGGCAAGCATCTCGATTTTGATGCCGTGGAGCTGCGGCATGTGGAATATCCGCAAACCGTAATTGCGGCGACCAACGAGAAGCTGGCCACGCAACAGCGCATGGAGCAAAAGGAATACGAGGCGAAAATTGCCGAATGGGATGCGCAGATCAAGATCACTGAGGCGCGCGGCCAGCAGCGGGCGCAAAAGATCGTTGACAGCACGCTGACGCCGACTTATCTCCAGTTCCGCGCCATTGAGACCCAACGGGCTTTGGCGAACAGCCAAAATGCCACCTTCTACTTCGTGCCGTTAGGAAAAGACGGCTTGCCGGTCATCATCGAGGCGCCCATGCCGGAAAAGAAACGGACGACGAGCAATCGGTAAAGATAACGCCAAAATGCATTTCGCCCTCCGTTACTCCGGCTGCGTTCGCCGGATGAGTCGCCGTCTTTCGCCCAACATGATCACAGCGGCCATCAACCGCAGCCGGTGACACCGCCGCGTGAAAACATGAATATGAGCGAGATGAGGGAGAAAATGAGCCATATCATCGAGCAAAACGCCGAGATCAACAAGCAGATGGGCGAGATAATGAAGGCCGGCGTGATGATGAATTCGAAGGGCATGATCAACATGTACGCCATGATGCAGTCCACGCAAGCTTTGGCCAAAGACATGCAGACCACGATGGTGCGCCTGCACGAGGCCATGCAGGACGAGGCCATGCTGCAGGATGGCAAGATGAAGGAACTGATACAGAGCATGCAAAAGCATTTGAAGGAAATGCAAAACCATACCGAAGGCTTCACACACAGCATGGAAGGCGTGAGCAAGCAGTTGGAAAAGAAGATGCCCAAAGCGGAGAAGTCTGAGGCAATGCCGCAAAGCTTGCAAAAAGTTTATGTCGAATCAGCCGCAGCGGCAACGACAGCGGCAGCAGGCGATGAGCTTGTCATCAACGTGAGCGGCAACCTGCCAAGTTCGGCTTACAAGCTCGAGCGAGTTGACGTGCAGATCAAAGGCAACGTCGTCGAGTTGACACCTCTGGCCAGCGTTGATCGCCGCAAAATGGCCGCACAAGGATTGGCGCCGTTCGAGCAGGCGGTGAAGCTCAAGCTGCCGAACGCGGGTGAATATCTCATTCGTGTGGTTGGCCGCAACGAAAATCGCGAATCGACGATTACAGTGAAATAAAGAACAAACATGAAGACCATTAGCGCTGAGGAAAATTTCGACCGGCAAATTTCCCAAACCAAATTCTGCGATAGCCTTTGGCGCAAGAAATTACCCAAATGGCTGCTCGTGTTGGTGCTTTTCTTGCTCATTGCGGTCATCTACGGCAACGCGAAAGCCGGCGACTGGAGCTATTCCGGTTCGGTGCAGTATGCCTACGGCAATTACATCTTCACCACGAAAACGCAGAGCTATTATGTTCTCTCCCACTTGCGTTACCGCACGGAGCGCTATCGACCCAGCCTCGGCCTGCCGGTCATCGCGCAAAATTCCTCGCTCGTTGCTTTTGGCAGCGGCGGCATGATGCCGCGCCGTCGCACTGCTGCCAATGACGATATGGGGCGAAATCATGAGGCGGAATGGGCTTCGTTTCGGAAAGCAATGCAAGCCAATTCGACTTCGGATTCGGCGACCTTTTTCTCAACGCTGAGTACACTATGCTCAACGAAATCGGATTGATGCCGGCCAGCACGTTAACTGGTCAGCTCAAAATACCGACAGGCAGCACTTCAATGGGTGTTAGCACCGGCGCGTGGGATTACGGCGCGGGCTTATCTTTCAGGAAGTCCGAAAGCCATCGCTACGCAGTTGTAGACAAGGAGAGAAGATCATGTTGCGTGACCCTGTCTGTGGAAAGAGAATGAATCCTAACAAGAAGCCTTACGCCGTCGTGACCTATAAAGGCCAGCGCTATTTTCTCTGCCGCCCGCTGTGCCAAGCCGCATTCGAGCGTGAGCCGGAAAAATACGTGGCCGCGCTTCAGCGAAAAGCCAAAAATTTGCAGAGATGATGGAGTTTGTTTTATGCCGATTCTTCGTCAAGATGTCTCTACCAAAGAGTGGGTGATCATCGCCACCGAGCGCGCCAAACGGCCAGCCCAGTTCGTCCGGCCTGAAAGTGATCGGCGTGCAGAAGCAGAAACGAAATTCTGCCCCTTCTGCCCTGGCAATGAGGACAAAACGCCTCCAGAGGTATTGGCGTATCGCAAAGACACGCCACCGAATAGCGAGGGCTGGTGGGTGCGCGTGATCCCTAACAAATTTGCCGCACTGACGCCGCAAGGCTCGTTGCACCGGCGGCACGATCTCGATTTCTTTCCGGCAATGGATAGCGTCGGCGTGCACGAGGTGATTGTCGAGTCGCCGGCGCATGATCTTCCCATTGCGCTCATGGAGGAAAAGCAAGCGGCAGAAATTCTCTTCGCGTATCGCGAGCGCTTTCGCAAGCTGCGGGAGGATTCAGCGTGGAAGGCCATCATCATCTTTGAAAATCATGGCGAGCGCGCTGGAACAAGCTTGTTGCATCCGCATTCGCAATTAGTGGCGACGCCGATGGTGCCGCGCGACATTCGATTGCGATTTGAGGTGGCGCAGGAATATTACGACGACACCGGCAACTGCATCTACTGCGTCATGCTGCAAAAGGAATTGGAAGCGAAAGCGCGCATCGTTGGAGAATCCTACTACTTTGTCGCCTTTCATCCTTTTGCGTCGCGTTCGCCATTTGAAACATGGATTCTGCCGCGACATCACAATTCCAGCTTTGGCAGTGTTGAAGATGATGAATTGCGCGATTTCGCGGCGATCCTGCGCCAACAATTACGCAAACTCTATTTTGCGTTGAATGATCCCGATTACAACTTCATCATTCACGCCGCGCCGCTCGAAGACGAAGACAAAGATTATTATTTGTGGCACGTACAAATTCTGCCGCGTCTGACGACGATTGCCGGTTTCGAGCTTGGCTCGGGTATTTACATCAATGCGGCTTTGCCTGAAGCGACCGCTGCTTTTATTCGCGAGGCGCGTGTCGATGCGAAGTGTTTGATTTAAACAAAATAAAGAAATTGGCACAAGCAAAGTGTACTTATAACGAGGAGTGAGCCATGAAAACGGTTGTTATCATCGGACTTCTCATTCTTGTGGCGCTGACGATGCTCGGCTGTGTGTCGAGTCAAGCTATAAAGAAAGGGCAAACGCTGCCGGCATTCATCATCAAGTCGAATGAGCCGATAGCCGTCATGCCCTTCGAGACCGAGAGCGCGTTGTCAAACTTGGGCGCCCAGGTTTCCGATGAGGTCATTGTTAATCTGCTGCAGCACAGGCCGGAGTTGAAAATCATTCCCGCGACCGTGGTGCGAAATTATATGCTCAACGCCAGTCTCAACGTCGGTGGCCTGCCCGACATGCACACGATTCACAATCTCAAAACCGGGCTCCAATGCCGCTACCTGCTCACCCGAAACTTATTTACGCAGCTTGGCACTGTGAACTATACGGCCTCGCATTCCAATCGCATTGCAACCGGAAGTGTCACGGTGAGATTGGTGGACTGTGATTCTTCCTAATGTTGTCTGGGCGAAGCATGTGAATGCGAATTACACCACGCCGGTCTATTATAACGTCAATGACCGGACGCAAACGACTTATCAAACCGGCGGTGAGCTGCTCCTAGCATTGATCAGAACTCTCGGCGCCGAAGTGGCCAAGAACTTTTATGCACATTGAAAAGGTGTGGTTATGAAACGCATTTTGCTCATTGACGACGAAGCGATCCATCGCTTGCTCTATCGGCAGGAATTTGAGGCCGAAGGCTATGAAATTTTAGAGGCGTGCTGCTGCGAAACAGCGCGAGCGCAGTTGGCAGATGGTGAAATCGACCTGGTCATTTTGGATATTCTGCTGCCAGACGGTTCTTGCTTCGAACTGCTGGAACACATCGTGCTGAAACGGCGCGCGGTGCCGGTGATTATCAACACCGCTTATGACACGTTTCGTTTCGACTTCAAAACCTGGGCGGCGGATGCGTTTGTGGTGAAATCTTCCGATTTGACCGAGCTGAAAAGTAAAGTGAAGCGGCTATTGGACAGAGAAAAGGCAAGAACAGCTTCTGTCGGAACAAATTAAGGAGGTGATGTCATCATGAAAAAATTGTTTGTCGTTGCTGCTCTCTTTGGCCTCATTTTACCGGCCGGAGGTTTCAGAATCGTTGAGGCGCAGACGCCTCAGGCGAAGGTGATAATGCCGTCAAACAGCGATGACGCCAAATCCGATACGGTCATGACTATTGCCAGTCTCTCTGTCGATAGTCTGCGTCTGGTGATTGGGCTTGAGGAAATGCAAGCGCATCTCGCGCGAATGGTCAAGATGGGCAGGAAAGCCGGTCTCATGTGGATGGATTTGAAGGACACGCATATCATCGCCATCACAGTTTTGCGGCAGCAACATTTGATAACCGACAACGAAGCCGAGATGACGCTCAAGGCCAAAGCTTCCAACGGCGAATCGGAAACGCGCGAGATGTATTTCATCACTGGTCTGGATAGTTTCAACGAAGGTTTCAATTTGGCTACAAAGGGAAAATATCATTTTACCATTCTGCTTGAGCGCAAGGGAAGGTTACACCGTGCAGAATTCACTTATGAAGTAAAGTAGCGCCGCCAGTAAAGAACAAAAGTGGCAGTTGCAGTAGCAGAAAAATATTCAAGTGCTACTGCTGCTGCAACTGCTACTGTAGCTTGTCAAGGGAAGGAGGCATTTGCCATGAAGAAGAGTATCGTTCTACTCGCTATTCTGCCGGTGATTTGGTTGGCCGGCTGTGCGGGGTTAGTCCCCCCAATCGAGACAGACCCCAATACTGTCACGTTGATTTTCAAAACCGGCGAGAAGTTTGAAGGCCGCATTCTGGACATTCAAGGCGATATGATTCGCTTTGAGCCGAACGGTTGGGTGGAAAACCGATCCTTCGGCGATTTTGTCCGAGCCGATCAGGTGAAATTCGTCCAGTTGCCCAGCGGCACGCGGTTCACTGTCAACGACTTTATTGCGTATCGTTGGCAGCCGAAATCCTCCGCTCCACTTCTGGGGAATGGAGTGGCGAAGACCGGACAAAAAGAGGTGGCCGAAGCAACGGCAGGGCAAGATCTGCAATACGAGCAACTGAAGAAGAAAGCGGTTGCCGAAATGACGCCCAACGAGTTTAGTTACTTCATGTTGATGAAGCAACAGGAAGTCAAAGCCCAGCCCGAAAAGGCTTTTGAGTCGGAGAAAAAAGTCCAGCCGTCGCCAGCCAACGCTACGACAGCAAAAACAGATTCAGTTGCCGCAGCTCCTCTCACATTTTCTCTCCTGCCGCGCGCTGAAACAAAAATTTCCAAAGAGGAAGAAGCCATCAAAGACATGGCGAACTTTCTGATCGAAGCTGAACTCGTTGGGCCGTTTTTCGAAGCGGTGCGGCAGAAAAAAGAGCGAGGCGAGTTGATGACGCTGAATCAGCTTTGGCTGGTGCGCGCCATAACCGAAATGCCGGAATGGAAGAAGCGCCAGGACGATTTGCGAAATTTCTCCACCGTGGCGCAACAAGCCGTTGCGCACGTGTATCTCTACGCGCCGGATAGCTTGAGCCAGCGTCTGGGACTCCGCTTCGACCCCAACGCGGAAATGGATTTCCGCGATTTGATGGAGCAACTGCACCAGCGTTTCGGCAACACCGTGACAATGGGAGATTTCCGGCTGCTGGTGGCGGTCTTTCAAGAAGAGGCTGCCAGAGCCTTTCGGGAAATCTTGAATCATTATACCGACTGGCGTTACGCTTTTGAGAATAAGCATCCGCTGTATTCGAAGAACTGAGGAGAATGGAGTAATGGATTGCTGAAGAAGTGGATCAATGGATTGATGGATCGATGGATTGTTGGATTACTGGATTATTGGGTTACCCAAGCATCGCCCCAGAAATCCATTAATCCACTGATCCATCAATTCAGTACTTCAAAACTCCGGCACTCCATAAATTAAAGGAGGATATCATGCTCAAGAAAAAGTATTCCGACAATAACCAGTCGTGCCAGGTGACGTTTGAACTGCCTGTTGACGTGAATGCGCAAACCGCCAGCGTGTGCGGTGAATTTAACGCTTGGGATAGCAATGCCCAGCCGATGAAGCGCCGCAAAGATGGAAGTTTTACGCTGACGCTTTCCCTCGACGCTGGGCGGCAGTACCGTTTTCGCTACTGGCTGAATGGCGAGCGTTGGGAGAACGACTCGACTGCGGATGGTTACGCGCCCAATCCCTTTGGCAGCGAAGATTCACTCGTGGAAACGTAAGACCATTTCATGAGACCGTATCGCGTAAACACAAAAGACGATTTACAGCGAGCGCGACACGCAGGAAGGATTACTCAAAGGAATTTCATATTTTGAAGAATCAAAGGACGACATGATGACACAACGAACTATAGCGTACTTTTCAATGGAGGTGGGGATTAAGGCAGAAATGCCGACTTACAGCGGCGGCTTGGGAGTGTTGGCCGGAGATACGATTCGCTCCGCTGCTGATCTCAAAGTCCCGATGATCGCGATCACGCTCCTGCATCGAAAGGGGTATTTTCACCAACACCTCGATGCCAGTGGATGGCAGCGCGAGAAACCGGTGGACTGGGTGGTCGAAAATTTTTTGAAAGAGATGCCGGCGAGAGCTTCGGTGAATATGGAAGGACGAACCGTTCATCTCCGCGCTTGGCAATACGAAGTCATTGGCAATCTCGGTTTTAAAGTGCCGGTCTATTTTCTGGATGCGAATCTGCCGGAAAATTCTGAATGGGACAGAACGCTGACCGATTTTCTTTACGGCGGTGATCAGCATTACCGGCTTTGCCAGGAAGTAATTCTCGGCATTGGCGGCGTGAGAATGCTCCGCGCGCTGGGCTATGAAAATATCCAGCGCTTTCATACGAATGAAGGACACGCCAGCTTGCTCACATTGGAGCTTTTGGATGAGGAGGCCAACAAGGCCGGTCGCCAATCTATCACTCACGATGATGTCGAAGCGGTGAGAAAAAAATGCGTCTTCACCACTCATACTCCGGTTCCTGCCGGACACGATAAGTTCCCGCTGGATTTGGTGCATCGCATGCTGGGACGTCGCGAAGTGTATGATATGCGAGAAGTGTTCTGCTGCGAAGGCGTTCTCAACATGACTTTCCTCGCGCTCAACCTGAGCCACTACGTCAACGGCGGCGCCAAAAAACACGGCGAAGTTTCACAATTGATGTTTGCGCGTTATGCGATTGATTCGATCACTAACGGCGTCCACGCCTTCACTTGGGTGGCAGAGCCTTTTCAAGAGCTTTTTGATCGCTACATTTGGGGTTGGGAACAGGATAATTTCAGTTTGCGATACGCGCTGAACATTCCCAAGCCGGAGATATGGCAGGCGCATATACAAGCGAAGCAACGGTTACTGCAATATGTGAATGACAAAACCGGTGTTGGTATGGATGCGGAGGTTTTGACGATTGGCTTTGCCAGACGCGCCGCGACCTACAAGCGCGCCAACCTTCTCTTCACAGATCTCGAGCGACTGAAAAGCATGGCCACGAATGCCGGCCTCATTCAGTTGCTTTATGCCGGCAAAGCGCATCCGCAAGATCATGGCGGCAAAGAAATCATCCAACGCATTTTTCGAGCCAAGGAAGGGTTAAAGCCCAATATCAAGATGGCTTATCTGGAAAATTATGACATGGAAGTTGGCAAACTGATCACTGCCGGTGTTGACGTGTGGCTGAATACGCCGCAACCACCGAATGAGGCCTCGGGCACCAGCGGGATGAAAGCGGCGCTTAACGGCGTGCCGAGCTTGAGCGTGCTCGATGGCTGGTGGATCGAAGGGCATATCGAGGGCGTCACCGGATGGTCGATTGGCGAAAACGGGCGCGGCATAGTAGAAGATCACGACTGGTCGAAAGATGCGGCATCGCTTTATGACAAACTGGAGCACGTTATTCTTCCGATGTTCTATCGTGATCGAGATCGGTTCATTGAGGTGATGCGACATGCGATTGCGCTCAACGGCTCGTTCTTTAATACTCAGCGAATGGTGCAGCAGTACGTTTTGAATGCTTATTTTCGTTAAATGAAAAATCATGTTAACTCATCTCGTCACCCATACCGTCTGCAAGCTTCTGCTCGCGGCGTTTCTCGGCGGCATAATTGGATTGGAGCGCGAGTTGCGTGGCAAACCTGCTGGCCTGCGCACCAACATGCTCATCGCGATGGGCTCGGCGCTGTTCACCACGATTTCGATGCAAATGGCAGCGAATGCCGATCCCACTCGCATCGCCGCGCAAGTGGTCACAGGCATCGGCTTCATCGGCGCTGGCGTCATTCTGCGGGAGCATGGCGCGGTCATTGGCCTCACTACGGCAGCGACAATTTTTGTGGTGGCTGCCATCGGCGTCGCGGTCGGCGCGGGACTGTGGTGGCCTTCGGTCGTGGCAACCGCAATCGTCCTGGTCACGTTGCTGGCGTTGGTTCCAATTGAGCGCTGGCTGAAGACGAAACGAACGGGCGCAAGCATTGCTTCGGCAGGCCATTTTTCTTCGGATGGGCAAGCAACGAATGCGCTCTCGAGCATCGAGGCGGCGAATTTGGCAGCAGAGCTTTCGTCGATGCTTGTGCGCTATCAATTGCGTGTTGAACCGATTGAGCCAGAAGAGTCTCATACTCAACGTAAGAATTCGCCATGAAGCATTCCGGCTTTCACTAGAATTTGTATGTGCAAGCGATTCGCGCCATTCGCCAATTGGCCGAACCGAAAAAGGAGATCATCATGAATAATCCAGTATCGCATTTTTCTCTTGAAGTCGATGGAGTTACGGGTGTGTGCCCCGTCGGGGAGAAATGGGCAAAAGAAAACATCAGCAAGAAGGCGACACCTGTTTTGGCGTGCGAGGGACCTTGCATCCGGGGAGAAATTGCTCGGCTGGCGGCAAATATCGTCGGAAAAGAGGATTCCTATGGGCGCGCTTGTTATGCCGAAGTCGCTCTGGTGCCTCATTCGTCGATGACCCAGTGGGTGAAGAGTGCAGACAAGATCATTATGATTGACGGATGTTTCCTGAGCTGCATAGGAAGAGTTCTCAATAATCTGGTCGACGAGAACAAAATCGTGCATATCGATGCCCTTCGATTGCACAAGAAATACTCGGATTTATTTCTGATGGATGACGTTCCAGAAGCGGAGCGGAAAGAGGCTGCGCGTCAGGTGGCTGCTAAAATCCTGGCCATACTGAACGGACAAAAGGCGACATGAACAGCCGGGAATATGGGCCTTAACAGGATACCTCAAAGGGGGCCGGGCAACTTCACATAACAGGCATAGCAACGACGCTCACATCATTTGATAAGGCAGAGATGAAGCGATGTCTGGCTCAATGAAAAGAGTTCGCTCAATGCCGCCCGCCACTGGCCTTGAGAAAGATTTGATAGGCACTGCGTTGCTATTCCAGACGGAAAGGAGAGTTAATATGCATCAATCACTCAGTCGGGTATATTGCCTAATTGCCACAGCACTGGCGTTGGTGTTGCTTGGCGCAAGTCTCAATTACGCCCAGCCGCAACAATCGGCAAGCGCCGTTGGCCAGTACGTTGGCTCCGAGGCCTGCCAGACGTGCCACGAGGAGATGTTCAATCAATTCAAAAAGACGCCGCATTACGTGACGCTCACCAAAAAGGATTACAAGCCCGAGCAGCAAGGTTGTGAGAGCTGCCACGGCCCCGGCAGCGCGCACGTTGAAGCCGGTGGTGGCGCCGGCACCATTGCCAGCTTCAAAACCATGTCATCAAAACAGCGCGCCGAGACTTGTCTCAAATGTCACGCCAAGCAGGACGAGCGCATCAACTTCAAGCACAGCGAGCACCAAATCAGCCAGGTTTCCTGCGACGCCTGCCATTCTTCCCACACGCCAAAATTCGCGGCCAATTTATTGCGCGAAGAAACTACTACGCTGTGTTTCTCCTGTCACGGCGAGATTCGCAATTCTTTTGCTCTGCCGTTTCGCCACAAAGTGATGGAAGGGGTGCTTTCCTGCACCGATTGCCACAATCAGCACGGCGGCTTCAACGCGCAAAAACGCTTGGTCGGCACCGATCAGTCCTGCTTCAAGTGCCACACCGACAAGCAGGGGCCGTTCACGTTCGAGCACATGGCGGTGCGCATCGAGGGTTGCACCTATTGCCACTCGCCGCACGGCTCGAACAATCCACGGCTGTTGACGCGCAACCGCGTGCAATCGCTTTGCCTCGAATGCCATTCCGGCGCGGGCAGATTGCCGGCCGGCGACGAGACGCCATCGTTCCACAATTTGGCCACAGCGCGTTTTCAGAATTGCACGACGTGCCATACGCAAATTCACGGCTCGAATTTGAACGTCCTTTTCTTTGAACAGGAGGCTCCGGTATGATGCGAACTCTCTCATTAGCCAGTGCTTCGCGAGGTTTGGGCACCGGCGAGTGGGATGCTGGCGTCTTTCTATCGCTGGCGCGTTTTGCCAACAACTTCTATCTCTCCACCGAAGTGGGTTACCTCTGGCTCGGCGATTCGCCGGGTGCGATCTACCAAAATCCAGTGAGTTATGCTGTTGGTGTAGGCCGCACATTTGTCAATAGCCGTCTCGGATTGCTATTGCTTTATAGCGGCACGAGCACAATTTTCGCGGACTACAAAGCGCCTCAGCAGATTGGCATGGGAGTAAATTGGCGTCTCTCCAATCGACTGGGGTTGTTTACCAACTTCGCCCGTGGTTTGAGCGAAACCGTGCCGGACTTCGGCTTTGCCACATGAGTATCGGCTAAATATTATTTTTTAGAAATTTAAATGAAACCTTAACCTGATTATGTTAAGTCAAAAGTATTCAAAAGACAGAAAGATGATTGACAGAAAAATGCTTGCCGTTGCTCGTTTCTGT
>JAKEEU010000148.1 GCA_022616415.1 Candidatus Zhuqueibacterota bacterium | reverse complement strand
TTTATCCGTTGGCCGCTTTTATCCGTTGGGAAATATTTTTGAAAATACTGCTGCCCGAAAGGGCTCCGGTTTTCAGCCTGTCTGAAAATCCGGCGTAGTCTGTTTCAAGTTAAATCTTTGCAGAAAAAGCAAAAACTTTCACGCAAAGCCGCAAAGGCGCAAAGATATCGCAAAGAGAAGCTTAGCGAGTGGCAGCGCGAACTGCGTTGTCAATTAGAGTCAACATCAAATCAGATAGGAGAAAATTGCCATGACGAAAACGAATTATCTTTCGAGATTATTGGCGCGGCCATTGAAGTCCATCGGATTTTGGGGCCCGGGCTGTTGGAATCTGGCTATGAAAAGTGTCTTTGTTATGAACTGAGACAAAAAGGGTTCCAGATTGACCAGCAGCTCTGGCTACCAATGAGATATAAAGAGATGATTGTAAAAGAAAAAATGAAATTGCCATGAAAGCAAAATACATTGTAATCGCGGCTCTATTTTTTGCGTTGCTGCCGGCCTCGATCAACGGCCAAGCGCAGGAACGGCAAATTGTTAGCGTCAACAACCCGATGCAGGTGAATCCAAAGGATTATCTCGACAAGATCAAGCTTCCACCCGGGTTCAAAATCGAAATGTATGCCGAAAATGTGGAAGGCGCGCGCTCAATGGCGTTGGGCGCAAAGGGAACGCTGTTTGTCGGCACTCGTCGCCGAGGCCGGAATATCCCGGGCAAAGTCTATGCGATCATTGACAAGAACAACGACTTCAAGGCCGACGAGGTGATCACGATCGCGACGGATTTGAATGTGCCCAACGGTGTTGCATTCCATAAGGGTGATCTCTACGTCGCAGAAATCAGCCGTGTCATCAAGTTCGAGAACATCGAGAACCAACTCGCCGCACCGCCACAGCCTAAGGTGATCAACGATCGCTTTCCCACCGACACCTGGCACGGCTGGAAATTCATCCGTTTTGGCCCGGACGGCAAGCTCTATGTTCCGGTCGGCGCACCGTGTAATATCTGTGAACGCCAGGAGGAAATTTTCGCTACCATTACGCGAATTAATCCTGATGGCTCGGAATTGGAAATCTATGCAAAAGGCATCCGCAACACGGTCGGATTCGACTGGCATCCCGTGACCAAAGAGTTGTGGTTCACGGAAAATGGCCGGGACGAGATGGGCGAAGACATTCCGCCCGAAGAGCTCAATCACGCGCCGCAGCCGGGACTGCACTTCGGCTTTCCGTATCGCTACGGCAAAGCGCTCATCGACACCACGTTCAAAACCGCCATGGGCGAGGATCAATTTCAGCCCGCCGCTATCGAGCTGCCGGCGCACGTCGCTGCATTAGGCATGCGATTTTATACCGGTACTTCATTTCCGCAGGAATATCATCAGCAAGTCTTCATTGCCGAGCACGGCTCGTGGAATCGCTCCGTGCCGGACGGCTATCGCGTCTCCCTCGTGAAACTGAAAGACAATCGCGCGGCCAGTTATGAGCATTTCGCCACCGGCTGGCTGCAAAACAACCAGTATTGGGGCCGTCCGGTGGATGTGCTGGTCATGCCCGATGGCTCACTGCTGGTTTCGGACGATTTTGCCAACTGCATTTATCGCATAGTTTATTCTCGTCGAAAATAGCCCGACTGCGATCATTAGGCGAAAATTCTTTATCCCAAACTTTTCGGAGGCCGCGCCATGTTACGACTCGTGCATATCTTCGATCTGAAACCCGGGCAAAATGAAGAAAATTTCATTACCTGGTTGGATGCCACGCTGTTCGAGCAAGCGAGAAAGTTCGGCTGCCTCGAACGCAAAACCTGGATCTTTCTCGACGGCTTGGAGGAGCCTTATGGCAAGGCGAAAAAGGTGACCAATCGCCCCAAGTATATCAACGAAGCTTTTTGGGAAAGCCAGGAGGGAGCGGAGAAATTCCGGCAGTGGTTATTGAGCGGCGACGGCATGAAGCATCGCCTGCGTTGGAATGAAAGCGTCGTGAACCACTCGGTATTGCGTTACGTCGATTTCGCGCCGCCGCAGAATTTGGGTGATGATTAATTTGATTAACCTACAATAAAACTCTCCCAGCCGCGCCAATCGTACAGCCTCATCAAGGCAAGAAACAAGCTTTCTTGGCGTCGTGCCAAGTCGATGAGTTGGCGTGCCCGTAGTGATTTATTTAAAGCTGGCCGCATGATTTCGTCCACGCGGCGTTGGTACTCCACGAGCGGCAAGCGCGCGCGGATGATTTCGCCGAGAAGATATCCGCCCAACATGGCTTGCGCGGTGCCGCCGCCATTGCTGGGGAAAACCATCCCGGCCGCATCACCAACCAGAGCCACATGTTGCCAGGCGACACGCTTTTTTAATCCGCCGAGTGGAACTACACCACCACCCGTCATTTTGATTTTGAACCCTTGTTGGCGCGTCAGCTCTCTTAACATGCCGTTCAATACACCACGAACGTTTTTTGTCCCGCGCATGCCGACGCCAATGTTGGCTTCGCCGTTTTTGTTGAAGAGCCAAAAGTAGCCGCCCGGAAAGCGCTGGTCCACGCAAAGCTCGATATGTTGCTCAAAAAAATCGCCTTCAGCAATGACAAAGGCGCATGGAGTCAGATCGCGGTTTGGTGAAAAGGCTTGAAAGGACGCCGAAACCGTCGAATTCGGTCCGTCTGCGCCGACGGTGATATTGCCCTCAAATTTTTCCGTAGCTGTAAAGACGCGGTGGCCATCAATTTTATGCACGCGCGCATGCAAACGATAATCCGCGCCGGCTGCCACAGCTTGTGCGAAGAGATATTGGTCCAAACGGTCCCGATAAAACATCCGGCCGGTGACCTCGGCAAAATAGCTCTTGCCGCGCGGCAAAACGAATTTGATGCCGTGTATCTCCGAAGCGATAACGTGCCGAGGCAGATCAAATACTTCCGGACAATCAATGCGCGGAAAAACCATCTTCACATCGCGATAATGCGGCAAGGCTTCGCCGCATTGAATCGGCAGGCCAACTCGGCGCCGAGATTCAAGCATCAGCACGGAAATACCGGAACGCCGCGGCTCGATATAACGCGCGGTCGCGCTGCCGGCTGGACCGGCGCCAACGATGATGACGTCGTATTTTAAGGACATAGAGCCGAGGGCGTAGAGGCTTTGCCCTCCGCCCTCTGCTCTATGCCCTCCGCTCTTCGCCGCATTCACTCCTTGCTGGCGATGCCAAGCTCGGCCATCTTACGGTAGAGCGAAGATAAGCTCATGCCGAGCATGCCGGCAGCTTTGCCTTTGTCGTGTCCGGCCATCTCCAGGCTCTTGAGAATGGTGTCGCGCTCGAACCGCCGCACCGCGCCTTTCAAGCCGCTTTGCAATTCTTCCGCGGCGTTCTGTTGCGAATAAAAATGCGCAAAATGCTCCAAACGTAACCTATCGCCGTCGCACATGATCATGGCGCGTTCGATGACGTTTTCCAGCTCGCGCACGTTGCCCTTCCATTCGTAGCTTTTGAAAACATTGAGAACCGCCGGATCGACCCGGCTGATTTTCTTGTTCAATTGAACGTTATAGACTTTCAGAAAATGGCCAACCAGCTCCGGAATATCATCCACTCTCTCGCGCAACGGCGGAATGAGGATATCGATCACATTCAAACGATAATAAAGATCGGTGCGGAAATATCCCTTTTCAACTTCCTCGGCCAGATTTTTGTTGGTGGCGGCAATGATGCGAATATCGATGATCTCGGGCTTGGTGCCGCCGACCGGCATGATCTCCTTTTGCTCGATGGCTCGCAGCAGTTTCACCTGCAAATTTAACGGGACGCTGACGATCTCGTCAAGAAAGATCGTCCCGCCTTCCGCCACTTTGAACAGCCCCACTTTGTCACGCGTCGCGCCTGTAAACGCGCCCCTCATGTAGCCGAACAGCTCGCTTTCGACGAGGTTTTCGGGAATGGCGGCGCAGTTCACCGGAATGAACTTATTGTTCGCGCGCGGACTTTGGCGATGAATCGCGCGCGCAATCAGTTCCTTGCCGGTGCCGCTTTCGCCGGTAATGAGCACGGTCGAGACCAGCGGCGCCACCCGATTGACCATTTCCAAAATTTTTGCAAACGCCGGGCTCCGGCCCACCACCTCGTCCAGTGGCGCGCCTTTACTGAGCTGCTCGCGAAGATATTTATTCTCCAGCGCCAAATTTTGCCGCTCGCTCGCCCTTTCCACCGCCGAAAGAATGATCGCCTTTTTGGGCGGCTTGGTAATGAAATCATAAGCCCCTTCCCGCATTGCTTCGACGGCGTTTTCAACCGTGCCATAGCCGGTCAGCAAAATCACCTCGACATCGGGATAATTTTTCTTGATGCTTTTCAGCAATTCAACGCCGTCGCCATCGGGCATCTTGAGATCGCTCAAAACGAGATCGACCTTTTCTTTGGATAGCACGGCAAGCGCTTCGTTGCCCGAATCCGCGCTGAGCGTAACGTAACCGGCCTTGCTCAGAACCTTTTCCAAAGACTCGCGCACGCTAAATTCGTCGTCGACGATTAAGATGGTTTTGACTTGCATGTCGGTTCCATTTCATGTTACTGAAAGAACGATCAAAACTGCGAAATTTCCTTTGTTAGCCGGTTCGCCGGTTGGCCCGTTAGCCGGTTAAGGGGCAACGAGCTAACAGGCTAACCGGCGAACGGGCCAATACACCCGTTTAGTTGCGTCTGAAAGCTCGCTAAGCGTTTACCTTGTCGGGAAGAGCAATGGAAAAAGTCGTGCCTTCGCCGAGTTTGCTGCGGCAGGAAATCTGTCCGCCGTGCTCGTCAATAATTTGCTTGACGATGGCCAGGCCCAGGCCGGTGCCAAAATCCTTGGTGGTAAAAAAGGGAACGAAGATTCTGTCCAGCGTTTCTTCCGGAATTCCTGCGCCGGTATCGGCAATGTGAACGACCTGGGAATGATCTCTTTTTTCGGTCCAAATCCTCAACTCGCCGCCTTTGGGCATCGCCTCCATCGCATTGCGCACGATATTCAAAAAAACGCGGCGAAGCTGGTCGCGATCAAAAAGCATTTCCGGCACGTTCTGGTTGACGTTGAATTGCACGGTGATCCTGTTCTGGATCAGCTCGCGGCGCAAAAACTCCAACACTTCTTCGATCACTTCGATGAGATGGCTGGGGGACCGCTTGATGTGGGGCAGGCGCGAGAATTGCAAATATTCCTCGGTCAACGCGTTCACCCGATCGACTTCGGAAATGATCGCTTTTAGCAAAGCCTTCGCTTCGTCCGTGCCGACGGAGCGATAGCTGCCGATTTCATCTTCCAGCAGCTCAGCATTCAAGCTGATCGACGATAGCGGGTTTCTGATCTCGTGCGCCACTTTCGCCGCCATCTTGCCGATCGTCGCCCAACGCTCGGCTTGCAGCACCTCCTGCTCCAAACTTTTCAGCTCGGTGATGTCGATGCCGATTGCCAAAGCGCCGGTGATCGCCTGCTTTTCGTCGCGCAAGGCGGTATTCGACCACGAGATGAGGCAGGTTTCACCGCTTTTGGTTAAAATATTGTTTTCATGACGGGAGGGCAATTCACCGGCAACCACCATGTTGAAAACCTCATCGACGCCGGGCCGGACGTGCTCGGGTATGAAGAGATCAAACCAATCTTTCCCCAGCACTTCCTGCTTGGCGTAGCCCGTCACCTCCTCGCATTTTCTGTTGAACAAAATGATCCGCCTCTTTAAATCCAAACCGACGATGAGGCTATTGGCGGTTTCAATGATCGATTCGGAAAATTCTTTTTCCAGCCGCAACTGCTTCTCGATTTTTTTCTTTTCCGTGATGTCGATCTCCACCCCCATATAACCGAGCTTGGCGCCGTCTTGATAAATCGGAGTAATCGAAAGGAGCACCGGCACCTCGCTGCCATTCTTGCGGCGGTTGACGATCTCCCCTTGCCATCTCCCCTTTTCATTGACCGACTCCCACATTTGCTGGTAAAACTCATTCGTCGTGTGTTGCGAACGCAAAATGCGCGTGCTGCTGCCGACCGCTTCCTGGCGCGTCCAGCCAAACAAATCCGTGAACGCCTGATTCGCTTCAACAATGATTCCGTTCGGATCGGTAATGATAATGGCGTCCGTCGAATGCTGGAACGCGCTATAAAACAGATTCAAACGCTCTTCCAGGCGTAATTTTTCAGTTGAAGATAGACGCATGGCGCAAAAGCTCGACAGCCTAAATAATTATGTCTATTTAAAAATAAAATAAACAAGGCAGGAGCAAATATCAAGTGATATTTAGAAAGTTTTTGCCTTCGATTCCATACTGACAAATTTGTGCTTGCTTTTCAAATCACTATGCTCTATAATATTGAGGCCAACTTCACACCATGATGCGGAGACAAAAAATGAGTCATAAAAACATGGTTCGAGAATTTTTCTCAACGCGATTCGTTGCCATTGTTTTAGCGCTGCCGATTTTTTTCTTCATTGGTTGCGACACCTTGCTCACCGAAGCGCCGGAGCCGCACACGACTTTGGAGGAGCCGTTTGACGAACTAACGCCGACCGAGCTTGCGGCTTTTGCGCGAGGCGATGAGGCGTTTGAGGAAGAGTTTACTGCCGAGACGGGTCTTGGCCCGATTTTTAACAACACCGCATGTGGCAGTTGCCATCCCGGCGATGGCCGCGCCCATCCGAGCGCTGCGTTCAAATTCTTTGGACACGTTCAGGGTGGAACAATTGATTTACTCACTGAGCTTGGCGGCCCGCAATTGCAAGATCGCAGCTTGCCCGGCGTGCCGGCGGAAACGTTGCCGCCGGAAGCCACTGCGGTTTCCGTTCGTGCCGCCCCGCCGGTGTTTGGTGTAGGATTGATTGAGTATATTCCGGTTGCCGATATTCTGGCTAACGAGGATCCCAACGACGCCGATGGCGATGGCATTTCCGGACGTGCCCATTGGGTTACGGCGCCGGATTGGGTGCCGGCAAATGTTGCCGGTGGCGGCGCCGGTCCGCAGCTTGGCCGGTTCGGATTAAAAGCGAACACCTCCTCCCTGCTGCAACAAGTGGCGCGCGCCTATCACCAAGACATCGGCATCACCACGGATTTTATTCCCGTGGAGAATTTCCGCAGCAATACCTCGGCGCCGGGTGATTTGGTGGCCGATCCCGAGTTGCCGGCGGGGACCATGCTGGATGTGGTGTTTTACATTCGCATGCTGGCGCCGCCGAAACGCAGCGAGATCACCGCCGAGGTGCAGCAAGGTGAAACGATATTTTCGCAAATCGGTTGCGTTTCTTGCCATGTGCCAAAATTCAACACCGGCCCGAGTCCGTTCAAGGCGTTGGCGTTCAGAGAGGTCGCACTCTACTCGGATTTGCTGCTGCACGATATGGGGCCGGCGCTGGCGGATGAATTTATTGACGGCGATGCCGCCGGTTCGGAATGGAAAACCAAACCTTTGTGGGGCTTGGGCAGAACGCCGGACGCGCTCGGCGGCGTGCCGTATTATTTGCACGATGCGCGCACTTCGGATTTGAACGCGGCAATCATGCTGCACGGCGGCGAGGCGCAAAAGAGCCGCGACAATTTCGCCGCGCTCTCGCCGGAGCAACGCCAGGCGCTTTTGGCTTTTCTCAATTCTTTATAAAATGAATAACAACGCCGGCTCTTTGGAGCAGAATCAAATCAAGACGGAAGCCGGGTTTGCCGAGATTTCACGGCGCCGCTTTCTAAAAACCGTGGTGAAGATCAGTGCAATGGGAACGGTCGGTTCGGTTTTGGCAGGATGCGCTTCCGGTGGGCTGCCGTTGGTGAGAGTGCGCGAGGAAGAAGATTATTTAAAACTCGTGCTTGCCGAGGTGCCGGAATTGGCTATGCCGGGCGGGGCGGTCACCCTTACTTCTGCCGAGCAAGGCGAGTTGAATATCATCGTTTTGCATCTCACCGAAAACGAGTATATCGCGCTCTCGCCGGTTTGCACGCATCTCGGCTGCCGGGTTCGCAAAGCTCGCGACGGCTTCGAATGCCCCTGCCACGGCTCACGCTACGATTTGCGCGGACAAGTGGTGAATGGTCCGGCGGCGAGGAATCTCGCGCACTTTCCAATGCGTCGCGAGGGTAATGAGTTGTTGATCGATCTTAGTTCGCAGTAATATTAGCCCCGCCGCTTTTCACTCCGTTACTTTTTGCAAACGCGCAATCTCTTCACGTAACCTGAGCAACTCGGCCTCGGCGGCTTGACGTGCAGCCGCTTCGCGTTGCGCTTGGGCTTCGGCGAGTTGGCGGGCTGTCTGGGCTTCCTCGTGGGTAAGTAGCCATTCACCGGTGCGCGAATCGTTGAAACGAAGATTGTCACCGTCCACCACCAAATCCAAACCCAACACCTTGCTGTGTAGACACGATTTTTCGGGATGCATCCGCGCATATTGGCCGCCGACTAATTCGTAGCCGATCAAGCGTGGCTTCAAATAATCGCCCAGCGGATCGAACATGAAGTATTCTTTCACGCCAAGCCAGGAATAAATTTTCGGTTTTTTGATCGTATCGGTTTTTTTCGTTTTCCTGGAAGTAAATTCGACCACCAAATCCGGCGCTTTGCCTTCCTTCTCGACGGAATAAACCCGCCGGGCTTCCGTTGATATCCCGCGCACGGCAAAAATATCGGGCGACACCCGTCGCAGCGTGCCGAGATTGTCCAGAAAATAGACGAACATATTGCCGATGAAATACATTTGCGGATCATCGCGAAAATGCCAGCGCAAAGCATTCAGCGCGGCGACCATTTGCAAGACATGCTTGTGGGTTTCGGCCATGGGCTTGCCATTACTTTCCGGGAGATCGTCGACCGTGTACAAAGCAGCGTCATGCTCAAAGGCTTCTATTGCGATTGACATGGCTTTTGCCTTAAATGATAAGTTGTATTAATTGGCATTTTGAATTCTGCCAAGAAGATACAAAATTTCGTTGAATGACGCAACAACAAAGTTGGGGTTATGCGCTCCCGCAAGCGCTTGACGCCGCAAGCCTTTACTTCTCCACCTCATCGACCAGCCCATGAATCTTCTCCACGTAGCCCAGCGTTTCTTCGCACCGCCATCTCGGAACTTCCAGCGCAACTTGCACGACTGAATCCCAAAGATTAATGATGCCTGGCTCCATTCCTCCCTCCTCGGTTTTTTGAGAGGCGTGTGGACTTTTTAGTCCACACGCGCATCGCGGACAAGAAAGTCCGCACTCCCTTTGCTCGTTTACTCCGTCCGCAACGCTTCCACAATCTTTAACCGCGAGGCGCGCGCCGCCGGCAAAAAGCCTCCGATCAAGCCCATGATCACCGAGAAGATCAGCGCCTTTCCGACGATTTCCGGCGAGAGGCTGAAGCCAAACGAAAGCTCGGAGAACGTTCCGAAATTCATCGTCGAAATCGTGATCAAATTGAGCGCCGACGAGGCGGCGATGCCAACGACGCCGCCCAAAAGCGCCAGAAAGACGGACTCAATTAAAAACGCGGTGAGCACGCTGCGCCGGCGAAAACCGAGCGCGCGCAACGTGCCGATTTCCTGGGTGCGATTCGACACCGATGCGTACATCGTGATCATAGCGCCGATCATGGCGCCAAAGCTGAAAATGACGGTCACCGTCGTGCCGAGTATGCCGATAAAATTCGCCATCATGCGTGATTGTTCGTCATAAAAATCTTTTTCGCGTTTCACGTCGACCACCAGGCGTTGATCGCTTTCGAGCCGCGTTTTGAGCACGCCAAAATCATTGCGGTCGCGCAACTTCAGAGTAACCGAGGAAAAACCCGGGCGGCGAAAAGCTGGCGCCATCACTTCAACGTCGCCCCAAATTTCGGAGTCGAAACCGGTGCCGTGACCGTCAAAAATCCCGACGATTTTCCATTCGGCGCTGGCCATGCGCAGCGACCCGCCGATGTCGCAGCCTTGAAAGCGTTCGTGAATCGCCTTGCCGATAATCACTTCTTGCAGGCCGGCGCCATACATCCGGCCTTCGATGAGCTCGACCTGTTTTTGGCGGATGGCGAGCGCCGACGGCGCCACCCCGCGCACGACGACGTTGGAAGGCTCGGCGTTCTCGCGTTTCAGCAACAAGATCAACACCACCAAATCGCTCGATGAGACCGGGCCGCCGTCGCTCATCGTCGCGACCTCCGGCTGTGTCTTGATAATATTGGCCTGCTCGCGGTTGACGAAGCTCATGATTTCGGATTGCGCCGAGCGGCGAATGACGATCGCATTGTCATCATCGCCCGTCGAGACCAGCGCGATCCGCAAGCCGTTGGATAGCATCAAGGCCGCCACAAAAACAAACACCACGAGCGCGACGCCCAGCAACGTCAGAATCGTCGTCAACCGCCGCGTCCACAAATTGCGAAAGCTGTAACTGAGAGGGAGTTTCATCTTTAAGCATCATCCTTTGGGCTAAATTGGGGATTGATGGATCGTTGGATTTATGCAGTAATGGATTATTGGATCGATGGATTGTTGGGTATTGGATCTGTGACAATCCCAAAATCCATTCATCCATCAATCCATTCATCCATCGATCCAGCAATCCACCACTCCAACCATCCATTTGACTTTACCCGATCCGATGCAACCCATCCGCGATGCGCATTTTCACCGCGCGCCACGCCGGAAAGATCGCCGAGGCGAGGCCGACGACGACCGCGGCAATGAAAGAAAGCGTGATGGTGCTGTTTTTTAATTCAAAAACCGGAAAGAAAGCGCTGAGATTGGCCGTGACTAAAAATTTGGAGAAGCCGCTAACGACTTGATTCGTCAAAAACAGCCCGAGCACGAAGCCGCCGAGCGCGATCACCAGCGACTCGCCGCCGATCAAGCCGATGAGATGAAACGGCCGGAAACCGAGCGTTTTCATGACGGCATATTCCGCCATGCGCTCGCGCGCCGTCATCGCCATGGTGTTGGCCAAAACCAACAAGATGATGAACACCACCACGATCGAGACGACGCGCATGGCGACGATGATGGTGCCGGACATGGACACAAAACTTTGCTGAAAAGCGCTCTCGGTTTCGGTTTTAGTCTCCGCGTAGCTGTTCCGGTAGTTGGCATCGACCATCTCCGAAATCTGCGCCGGATTGGCGCTTCTGGCGATCTGCACGACGTAGAAGCCGACGTTATCCGCGGCGCCGTCGCCGAAATTCTGCCGGACGAGCTCGTTCATATAATCCCAGTGAAAAAAGAACTGGGTTTCATCGACCGTGGGTTGCGCGCCCTCGTAAACGCCGCGAATGACGAAATCCCAATCGCCCTGCACGATCGTGCCGGTCAATCGGACCGCGTCGTTGAGCTTCCAACCGAAGCGCTCCGCCAGCTTGCGGCCGACGACGCAGGCATTGCGTTCGCGGAAGTAGACTTCTTTCTGCTCCGGCAGCAGGCGATACTCCGGATAGACGGACAAATAATGTTCATCGACTGCGAAATTGGCAAAGAAGGTGTTCGGATCTTTGTAGTAAGCGCCGAACCAATTGGCGGCGCTGACGTTTTCGACGTTGGGCATTTTGCCGATTTGCTCGCGATACGCCAGCGGCAACGGAAAGATGAGCGAAACGGCGTTGCGGACGACGAGCCGATTTTGCGCCGAGGCCTCGACGCCGGCGTACCACGCGCTGATAATGGTGCGGATCAAGCCGAACAAGAGAATCGCCACGCCAATGCCGAGCATCGTTAACGCGCTCCGCAATTTATGGCGCAGCGCGTTTTTGAAAACGAGCTTGAAGATTTTCATCGTGAGCCATGGGTTAATTTTTGGTTATTGCCGGTCATCTGAAATCAGTAATCCGTGTCATACTGAATACTGGTCACTGAATACCGCTCACTGTTTTTACACCAGCTCACCTTTATCGAGATGCCGGACGGTGTGCGCCTTTTCTGCGGCGCGCTGATCGTGCGTGACCATGACAATGGTTTTCTTGAACTCTTGGTTCAAGCGTTCGAGCAACGCCAGAATTTCAACTGCCGAGATTTTGTCAAGATCGCCGGTCGGCTCATCGGCAACGACAACGGTCGGGTCGGCGACAATTGCGCGGGCAATTGCCACGCGCTGTTGTTGGCCGCCGGAAAGCTGTTTGGGGTAATGCTTCATGCGGTCGCCGAGGCCGACGACGTTGAGCGCGATCTTTACGCGCTCGTCGCGATCTTTCTTCGAGAGCTTGGTCAAGAGCAGCGGCAATTCGACGTTCTCATACGCGGTCAAAACCGGCAAGAGATTATAAAACTGAAAGACGAAGCCGATGTGGCGCGCGCGCCAGTTGGCCAATTGTGATTCTGACAATTTGGTGACTTCATCGTTTGCCACGGTGATCACTCCCGTATCCGGCCGATCAATGCCGGCAATGAGATTGAGCAGCGTAGTCTTTCCCGAACCGGAGGGACCCATCAGCGCCAGAAACTCGCCTTCCGGCACAGACAGGTTGATATTTTCGAGTACGGGAATTTTGATGCTGTCTCGCCGGTAGGATTTCGAGACGCTTTGCACTGCGACGATGTTGTGATTCAGCATATTTCCTTTCCTGTAGAAGTTATTTCAACGATTCATTTTTTAGCAATATAAACATCTCTCGTGACAACCCCATGTCAGTAGCTTGCTCTTGATTTAAAATTCAGTTCTATTTGTCATTTCTCAAATCAATCTTGGCATTTATTGAGTCGAGAATTGCGTCGTACCAATTGATGTTTTTGGCAATTAAGTCCTTTATCTTTTCGATTTCCTTTGCAGTTAATTCCCTGCCAATTTCCTCAAGAGCAACTGTTTGAATGTCTTCGATGCTCAATGAGTAGATGATGTCGTCTTTATCTTTCTTCATGTTCTTCCTCGAAAATCAGATGACAAAGATATGTTCCCGATGCCATCTAATGGCATTAGGTTTACCTACTTCGCCGCCACTTCCACCTTCGTGCCCGTCGCCATATTCTCCGGCGGATTGAGCACGACTTGATTGCCCTCCACCAAACCGCTGCGCACTTCGAGCAGACTGCCGAGCGTGCCGGCAATTTCGACGGGCGTTTCCGTCACACTGCCGTCGCGAACGACAAAAGCGATTTTTTGATCGCCACGCGTGACAACGGCGGCCGGCGATACGGCGATTTTTTTGGCGCTGTTCATAATATTCTCCGCCGAGGCTTTGGCCAGAAAAGCCACTTTGGCGCTCATCTCCGGCAGGACGCGCTCGTCACGCTCGACGAATTTGATTTTGGTCAGCACCGTGGCTTTGGCGCGATCCGCGGTCGGCACGATTTTGCCCACGACGCCGGGATAGCGCGTGTCTTGATAAGCATCGAGCACGATCTCGCACGGCTGGCCGGGTTTGATGCGTTGAATGTTGGACTCCGAAACATCGGCTTCCACTTCCAACGAGGACATGTCGGCAATCGACACCACGGCGGCGCGGGCGCTGCTCGCCGAACCAAACGGCGCAACGACTTCACCAACATCGGCATTTTTGGTGAGCACGGTGCCGTCGAATGGCGCGCGAATGTTGGTGTTTTCAACCTCGACCTCCGCCGCACGCACAGCCGCGGTCGCGGCTCGAATCGTTGCTGAGTCGGCGGCAACCGTAGCGACGGCGCGCTTGTAACGGGCCTCAGCCGCATCGAAATCGGCGCGCGGAACGAGCTGCTCAGCCACAAGTGTTTTGTAGCGCTCATATTGAATGGTCGCTTCTTGCAGATCAGCTTGCGATTGCGGCAAATGCGCTTTGGCCACAGCCAAGTTGGCTCTCGCTTGGGCCAGCATCGCCGCAACATCGTTGCTTTCCAATCTGGCAATAATTTGTCCGGCTTTGACTTGGTCACCTTCCTCAACGCCGAGGTATACCAAACGGCCGGTGCCTTTCGAGGCCACGGCGGCTTGGCGCTGCGCCACGACGTAGCCACTCGCCGTCAAAACCGCGTCGGCTTGGGCGGGAGAAATGGCCGTTACCGTAAACGTCTTCACTTCAACACTCGAAGCGAAAGTGCCGCGAAAGAAGAGAATAAAAACCGCCACCGCAGCGACGGCAACGCCGCCAAAGAGAAAAAGATATTTGCGGCTCGCCTGGCTTTCGTCCGAATTCGACTCGCGGTTGCGATCAATGCGCAACTTCGACAAATCGTTCAAATTTGATTCTGCCATGAGCATGTTCTTTCTAAAATAAGGATAATGCCAATGTTAATGAATCATAACAATATAACTAAAATTGCACACTCCGTCAAGAGCTTTGGCTGTGGCTCAAGATCGCGCCGTCCTGGAAAAGAAAATCCCACAGAAAAAACCTTTACGTTTATTCTGTGGGATTGTTGCTTGCAGTTTTGGGGTTTGTCCCATCAGGCCATTTGATACTATTTCCGTTCAGGCCAACTGACCTCTACGGCCCAGTCGAGCCGACTGGGTTACTTGACCAGCAGCATCTTCAGCGTTCGCACATAGTCTTTTGTCGCGAGCTTGTAGAAATACACGCCGGTGGCAACTGATTGGCCGGCGTCATTTTTGCCATCCCATTCAACGGCAAACGTGCCGGGCTCTTTTCTCTCACCGTCGATCAGCGTCCGCACTTTCTGCCCGAATGTGTTGAAAATGGTCAAGCGCACTTCCGTTGGCTTGGGCAGCGCGTATTGGATCTTGGTGCTCGGATTGAATGGATTCGGATAATTTTGCGCCAAGCTGAAAGCCGTAGGAAGGGATGATCCGGATGAGGCGACCGACGTCACTTTTTCCTGGATCACGAGACTGTCTACCGCCCATCCCCATCCCACGGCCCCAGGATCCGAAAACAAGCGAAAGCGCATGAGAATCTGGTCGCCAAGCGCGAACGTATCCAGCAGGTTCAGTTTGTGTTTGACGAACATGGAGGGCGTGCCGGGTTGTCCCGCGTTATAGGCGGCCAGCCACAATGTGTCAGCCCGGGCGTCATAACCGTCGGCTAAAGGCCGCCAGGTTCTTCCAAAATCATTGCTGGCCTCGACCACGACGTAGTCGTAGAAATCGTCGTCGCCGAATTCCGAGCCATCCTCGCCCGGCTCGACGATGGCGATATCGTTATATTCCAACGTCGCATCAGTCGCCGCAACAATGATAGGCGCCAAAAGGACCGCAGAGTAGGTTCGATTTATCGCGTAATTATGCGGCGAATTTAACACCCCATCGGAAAATCCGGTTGGGATATTGAAAGCGAGGCCGTCAGCGCCAAAATCGGCAGCGGCTTGTGTCGGGTTATCAAAATTGTTGCTGTACTGTGCTCGGGCTTGAAGCAACGGCCACAACTGCAGATTGAATGGATTGGATTTATAAATTTTTCCCTCACGGTAACTCACTAAAGAAAAGGTTGCCGCATGTGGTGTGCTTACCGGAATCATCAATTGCAGCGACGTATCTTTGGCTGCCGGGTTGGCGTCAAATTTAAGATATCTCGCTCCGTCTAACGTCACAATGGTTGAATCATAAGCCGAGGCCAACCCAAACGTCGCGTTGATCATGCCGCCAAATCCACCGGCAAGCTCGCGAATGCGAGGCGACAAAATGACCGCCGGCGGCTCATAGCCGGCCAATTGCGGCAAGCTCACCGACCAAATGCCGCGGCCGTGCGTCGCCAAAGCGACCTCGTCATTGACGATAATCATTTCCCAAATTGACACCGGCGGCAAACCGTTGTCCGCGTACGCCCAGGTCGCGCCGCCGTCTTGGGATTCAAAGAGGCCGATTTCGGTGCCGGCCCAAATGATATTCGTATCGTACGGCATCACCAGCAAGCAGTAAGTTGCCACATCCGGAAATCCGTTGGAGCTGGTCGAGTTTGTGCCAAAGCCTGAAAGCTCCGTCCACGTTTGCCCCAGGTCGGTGGTGCGCAAAACTTTCGGCGCACCGGCAAAGGAGAAAAGCACATACGCCGTCTTCTCGTCGGTCGGGTGCGTCGCAATGCCGGTTACCGAGCCCAGATTCACGCTATAGGTTTGAGTAGGATTAAAAGTGAAACCGCCGTCCGTCGACACGAAGATCGGCGTAGTTGTGCTGAAGGATCGGCCAGCCCAGACCACCTGCGGCGAGACCAGCGAAATGTCAACTTGTGAATAAGGACTATTGCCGACAAAACCCGACGGCATCCGTATCAAAGTCCAGTTCGAGACAAAGTTGTCGGATCGCCAAATGCCGGCACTGCTGGTGGCAAAAACCAAGTCTGGATCCTGCTTGGATTTCGCAATCTTGGTAATAAACGGGCCGCTCCCCGAGGGCGGCGAAACATTGCTCCAGGTTAAGCCGCCATCCAAGCTGCGAAAAATATTATTGAATTGCGAAGATTCGAGCATTTTATCGGGATCGCGATAATTCCAAGCCGCCTCGAAGCCGTCGCCGCTGGGAGCATACACCCATTCGGACTTCGCATCCGGATCAGCCGGCGAAAAGTAAGAGCCGTTATCCTGCGTGCCGCCGATGTAGCGGCTGGCGCCGTTCATTTTATCGAGGCCATAGAATTGTGAAGTGTTATAGCCGGTGAGCGCGCCTGGAAAATTGAAGCCCTGCCCGGTTTGTTTGAAGGTTGCGCCGTCGTCGTCAGAATAAGAAATGCCGCCGTCGTTGGCGTTGAGAAATCGAAACCCATTCTGCGCCGGATTTGTCGGAATGAGCACTAAATTGTGATGATCGGGGTGTACGCCTTTGTGCGTGCCGCCGAATTGCCGATAGCTATCCTGAAAGATACTGCGAGCGATTTTTTTGGTGGTGACATTATCCCAGCGAACTCGGAAAGTCGAGGCTGGCAGATTGGCCGGATCCCAAGTGCCGTTGGCAGGCAAAACCGGCCAAATATTGAAAAGTTGCTTGAAAACATGCCCGGCATCTTGGGCGATGTCCGGCGCAGGCGTCGCGGCATAAGGCACGGCTTGCACGAAGATATACTCGCGCGAGCGGGCTGAGTTGGAAACTTCCAAATTGAACGCGCCGTCATCGAGCTGGTCGCGAAACGACACCATAAGCTGGAGGTTGTTGTCGATGTCCCACACTTCGAAAGGAACATCGATGTAATCGCGATAGGTGTAATTGGCGTCCGGAACGCCGCTCGTCGAGCCTGGCGGTACGGTGAAGCGGTGGGCCTTTTGTGATCGACCGGGGCCAAATCGGATTTCGACCGACACCTGTTCCGGCGTCGGAACGTTGCCGACGACAACGCCATTCAATGAGCCGGTGACATTAGTCAAGCTTAAAAACGAGGCGGTATTGACAAAATCAATTCCAGCGAACGCGCGATCAGCCGTCGGCGGGCCGGGCCGAACCTCGAATTTCCAAATAGAAACGCCGCCGGCAAAAACGATATTAGCATCATAAGGATGAACCGCGATCGTATTGTCATACCAGCCCTGTCCGCCGAGGAAATCGATGTTGGCGGTGTCTTCCGGTTTGGCCAAAGACCAATTGGCGCCGGCATCTTCGGAAAGATAAAGTTTTGCTCCGGGACTGGGGGTCACGCCTTCCGCTGATATATAAAGCCTGGAGGTGTCGGATGGCGCCATGGCGATTTCCATTCGCCCGATACCCAAGGAAAAACGAAATGAGTCGAGCCAAGTTACGCCGCCGTCCACGGATTTGATGACGCCATACCGATTGATCGAGGCAAATTGGGTTTTGAAATTCTGCGGATTGGCGATGATCTGCTCTGCCCTTGCACTGGGCGTATAAACCTGCGTCCAGGTTTGGCCGCCGTCGGTGCTGCGATGAAGGCCGGTGCTGGTTGAAACCAGCAGCACACTTTCGTTTTGCGAATCGACGATCACCCGGGTGATGTGCCTGAAATTGCTGTTGATCGTATTGGCCATTTGCTGCCAGCTTTGGCCGCGATCCATCGATTTCCACAAGCCGTTGCCGGCGATTTGATCGATATTGCCGAAGCCTTCGCCGGTGCCGGCGTAAATCACGTTCGGGTTGGAAGCCGACATCGCCAGTGCGCTCGTTGCCAAATTCGTCAAGCCCGCGGTCAGCTCCTGCCAGGTTTGGCCGGCGTCCGTGGTTTTCCAAACGCCGCCGCCGACCGAGCCGAGAAACCAGGTGTTGAACGTCGGATCGTCCGGATCGACGATAAGGCCGCGCGTTCTGCCGCCGACGTTGCCCGGGCCGCGCTCGACCCAGCTCAATGGCTCGCGATTGCTCGCCTTGCTCAACGCCAATGTCGAATTTACCTTCTTGGCCTTGAGCAGCTCGATGATTTGATAGTTTATTTTATATGAAGGCCCGGATTCACCGTCGCGGGTGCGAATGCCGCGATGAAATTCGTAAAAAGCATCCGGCTGATCCATGCGCTTGGGCCCCTCAGGCGCCTTTTCAAATTCCGCCCTGACCTTTGAAGTAGAACTCCAGGCAATCGCGCCCACGTTGGAAATTTCGGCTTTTGCGTTGCGCCGCTCACGGCTGGCGTAAAACCACGCGAGCGTTGCAATGAAAACGGCACTTAAAAAAACGGCGGCAGCAAACCAGTTTTTGCGCATTTGGGCTCCTTTCCGATTTTTGAAATGAATGAGGCGAAGAATAATTTTTAAATCCGCTTGATTCGCTCGATTCGCTTATCAAAATCAAGACTGCGATCATTGGTGTAGCATGCCCGAGGGATTGCACGTCAACTCGACCACGGTGTATTGTTTTCTGAGGGTCTCCAGTTCTTCCGCTTGCCGTTGCAGAATTTCCTCGTGATCCGGCGGCGGCATGCCCCAGCAACCGGTGAGCCGATAAAAATAAATTTCTCTGCCGCCGCTATCAACGAGCTTGCCATCGCGGCAACTGGCGTTCAACTCGATCAGTTTCTCTTGCACGGTCACTTTTTTGACCACGTCTCGGGCTGGCCCCTTGCTCATAAGCACGGCATCAACGATGTCGGCCGGCTTGACGTCGACTGGCAAACAGTCCAGCCAATGCCCCTGCTGCCTGATCTGAGCCGAACATGACCACAACCGGAAAGCCGTGCCCACTGCGAATAAAAGGATAATAAAGGTTTTCTGCCATCTGCACATTGGTGTGCTCCAATATCAAAATCAACCCGCGCCATCCACAAGCCGGGGGCACAACCTCCCATTCGGAGCGAACATATTATGGAAAATTTCCATTAGTGTCAAGACTTTTTTTGTGCTGCCTTTTTTATTTTTATTGCATTCCTGCTTTTGTTTATGCTATATCCATGCGTAGCCATGAAAAGAATCACTTGCCTTTCTAAATTTTTTCGAATACATTTCTATTCAAAAAATGTTTCAAAAACTTTACATGAACCACTGCCTCAAACCAATCACAAAGTATGCCTCTCCCCTCTCCCTTCTACTCCCGCATGGCGCCGTTGTGCCAAAGCTATGATTGGCGCAACTGGGCCGGTTATTTGTCAGTCAGCGTTTACGAAATTTCGCACGAGCGTGAATATTACGCCATTCGCGATGCCGCAGCGTTGATCGACGTGACGCCATTGTTCAAATACGAAATCAGCGGGCCGGATGCCGTGCGGCTCGTGGATCGCATCATCACGCGCGACGTAAAGAGATGCGCCGTCGGGCAAGTGATGTATACGCCGTGGTGCGACGAGCGCGGCAAGATGATCGACGACGGCACGGTCTCGCGCTTGTCCGACAATCATTTTCGCCTTACCTCAGCCGATCCGAATCTGCGCTGGTTTCAGGACTGCGGCTATGGGTTCAATGTCAATGTCGTTGATGTATCGGCTGATCTCGCAGCGTTGTCAGTCCAAGGTCCGAAGTCACGTGAGATTCTGCAGCAAGTCGTTACCGGTACTGATATTGCGAGTCTCAAGTTTTTCCGCTTGACGCACGGGCAGATTGCCGAGATTCCACTCACGATCACGCGCACCGGCTACACCGGCGATCTTGGTTATGAACTGTGGGTCGCGCCGAAATATGCAGAGAATTTATGGGACGTTTTGATGGAGAAAGGCAAAGATTACGGCGCCATGCCCGTCGGCATGGTGGCGATGGACATCGCGCGCGTCGAAGCGGCTTTGCTGCTCGGTGATATTGATTATGTTTCGAGCCACAAGGCCATCACCGAAGCGCGCAAATCCTCGCCGCTCGAAGCGGGATTGGAATGGGCGGTGAAATTCGACAAAGGCGATTTCGTCGGTCGCCAAGCTTTGCGCGCAGAAAAAAAGCGCGGGCCGAAATGGAAATTCGTCGGGTTGGAAGTCAATTGGGATGAATTGGAAGCGCTGTATGCCGCTGCCGATTTGCCGCCGCAAGTTGCCGGCCGCGCCTCACGCGTGGCTGCGCCGATTTATAAAAATGGCAAGCAGATTGGCCAGGCGACGAGCAGCACCTTCTCCCCTATTCTGAAAAAGTTCATCGCCATCGGCACGGTGGAGAGCCAGTTCGCTGCACTCGGCACGAAGGTTGATATGGAAATCACGGTCGAATTTGCCCGCCGCCAAGCGACCGCGACGATTGTGAAAACGCCGTTTTTTGATCCGCCGAGGAAAAAGGCGTGAAAGAGGTAACGAAGATAAAAAAAGGCGAAACTGCGAACAAAAACGCGTTTGCGTTGCACTTATTAAACGTGTTCCAGAACCCACGTTGAAATTAACTGTTTGCTATTCATATTTGCAATTTTTGCTTTGGACTCAATTGCCGCAATCTGCTCGGACGACAAGCTCAATAGTCTATACAGCTTTTTTAATTCAAGCTTGGCTTGCAAAGCAGACGAGAGTTGCAGGTCAACATCTTCCATCTCATCCCAATAATCAGCAGATGAATGCGTACCCCAAAAATTTTGGATTTCAGCGATGGATTTGAATTCTTCGGGAAGTCTATTTTCTGGCATATCTTTTCCTTTCATCGTCATCCATGTCTCTGGCGCTGATGATCAACGCATTTTTATTCAGTTTGTAAATGAAAACGACAAACAAATAACGGCCGCTATCGGTTCGGCCATAAGCATAATACAAATCTTCACCTTCGTATTTTCCCTTTTAGCCTTTTCGATATTTTGGTCGGTTGTAAAATACTTCTTCAACCTCTTCTTGGTAAACATGATGCTCGGATTCAATCTTATCAACTATATCATCAAGCCAAACAATATCATTGATATGCATGACAGATACGCCTTTGATCACCAATTAGCAACAAGCATTTAATTGACATAATTTAAACGCTCATGATAAAAAATGCAAGTGAAAAATATCATGATAACCGGCAATTATTGCGAATTGCGTTTTCGCCGCCGCGCGCGCAATTCACGAATTAAACGATCAATTTCCTTTGCCGAAAGGCCGCCGGCTTTTTGAACTTGCTTGCGCATGCGGTCGGCAACTTCCCAGAAACGCTTAAAATGATCATCATCTTCTAACAAACGTAAAAATTGCACCGCACGCTGAAAGGCAAGGCCGTCGTTGCCTCGAAAAACTTTCTTTGAGATGGCCTTGAATGCTTGCGCCGATTCCGGCTCTACTTTAATTTGCAACTCAGTCATATAACACCTCGAATCAAAGCTGATATTTTTTTCTTGTCTGTTGCTTAGAATTTAGCTCTTTTAAACTGTAATCGCAAACAAAAAAGTCATTGGACGAACCGGTTCGTATTCAGTTCGTTGCAATTGTTCTCTAACCTCAATCAAGGAGGCACAAACATGAAACGTTTGCTTTCTTTCCTCGCTGCCGTTGTCCTGCTTGGCGCACAAAGCCTCCAGGCGTAGTGGATTCAAACCAATGGACCCTACGGAGGCTATATTCGGTGCTTTGCCGTGGACGGCTTGCATCTCTTTGCGGGAACTGATGGCGACGGTGTGTTTCTTTCCACGAACAATGGCACAAGCTGGATGGCTGTCAATACCGGCTTGACGAACCGTACTGTTTATGCGCTTGCCGTACACGGCTCGAATCTCTTTGCGGGAACTGATGGCGGCGTGTTTCTTTCCACCAACAACGGCGTAAGCTGGACGGCCGTCAATACCCGCTTGACGAACACTGGTGTTTCTGCTCTTGTCGTGAACGGCTCGAATCTCTTTGCGGGAACTGGCGGCGTGTTTCTTTCCACCAACAACGGCACAAGCTGGACGGCCGTCAATACCGGCTTGACGAGCACTTCTGTCTATTCTCTTGCCGTGAGCGGCTTGCATCTCTTTGCGGGAACTCGTGGCGGCGGCGTGTGGCGGCGTCCGCTGTCAGAGATGGTTACGGAAGTTGAAGATAATTTCAGCCAAGTACCGGTTGGTTTTACGCTGGAACAAAACTATCCCAATCCTTTTTGGAGCGGAGCGACATCCCGCTCGGCTGGAAATCCCAACACGACCATTCGCTACCAGTTACCGAAAGCGACCCAGGTTGTGCTCAAGATCTACAATATTTTTGGCCAGGAAATTCGTACGCTGGTTAATGAGCGACGGACTGGCGGTGTGAACTCGGTGGTGTGGGATGGAAGGGATGAGTCTGGCAAGGAAGTGAGTTCGGGCATTTACATTTATCGGCTGCAAGCGGGAGAGTTTATCCAGAGCCGCAAGTTGTCTTTCGTGCGGTGATTTTTCATGTTGATTAAGGGTCGATATGCGGCGGCCCGAAAGGTGAAGAATCTTGGCGGCAAAATCATGGAGCCTTCTGCACGTGCGGATATGCCAGAATCTTCGCGTCAACTGTCATCAATGCGCAGTTGTGAACTCGCGCTGTGGCAACGATCATTTGGTCGGCAGGATCACGGTGAAACGTGCCGGGCAATTTCGTGGAGTCCACGACAATGCGTGGCGTCAGATCAAGCAGGCGAATGCCAGGATAAGCTAGAGCTTGATCAAGCCAGTCGGCGACGGCGCATGAGAGCTTGAGTCGATTATACTCCACCAACTTCGCGACTTCCCAACATGAGATGATGCTAATGCCCAAACCTTGAGCTTCGTGCGCTTGAAGATAGGCACGATGAGCGTTCGGAAGTTGTGCATCCCCATGCACCCACCAAATCCAAATGTGGGTGTCGAGAACAATCATTGCGCCGCCTCCCAGTCAGTTTGGGCGACCGGTTCAGTTGGATTGATGTAGGTTACGGGAGTACCACGCAGTGGGTACGAATTCTGGCGTGACGAAATCGCCGACCGTGTTAAAATAATCACCTCGACGGATTCGCCTGCAGGAAACGGCAGGTTATGCAATTTAAGCGAACCGTCGTTGGCAACGGTGGTTTGCACATGATAAGCTTGCATTCGTTTTCTCCTTTTCAATTCAGTTTAATATACTAAAACTTGCTTCAAAATGCAAGTCGGCCATAATACTTAGATCTCGCCTGTGTATAGCAAAATCGAACTCCGCATTCACGACAACGACAACGGCATTCCGCTTGACATTCGCGAAAAAATTTCTAATCTTGGCAAACGCCATGAACAAAATCACTCTCTTCTTCCTTTTGCCGGCACTCAGCAGCTTTTCGGGGCCGGGCGCCACCTTCGCCCAACCTCGCCAGGAGGCCGGCAAAGTTTTCATCACCAACTACAGTCCGAAGGAATACGGCGCGCACCCGCAGAACTGGGCGATCGTGCAGGACGACCGCGGCGTGATGTATTTTGGCAACAACAATGGCGTACTCGAATACGATGGCGTCTCTTGGCGGCTGATCCAATTGCCGAATAAAAGCGTGGCGCGCTCATTAGCCAAGGATAAAAACGGCCGAATTTATGTCGGCGGCGTTGGTGATTTCGGCTATTTAGCGGCTGACAGCCTGGGACAAATGCGCTACCTCTCTCTGCTGGCGTACATCCAGGCGGAAGATCTTCCCTTCACGGACGTGTGGCAAACCTGGGTCATCAAAAACAGCGTCTATTTCCGGGCGGCCAATGTTTTGTTTCGCTGGGCCGATCATCGCATCATGGCGTGGAAACCTCGCACTTCCTTTCACGTTTCCTTTGTGGTTCGGGATACGCTTTACGTTCGCCAATGGCAAGTCGGGCTGATGCGCATGCTGGATGACTCCCTGCGAATAGCGCCCAACGGAGAGCGCTTTGCCGAAGAGCGGATTTATGTCATGCTCCCTTTTGATGAAAAAAAGATTCTCATCGGAACCCGCGAGCAGGGTTTGTTTCTGCTCGACGGCGCCACTATCACACCCTTCCGCCTCGCTCCGGCCGCGGCGGCATTCCTTTCAACCAATCAGCTCTACTCGCCCGGCGTTATTTTGAGCGGCGACTTGTTGGCGTTGGGAACATTGCGCGGCGGCTTGGCGATCATTGACCGGCAGGGAAATTTGATCCGGCAAATAGATAAAGCCGCCGGATTGGCGGATAATATTTTACACCACGCTTTTGCCGATAATCAAGACGCGCTGTGGCTGGCGTTCAATAACGGCCTGGCCCGCGTTGAGCCAAACTCACCCTTTACCTTTTATGACGAGCAGTCGGGCGTGAAGACCGCCATCGCGTTTATTCTCCGGCACCGCGGCTTGCTCTATGTGGCGACCAGCTTGGGCGTCTCTTATCTGCAGGCAGCGCAACGGGAGTTTCGGCCGGTTTCCGGAATTGCCTCCCAAAGTTTGGCTTTGCTAGCGGTGGACGATATGCTGCTGGCGGCGACGAATGAGGGGGTTTACCGCATTGACGGTGATCGGGCCGTCTCCGTCAAAGCCTCCGTCAACAATACCTATCGCGCGAATTTCTTGCATCGCTCGCGGCAACGCCTCAACCTCAAAGAGGGTTCGGCCCGCATTTTCGCCGGCCTGGAAACCGGCCTGGCTGCTTTGCGTTTCGAGTCTGCCGGCGCGGGAGGAAAATGGATCGACGAGGGCAGCATCGATGGCATTCACGAAGATATTATTCGCATTGTCGAGCAAGAACCTGGCATCTTGTGGCTCGGCACACGAACGCAAGGAGTTTTACGGGTGGAATTCACCGAACCAACACAGAATGAGGCGGATTTACCTCATCCCAAAATTGAGCGCTTTGGGGTTGCGCAGGGCTTGCCGGCAGGTGGCGTTACGGTCTTCATTGTTGCCGACAAGACGTATTTTGTTTCTCAAGACGACATTTTTCGTTTCGATCCAACCCGCCGCGAGTTTACGCCAGATTCGACATTCAACTTGAGGCCGGTATCTTTCGGCGGCACGGTGGAAGAATATACCCTGCAAGAGGATGCTCAAGCCCGGGTGTGGATCAACTTCGGGCGCGGAACCGCAGTGGAACGGCCGCAGGCCGGTGGCAGCTACGTTCCGGAGGACACGCCGTTACGCCGATTTTTTAACGAAACCTTCTTTTATATTTACCCCGAGTCCGACGGTGTAGTTTGGCTGGGTGGCCCGAATACCCTAATTCGCCATGATCCCAGCATATCGCAGGTTAATTTGGCGGCGTATCCCGCTCTCATACGGCGCGTGACCGCGGGCGGGGATTCGGTGATATTTGGCGGGGCGAATCTCAATGGCGATGGGAACCTTGCGCCGGTGTTGGATCATTCAAAAAATTCTCTGCGCTTCGAGTTTTCCGCCTCCAGTTATGAGGAAATAGCCAGGAATCAATTCCAAACTTTTTTGGAAGGATTTGACCAATCCCGCCCGGCGGGATCGGCCTGGAGCGACGAGACGGCAAAAAACTACACCAACCTTCCACCGGGCAATTACCGCTTTCGGGTTCGCGCCAGAAATGTATATGCGCACGAAAGCAGCGAAGCCGTGTATGCTTTCAAAATCCTGCCGCCGTGGTATCGCACGTGGTGGGCGTACGTTTCGTACATATTGGCTGCCGGCGCCGTCGTTCTCGGCTTCGTCAGATTGCGCACCCGCCAGCTCGAATCGCGTGGCCGAAAGCTGGAACAAACCGTCGAGGAAAGAACCGCTGAGATTCGAACGCAAAAAGACAACGTTGAGCTGCTCAGCCGGATCGGCAAAGACATTACCGCCTCCCTGGATTTTGATACGATCTTTTACAAACTGTACGAGCACATCAATCGCCTGGCAGATGCCACGATTTTTGGCGTCGGGATTTGCCAACCGGAGAAACAACAGATCGAGTATAAGCTCGCCATCGCCAGGGGCAAGCGCTACGCGCCCTATACGCGAGACACCAACGACAAAAATCAGTTCCCGGTCTGGTGCATCGAGAACCGCCAGCCGGTTTTTATCAATGAAGTGACGCGAGAATACCGGCGCTATATCGACGCCTACCGGAATGATGCCGGGCGCTTGCTCGAAGACGGCACGCGCTCGGAAGCGCCGCAGTCGCTGATCTACCTGCCATTGATCGCGCAAGATCGCGTGCTCGGGGTCATCACCATCCAGAGCTATCAAACGAACGCTTACACTGAATATCATCTGAATCTGTTGCAAAACCTCGCGGCCTACGTCACCATCGCGCTGGACAACGCCGACGCTTACCGCCGGCTCAACGAAGCGCTGAAAAATCTGCAAGCCACCCAGTATCAGCTTCTCGTGCAGGAAAAATTGGCGTCGTTGGGACAGCTCACCGCCGGCATCGCGCACGAGATCAAGAATCCGCTCAATTTCGTGAATAATTTTGCCGCGCTCTCGCTGGATTTAACCCGGGAACTCCGTGAGGTCATTGATGGACAAAATCAAAAGATGGACGAGGAGAGGCGCGCGAATCTCGAGGAGGTGCTCCGGCTGCTCGACGAAAACCTCACCAAGATCAACCATCATGGCCAGCGCGCCGACAGCATCGTGAAGGGCATGTTGCTGCACTCCCGCGGTGAATCCGGCGAGCGCCGGCCCGCGGACATCAACGCCATTCTCGATGAGTACGTCATGCTGGCGTTTCACGGCATGCGCGCGCAGGACAACTCGTTCAACATCAAAATCGAAAAGGCATACGACGATTCCATCGGCCGCGTCGAGGTGGTGCCGCAAAATCTCAGCCGGGTTTTTCTCAATCTCATCAACAATGCCTTTTATGCCACTCACGAAAAGAAAAAATCATTGGGACAAAGTTACTCGGCGGTGCTGGCGGTGCGCACCCAAAACCTGGGCAATAAAATCGAAATCCGCATCCGCGACAACGGCAGCGGCATTCCCGCTCACATTCGTGAGAAAATTTTTAATCCTTTCTTTACGACCAAGCCGACGGGACAAGGCACGGGCTTGGGCTTGTCGATTAGTTACGACATCATCGTGCAGGAGCACAAAGGGGAGATCAAAGTGGAAACGGAAGAAGGGGAATTTACGGAGTTTGTGATCAGCTTACCACGAGAGATAAAACTGAAAAATTAAAATCGGACGCGCCAGCAGGCATGGCAACTCAAGCCAATAATCGTTCTATTTCTTCAAGGGAGAATCCGGTCATATCGGCCATCTGCTCTTTCCCATAGCCTTTCTGTTGCAAGGCGCGAAGAATTCGCCGCTGCCCGATTTGTTCTCCCTCTTTAAGACCCTCCTTGCGAGCGGCGATGGCGATGCCGCGCTCGTCTTGCATGCGAACCGAGGTGGCGTCGTAAGCCTCCCACTCATCTTTGGACATGTTGGCGCGATTGGCGATCTCAAAGGCTTTGCGAAACGGCTCGTGGTTCAGCTTCTCCGGAATCACCTCCAGCCGGCCGGCGTGCTTGAGAAAATAGCACCACTTGTCGATGGCCGATTCCAATTCGGCCTCGGTTTTGGTGAATTTGGGCAATTCGATGAAATAATGCCGGATCTCGTCGAGATAACAATTATTGGAAATGGTTTCGCGAAATTCGTGGCAGGAGAGATAATGCTCGAACTCACGAAACATGGTGAAATCGACGATGGTGATGGCGATGACCTGGTTGAGCTTGGGGTAGTCTTCACCCGCCGGGATCTGGCCGATGTAAGCTTTACACGCGTTATACTGAATGCGCTTGCCGAAACCCTCGGCATATTGCACCTGCATCTCCACCACGAATTGCACACCGCGATGGTCGCGGCATTTCACATCGAGATAACTATGTTTCAAAGTTGAGATTTTCGGTGCTTGATAAGGATTAAGGATGGTGACTTCGGCAATGGCGTGGCTCCCTTCCAGCCCGAGCACGGCATTGAGGAAGCTGATCAGCACTTCCTTGGCCTGGTCGTTGCCAAAAATTTTCTTGAACGCGAAGTCGGTTCGGGGATCGGCGAATTGCATGATTCATTCTCCCAGCAGGCACAGCTTACGCAAACGCTCGCGGGTCTTGACTTGACCACCTCAGCGTGCTATAATATAACACGCACGGAGAAGAAAAGCAAATGCAATTTCGAGGGGAAAGCCGGCCAATTGGAATTGAAATTTGCCCATTCCGGTGAAGCCGCTTTGGCCTATTTGAACGGCCTGGACGTCTCGGAGCTTAAGGAGATTGAATCATAGCGCTCAAATTAAAAAGGAGCGAAATATGCCACATAAAATCCTGGTGGTCGACGACGAGCCAGATCTGAAGCTCATGATCGGCCAGATGTTCAGAAAGAGGATCGATGAGCGGGAGCTGGTTTTCATCTTTGCCGAAAACGGCGCCGAGGCGCTCAAGCGGCTGGAAGAAGACGAAGAAGTGGCCGCGGTCCTGACCGATCTCAACATGCCCGAAATGGACGGCTTGACCCTGCTCGCCACAGTCAATGTCCATTTTCCCATCATCATCGCGGTCGTCATTTCCGCTTATGGCGACATGGCCAATATTCGCGCGGCAATGAACCACGGGGCATACGACTTTGTAACCAAACCGTTCAACCTGCAGGATTTGAAACTGACGATTGAAAAAGCGCTGCACGAAGCCAGAGCCATTCGCGAGTCGATAAAAGTGCACGATCACTTGATGACCATCCAACAAGAACTGGAAATTGCCAAAGGGATTCAAGAAGCGATCCTGCCGCGCGGCTTTCCCGCGCTTTCGCAGCGAAAAGATTTCGCGATCCACGCAAAAATGATTATGGCCAAAGAAGTCGGCGGGGATTTTTACGATTCCTTTCTGCTGGACGAGGATAATCTGGGTTTTCTCATTGGCGACGTTTCCGGCAAGGGAATTCCGGCGGCGCTGTTTATGACCGTGTGCCGAACTTTGCTGATGGCGACTGCCGCAACCGGACTGTCGCCCCAGGCTTGCCTGGAGCGCGCGAACCGGATTCTCCATCGCGAAAGCGTTGCCGAGATGTTCGCCACCGTTTTTTATGGGATTCTCAACACCCGCAGCGGCAAGGTGGCATACGCCAACGGCGGGCATAACCCACCCTTTATCCTGCGGCACAACGGACGGATTGAATCAACGGAGCCGACTGGAATCCCGTTGGCTTTGCTCGAGAACTCGGCCTACGGGGCAAATGAAATCGAGCTGCGGCCTGGGGATGGAATTTTTCTTTACACCGATGGCGTCACCGAAGCGATGGATGGCGATAAAAATGAGTTCACCGCCTCTCGGCTGGAAGCCTGTTTGAAGAGGCACACGGGCTCGCCGTTGCCGGAAATCATTCAGGGCGTCGTTGATGGAGTCCGCGCGTTTTCCGCCGGCGCGGCGCAAACGGATGATATCACGATTTTGGCCCTGCGGTATCTGGGGCAGAGGGGATAGAGCATGGCGCCGAGGGCAGAGCGGAATTTCTTTATTCCATTTCTTCTTTGCGTATCCTTTGTCCCACCTTAATAGGATCTTAGCATGCGATTTTCCCCGTGCTTGCAGCCAACTTTCAGCCATCTCCATTGTAATTTATAGACGAGCCTTTTGCATGATTGAACATAAGTTCTACCTAAGTTGGCTTGAACAAAAGCCAAGCCGATCAAAAACAATCGGCAGAAAAAAACACAGAATATCGATGACCATAGTAGAAGCGATAAAGTCAAAATGATTAAAAGCATTTACATGATTTTGACCCAAATCATTTTGACTAATAGCTTTGGGATATTCATTCGTATTAGTTGAGCCGAGCTACTCCTACACGAATTTCTCGAAAGGCAAAAACATGAAAAAATTTATCATTCTCCTCGCTATCGTATTTTTCCCAGCCATGGTCGCGCCGCAAACCCCAAGCGCCCCCTCTTCGCCCAACGAAACCGGCCTCCCCTTCATCCGCAACTACAGCCCGAAGGAATACGGCGCGCATGCGCAGAACTGGACGATCACGCAGGACAGCCGCGGCGTCATGTACTTCGGCAACGGCACCGGCGTGCTAGAATACGACGGCGTTTCCTGGCGGCTGCTGCAACTGCCCAACAAAGCGAATGTTCGCGCGCTGGCTCGGGCTGAGGAGGGTATCCGCGTCTATGTCGGCGGCGTCGGCGATTTCGGTTACATCGAGCCGGATAGCATTGGGCAAATGCACTACGTCTCTTTGCTACCCTTCGTTCCGGAAGCGCAGCGCAATTTTGGCGACATCTGGACCGTCCACGTGACCGGCGAGGGCGTCTACTATCAAACGCGCGAGCGGCTGTTTCGACTTACACCGGTTGCGGGGAGTATAGAATGGCGCGCTAAAAGCTGGGAGCCGCAAACGAATTTCATGTTTACCTTTTGGCTAGATTCCACGCTTTACGTGCACCAGCGCGGCGTTGGCTTGATGAAGATGGTAGCAGACTCGTTGCATCTGCTGCCGGGCAGCGAGCCGCTGGGGAATGATCGCATGCAAGTGATGCTGCCTTTTCCCGAGAGCAAGAAATATCTGCTTGGGCTTTTTAGTGGCGAACTGTTTGTCTATGACGGCCACTCTTTCACGCCCTTCCGCACCGATGCCAATGTGGTCAATATTCTGGCCGACAAAACATTCTACAAAGGAACGGTGCTGGCAGATGGCAGCTTTGCCTTGGCTACCACGCAAAACGGACTGGCAATTATCGATACTCAGGGGCGCCTGCTTCGGCATCTCGACCGGTCGAGCGGCTTACAGGACAACGGCGCTTTTTCTGTGCTTGCCGATCACGCCACCGGCCAACTGTGGCTGGCATTGGATAAGGGCATTTCACGCGTGGAAATTACCGCGCCTCTCAGCCATTACGACGCCCAATCCGGTATCACCAGCGGCGTGCTGGCGATTCATCGGCATCAGAGCAAACTTTACGTTGGCACCTCCGCTGGCGCGGTGTGGCTTAATCCGGCTACCTCAATATCCCAACCAGTGATCGGAATCGGCGACCAGACCTTTACTCTGCTTTCCAAGGGAGAAACACTGCTGGCAGGCACAAACGAGGGCCTTTATGAAATTATCGGTGATCGGGCGCAGGTAATCAGAGCCTCGGTGGCCGGGGATTTTCAAGCTTCTACAATGCATCTCTGGCGACAAGACCCTCGCTACCTCTTCGTTGCGCTGTTTGACGGCATCGGCGTCATGCGCCGCAGCGGGGAAACCTGGATTGACGAAGGTAAAATTCCCAGTGTAACGGACCAAGGCTATCATTTGATTGAAAGCGCTGATGGCAGCCTGTGGCTGGGAACCTCGGTACAGGGCGTTGTCCGCATGACTTTTCCAGATGGGGCGGATGCCATATCTCGCATCCGTAATGCCCGTGTTGAGCGCTTCGGACCGGCAGAAGGTTTGCCCGAAGGCGGCGTCGCGGCATTGAGCGCCAATGGGCGTGAATACTTTGTTTCTCTGGCCGGTGTTTTTCGTTTTGATGAGAACCGGAAGCGCTTTGTGCCGGATTCGACTTTTCAAGATATTTCTCACGGCGGCGACGCCAATGAATATAGAATGAGAACCGACAATCGTGGCCGGGTGTGGATGGGCTTCGGACGGGAATGCGCGGTTGGGTTGCCACAAGCGGACGGCAGCTATCGCATCGAAAAAGCGCCCTTCCTGCCTTTTGCCGATGTCGCCGTCTCTGCGATTCTACCCGAAGACAATGGCATCGTTTGGCTTGGCGGCACGGAGGGCGTGATTCGCTACGATTCCAATCTGCAAAAAGATTATGATGCCGGTTATGCCGCATTGATCCGCCGCGTGATCGTCGGGGAAGATTCGTTGATTTTCGGTGGGATGGATAATGGTAGGGGCGGACAGCCGTCCGCCCCTACGTTGGCATATTCCCACAACACCCTCCATTTCGAATACGCCGCGCCGTTTTTCGAGCAGGAAAACAAGACCCAATACCAAACCTTCCTCGAAGGCTTCGACGAGAACTGGTCGCCTTGGCATCGCAACACGCAAAAGGAATACACCAATCTCCCCGAAGGTGACTACCGTTTTCATGTGCGCGCGAAAAATATCTACCAGCATGAGAGCCAGGAAGGCGCGTATGCTTTCAAAATCCTGCCGCCGTGGTATCGTGCGTGGTGGGCGTATTTGTTGTATCTTTTGGCTGCCGGTGGAGCCGTGTTTGGTCTCATTCGCATGCGCACCAGCCAGTTGCAAGCCCGTCAGCGCGAACTGGAAAAGACGGTGGAAGAACGTACCGCGGAGATTCAGCAGCGCATGCAAGAATTGGCGGTGATCAACAGCGTGCAAGAAGGCTTGGTGCGCGAGTTGGATATGCAGGGCATTTACGATCTCGTGGGCAATCGCATTTGCAGTTTGTTCGATATCCAAGTGGTGATCATTCGCACGTTCGATCATGACACCGGCCTCGAACATCGGCAATTTGCCATCGAGAAAGGCGAGCGACACCACCTCGAGCCGCGCCCGTTTATATGGGCCAACCACGAGTTGATCCGCACGCGACAACCGATGCTGATCAATGAAAATTACGTTGAGACCGCGCGCAAATTTGGCGGCACTGGGGTCAGCTTCGGCCAGCCTCCCAAGTCTGCGGTGTTCATGCCCATACTCGCCGGTGAAACCGTCAAAGGCTCGATCAGCTTGCAGAATGTCGATCGCGAGAATGCCTTCAGCGAATCCGATGTGCGGCTGCTCTCCACGCTGGCGAACAGCATGAGCGTGGCGCTGGAGAATGCACGTCTCTTCCATGAAACCAACCGGCTGCTGGCCGACACGAAACAGCGCGCCGCGGAGCTGGCGACGGTCAACAGCATCAGTGAAGCGCTGGCCTCGCAACTGAACCAGGACGATCTCATTCAATTGGTGGGCGAGCAGATTCGCCAGGTTTTCAGAGCGAACATCGTCTATGTGGCGCTGCTCGACAAAGCGACGAACATGATCCATTTCCCCTACAGCTTCGGCGAGGACTCTGCTCCAATACTCCTGGGCGAAGGCTTGACTTCGCAAATCATCAAGACCGGCAAGCCGCTGCTCATCAACGAAGACGTTGACGGAAGTTATACGAAGCTCGGGATTGCGGATACCGGCGCGCCGGCGGACTCTTACCTCGGCGTACCGATTCCGGTGGGGAATGAGGTGATTGGTGTGATCAGCGCGCAAAGCTCCGAGCAGGAGAATCGTTTCACGGATGCCGATTTGCGGCTGCTGAACACGATTGCGGCCAACGTCGGCGTCGCTTTGCACAACGCCCGCTTGTTCGAGGAAACGCAGGAAGCGCGCGCCGCTGCCGAAGAAGCCAACGAAGCGAAGAGCAGCTTTCTCTCCACCGTCAGCCACGAGCTGCGCACGCCGCTCACTTCCGTGCTCGGCTTTGCCAAGATCATCAAAAAGCGTTTGGATGAAAAAATCTTCCCGCTGCTTAAAACCGAGGACAACAAAGTCAAGCGCACCGTCGATCAAGTGGCGGAGAATCTCAATGTCGTCGTGGCCGAGGGCGAGCGTTTGACCACGCTGATCAACAACGTGCTCGATCTCGCCAAGATCGAAGCCGGCAAAATCGAATGGCACATGGAAACGCTCAACGTGCCGGAGATTATCGAGCGCGCCACCGCCGCTACCTCCTCCCTATTTGACAGCAGCGACCTGAAATTGAAAAAGGACGTTGACGCCGGCTTGCCGGAAATCATCGGCGACCAGGACAAGCTGATTCAGGTGGTGATCAATCTTATCTCCAACGCCGTCAAATTCACCGACAAAGGCTCGGTGACCTGCCGCGCCAAAGAGAGCAACGGCGAGATCGTCGTCAGCATCGTCGATACCGGCATGGGCATCGCGCCGGAAGATCAGCCGAAGTTGTTTGAGAAATTCAAGCAGGTCGGCGATATGCTCACCAACAAGCCCAAAGGCACGGGACTGGGTTTGACGATCTGCAAAGAGATCGTCGAGCATCACGGCGGCCGTATTTGGGTGGAGAGTGAGATGGGCGTTGGCAGCACGTTTTCGTTCGCGCTGCCGATCAAAAGCAAAACTGCGCGTGAGGGCGAATTGCCGCACGTTGATTTCGCCGCGTTGATGGCGCAACTCAAGCAGCGCGTGCAGACGACGGCGATGAAACCGATGAACGGCAAGCCCAGCATATTAGTGGTGGATGATGACGCTTCCATCCGCGAGTTGCTCAATCAAGAATTTCACGAAGCCGGTTATCAAGTGCGCGTTGCCGGCAATGGCCGCGAGGCGCTCGAGCAAATCCGCCGCGAGCACCCCGATCTCGTGATTTTGGATGTGATGATGCCGGAGATGAACGGCTTCGACGTGGCCGCGGTGTTGAAGAACGATCCCGCGACGATGGACATTCCCATTCTGATTTTGTCCATCGTGCAAGATCGCGAGCGCGGCATTCGGCTCGGCGTCGATCGTTATCTCACCAAGCCGATTGACACCGAAGCCTTGTTCCGCGAAGTCGGTTTGTTGCTGCAGCAAGGCAAGTCGCATCGCAAAGTCATGGTCGTGGATGAAGAAACTTCGACCGTGAAGACGCTGGCGGAAGTGCTGCAAGCGCGGGGCTATCACGTCGTCGAAGCCAACGGGCCCGAGCTAGTGCAGAAAGCCGTGTCGGAGAAGCCGGATATTATTATTTTGAATTCGATGCTGTCAGGAAAGCAGGAACTGGTGAAGACGCTGCGCTTCGAGAAGGGGCTGGAGGATGTGTTGTTTTTGGTGTATCAGTGATTTTGGTGCAAACAAAGCAATTGCCCCAACGGATAGATTAAGACCAACGGATGAAAAGCAAAAGCTTTATCAGTTGGTCTTAATCTATCCGTTGGAGATTTATTTGCTTTTTGATGCCGACTCGACCCATTTATAAGCAAAGAAGCGATGATAAAATCCAACCCGAAAATGTTTCGAGTAAGAATCATCGGTGCGATCATGCTGGCATATCTGGTCGCTCTGCCGCAGCTTCGCGCCCAAAGCAATCTCCGCCTCGACCGCATTCCCAGCGAGTTGGGGTTGTCGCAGAATCTGATCACCTGCATGATGCAAGACGGCAAAGGCTTTCTTTGGCTCGGCACCAAAGATGGCTTGAATCGATTTGACGGGTACACCTTCGTGGTTTATAAATACAATGCCTATGACTCCACAACGCTTTCGGATAGCTACATTACAGCGCTGCTGGAAGATCGCGCCGGCAGAATCTGGGTCGGCACGCGGCGCGGCTTGAATTGGTTCGATCGTGCCACGGAAACTTTTTATCGTTTCTTGCCGGATTCCACCAATTCAAACAGCCTGAGCCACAACGCCGTCACCTCCCTTGCGGAAGATCGGGAAGGGGCGATCTGGGCCGGCACCTGGGGCGGGGGATTGAACAAGGTGGCTCTTGCCCCTGGCGCCAAGAGTGTTGGCAGCGCCGTTTTCGCCCGCTTGCAACACGATCCCAGCAACCCCAATAGTCTGCGCAGCGATCTGATTAGAGAGTTTGCCATCGACGGCCAGGCGGTGATTTGGGTGGCGACACCCCAAGGGCTGGAAAAATTGGTCCTTGATGAAAATGCCGGCCACCGAACTGTAATCCACTTCAGCAGCGGCCCCGGCGAGCCACTATGGAAAAAAATACTCGAGCGCGCCAGATACCATTCGTATTTTACCGGCAAAGGGCAAAACGGCACAATTTGGATCGGGGTGGATCCTGGCTTGATTCGTTGGGATGCCGGAACAAAAGAATTCACCTACTACGGCATCTTCGAGCGCAATCCGGGTCCCGAACCTCATTGGTGGGAGGCGGCCCGCCTCATGCTGGAAGACCGCGCTGGTATTGTTTGGATCGGCACTACATGGGGGCTGGCGCGCTTCGATCCCGCCACACGAAGTTATTCTGAGTATCGTTATCAACCTGGCGATCCCCACAGTATGCCCGAGTCCGGAATCTTGTCCATCCTTGAAGACAACGCGGGTGTGCTGTGGCTCGGCTCCAATGGCAATGGTTTGTATCGCTACGATCCCAAAGCCGAACGCTTTGCCAAAAGCCATACCGGAAGCGGCAAGCTGTCGCTGTGGCCGGGCGCCAGTCTTCGGGCCATCTACGAGACGCGGGATGGCACGCTGTTGATCGGGCCTACCAGTGGAGGATTATACCGCATGAATCGCCTCACCGGGCAAATGACCATTGTTCCGGATCCGGTAAATCCGGAGGAGCTGGTCTATAGTATTTTGCAGGACAAGTCAGGTGCGCTCTGGGTAGGCGGGGACGGAGGGTTGCGGCAGATCGATTGGCAGAATGGTGAAATCGGTCGAATTTCTTATTATGATCCCCACCCGGAAAAACTTACGACTACAGGAGATATTGTCTGGAAGATTTTTGAAGATCGCGACGGTGAGATCTGGATTTCCACGGCCACAGAAATAAGCCGGCTGGATCGCCGCACTGGAAAATTTACCCGCTACAACTACATCGGTACAGAACCCCGTGCTGCGGTTGAATGCCAGTGGACGTTCATCCATCAAGATCGCAGCGGTATTTTTTGGTTGGGCACCGAGGATGGACTGGTGCGCTTTACGCCGCAAAACCGATCGTTCAACCGCTACCGCAATGACCCGAAAAATGTGGCCAGTCTAAGCCATAATGTCGTGCGTTATATCCACGAAGATCCCTTCGAGCCGGAGAAGTACCTCTGGCTCGGCACGGCCGGCGGCGGCCTCAATCGTTTTGACATGACGACGGAGAGCTTCACGCATTTCACCGATCGGGACGGCCTTCCCGATAATGTCGTTTATGCGATCTTGAGCGATCGCCCCGACTTTCCTTTGAAGACTCCAAAGGAAGATCGGGGTAATTTGTGGATGAGCACCAATCACGGCCTTGCCAAATTCAACCCGCGTGCGCGAACATTCAAGAATTTTAACATCAAAGACGGCTTGCAGGACAATGAGTTCAACACCGGCGCGTATTTCAAAAATCCTGCCAGTGGCGAGCTGTTCTTTGGCGGCATCAACGGCTTCAATGCGTTTTATCCCGAAGATATTCAAGATAACCCGCACGCGCCGCCGGTGGTGTTCACGGATTTTCAAATTTTCAACAAATCGATTTCTCACAAAACTCCCGGCTCGCCGCTGCGGCAAGCGATTTCCGAAACCGAGGAGATCACGCTCTCTTACGAGCACAAAGTTTTTTCATTTGAATTTGCGGCGCTGGATTTTACGGCGCCCTCGAAGAACCAATACGCGTACAAGATGGAAAATTTCGACGCCGATTGGCAGCAGGCCGGAACGAGCCGCACGGCAACTTACACCAATCTTGATCCAGGCAAATATGTCTTCCGGGTCAAGGCCTCGAACAACGACGGCGTTTGGAATGAAGAAGGCACGTCCGTTCGCATTATCATCACGCCGCCGTGGTGGCGGACGTGGTGGGCGTATGGATTTTACGCGCTGTTCTTGGCCGCCGGCATTTTTGCGGTGGATCGAATTCAGCGACGGCGGCTGATCCAAAAAGAGCGGCAACGGGCGGCTTTGCGGGAGGCGGAGCTGCGCGCCCAAACTGCCGAAGCCGCGAGCGAGGCCAAGAGTGTTTTTCTCTCCAACGTCAGCCACGAATTGCGCACGCCGCTCACTTCGGTGGTGGGCTTTGCCAAGATCGTCAAAAAGCGGTTGGAGGAGAGAATTTTTCCGCTCGTCGCAACGGACGACAGCAAAACGCGGCGTTTGATCGACCAGGTGTCAGAGAATCTTGGCGTCATGGTGGTTGAAGGCGAGCGTTTAACCGCGCTGATCAACAACGTGCTCGATCTCGCCAAAATCGAGGCCGGCAAAGTTGAGTGGAACATGACGACAGTTGCCGTGCCGGAGATCATCGCGCGCGCGACTGCAGCCACCGCCTCGCTGTTTGAGCCGAACGGTCTCCACTTCAGCAAACAAATCGATCCGGATCTGCCGGAGATTGTCGGCGATCAGGACAAGCTCATTCAAGTCGTGATCAATCTCATCTCTAACGCGGTCAAATTTACGGAGAAAGGCTCGGTGACCTGCCGCGCCGAGCGCAACGACGGCGAGATCGTCATCAGCGTCAGCGATACCGGCATCGGCATCGCGCCGGAGGATCAAGCGGACGTGTTCGATAAATTCAAACAAGTGGGCGACACCCTGACCGACAAGCCGAAGGGCACCGGCCTCGGCCTGACCATTTGCAAAGAAATCGTCGAGCATCACGGCGGAAGGATTTGGGTGGAGAGTGAGATCGGCAAAGGCAGCACGTTTTCGTTCGCGCTGCCGATCAAGGATTTCAATAAAAATTTTTCCAACGGATAGAAACAACCCAACGGATTAGAAATAATAGCGGAGGGAAAAAGTGCAAAGTTGGTCAAGCAGCGATGGCAAGAATTTCTGGCATCCCAGGGCTGGCGATGTGGCCATAGCCGGTTTCCGGATCAAGCCGCAAAAAAGCCGAGACCATTGGCGATGTGAGAATGGGCTTTAAAAGCTTTTTGTCGGAAGCCGGCAATTTTTTCCAGCCGTCAAATTTGACGTGTGGAAATTGCATCAGCGCGTGATAATTGCCGAGTGTGAGTTGCACCGGTTTCGGCCGGCCGGCGCTGACATATAAAACCATCCCTTGGCGCAGCTTGTACGCCACTTGTTTGGCACGATGCAAGTTTTCATCGAAAATGACTTCGAGTATATCGCCAACCGGATCATACGAAAGGAACATGATTTCTCCTATCAAACGGGATAAGCCGTTACAATAAAATTGTTGGGTTGATTCTGCCGCCAGCGAAAGACGATAACGACTTCAATTTCTTGAAACGGAGTTAAAAACTGAATCGGGTAGTTGTAATAAAACTTGTAGGGAAGCACGACGTCTTGCGTGCGTTTTCCCAAACGAACCGCTTTTAAGACTTCGGCGCGATGTCCATTCAACTGATAATGAGATTTGACGATATGCTTCCATCGTTCATCCGTCAAGTATATCGTGTTGCCAAAGCGATCCTGGACTTCTTCGCGCATAAGCAAGTCTTTCTTGTTTTTGACGTTTGATGCAATATAATATACAACATCTTCTCGTTCACTTGCAAGCGGTTCTTCAGTTCTTTTTCAAGTTTGCAAGGAGATCGTCGAGCATCACGGCGGCCGCATTTGGGTGGAGAGTGAAATCGGCAAAGGCAGCACGTTTTCGTTTACGCTGCCAATCAAAACCAAAGCTGAGCGCGACGGCGAATTGCCGCACGTCGACTTTGCCGCATTGTTGTCGCAACTGAAGCAGCGGGTTGAGAGCACCGCCATGAAACCGAAAAACGGCAAGCCGGCGATCCTGGTGGTGGATGATGAAGCGTCAATCCGCGAGCTGCTTAATCAGGAATTCCACGACGCCGGCTACGAAGTGCGCGTTGCAACCAACGGTCGCGAGGCGCTCGAGCAAATCCGGCGCGAACATCCCGATTTAGTTATTCTCGACGTCATGATGCCGGAGATGAACGGCTTTGACGTCGCCGCCGTGCTGAAGAACGATCCGCAGACGATGGATATTCCCATTTTGATTTTGTCGATTGTGCAAGACCGTGAGCGCGGCTTTCGTCTCGGTGTTGACCGTTATCTCACCAAGCCAATTGACACCGAAGCCCTCTTTCGCGAAGTCGGCGCGCTGCTGGAGCAGGGCAAGTCGCACCGCAAAGTCATGGTCGTCGACGAAGATGCCTCGACAGTCAAAACACTGGCAGAAGTGCTGCGGGCGCGAGGCTACAGCGTGGTCGAAGCCAACGGCACGGAATTGATAAAAAAAGCCGTGTCAGAGAAGCCGGATATTATTATATTGAATTCGCTGCTGTCGGCAAAGCAGGAAGTCGTGAAGAGTCTGCGTTTCGAGAAAGGGCTGGAGAATGTGCTGTTTTTGGTGTATCAATAAAATGATGGTGCCGAACACTATTATCAAACGGAGAAAAAGCAAAAGCTTTCACGCAAAGCCGCAAAGGCGCAGAGATATCGCAAAGAAAAGCTCAGCGAATGATGATGTGAGCAGTGTCGCCAATTAGAGTTAACATAAAAACAGAGAGGAGAAAATTGCCATGACCGAGAATGAACTATCTTTCGAGATTATCGGCTCGGCCATTGAAGTCCATCGGATTCTAGGGCCTGGGCTGTTGGAATCTGGTTATGAGGAGTGTCTTTGTTATGAACTGAGACAAAAAGGTTTCCACATTGATCAGCAACTCTGGCTACCAATGAGATATAAAGAGGTGATTGTAAAAGAAAATATGTACCGCCTGGATATTTGGGTCGAAAAAAAGGTGGTTGTTGACGTAAAATCTGTCGAGCAAGTACATTTAGTCTATTTGAAACAAGTTAAGACCTACTTGCAGCTAACTGGTAGCAAGCTTGGCCTACTCTTAAATTTCAATGTTCCGGTTCTAAAGGAAGGTATTCATCGAATTGTGCTTGGACTGGAGGAATAGGGTTTTGTCTTTTCGCTTTTCTCTGCGTAATCTTTGCATCTTTGCGCCTTTGCGTGCAGCTTTGCTTTTTCCGTTGGGTTGTTTCTATCCGTTGGAAATTTTTTAATCTATCAATAAGGAGAACCCATGAATCGCAAAATCCTCATCGTCGACGACGAAGCGCATCTGCGGATGCTGATTGAGCAAACTCTGGAAGATCTGCAAGACAAAGGCGTTGAACTGCTGACCGCCGGCAACGGCGAGGAAGCGCTGGAAACCATCAAAGCCGAGAGGCCCAATCTCGTTTTTCTCGACGTCATGATGCCGAAAATGAGCGGCTTCGACGTGTGCCATGCCGTCAAAAATGAACTGGGCATGAAAGAGGTTCACATTGTCTTGCTGACCGCCAAAGGCCAGGAGTTTGACAAACAGAAAGGCCAGGAAGCCGGCGCGGATTTGTATATGACCAAGCCCTTCGACCCGGATGCGCTGCTGGCGAAGGCGAAGGAAGTTCTTGGATTATAATTGTATTTCCAACTGATAGAAAAACCCAACGGATGTTTAATTCAGTTGGGTTCTTTAATCCGTTGGAAAATAAATAAAACAAAAACGAAAGCAGAAATGGCTCAAATAAATCTCAAAAGCCTGCTCGGCAAGAACAAAGAGGCCACGATTGTGATCACAAATCTTGTCGAGGCCATCGGTACCCCCATCGGCATCGAGGATACTGAGGGGCGGCTGCTGCTCGGGGAGGCCGGCACAAACAGCAAGACAAAATATCCGGTGAGGCTCGAAGGAGAAATCCTCGGCTGGGTTTCCGGCGGCGAACAGGCCGAAAGCATTGCGTGCTTGCTGACCCATCTGGCCGGCAAGGAGGCCGAAAAGAAGACCTTGGGGAACGAGGTGCTCGGTCTCTATCGCGAGACCAACCTGATCTATAACTTTTCGGAGAAGCTGGTCGCCTCGCTCGAAGTTTCTGCCATTGCCGGCGCGGCCCTTGAGCAAGCCCGCCAGCTCATCAAGGCGAGCGGCGGGACCGTCATGTTGCTGAACGAAGAGACGCAGGTGCTCGAAACCGCGGCCACGTTCGGCTACGGAATTCATGCTCCCAATGGCCGCAAGCTGGGAGAAGGCATTGTCGGAGCGATCGCGGCAACCGGCAACGCTGAAATCGTCAACGAGGTCCAGTCGGACTCGCGGCATAGCAAAGATGGAAATGCCATCAGCTCTCTACTCTGCGCGCCGTTCAAGATCAAGGAACAGGTTAAGGGGGTGATCGTTTTGGTGAGCGACATGGCGGTTGTCTATACTGCTGCCGAGCTTAAACTGCTCATCGCCATCGCTTCGCAAGCCGCCCTGGCCGTTGAGAATGCCCTGCTGCACGAAAAGATGGTACGGGAAGCGACGCGCAAAATTGAAGAACGGCGCCGCGAGCTCGAAATCGCGGTGCAGGAACGAACAGCGGAGTTGGCAAAGCAAAAGGAAAACATCGAGCTGCTGAGCGAAATCGGCAAAGAGATCACCGCCTCGCTGGATATGGACACGATTTTTTATAAGCTGTATGAGCACGTCAATCAACTCGTTGACGCGACGATTTTTGGCGTCGGCATTTTTCATCCCGAGAAAGAACAAATCGAGTATCGCCTCGCCATTGAAAAAGGCAAACGCTACGCGCCGTACACGCGCGATATGAGCGACAAAAATCAATTTCCGGTGTGGTGCATTGAAAACCGGCAGCCGGTCTTCATCAATGATGTGACGCAAGAATACAACAGGTATGTCAGCGCTTTCAGGTCGGCAAACGTGGCCGGAACGGTGCTTGAAGATGGTACGCTTCCTGAAGAACCCCTGTCCATCATCTACCTGCCGCTCGTCTCACAGGAAAAAGTGCTGGGTGTGATCACCATTCAGAGTTTTCAGAAAAACGCCTATACGGAGTATCACCTTAATCTTTTGCAAAATCTGGCGGCGTATACCAGTATCGCGCTCGACAACGCCGACGCCTACCGCCACCTCAAAGCCACCCAGCAACAGCTCGTCACGCAGGAGAAGCTCGCCTCACTCGGCCAGCTCACCGCCGGCATTGCCCATGAGATCAAGAATCCGCTGAATTTTGTGAATAACTTTGCCGTGCTGTCGATGGACTTGGCGAAGGAATTAAAAGAAGAGCTCGTAAAGCGTAAAACGGAAAACGTAAATAGCGACGATTTTACGGATATTGAAGAAATTCTCGACATGCTGGTGCAAAACGCCGAGAAGATCAATCATCACGGCAAGCGCGCCGACAGTATTGTGAAGAGCATGATGCAGCACGCCCGCGGCTCGTCCGGCCAGCGCGAACCGGCGGAGATCAATGCCTTGCTCGATGACGCCGTGAATCTCGTTTATCACGGCATGCGCGCGAACGATGCTTCATTCAATGTCACGATCGAGAAGGAATATGACGAAACCATCGGCAAGTTCAGCGTCGTGCCGCAGGATATCAGTCGCGTATTTTTGAACCTCATAAATAATGCGTGCTATGCCGCCCATCAAAAGCAAAAAGCAAACAGAAAAGAGCAAACGGCAAATACGGATGATTTTTCACCGACGCTTTCCGTGGGCACGAAAAACTCGAGCGACAAAATCGAAATCCGCATTCGTGACAACGGCAACGGCATTCCGCCGGACATTCGTGAAAAAATTTTCAATCCATTTTTCACCACGAAACCGACGGGACAAGGCACAGGGCTGGGTTTGTCGATTAGTTATGACATCATCGTGCAACAGCATAAAGGCGAGATCAAAATAGAAACGGAAGAAGGCAAGTTCACGGAATTCGTTTTGAGTTTACCCAAGTAAGCGTAACCTATGATAGAAAACCACGGGATTTCTATTGACATTCTTTAAAAAATTTTCAATCCTTTATTTTCCCGATTTTTGCGTCACCACAAGAAGCGCTCAATCACTTGATGAAATAAACGGAGGCGTAATATGCCGGCCAAGATTCTGGTCGTCGACGATGAGCCTGATTTGCAGCTCATGATTAGCCAAAAATTCCGCAAACAAGTGCGGGACAACGAGCTTTATTTTACCTACGCGACAAGCGGCGTCCAGGCGCTGCGAAAACTGCAAGAAAACGGCGAAATGGATGTCGTGCTCACCGACATCAACATGCCGGAGATGGACGGCTTGACGCTGCTCGCCAAGCTCAACGAGCAATATCCGCTCATCAAAGCCGTGATCGTTTCCGCGTACGGCGATATGGCGAATATTCGCATGGCGTTGAATCGAGGCGCTTTTGATTTCGTCACCAAACCCATCGACTTCGACGACCTGGAAGCCACGCTGAAGAAAACCATTCTGCAAGCGCTGACTTTCAAACAGGCGGCCAAAGACCGCGACCAACTCGTCACCATTCAGCAGGAGTTGGAAGTGGCGCGAAAAATTCAGCAATCCATCGTGCCGCGCCGGTTCCCGCCCTTTCCCGACCGCAAGGAATTTGAGATTCACGCGACGATGATCCCGGCGCAAAACGTCGGCGGCGATTTCTACGATTTCTTTCTCATCGATGACGACCGGCTGGGTTTCGTGATTGGCGACGTTGCCGGCAAGGGCGTGCCCGCGGCGCTGTTTATGGCGGTGAGCAAAACCTTGCTGAAAGCCACGGCGCTGAAAGGCCTGCCGCCGGAAGAATGCTTGCAGCAAGTCAATCGCATTCTTTATATGGAAAGCGTCGCCGCCATGTTCGTCACCATTTTTTACGGCATTCTCGACACCCGCTCCGGCGAGCTGCATTATTGCAACGGCGGCCACAATCCGCCGTATCTTTTGCGCGCGGACGGCCAAATCGAAGCTTTGGAGCTGACCGGCGGCATTGCCTTGGGCGCAATGAAGAATTCCGTCTATAAGGCGAAGCAAATGACGCTGCAATCCGGCGATGGAATTTTTCTTTTCACCGACGGCGTTACCGAAGCGATGGATCGCGCTAGTGAGCTATTTTCCGAGGCGCGGCTGGAAGAAAACCTGAAAGGCAAAGCGGGCGTTTCTCTTCCCCAATTGATAGAAAATGTGATCGCCGCGATCAACGCCTATGCAAGCGGGGTTCCCCAGGCGGACGACATTACCACGTTGGCATTGAGATTTGGAAAGGCGAAGCCATAAAAATCCTCGCAAAGAGAAATGGTGACTGCACCGGGCGATGGCGGCCTGTTGCTGTTCATGACAAAGCTTGCAATCCTTTCTTTACCACGAAACCGACGGGACAAGGCACGGGCTTGGGTTTGTCGATCAGTTACGACATCATCGTGCAGGAACACAAAGGCGAGATTGAAGTGGAAACGGAAGAGGGGAAGTTCACTGAGTTTGTGATGCGGTTGCCGAAGAATGGATAGAACCGCCTGCGAACGCCGGAGGCGTGAAATGTTTATAGACCAGCGCCATCATAAAAATTCAAAACGCCGTAGGCGTGGCATGTTTATCGTGTTTGCAAAATAAGGCAACGATCAACATGCGCCACAACAACATGCCACCCCGATGGGGTTTGAGGTTTATTCGATGGCACGGTTCTATAAACATGTCAACCCTACGGGTTTGCTTTCGGTGTTGCATTCGACAACGCCGGAGGCTACGACCGTGGCGGGGTGAAATGTTTATAGCCAGCGCCATCATAAAAATTTAAAACACCGTAGGCGTGGCGAGTTTATGTAACGATATGTTGATCAACGTGCGTAACAAAACAACATGTCACGCCGATGGGGTTGGTGATTTGTTCTAATATCGCGTTTCTATAAACATTTCAACCCTACGGGTTTGGAATCGGTGGCACATTCGCCAACGCCGGAGGCGTGAAATGTTTATAGATCAGCGCCATCATAAAAATTCAGAACGCCGGAGGCGTGGCATGTTGATTAAACGAGACAACGAGCAACATGCGCCACCACAACATGCCACCCCGCTGGGGTTGGCAGCTTGTTTGATACCGCGTTGCTATAAACATTTCAACCCTACGGGTTTTATATCGGAGTCGCATTGGACGACATCGGAGGTGTAAGAACTCTAGCGCCGGGAGATTGAAGAAATGAACACACAAAACGTGCAAAGCAGTTTTTACAAGCTGGCGCCGCGCAGTGCCATTCTTTTCGCGCTGCTGCAATCAGCTCAAAACCTGTTTGCCCAAAATCCCGCTCGCGGGATCAAATTTGAGCACCTTGGGCTGGAGCAGGGGCTTTCGCAAAGCTCGGTTTGGTGCATTCTGCAAGACCACCAAGGCTTTATGTGGTTTTGTACAGGAGGGGGGCTGCACAAATATGATGGTTACAACTTTACGGTCTACAAACACGATCCCGAGAACCCCAATAGCTTGAGTTACAATGATGTCTGGTCACTCTATGAAGACCACGCCGGGGTGCTCTGGATTGGCACAGGTGGCGGCGGTCTCAATAAGTTTGATCGGGAGAAGGAAACCTTTACTCGCTATCAACACGACCCCAAGAACCCCAATAGTCTGAGTCACAATGTGGTCACGTCACTCTATGAAGATCCCGACAAGTCGGGAGTGCTCTGGATTGGTACGTTGGGCGGCGGTCTCAATAAGTTTGATCGGGACAAAGAAACATTTACCCACTATCAACAAGACCCCAAGAATCCCAATACTCTGAGTCACAATTCGGTGACGTCACTCTATGAAAATACCGACACGTCGGGAATGCTCTGGATTGGTACCCGGGGCGGCGGTCTCAATAAGTTTGATCGGAAAAAAGAAACCTTTACCCACTATCAACACGATCCCAAGAATGCCAATAACTTGAGTGGCAATAATGTTTGGTCAATCTATGAAGATCCCGACAAGTCGGGAGTACTCTGGATTGGCACTGACAGCAGTCTCAATAAGTTTGATCGGGAAAAAGAAACCTTTACCCGCTATCAACACGACCCCCAGAATCCCAATAGTCTGAGTGACAATATAATCTGGTCACTCTATGAAGACCGCAGCGGAGTGCTCTGGATTGGCACGGCGGCAGGAGGACTCAATAAATTTGATCTGGAGAAAGAACCCTTTGCCTACTTGTAATACCATTTGCGGCATATTAGAACCTACATTCCGCAGGTCCGGGACGAGCATTTTTGGATTTTCCGGACATTCCGTGTTTAGAAAAGCTATGATCCAAAATACACAAATTAAAAATCAGGCA
>JAKEEU010000147.1 GCA_022616415.1 Candidatus Zhuqueibacterota bacterium | reverse complement strand
CACGTCGAAACCCGTATGCTCGAGCTCGGAATAAACGTGGCGAAAAGTGTTACCCCCAAATGACGATTTTTTGCGAAAAATCATTTGACAATTACACGTAACAAAGCGTCACGTTTTACGCATTACGTTTTACGCTTCACGTCTTTATAAGGAGTTCCTATGCTGAAAAACTACCTCAAAATCGCCGTTCGCAATCTGCTGCGCCAAAAGGCGTATTCGCTCATCAATATTTCCGGTTTGGCCATCGGCATGGCTTGCTGCTTATTCATTCTGCTTTACGTTCGCGACGAGCTGAGCTACGATCGGCATCACGAGCACGCCGATCGTATTTACCGCGTTGGACTCGATGCCGCGGTCAGCGGCGATGATATTCACGCCGCGGTTACTGCAGCGCCGCTCGCGCGTACGTTGCTCGCCGAATATCCGGAGGTCGAAGCTGCCGCGCGGCTGTACAAGGCCAACCGCGTGCTGATCAATCACGAGCAGCGCAAATTTTACGAAGAAAAATTTCTTTGGGCGGATTCCACTGTGTTTCAGGTGCTTTCTTTTCCCCTGTTGCGCGGAGATGAAGCCACGGCGCTGAATGGGCCACATAAAATTGTGCTCACCACCTCCGCGGCGCACAAATATTTCGGTGACCTCGATCCGCTTGGCAAAGTGTTGCGCGTGGACAACCGCGACGATTACGTCGTGACCGGCGTGTTGCGTGATCAGCCGATCAACACGCAATTCCAATTCGATTTTCTGGCCTCGCTGGCTTCGTTGTCCTGGACGCAGCAAGCAAACTGGGTGAGCAATTCCTTTTTCACCTACGTGCGTTTACGCCAAGACGCCAAGCCGGAAGATCTGGCGGCAAAGTTTCCCGTCTTGATACGCCGCGATATCGCGCCACAGATTGAAAAAGGATTGGGCGTTTCTTACGATGAGGCCGTATCGCGCGGCTTCAAGTGGGGATATTTCCTCGAACCGCTTCCTCGAATCTATTTGCACTCGACGGCGATGCAGGACATCAGCCCGCATAGCGATATTCGCTACATTTATATACTCTCCGCCATCGCCGCTTTCATCCTTTTAATTGCCTGCATCAACTTCATGAATCTCGCCACTGCCCGCTCGGCGAAACGCGCAAAAGAGGTGGGCGTGCGCCGCGTGCTGGGTTCCGAACGCATGCAACTGGCGCGACAGTTTCTGGGCGAGTCCGTGCTGCTGGCTTTGCTGGCCATGATCTTCGCGCATGCACTCGTGCAAATACTCCTGCCCTGGTTCAACCAGCTTGCGGGCAAAGAGATTATCGCCGCTGCGGTCAACAGCGCGCCGGTGTCGATGATGTTGTTGGCGATCGCGCTGTCAGCGGGATTGCTCGCCGGCCTTTATCCGGCGTTCGTGCTTTCTGCCTTTCAACCGCTGCGCGTACTTAAAGGGCAGCTTACCGGCAAAGCCGGCGGCACGCGCTTTCGCTCGATGCTGGTGGTCGCACAGTTTTGCATTTCCCTCATTCTCCTTGTCGGCACGGTCGTGGTGTTCAAACAACTGCGCTTCATGCAGAATTACAAGCTCGGTTTTGCGCAAGAGCAGGTGCTGATCTTTCCGGCTGAAACAGAGGCCATGTCGCGAAATTTTGAAACTGTGCGCAGCGAGCTGTTGAAAAATCCGCAAGTGTTGAGCGTCGCCGCCGGCAGCGTCATCCCCGGCCGCTTTCTCGATAATCTCTCCGGCTATCGCCCGGAAGGCGCGGCACAGGATGCCATCATCACGCTTTGGACGGGACGGGTCACTCATGAGTATCTGCAAACGTTGCAGTGCGAGTTGGTGGCCGGCCGTGATTTTTCCCGCGAGATTGCAACGGACGCAGATGCGGCTTGTGTCATTAACGAATCTGCGGCGCAGGCGTTGGGATGGACGCCCGCTACCGCTATTGGCAAACAAGTCGCCGAAATCGGAACGGGGCAGGGTGACACCGATTTGATGCGCACGGTGGTGGGCGTGGTGAAGGACTTTCATTTTGAGTCTCTGCAAGAGCCGATCAAGCCGGCCATCTTCACGATCGGCAAATATAATTTGGGATTCGCGCTGGTACGAGTGCGGCCGGAGAATCTGACGGAAACTTTGGCAGCTCTGCAAGCGCAATGGCAAAACTTTCTGCCCGATCATCCCAGCCAATATTTCTTTTTGGATGAAGACTTTGGCCGGCTCTACGAAAAAGAGCGCCGTTTGGGGCGGATAGTCGGCAGCTTTGCGTTTTTAGCCATGTTCATCGCCTGTCTGGGATTGTTCGGCATGGCGTCCTTTGTAGCGCAGCAACGCACGAAGGAAATCGCCGTGCGCAAAGTGCTCGGCGCTTCGGCGATGAGCGTGATGGCGATGCTCTCGAAGGATTTTCTCAGACTGGTGGCGCTGGCGTTCGTTCTCGCCGCGCCGGCGGCCTACCTCGCCATGCATCGCTGGCTCGAAGATTTCGCGTACCGCATTCCGCTCGGTGTGGAGGTGTTTGTTGCGGCCGGTGTGTTGATGTTGCTCATCACACTGCTGACGGTGAGCGTGCAAGCCGCCCGCGCCGCATTGAAGAATCCGGTCGAGGCAATTCGCTACGAGTGAGCAGAGGGCGGAGGGCAGAGGGCTTAGAGCTTAGCAAAGTATCGTGTAATTCGGTTAAAGGAACAATTATGAACAATTCAAACGGGAGGTGTGCTATGGCAAGGTTCAGATTTCAAGGTTTGGAAATTTGGCAGATGGCAATCGAGCTTGGCGATAAGCTTTTTGATATTGCTGATCGGCTCGAGCAGAAACATCTTTATCGTTTTGCGGAACAGGTGCGTGGTGCTGGGATGGGTATGTCGAATAATATTGCCGAGGGTTCAGGTTGCCCTTCGGATAAAGAATTTGGCCGCTTCCTCGATATCTCCAGAAGAGAGGTATTTGAGAACGCCAACATCGCGATCATACTCTTTAGAAGAAGGTTGATTGACGAAAAAGAACAAAATGATTTTCTGGAAGCCTTTGATCTGCTCTCGCGAAGAATTACAAGTTTCAAACAAACATTGAAGATTGACTGATGGCGGGGGGAGAGGGCAGAGGGCATAGAGCGAAGAGAAATAGATGCTATAAGCTCTAAGCTCCAAGCCCTCTGCTCTAAGCCCTCAGCCCCAAGCCCTCTGCAAGGAGAAACCATGTTCAAAAACTACCTTAAAATCGCGCTGCGCAATTTGAAAAAAAACGCCGTCTATTCGTCCATCAACATCGCCGGCCTGGCAGCAGGCATGGCGTGTTGCATTTTGATTACGCTCTACGTTCTGCATGAGCTGAGTTACGACAAATTCCATCAGCGCTCCGGCCGGATTTTCCGAGTCCGGCTCGATCTGGATTTGAACGGCGTGTTGTATCGCGAGCCTTCCATTCCGTTTCCGGCGGCGGAAGCGTTTGCGCGCGATTTTCCGGAAGTCGAAAAGGCGATGCGCTTCTATCGCAACGACGATTTCCCGATGATCGAAATCGGCGACCGCAAATTCATCGAAGAAAGATTTTTCTTCGCCGATGCGGCTGTCTTCGAAATATTTGATTTCCCTCTGCTCGAGGGCGATACCAAAACCGCATTCAGCGAGCCGAACAGCGTGGTGCTCACCGAAGACATGGCGCGCAAATATTTTGGCGAGGCTGATCCGCTCGGCCAAACGCTGCGTTATCAAAAACAACTCGATCTCAAAGTCACCGGCGTGGCGAAAAATGTTCCCAATAACGCGCATTTCAAGTTCGACTTCCTCGCGCCGCTGCAATTTCAATTGAATCTGTGGGAAGGCCAGAGCGGACCGAGCGGCCGCCACAATCAATGGTTTTGGACCGGCGCGTGGACTTATCTTTTGTTGCCGGATCAAAACGCCGCACAAAATCTTGCCAGCAAATTTCCGGCATTCGTTACGAAATATTTTCCCGACCGCATCAAAGGAGGTCTCACGCTCTCGCTGCAGCCGTTGACGAGCATTCATTTGCACTCGCGTCTCGACAACGAAATCCAGCCGAACAGCCACATTTTGTACGTTTACATCTTTTCGGCAATCGCGTTGCTGATACTCGTGATCGCCTGCATCAATTTCGTCAATCTTTCCACCGCGCAATCCGGCACACGCGCCAAGGAAGTCGGCGTGCGCAAAGTGGTGGGCGCGGAAAAATCGTAACTGGTCGGCCAAATGCTGGGCGAGAGCATCATCGCCGGATTGGCGGCCATGCTGCTCGCCGTCGGCATCGTCGAGCTGCTCTTGCCCGCGTTCAACCGGCTCACCGAAAGGCAATTGGAAATCGGCCTCTTGGGAAATTGGACGGGACTTCTTCTCGTTTTTGGCTTGGCGCTGTTAGTCGGCGTGTTGTCCGGTTTGTATCCGGCGTTTTTCCTGTCGCGCTTCAACCCGGTGAGCATTTTCAAAAGAACGCTGGCCGTGAGCGGCGGCAATGAGACGTTTCGTAAAGTGCTGGTGGTGGCGCAATTCGCCATCTCGATCGTGCTGATCATCGGCCTCGGCGCGGTGCATCGCCAATTGCGTTTTTTACAAGAAAAAGAATTGGGATTCAATAAAGAACAAGTTTTGTTCGTCAAAGCGCGGCCGGCGGTGAATGTGAAATTCGAGGCGTTCCGAACGGAGTTGCTGAAGGATCCCGGCATTCTCAATGTGGCCGGCACTTCGAATATCCCCGGACAAGGCGCGTTCGGCTATCGCTTCGTTCCCGAGGGCGGCTCTATCGACAAGCCGGCGATGCTGCCGCTGCTGCTCATCGATTATGATTTTCTCGAAACCGCCGGCATCAAAATCAAGCAGGGGAGAGGCATGGCGCGAACTTCGCCGTCGGATCAAGCCGAGGCTTTTCTGCTGAACGAAAAAGCTGCGGCGTCTTTTGGCTGGAAAGATGACGCCGTTGGCAAGAAGATGCAGCTCTTCGCTCCAGGGACGAATCAAATCGGCAAATCGGGCTACGTCGTCGGCGTGATTCAGGATTATCATTTCGAGTCGTTGCACCACGAGATCAAGCCACTGGTTTTGACTTATGCGGGCTGGTATGATTATTATGCCGTCAAAATCGGCGCGGGCAATTTCACCGAGCGCCTGGCCACGCTCGAAAGCACGTGGAAAACGTTCTCGCCGGATTGGCCGTTGGAATATTCTTTTCTCGATCGCAAGCTGGAACAACTTTACGGCGGCGAGCAAAAACTGGCGCAGGCGATCAATTATTTTACCATTATCGCCGTCATTCTTGCATGCCTCGGTTTGTTCGGATTGTCATCGTTTGCCGCGGAGCGACGCACCAAAGAAATCGGCATTCGCAAAGTGCTCGGCGCTTCGGTGACGAGCATTGTTTCACTTCTGTCATCCGATTTTATAAAACTCGTGCTGCTCGCGAATCTCATTGCCTGGCCGGCGGCATGGTACGCCATGCACAAATGGCTGCAAGGTTTTGCCTATCGCGCCAATCTCGATGTTTGGATGTTTGCCCTCGCCAGCGCCGGCGCCCTCGGCATCGCCCTGCTCACGGTGAGTTTCCAGGCGATTAAAGCCGCGGTGGCGAATCCGGTTGAATCGCTGCGCTATGAGTAAAGAAGCAATCAGTGATCAGTAACCAGTCCATGTCGTTAAGTTGAGCGGAGATTAAGCCGTGATTAGTTTTGTCCCGAAGGGACTCATGAAAATAGCCCACCAATTCATTGGTGGGAACGAAATTTAAACCACCCTCGAGTCCCGAAAGGGACGAATGAAAATGGTATGTTCACAATTTCTCAGCCGTTCTTTTTCAACCGTCCCTACGGGACTTTGACTTGAGTATATCTCGTTTCCCAGAGATAAAATCTCTGGGCTATCCTCACGCTGTCCCTACGGGACAAAGTCCTTGCCTGCTAACTTAATGACATGAAGTAACCAGCGAACTGAACACTGATAACTGAACACTGATCACTGAAAACTGGAGTCAAACATGTTTAAAAACTACCTCAAAATCGCCGCCAGAAATTTGCTCAAGCACAAGGCTTATGCCTTCATCAATACTGCCGGTCTGGCAGTGGGCATGGCATGCTGTCTGCTCATTTTGCTTTACGTGCAAGACGAGCTTTCTTACGACCGTCATCACGAGAACGCCGATCGGATTTACCGCGTGGTTTTGGAGGCGCAAATTGCCGACAATGAATTGAGCGCTCCCGTTGTGTCCGCACCAATGGCCAAAGCCCTGGTCGACGAATTTCCCGAGGTCTTGCAGGCCACCCGTTTCATCAAGTCCGGCAGCAGCACGTTGTTTCGCTATCGCGAAAACAGCTTCGTCGAGGACAACGTTATTGCCGCTGATTCAACTATCTTCGACGTGTTCACCATTCCCCTCATTCAGGGCGATCCGAAAACCGCACTCACTGAGCCAAATAGCATCGTGCTCACGGAAGAAATGGCCCGCAAGTATTTCGGTGACGAGAACCCCATGAACCAAACTTTGGCGGTGGTCAACCGGTTCGAGGGCAAAATCACCGGCGTGGCGAAGAGCCTGCCTCCCAATTCGCATTTCCATTTCAATTTTTTGATTTCGCTGGCGACCGACGACGGGCAAAGCAGCCAGTCGTGGACGAATAATGGATTTTATACCTACATTCTGCTGCGCGAGAACTATCCGCCGGCGCAGCTCAAGACCAAATTCCCCGAGCTGGTCAGAAAGTATGTCGGCCCTGAGCTCAAGGCGGAAGACGGCATTTCATTCGACGAGTTTCTCGCCGCCGGCAACCGCTATGAGTTTTACTTGCAGCCGCTCACCACTATTCATTTGCACTCGCATCTTGATTACGAGCTCGAGCCCAACGGCGACGTGGCTTACGTCTATATTTTTTCCGCCATCGCTTTTTTCATCCTGCTCATTGCCTGCATCAATTTCATGAATTTGGCTACGGCGCGATCGGCGCAGCGCGCCAAGGAAGTGGGCGTCAGAAAAACGCTGGGGTCGAGCCGGCTGCAGCTCATTCGACAATTCTTGTTGGAAGCCGTTCTCCTGAGCTTTATCGCGCTGCTGTTGGCCGCCATGCTCGTCGAGCTGTTGCTGCCGGCGCTCAATCAAGTTGCGAGCAAACAATTGCAGACCGATTACTTTGGCAACGGCCTGCTCGCGGCGGGCTTTGCCGGTATCGCGCTGTTGGTCGGCGTCCTGGCCGGAAGTTATCCGGCGTTCTTTCTGTCCTCCTTCCGGCCCGTCACGGTTTTGAAGGGGAAAGTGCAAGCGGGCAAGGGAAGCACACCGCTCAGAAACGGGCTGGTGGTCTTTCAATTCGCGGTTTCCATCATCTTGATCGTCGGCGCCGTGGTCGTCTACCGCCAGTTGGAATACGTCCGCCATAAAAAGCTGGGGTTCGACAAAGAGCACGTCGTGGTGATTCAAAGAGCCGGCGCGCTCAAGCAGAAGCTTGCCGTCTTTGAGCAAGAGCTGCTGCAGCATCCCAATGTGATTAAAGCTTCGGCCTCGATTTCGTTGCCAGGAAAGCTATTCAGTCAAAGCAGCTTTCAGCCCGAGGGCGCGACGCTGAATGAGGCCACGGTCATGTCGGTGTTTGTCGTCGATCACCAATTCATCGAGACGCTGGGCATCGAAATGGCCGCCGGCAGAAATTTTTCACGCGAGATTTTGACCGATTCTGCGGCCGTCATTCTCAACGAGTCTGCGGCAAGGCGCTTGGGATGGACGGAGACGATTGGCAAACAGCTCACCTCCGACGATCGCGGCTATACGGTCATCGGGGTGGTGAAGGATTTTCATTTCGAGTCGTTGCACCAGGAAATACGCCCGTTGCTGCTTCGCCTCGGCGCGAGCGTCTTCTACGTGTCCGTGCGCATTCGCCCCGAAAACCTGGCGAGCACGCTGGCCTTTATCAAAAACAGATGGCAGGCGTTGGTTCCCGAGCAACCTTTTGAATATTTCTTTCTCGACAGCAACTTTGACCGCCTGTATCGGGCCGAAGAGCGAACCGGACGGATTTTCGGATATTTCTCCGCCCTGGCGATTCTCATTGCCTGCCTTGGTTTGTTTGGCCTTGCCGCCTTTGCAGCGGAGCGGCGCACCAAAGAAATCGGCGTGCGCAAGGTGCTCGGCGCTTCGGTGCGGCAAATCGTGCTCTTGCTCTCGAAGGAATTCACCAGGCTGATTGCTCTGGCGTTCGTGGTGGCCGCGCCGATTTCCTATTTCGCCATGAACCGCTGGCTGCAGGATTTTGCTTATCGCACTGAGATCAGCCCATTCATCTTTGTGCTCGCCGGCCTATTCGCGTTGGTGATTGCTTGGCTGACGGTGGGCTATCAAGCGCTCAAAGCGGCGGTGGCAAATCCGGTCGAGGCGCTTCGTTATGAGTAAAAAAGTAATCAGTAACCAGTGATCAGTATTCAGTGAACTAATAACTGATTACCGATAACTGAACACTGAAAACTGGAGTCAAACATGTTCAAAAACTATCTCAAAATCGCACTGCGAAATTTGATTGCGAACAAACTGTACGCCGTCATCAATATCATCGCGCTGAGTGTGGCGATGGCGTGCGCCGTCGTCGCGTTTCTCAACTACGATTACAGTCGTAGCTTCGACCGTTTTCATGAGAATACCGGACAGATTTTTGTCGCGCGCTCGACGATCACAATCAATGACCGGGAACAAAACCATGGCATCACGCCGCGGCCGCTGGGTCCGGCGCTGGCGCAGGATTTTGCGCAGGTGCAAAACATGGCGCGGGTAGTGTACTCGCTCTCCGCGCTCGAATACGGCGACAAGATTTTCAACGAAGTGACCTACTACGTTGAAGAAAGTTTTCTCGAAATGTTCACGTTCCCACTCGCGCAGGGCAGCCCGAATGCGATTCGCGACAAAAGCAAGCTGCTCATCAGCGCAGACCTGGCGCTGAAATACTTCGGTGCAGACGACCCGCTCGGCAAGCAGGTCTCCATCCATTATAGCAGCGACAAAACGCGCGATTTCTTTGTCGGCGGCGTGGTGCAGAAAATTCCAGCCAATTCCAGCTTGCAATTCGACGTCCTTATCTCGCACGCAGTGTTGGCGGAGGCGAGCGAGATGCAACAGGAAAGCTGGGCCGAGTGGGTGCACGAAACCTTCATTCAGCTTACGCCTCCCGCCGAGATTGCGGCCATGTCACAGCAGCTCGACCGTTATGTGGCAGCGCAGAATGCCGCTTCACCGGACTGGCGGATCGCCCGGCTGTATTTCGATCCTTTCACGCAAGCCGCGCAACGCGCCCGCGCGCTCACCAATGACATTCTTAAAGAAGGCGTGCATCCGGCAGCCGTTCTTGCTCCCTCCATCATCGCCGTGCTTTTATTGCTGACGGCGTGTTTCAATTTCATGAACACCTCGCTGGCCTTTTCGGCGTTGCGCTTGAAAGAAGTTGGCGTGCGCAAAGTTTTGGGCGGACTGCGCCGGCAATTGGTCGCGCAATTCATCGGCGAGAATCTGTTGTTGTGCGCCATCGCCTTGTTGGTCGCAATTGGGTTGGCGGAATGGCTCGTGCCGGCTTACAGCAACCTGTGGACCGACTTCGATCTGGTTTTGGATTATCGAGAGAATTGGGGCCTGCTCGCATTTCTGGTCGGTCTGCTGGCGTTCATCAGCGTCGCCGCCGGCGCGTATCCGGCGTTGTACGTCAGCGCTTTCAGTCCGGTCGCCATCTTGAAAGGCAAGCAACAACTGGGCGGCGCCAATCGACTGATGCGCAGCATACTGACGTTTCAATTTGCGCTCTCCACCATGACCATCATTGCGGGCATCGTTTTTACCCACAACGCGCGCTTTTTCGAGCAACTGGATTTGGGCTTCGATGCCGAACAAACCATCGCCGTCCCGCTTCGGAGCGCCAACATTTATGCGGCTTATCGCAATGCCGTCGAGCAAAACCCGATCATCCTCAGCGTTTCCGGAACACGCCATCAAGTCGGCTATAACCAGGCCGGATTGTTGGCGGAGAGTGAAAGTATACGGCACCAGGTGGGGGTGTTGAGCGTGGGCGCCGAGTATCTCGAGACCATGGGCATGCAACTCGTGCAGGGCCGGAGTTTCGATCCGAATCTTGCGACCGATAAAGATCAGGCGCTCATCGTCAATGAAAAGATGGTGGCTGATTTCAACTGGCGCGAGCCGTTGGGGAAACAAGTGACCATCGACAGCGCGCGCTATACCGTGATCGGCGTGGCGAAGAATTTCTACAACCGCAGTGTCTGGCGACCGATGCAAGCCTGCGCCCTGCGCTTGACCGATACGGAGCAGTTTCGCTATCTCGTTGTGCGAACGGATTTGCGCAACGTGACAGCCGCCAACGAATTTCTGCGCGAGACCTGGCAACGTCTGTCGCCCAACGTTCCGTATGCAGGCTTCTATCAGGATGAAGTACTCGCCGAGGCCGTGCAGGTCAATGGCAGCATCAAGCTTGTATTCATCTACATCTCCATCGCGGCGATCGCCATTGCCGCCATGGGGTTGTTTGCGCTCAGCTCGCTCATCATCGTCAAGCGCACCAAAGAGATCGGCATTCGCAAAGTGTTGGGCGCTTCGGTCGCGCACCTCGTGCAGTTGCTGAACCGGCAGATCGCGGCCGTACTGGTAGTGGCCGCCATCCTGGCGGCACTGGGCGGTTATTTCAGTCTGGAACCTTTAATGGATAGCATTTTTGCTTACCACATCAACTTGCAGGCGTGGCATTTCGTTCTGGCCGGTGTCATCGTCTTTATGATCGGGCTGGTCACCGTCAGCTCGCAGGTGTATCGAGTCGCGACGGCGAATCCGGTGGAAGCGCTGCGATATGAATGAGCGGAGGGCTTAGAGCGGAGGGCAGAGAGCAATAGATGCCCTCAGCCCCAAGCCCTCTGCTCTAAGCCCTCAGCCCTCTACAATGTCGCCGAGATCGACTTGCGGTGACAAGGTTTTCAGAAACATTTCACAAGGCATGCACAGGATGTGGTCGATCAAAAGCTTGTCTTTGCCGCGATACAACAAAATGGTTTGGCTCTTTGAATAATCTTGGCGAAACTCGTGCAGGGAACGGAGATCTTCCGGACGCACCCGGTTGGTATTCTTGACTTCAATCGCGTGGATACCATTTTTGCCGTAGAGCACAAAATCGACTTCGAGACCGCCGCGCGAGCGCCAAAAGAAGATTTCGTAGGGTTCGTTGCGATAAGCGTTCCAGGCGCGAAGATGTTGCGCCACCAAGCCTTCCAACGCCGCGCCGGCAATCTCTTCCGGCCGGTCGAGAGGCCCTTGGGGCCGAAGGCTTTGAAAAACGCCGGTGTCGAAAAAATAAAATTTCGGATGCGCGACCACCGCGCGCCGCGTCCTTTTGGCGAACACCGGAAGCTTGAACGCCAACAAGATGTCTTCCAGAATTTGTATGTAGGCTTCGACAACTTTACGCTCAACGCCACATTCTCTGGCAACATTGCTGACGTTCAACAAGCCGGCGTGCGAAAAACTGGCCGCCTCCAAAAAACGCGAGAAATTGCCGAGGTTCCGCACGAGGCCCTCGATCTGGACTTCTTCGCGGACGTACAACGAAACATACGCTTTGAGAACGTCGCGCGGATTCTTCGCCGAAATCACGATGGGCAAAAGGCCGAGCTGCAAAATTTCGGCGAAGGAGGGAGGTGCAGGCAATTCCGACAACAGGAACGGATGCAGCGTTCGCAGCAAAACGCGCCCGGCCAGCAAATCGATGCCAGTTCTTTTCAGCTTGCGCGCGCTGGAACCGGTCAGCACAAAAGTCTTTTTGATTTTTTCCTCGATCAGGCTATGGACGGCGCTCAAGATTTCCGGCGCTTTTTGGACTTCGTCAACGATGATGACTTTTTTCTCCGGATTGCCGCGCACCAGCTCGACGATGCGCTCCGGCCGGGAGATGTAGGCGCGGAAAACGTCCGGCTTGAGCAAATCCACCCACAGCGCCTCGGGATAGTGCTGCTTCAAGAAAGTCGATTTTCCCGTTCCCCTGGGGCCGAACAGGAAAAAACTTTGCGGCGGCGCTTGAAAAAATCTTGGAATATATGATTCCATTTTGCTACTCATTTTGGAAGTACATATTCCAAAATAATAAAGACTGATCTCACTGTCAAGCCTAAAGTGATGAATTATGGAAGAAACTACATGACCTCGATCCTTGAACAGAAGACTTCGACTATGATAATTGACCTCGGACTTCGGACTCAATGACTTTGGACTTTGCCATGCTCAATAACTACTTCAAAATCGCACTGCGCAATTTGCTCAAATACAAAGGCTACAGCCTGATCAACATCGGCGGCTTGGCCATCGGCATTGCGTGTTGTCTGCTGATCGCGTTGTGGGTCATGCACGAGCTGAGCTACGATCGCTTTCATGCGAACGCCGGTCGCATTTATCGCGTCGCGGAAATCTTTCGTGACAACGGCAAGATCGTCGAGGAATCGGCCGGCATCCCGTTTCCGGTCGGTCCGACTTTGCGGGAAGCTTTTCCCAATCTGCAAGCTGCGCGCTTTTATCAAACCTTCGAGAAAATTCCGTTGCTGCGTTACGGCGAAAATAGTTTTTACGAGCCGCGGCTGTTCTTCACCGATTCGACGGTATTCGATATTTTTTCCTTCATTTTGCTGCTCGCCTGTATCAACTTTATGAATCTCGCCACCGCCCGCTCGATCAAGCGCGCCAAAGAAATCGCCGTGCGCAAAGTCGTCGGCGCGTTTCGCACTCAGCTCGTCGGGCAATTTCTCGGCGAGTCGCTGCTCATCAGTTTTATCGCCGCGTTCCTGGCGATCATTTTGGTTGAGCTGCTGCTCCCGGCCTTCGCGCGCATTTCCGGCGCGAATTTAGATCTTGCTCTGATCGGCTTTCCCAAATTATTCGCCGGCGTCGGACTTCTCGCAGCCATCGTCGGCTTGATCGCCGGAAGTTATCCGGCGCTGTTTCTCTCATCCTATCTGCCGGTCGAAGGCTTGCGATTGAAGAGCAATCGCGGCGCCGGCGCGATCACCGCGCTGTTTCGCAAAGGTTTGGTGGTTTTTCAATTTTGCATTTCCATCGCATTGCTCGTCGGCACCGCGGTGATTTATCAGCAGCATCAATTTTTGCAGCAAAAAGAGCTGGGCTTCGACAAAGAGCAAATCGTCATGATCCCGATTCGCGGCACCTCGATCAAGCCGCAAGTGGAAGCCTTCAAAGCCCGACTGCGCCAGGATGCAGCCGTACTCGACGCCTCGGCGGTTTCCAACATCATCGGCAGAGACGTGCAGGTTTGCCCATTCGGCGCCGAAGGAAAAACCGAAGTGCTGCAAATGCCCGGCCTCTTCGTCGATCACGATTTCATCAAAACCTTCGGCGTACAATTGCAGCAAGGACGAGGGTTCGACATCGCGTACTCCACCGACTCCACCGCGTTCTTGCTCAATCAAGCTGCGGTGAATTTGATCGAATGGCCCGAGCCGTTGGGCAAGCGTATGAAGTTTGGGCCGGAAGGCCAGGTCATCGGCGTGGTCCAAGATTTTAATTACGCCTCGTTGCGCGAGCGCATCCGGCCGATGGCGATTTTGATTCGCCCAGGCTGGTTTTCCTACGTCGCCGTGCGGCTCGCGCACGGTGATATTCAATCTTCTTTAAGAGAGCTTTGCGGATACATGGGAATGGGACGGTCGGACATGGCAGCAGCGCACGGTTGGGGAAAAGAGTCCGGGAGTTCGCGACCACCACGCCATGGTCTATGATCCTCAAAGGGAAGTTGTCCTACTCTTTGGAGGCCAGAACGAGATGGATGCCTATCCGCCGGAAACCTGGGGATGGGATGGCGATCATTGGAAGCCGCTCGCCAAAGACGGCCCGGAACCTCGCGGAACCCATCGTCTGGCTTATGACTCTGACAGGCGGAAAGTGCTCTTGTATGGCGGCTGGGGTAAAAGCGGCCAGCTTGGTGATACCCGGGAGTGGAACGGCGAGAGTTGGTCGCAAATTGAAGGGCAGAATCCGCCGCCTCGAGGCGCGGCTCGCATTGCTTATGTTCGACACTCCGGGCTTTTACTCCTGTTCGGCGGCTTGATGGGCAGAAATGTCAGCGCCGAAACCTGGGTACATGAAAAAAGCCAATGGCGATTAATCGAGCAAGCCGGGCCGCCGCCGAGAAATGTACACGGCATGGCGTACGATCCTATTCGGCAGCGCACCGTCCTGTACGGCGGGATTGGAGAACAAGGACGGCTAAACGATCTGTGGGAATGGGACGGCGCAACGTGGAGAAAAATATATTGATCTGCTCTGCCATGAGCGATACAGCAACTCCTTTTGATTTTTCGCGGGGTCGGGTAAGTCCGGGGCGTTGCCGCCCCAGACTCCCCTAAGAACCGGACGTGATAGTTTCCCATCATACGGCTCAAGCACTCCAAAGGCGCACCCCTTTCGCGGGCCACCCGTCAACTCCGTGTTGGCAATACACGGGTTTTCTTTGCGATACTAATCTGCTGTCTCTTCACCAATAACTTGGCATGGGGCGCATGCATTTCTGCTCATTTGCTTTCCTCATGAAAGAGATTCATCAGGTGTTTTCGCAACGGAGCACCAAGCGGACGTGGGCACTCTTTCGAGTCAGGTGATGTTGCAACCTGTATCCGTTCCATTACAGAACGGCTTTCGCTTCTTCCGCCATCTTACTCCCGCACTCTATCAGCGTGCCTTGCGGTTTCGCCTTGTCCCGACTTATCGGGACAGAGATACGGGGTTTCCATGTTCCGTGCATTCGACCGCATAGAAGGGTTAGGTCCACTCTTTCCACCGGCTGAGCGTCGGCCGTGTCGGATTACTATCGAGAATCCGAACTTGTCAGCTTGCCTTTTGGCTCAAGCCTGTCAGTCTCTTTGGCTTGTCAACTATAACGATGGTTGCAAGTGTTCACTTCTGTTGACCATACCTTCCGACCCTAGTCCTATCTCGAATGAGACTATCGAGAGAGAGCACCGCTCGCGCTTTGCTCTCTGTCCCGTTAGCGGGACATCGATACATTGTTCGAAGGGCTTCACACCATTGTGGATACACCACAACCGCATGCCTTCGTAGGGTACCAATAACGGAATATTGGGTACTGTCAAGGAAGAGATGATTTTCCCACAGTACAATCGCCCGAGAGAAATGATTCTCGGTCATACATCATACGTGTATTGAAATGCACGACTTCACGTCGCGCCGATAGTTTAATTTCTACCGGGATGCCGTCGTTTCCGCGCCTGCGGCAAGATAGTTTGTTTTTACCGCGCTGCCCTTTTTGTTGTGCCACGATATTTTTGATTTCACCAAGTCGTCATCTTTTGTTGCGCCACGATATTTTTGTTTTCACCACGATGCCTTTCTTTTGGCGCTTCACGATACTTTCATATTTGCACGAACTCCTTTCGCTTGGAAGCCGCTAACACGAGCTTCACCGGCTGCGGGGCATAGAGAAAGTTTGAGCGAAGGGTCACACGTTGGAATTGCCACTTCATGAAATTCATGCACTGCCCCGTAGTCCGGTGGAAGCAATGTTAGCAAATAGTTTCCTTTCTCCACGAATTTCTGTCTGTGTTAAATTACAACTTTATGCTTTCATCGAATAGCATTTTCCACCGTCACCTTTTTTATATTGTCAACAATGGTTTATCTCAAGTCGGCTCTATATCGATCCAATTGGCAAGCTGATTTGGTGGGAGTAGGTTTTCAAAATCTTTCAGATTACGAGTAACAACGACATGCTTCCCGACTTTAGCCATAGCAGCAATCATCAAGTCGGGATATTTTTTATGAGCCTTATGCTGTTGCTTCAACTCCTCCAATGCTTTGGCGCATTTTTCATCAAATAACAGTTGATTAAACTGAGTCAAATATTTCTGCGTTTCCACCAGAAGCGAGTGCGCTAAAGCCGCTTTTTCTGGAGGTGCTTTTAGCGCAAACTCGCACCGGCCACGCAAAACCTCTGCGACAACAACTGAAGGAATAGCGATTTCTGCCCAAGAAACACGTTGCACATGAAGGCGAAGAGTTGGGTGATCTTCACCATAATGCCGTAAGATATTGGCATCCCATAAGTACATAAATAGGTCCCTTTAGTTTTGATCGGCATTCCGCCTGCGTTCGATATCATCAAACAACTCGCCCCAAGTGGGATCATTTTTGAATGCACCGAACCACTCCCACGGTGTTTCATGAATCAGGCTGCCCGACTTGGGTTCTGCGCTGACATCGATTTGAATAATCTCGATTCGGCTAATAATTTCAGAAATAGCCTTGCGAATTGTCGAGATAGCTTCAGAACGAGTTGGCGCTTTGACCATACATTCAGGCAGAGCTGGTACAGTTGCCTGAAAATGGCCATTTTCTTCTTTGAGCATGACTGTATATTTCATTTTATATTCTCCGTTTTTGGTTAGCTGCACACTCAATCTATTCAACTTAGAATATAACACAAAATCTGAATAATGCAACCTTCGTTTTATACAAGCGTGTCCATCTTACCGCTAGATTGCGTTTTTAATTTTTCTATCCATTTTTTACAAACTTCTTCGGTTAAAGCCCGCAGTTGCTTCACCCGCTCGGCAAGCCATTCCAAATCTTTCTTTGTGATCTCATAGTTTTTCTCATATCGAGCCTCGACATAAGCTTTTCTCAGCAATTCAAAACGGTGTTCATCTTCCTGCGTGTCGCGGGGGAAAACTGCATTCAAAACAGGTTTCTGGCTTGCTGCCAATCCTCCATATTCCTCAAGGTCATGGCCTTTCGGCTTGTAGTTGGTTAGCACCAATAACACGGTTGAGTAATAGCGCTCGACTGCCTGGTGGAGCAGGAAAGCGGCTTCGTTATAAATGTTCCGCTCCAAGAGCAATTCAAAAGCAAGGAAAAAGTTGTTGGCGCTATTAAACCAGTGCTGAAAATCTTCTTCCGCTTTTTGGATTCGCTCTTCCGGCGTAGGTTTGCGTGGCTCGCCTAATTTAAGTTTCCCCGAATCATACAAAAGTATACCTTCTTCTTTTATATCAGTGAAGAAGTATTGTGCTTCTTTTAGACGGCTATTGAAATAGCTTACGGTATCGGCAATAACTTGTACCGGAGTTCTAATTTCAGCGCGAAATTTGTCCCGAATGCTTTTCCGCCGATTAACTTTACGTGCATCGTCGTGGTTGTGCATCAGCACATAGATGTCGAAATCGCTTTTGTATTTGTAGTAATTGCCGTCTTCGCCGATATAAGCGTCTTCAACCCAATTGCCTCGGGCATGGCTTCCAAATAGGATAATCATCTCCGGCTTAAATTCCTCACGGATAATTTCCACGACGCGATGAAGTTCCTCCTGTTTATCTTTCGGTAGAATGTCAAGACTCGTTTTCATAATAGACGAATGTTCAGTCTTGTGGCCGTTAAAAATGGGGGTGAAAAACTTTCATAACGAGCACTCGCGTTCGCGAAGCCAGTACGTCTACTTTCCGTACTTGCACCTTTGTATCTCATTTTGCAAGATTCAAAGGATCGATTCCTTTATCTATAGAAAAGGAAGAACCTACGGCACTCACAACAGCAGTTTTTCGGTCGAGACCGGTGAGTTCGCGCAACAGATAAACGGCTTCGATGCCTGTACAATGACCCCCAAGAAGATTTGCCAATCCTGCCTCCTTCAATTTTTCTCCCGTCCATTGAAGAGTCTGGTCATTCGCATTAAACAAGTGAAAACCGCCTAAGATTGCAAAAATGGGAGATGGTCGAATGAATGATCGGGCATAATCAATTGTGTTGATAATGCCTGCGTGACCACAACCTGAGATTACCACTAGACCCTTATCAGTATCGATGACCAAAGCTTGATCTTCTGGGACGGTGTCTTCTACCAACCCAGCATCTGTTTTTACTTTTCCTAGGCTACTCCAATTGCGTTCGGGAAATTTGCGAGGGATGGGGCCGGTGAGCCACACACCGGGAAGAATCTCGGTCGGTTTAGTGTATTGAATGAACTCTCCATTCAATTTGGTATACTCGACTTTGATATCAATCATTGAGTTTGCTTCGTCTGTGCCGCGTGGCCGACTATAGAAAATGCCTTCTCCGACATGCGTACGAATCATGGCTGCAGGCTCTTTCTTCGAGAGTTCTCGTCGCAATGCAAGAAGACCTCCGACGTGATCGTAATGGTTGTGACTAATGATTACATCCGTAACGCTTGAGAGGTCAATCTTCAGTTCGACAGAGTTCTGAAGAACTGTGTTGGGGCGAGCGCCCGTATCAAATAAGAGACGTCGGCCATCAATCTCGACTAAAGCCGCAAATCCCCACTCACCGATACCCGCATCAGCAAGCATTGTAGAAAGCACGGTTACTTTCAGCGATTGAACTGTGTGAGAACTCTTCGGTTGTTGTGCTGTTACAAGTTTGAATGAGCAAAGGCCAAGAAGAACAACACATTTAAAGAGTATAGAGCTCATTTGAACCTCCAATATACTGAGTTCTGTGATTACAACAAAGTCGTCCGTGTGTTACGCGCGCTAACACCTTATTCACTTGCCACGCGCCGCCATGTTCCAGGTTTCCAATAGTAGACATTTGTTTCCAATAATGGAAACTTTTTGGCAAAATGTTTACAATAGTAGACATTTTTTCACGGTATCAAAATGGCTACTATTGGACATTTCTCGGGCAGGGTTGCGGTGGGGTTTTGTTTCTAATAGTAGACATTTTTAATGCTCTCATGACTTTTTCTCCTGGTGTTACCCAACCGGAAGTATAAAACAATTTCTGGAAAAGTCAACTGTTTTTTTATTTCTATGCCATGCCACGCCGAGTAGCTTATTGTTCGACTCGCGATCGATACTTTACTTCCTAAGTCTGCTCAAAAGTGGTCTATAAAACAGAACAGCCAATCCAGCTCCCAGAAGGAAGAGGGCTGGAATCGGCAGTTCTATGGAAAGCACCTTAGCATCAATAAGCTCCAGTGTTCCCACCACAATCGCGGCGAGGGCTGCCAGTCTGGCAAAAACAAAATTTATATACTCACTCCACGCTGCGAGGCGCTCTTTCCGAGTAATTCTGCGCACCTCTTGCTCCCGTCTGATACTTGCCAGTTTTTCAATTTGCGCTTGCTCGAGAAGGTTCTTTACCTCCAATACTTCCTGCTGAAAAGACCTATACCCGAGTTGAAGGGCAAAGTTATCCGGTTCTGCTGTTGCTCGCTGAGCATAGCGTGCTTCGATATCCCTCGCTTGATCAAGTCGCTTTTCCAAGCTGGCAATGTTGTTATTTTCTCTCATCTTTTTTCTCCTAGCTTCAGTTGAACCCAGCCCTTTGGCCTATCTTCACGGTCAAACCCGAAAACACCACGCCAGTACATGTGTTGATTGGGATCAACCATGAACTCCGGGGCGAAAATAGCGTCGGTCAAGTACTGCCTTTTTGTACGTTCGCGGTCTGAAAAAAGCTCCATCAAAAGCTTTTGTCCATCCTCATCAAGGTTATTTACTGCCCTCTCGTCTGTGGGCGCAAAAAGAGCATCAATGTCGCCAGGATCTGGTTTCTCGGTAACAAAGGAGCCATTGATCCAGATTACCCAATCCAGACCCAAGGACAAAACTTTGTTCAATAGCTCCGAAAACAGATTGAAGATTTTGCGTCTTTGTTCATTGTTGCCAAAAGTTGTCACACACAACGTTTCCACTTCGGCAAGTGTTTTGTAATGTATGCCAGGTTCCAGCAGTGGCCTAAAGTACGGTGTCCCGTTGGTGTACATATTCAATGTGGTGGTAAATCAGAGTCACTGGTGTTCGTACACCAGGCGAAGCACGCTCTTTCGTATCCGTTATTGTGACGATTATATGCGTAAATTTACAACCGTACTTTTATTTTTGCAAGTATATTTTTGTCTCCAATTCTCACCGTATTTTTATTTCCTACCGCGATGCCCATCTTTCGGTACACCGCGATATTTCTGATCGAGCACCAAACTTTCATGCTTGAGATGGGGTAACGCCTTATTAACCTGCAAGGCCGCGCCATTTTCCATGTTTCTAATATTAGCCATTTGTTTCCAATATTAGAAACTTTTTGCCAAAATGTTTCCAATATTAGCCATTTTTTTGTGGGGTCGAAATGTCTAATATTAGACATTTTTCAGTACGGCGGCGCGGAAGTTTCTAATATTAGCCATTTGTTTCCAATATTAGAAACTTTTGCGGCCGATGTTTCTAATATTAGCCATTTCTCGGGCAGGCCCGCGAAGAGCGGATGTTTCTAATATTAGAAACTTTTTTGGCGACAGGTTGAACCGGTTTTAATGCCCTCGTAGCCCAGCGCCAAACAAAAAACCCAAACCTCGCGGACGCCGTCTTACCATCCAGCCTGTATGCACCAAGCCGGTAAGACCAACCTCTGCGGGATTTGGGCTTCGTCGCCAAATACGTTTGGAATTGTGACCCATCGCTTTCCCCTACGGCATAGTTTAAGCTACCTCGGGCAATCGCCCATAAACTGAATGTTCAATATTAGCAAAAAGCCAAGTCTTTGTCAAGCAAAATTTTAAGAAAAATGGATGACAGAAAAATGTTTGCCATCTGCTCGTTCCTGTTATCCTCAACTGCCCTGGTATGATGCCAGGCTTTATTTTTCTGTCTTTCATTTTTCTGTCATGGCTTTTGTTCAAGCCAACTTGACATTGCCAAGTTAAGAAAGCCTTGCAAAAGTGGTCAATAAAAACAGGTATCATTTAAATTTCTCTGATTGTGTTTTTAGCCGATACTCATGAATTACAGGGCTGAGCTTGCTGTCAAAAATACCGCGACAGCTCCAGTTGCATGTGGCTGTCCTTTCTGAAGCCATAAATGACGTCGGCCGGGGAGGCTTTTAAAAAGCCGCGCGCCTCGAGATTGAGCTTCCAGCTTTGCCCTAATCTCCGGCTGGCTTCGACGTTCAGAAAGCTGCTGCCGCTCTTGCGATCCACAATGACGCCCGCCAGCAGATCGGTGCTTTGCGCATCATTGAACGCCAGGCGCGAACCGACAAAAACGTGGTCATCAAACGAATTGACCGGAAAAAATTCCTGATCGCGATCGTCGAAGAGGTATTCGCCGAGCACGCCGATGTCGATGCCGGAATTTTTGAAATTGGCGAAGGTGTATTCAAAGCCGCCGGTAAACGCAGCAAAGCGGCGCCCTCGGTTGGCGCGCGAAATCGCCTCCAGCTTCCACAGCCAGCCGCCTTGTGTTGCCTGCAAATCAAGACTGGTTTGCGTGATGAGGTCGTAATACGGGATTAAAACCGGAGCCGCCGTGTTTGCATCAGCGGGAAGCAGGCGCGGCTCGCGACTGGTGCCGGAAAAATGCGCCAAGCCGAGATCGAAAGCGCCGAGGGTGTGCGACCAGCGTAAAGCCCAATCGACGTGCTGGCGTTTGGCGCTGGATTCATAAGTGGCCTTATTCATATCGACCAACAGCGGAAAACGCAAACGCCCCTCCCGGCCGGGAAAGGTGCGCTCGCGAAAGCCGGGCAGCAGAAAAAAATTCAACGTGCCCCAGTTGCGAATCACCGCAAAATTGATCATGGGCTGGCCAAGCTTTTCTTCGCCATCGAGATTTTCCACCAAATCGGTTTGATTGATGATGTCGACCAAATGCTGCGACTCGGTAACGCCCCAAAACACCTTTCCAATCCCCACGCGCAATTCCCAACTGCCGGCAACGTATTGCCAATAAAGCTCGCGGACATCGAAATGCGTGCGCTCACCGTCGTGTTGGTCATAACGAAAGTAGGGAATGAACAAAAGGCTTTGGCGACGATCCGCCCATTCGTGATAGTATTCCGGCTGCAAGGCAAACGAGAGCCCGGCCCGATGCTGCGCGCTTACCAGCGGTGATTGCGGAAACAACCGGGATTCAATCGCGAGATATCCCGACCAGTCCTGGGCTTGCATCTGAATTGGGAATATAATCAGCAGCCCGAGCCAAACGGAGAATAAAGCGGCGAAAGATTTCATTGATGATTTGCTTATTTTATAACTAAATTTTGTACATTAAATTTAATTAAGAAAAAGACAATTAATGACAAAATGATTAACGACAAAATTAGTAACTATTCAGGGAGTATTGTTGAAAGCCAAGAAATCAAGGCAAAACCATTAAGGGCAAAACAATTCTTCAAAAAGCTTTAATGGTTTTGCCCCAAATTG
>JAKEEU010000146.1 GCA_022616415.1 Candidatus Zhuqueibacterota bacterium | reverse complement strand
TTGCGAGCGTTTTTCAGCGAAGCAATCCTTTGAAAATCAAGAGATTGCTTCGGCAAAAAGCGCCTCGCAATGACTGTAATTTTATCCCTTAACGAGTATAAATTGCTTGATAGCGTGTGCCTTTCCCATTACCGAGGACTTTTACCCAGCCGGTTTTTACTAAAGCTTGCAAGTCTCGGACTGCCGTATTTCTTGAAACGTTGAATAACTGCTGGTAAATAGCATTCGTCAATTCTTTGCCCTCATTCGTCATCATACGCAGCGCTTCGATCTGGCGTTCGTTCAACCCAAGCGTGCGCAGATCAGTCAAACAACGTCAGGAACGGATTGCTTGCGGCGACGTGACAACGCCAGCGCGCTGAGGTAATTATCCTCGGCTTTTTTGACCCACTCAGCGACGGCTTGCCCGTTCATATAAGACTTTTCCCTTTGTCAAAATTTCTTGGAAAAAGTAATCGCCAATCGCCAGCCGTTCAGTCACCTCGGTGGGAGTGCGAACTATAATATCTACTGGAAACGGGCGTGGACAAAGAATTTCGGATATTTGCGCAGACCGAGCGTGCGCGCTCTTGTCGCTTTCCATAATCACGAGTAAATCGACGTCGCTATCAAAGTTCGGTTTCCCATACGCGAAGGAGCCAAACAAGATGATTTTTTCCGGATCAACCGCATCCACAATTTTTTGAGCGGCTTGTCGAATTTTAGCACTCGTGATCGGCCACCAATAAAAAGAGCGCGGGACGCTCTGCAAGCGTTTCCGGCTTCTTGAGGTTTGCGTAATGGCGTGCAACCTGTGGTGTCGGCGCCGATTCAAAACGGCATTCTTCATTCCCGAGGAACGTCTTGTTATATTTTGAGCGCCAATTGTCATTTGTGCAGCTTACCTATGGCATGCAGAATATACCTCAAAATCCTAACACTATTTGAACAAAATTTCCGCCAGTGCTCTTATCCGTGCGTTTATCAAATCCATGTTATCAGAATCCTCGCAGTACGCCGAATGAAATCGCCGGGCCGCTGTAGTTTTGGCGTGGCCCGACTTGTTCCGGGAAGATCATGACATTGTAGCGCAAATCCACCAAACCCACGGTCTTCTTGTTGATCGCGAAATTGACGCCGGCGCCGGCAAAGCCGCCGATCGTCCACGTCGTTGCAGCGCGGCGCAAGCTTTCCCAAAAGCTGTAGCCATACGGAAATGCAAAGCCGGCGAGCGGGCCGGCGCCCACCTGCACATACGGTAAAATGGTGTCGTCAAAATTCTCGCGCAAAACGTCGCGACGCACGCCGAAAAAGAGCGGCGCGAGCATCACGTCGGCGCTGCGGTATGTCGATGAATAAAATGGCAGGAGAGGATTGCTGAAATCGAGATAGAGCATCGAGAGGTCCAGCGTCGCGGTCAAATCCGGTTTGAGCGGCCATTGATAACGAAAATTGCTGCCGGCGCCATAACTCACCAGCGCGCCATTGAGACCGAATACGTCGCTCTGTCCGAAACGGCTAAGTGTTGGTGCCGCGACCGCGTTAGCGCGCTGGTGATAATGCGCCGGGTTGAACATGCGATTGATCGTTTGCGGCAGCGTGCCGGTTTGCGCGAGCAGCGCGGCAGGGAGGAGGCTGAGAAAAACAAAAATCATTTTGCGCATGGCTATTTCTCCGGTTGGATGCACGATAAATTTCAGAAGACACAATTTATCTAACTATCTCGCCGCTAAAAAGTTCTGGAAAAACCGTGTAACGTTTAACGTGTAACGATCTATGATCGAACGTCAAAATAAAATTTGGAAATCGTAGGTCAAAAGAGCGTATCACGTTACACGGCTACTTGTCCTTCCGATCCATAAAAATTTTGAGTATATCGATGGGCACCGGAAAGATCGTCGTTGAATTGTTTTCCGCCGCAACTTCGACAAGCGTTTGTAGATAGCGTAACTGCATCGCCGCCGGATCAGCGCTGAGCATGCGCGCGGCTTCCGCAAGTTTCGCCGAAGCTTGCAATTCGCCCTCGGCGTGAATAATTTTGGCGCGGCGCTCGCGCTCGGCTTCGGCTTGGCGGGCCATGGCGCGCTGCATCTCCGGCGGCAAGTCGACGTGCTTCACCTCGACGGCGGTCACCTTGATGCCCCAGGGGTCGGTTTGCGAATCAATAATATTTTGCAATTCGTGATTTATTTTCTCGCGTTGCGCGAGCAGCTCGTCCAGCTCGGCCTGACCCAGAATGCTGCGCAATGTGGTTTGAGAAATCTGGGAGGTCGCGAAGAGAAAGTCTTCGACTTCGATGACGGCCTTGGCCGGATCGATAACGCGAAAATAAATCACCGCGTTTACTTTGATTGAAACGTTGTCGCGCGTAATCACATCTTGTGGCGGCACATCCATCACGATCGTGCGCAGGCTGACTTTCACCATGCGGTCGATGAGGGGGATCAAAATGATCAACCCGGGGCCCTTATAGGCGCGGTCGCCGACCTGAAGCAAACGACCGAGCCTGAAAATAACGCCGCGCTCGTATTCACGCAACACTTTGATCATGCTGGATAGGAACATCACGCCGAGCACGACCAATATCAATAAACCAATTTGCATACTTCCCTCCTCTGGGTTTTAGTTTTGGGGATGAAATAGAAACTCTTGAAACAGCAGCCAAGTCCTCAGCCGTTTGACCTCTCCACTTTCAATTGCAATCCGCTCACCTCCAGCACTTTGACCGGCTGATCTTTCTCTATCGGTGTGTCGCTGCGCGCCTGCCAGATTTCGCCGTGAACGTGCACTCGCCCACTCGGATTCAGATCCGTCAGCGCGATGCCCACCTCGCCGATCATGCCTTCTCTGCCGGTGGTAACCTGTTTGCGATGCGCCTTCACGGTGAGGCCGACGGCAAAGGCAAAAAAAGCGGCGGTGGCCAAAGTCGCGAGAATGATCACTTGCAGCGAAATTCTGATCGCCGGCTCAAAAACCGTGGCCGGCCGGCGGAATAACATGACCGAGCCGAGAAACATGGCAACGACGCCGCCAATGGTAAGGATGCCAAAACTCGTCACTTTCACTTCAAGAATAAAAAGAATGACGGCAAACAGAATGAGCAGAAGTCCGGCCCAATTGACCGGCAACGTTTGAAACGCATAGAAGGCCAAAATCAGAAAGATGCCGCCGAGCACGCCGGGCAAAATCGCGCCAGGGTTGGAAAGCTCGAAGTAGATGCCGGCAAAGCCGAGCAGGAAAAGGATGTAGGCAATGTTCGGATCGGAAATTTTATCGAGCAGCTTGTGCCGCCAGCTCATTTCGTTGCGGATGATTTTCGCGCCGGCGGTTTGCAATTTGGCCTTGTGCCTGGCGAGCTCGACTTCGCGGCCGTTCATTTGGATGAGCAGGCTGTCGAGGTTCGGCGCGATGAAGTTGATGACGTTTTTTTCCAGCGCTTCTTTTTCGGTGATCGAGACGCTTTTGCGCACGGCTTCTTCGGCCCATTCAACGTTGCGCCCTCTTTTTTCAGCGACGGTTTTGATTTGCGCCACCGCGTCGTTGGTAACTTTTTCCATCATGGTGTTGGAAGAGTCCGCGCCGCCACCGCCGATATTGACCGGATGCGCCGCGCCGATGTTGGTGCTCGGCGCCATCGCCGCCAGGTGCGCCGCGTAGGTCATGAACACGCCGGCCGAGGCCGCCCGCGCCCCCGAAGGCGAGACATAAATAACCACCGGGACTTCGCTCGCGAGCATGGCTTTGATGATGATGCGGGTGGATTCCATCAAGCCGCCCGGCGTGTCCAGTTCGATAATCAAACATTCCGCATCCGCCTCCGCCGCCTCTTCGATCGCGTCAACGATGTATTCGGCGGCCACCGGGTTGATCGGGCCGTTGATGCGAATCACATGGACCGAGCGGGAAGTGGAGGTGGTATCGGCTTGGGTCACGTAAAAGTCGGGGCTTGCAAGCGAGGCTGCGTTCGCGGCCTGCAAAAGCATGCCGAGGCCAACCGCGATAGCGGCGAATAATTTGTTTCTCATGATTGCTTTTTGAAAAGATAGAGCAAAAGCGTCAACAACAGGCTGAGCAACAGGCTCGTGGCCAAAGGAAAATAAAACGTGAAACTTTCTTTTTTAATGAGAATATCGCCGGGCAATTTTCCGAGAAATGGAATGCCTTTCAAAAAATAGAGCGCCGCGCCGGCGACGAGCAGCACGATGCCGATGAGCATTAGGATTTTTCCAAGGTCTTGCATCGCCATATCAACATAGCGTGAAAGTCAGTTGTGAGTTCGATTCGCCACTGGACTTTCCATACGTTTCTCAGTTACCCGTTTTGACACGTTTTTTGTTGGAACTTGACTTGTCTTTTTCGGATCATAATACCATCATCCTTTCATCAGGAATCTTGGCGACAAAAGGGGTTGCTTTAGGGTATTTCTTTCGAACCTGCGCCAACATCTTTTCTATATCAAAACCTTAGGCGACGACTTTCCCATTAACGAGAATAATATACTCGTTAAGGGATAAAATTACAGTCATTGCGAGGCGCTTTTTGCCGAAGCAATCTCTTGATTTTCAAAGGATTGCTTCGCTGAAAAACGCTCGC
>JAKEEU010000145.1 GCA_022616415.1 Candidatus Zhuqueibacterota bacterium | reverse complement strand
GCGCGGGGTACGGAGCACGGTCGTCGGAATGCCACAGAAGTTTGAGCGAAGCACGGTGTTAAAAATCATGAGCGCGTCCCCGCGTCCACGAGCAACACGGTTAGAAAATAGCTTGCCATTTACCACGATTTTCTTGCCCAAATTCAAATACAAATTTTGTCTCTTCCACGAATTTGCTTTTTGCTCTTTCAAACTTTGTATTCATTAACCACTTTGTATTCTTTATCGTAATTGTTTTATTCTATTCTTGATTGCTTCATGATTGAGAAGATAATCGTAATGGGCTTTTATATCACCGATGGTTTCGTCATCGTATTGCAATGCTTCATCTGGATACTTCTCAGCAGCAATTTTTAAGGCCTTCTTGATCGAGCTTCCCTTTCTCAACTCTTGAATTATTACATTGTCATAAGCAACTTCATCCGCTGTTCTTTCCTCTAATTCTTTTTCAAACCCAGCAGTCATTTGATTGTACGATTCAATGATATCTTTCGTGTTCATTTTCAAAATTTAGTTTCGACTTCGTTACCGATCTTACTTCATTGCTGTGAACTTACCGCGAATTTACCACCGCACTTTCTTCTGTGAGACGAACGTTCGGACTTGCTCTGCTTTAGCGCGCATCCCGCCTTGCAGGACTGGGAGGGGCGCTGGCAGGGCGCGTACTCCAATCTCTACCAAACGCCCCATTGCTAATAGATTAAAGTCGCGGTGTTCTGTTACTGGCTGGGGATTGCCCCGATCTGGCGCATCATACCAAGATAATCCGCCTCCTGCCACATTTCTACAATTTTTCCGTTCGCAATTCGGAAGAGATCAAAACCTGTTTGGTTTACCGACTTTCCGGAAGCGGGGATGCCAAACATCTCACCCGCATGAATACCGCCACCTGTCCAGCGGATTACCACCTTGTCTCCCTCGGCGATGGTTTCATGATGAGTGATCTGGATGCCGGAGAGACCACTACGCAATGCGGTAGCCCATTTCTTGACGCCCTCCGGGCCGTTTGTAAACTCCGGGGGAAGTCCGGGTACATGCGCGACAAAGTCACGACTGAGAATCTCGTCTGCTACGTCCAATTTCCCTTGTTTAAAAATGTCCATGTGGAAGCGATGCGCTAAAGCCTTGTTAGATGCGCTCGAGTTCTGGCAGCCCGACGTCATGAGAAGCACTATCAATGAAACCGCTAGGATAGTGCAAAAGACGACTTTGGTTAATTGTTTCATCGCTACCTCCTTGCTGGGAACACCTGCACTTTAAGGTGATGTGCAAAAACCTCATTGAAGAATTGCGGCTGCGCTTTATTCTCTGACAAAATCTTTGATCGTGATATGAGTACAACACAGTGCCTGGCGCCAATTTTCTGCGGCGGCGGTACATTACCACGATACTTCATTTAGTCAACGAGCGTTCGCAAAATCGAAATCGCTAGTTCGGGCATCGGCGTAGCCGTCCGCAGCAAAATTTTGTTAGCCGCTTTAGTTGACTTTCGCCACGAACCTAATGTCGAGTACGATCTTATTTCAACAATAGCATCTTTCTTGTTTTGACAAAATTCTGTGTTTCAAGCTGATAGAAGTAAACTCCGGTTGCCAATTGCACACCGGCATCATTTCGCCCATCCCACTGGATGGTGTAGTATCCAGCAGGCTGTTTTTTATCCACCAGCGTTTTGACTTTTTGCCCGAGAATGTTGTAGATGACCAATTTCACTTCTGAGGCTTTGGGCAAAGCGTACTGAATGATTGTGTTCGGATTGAACGGATTCGGGTAGTTGTAGTCGAGCGTATATTGTTTTGGCAATTCCGATGGATGATTTTCCGCAACAGAGGTTGTCAAGGTGGTGGTTGCTTCTGCCGCTGACTTCATGGGCTCCACATTGCCGGCGTTGTCTCTGGCAATGGTGAAAAACCGATAGGTGTGACCAAACTGGCCCGTGAACACGAGCGAAGTATCGGTTAGATTGCTTTCGTGTGGTTGAAACTGCAGTGTGTCTTCTGCTACGTAAAGGGTGTAATCTCGAATACCAGAGGCAGCGGAGTCGTCCTGTGCACTCCAGCTCACAACGAAGGTGGTGTCGTTGATGGTCGCGGGCAATGGCTTAACCCGACTAATTGGCGTAACCGCATCGATGGTATTGAATATCGCTGGCGTATCTAATGGTTCATTTACGTCGAAGACAATCCGCGCTTGCGCATTGATCACATCGCGGGTTTTGGCGTCTCGCTTTGGGCGAATGGTGTAGCTCACAAACCCTTCACCGACGTGGGTTGAATCATTGACTGGAAGGAAGCCAGCGAATGGATCGAGGGGCGCTTCGCCTGTAGCCGGATCAATGGATTTGAAAATCCAGAAGGCTTCGTTTTTGATGATGTCGATACCGGCTGTTACATCCACAAAGATGCCGAGAGAGTCTTTGACATCTAAGCGTTGGGTGTAAAAGGAGCGATTTTCCGGTACGTTGAAGGTGAAGCTGCCGAAGCCGAAATTGCCGAGACGGAAGGTACGGACATCCAAATCCGAATCCAATTGCTGCGTAATGGTGACGACATGTGCCGGTGCAGTTGCCAACTTTGGATCGTTCTCGAAGCGGATAGTATATGGCAAAATTTGAGCTCTGACAATCCATTTCTCGTCACCATAGCCCGTTGGACCGACCATATCATTGGGGTCCTTGCTTACGGGAGGGGGAGGGTTACAATCATTACTGGTTGTACGTTGCGACTCTGGTATCCCTTCTAATAGTTCAAGCAGACATTGTTCGTTGACATTTAATACTGCCGGCTCGATTTGGAAATATTTTCGCAACAATGTTTTCCTTCCCTCAGACTCTTTCCATCGGCATCCACAATTATCATTTGTTTGCTGCTCCTGATTGGTACCGAACAAAATATTTTTTGAGAGAACAACCTGAGTTTCTGAAGAAAACATTACTTCAAAAGGTATATCTGGTGCGTATAGTAGCATAAGATTAGCCAACATCTCATATGCTTCGTGTGTTTCAAGATAGAATATTTGATCAAGTGGTATCGTATCTGGCCCTGTCCCCTGATTTGCAAGCAACGGGCTCAAGTTCCGAAATGTGGTCATATAGATCTGTTCAAAGTCATCTCGCACTCTGGCAATCTGAACTAACCGAGTGTGATCGTAGGCAGGATTGCTCAAAATAAACTGCCGAACAGATTCGGCAGTGCTCATTTGAGCTCTCACAAATTGTGAATCAGTATAAGTGATGATGTGTTGAATATCAAAATAGCTTATCAGGGCAGAGATGGGAGAGGTAAATGTGATTCTCCTATTTTCACCTGGTCGAAGCTCGTTAAGCCAGACGGGCACCATTCGAGTTTCAGCACTACTGACAAAGTTATGTCGAGTTTCGTCAAACGAAATTTCCAGTAGGTTTGCTAGAGGAGGTGTTTGGATTCCAACTACCCTGATGGCAGGGTGAATCGCTTCGGGCAGCATGAAAAGCACCTGCAGATGAGGGATATTAATGTTACCATTATTTGTGATAAAAACGTCAAAATGTCCTATTCCTCCAAATAGAATGGTTCCAGGACCTGAAAAGGAAAATGCGGGTTTGTGCCCAGTTGAGGGCTCAATCTTAACGCCCTCTTGTAGTACGGCTTCAACCGTATCTTGGTTTATTGCTACAAGATGGTACTTGCCAAGACCAACATCATTTAGGACAAATCGCGCTAGCAGCCGCGTTGGCTCTAATATACGAATTTGTTCTGCTTCGATCTGCTCGTCAGATAATGATCGTAAAGCTAATGTTCTAACTCTACCCATTTGACCACCGAAAAGTTCAAGAGTTACAGCCCCATTATTTCCAATTATTGCAGGTGTAACAGAACTGATTTCGTAATCGAGTTCAGCAGCACTTAGGATATAGTCCAGTGCGACACTCCCTGAAGAGGAAGAATTGAAAATCATCAAATAATGTGTTCCAACTTCTGTCGATGGTAAATAGAGTATGCGGATCTGTCCAGGAGCAATTATTCCGCGTTGAAAATTTTCTCGACTGGGAACAGCTCCAAATGATGCAAGCAATCCAAGCTCAGATCCAAATTGAGCATTAAACTCAAGCCTGACGCGGACATCGCGGTTGGGGGGAACTTTGATACGGAAAAAATGTTCACGTCCAGAAGCAATGGTTCGATTTATGAATTGACCTGGGAAAAACTCTGGAATAGTAATTTCCATTTGCCCATAAGATGCTAGAGTATTGTTGGTATCATCATTCTCGCGAATGTTATTCCGAATGTCGGTCCGCACAATGGCATAATAAGAACCAGGAGTCACCCCTGGCATTTCCCCTGTAATATTGCCATTTTCATCAGCCGAATAGGTCTTGGCGAGATTCACACGCATTTTAAACTGGAGCGAGGTACCCGGTGCCAGATTGATGAAACGGCGTTGTATACCCAAAAGCGCATCATCAATATCCCAAGTTTTATCGGAGGAGAAATAGACGGCATCATTCATCCAACCAACGGCAGGATTTGCGCCTTGATTTTGAATGGTGTAGGAGACCGTCACTTCTTCTCCAGGCATGGCACTATCGGGGAGAGTAATGTTGGTAATGACCAAGTCAGAAGGTAGTGGCAAGGTCAAGAAAATTGCCATTACACTTGTGTTGTTGTCCTCTGCATTGTGCTCGTAAATATCATTGCTGTTATCAGTCTTGAGGATAAAATAGTAGGTACCTGAAATATAAATGGGAAGATCAACTTCGAGACTATTTGTATATGAGGTGTTGGGCTCCAACGCTCCGCTGCGGGTAAAGGTGCCCAATCGGATGTCGGTGTTATCAAAGGTGGTGTTTTGCGATAAGAAGATCGCATCAAACCAACGGGATGATGGGGTAGAACCCACCCCCGTGTTCTGTACCGTCCATTCTACGATAACTGGTTGTCCGGCATTGGCTTGCGCTGGCGCATTAAGAGAAGTCACTTGCAGATCCGGCGATGGGGTCAAACTAATGGCAATAGGAGAAAATGAAATGTTATTGGCGGCATTGCTCTCTGTCACGACACCATAGATATCCGTCTTTATGATCACATAATAACTACCGGCGATGCCATTGGGCAAGTTGACAGATTGACTTCTGGAATAGCTTTGTCCCACCGCGAGTGCACCAGATCGGGGAACACTCGTCAGTCTAATATCTGTGTTCTGATGCAGCAAAGAATCTTGCGATAGATAGACTTCATCGACCCAATTTGAGGCCAAAGTTTTGCCTTCGCCGATGTTACTTACTGTCCATCGAATGGAAACCGACTGGCCTGATGAATCGGTCGAGGGTGCAACGAACTCACTTACAGTTAAATCAGGGAGGGGAATCGCCTCCACGTCTATTGCATCGCTGATTCCAACGTTGTTGTTCTCATTAGTGTGCTCATAAACATTATTTCGGGCATCTGTCTGGACGAGGATATAGTAGTTCCCCGAAATATCGACAGGCAGATCTACCGTCGTTGTTTGCGTGTAGGTCTTGGCGGTATCGAGAGGTTGAATACGAGTGCCTTCCGCCAAGAATCGTGCTCGGGTTGGGTCTGTTGAGGGGTCAGATGCAAGCAAAAGCCGATCTGTCCAGGGTGCAGGGGCTGCGATTCCTTTGCCCGCATTGGCGACGGTCCAGGATATTGTAATTCGATTACCTGCCACTGCATTATTCGGCGTTTGAATGGTGACAACTTGCAAATCAGGCCAGGGTGAAAGGCTGATAGCAATGGTCGTATCGCTGCGCAGGACATTATTGTTTTCAAACGTATGCTCGAAGACTTGATTGGCCCAATCCGTGTGCACAAAAATATAATACATTCCCGAGATACCATTAGGAAGAGTTAAATTTCTTTGTACCGAATATTTCGCACCAGGGTTGAATGGTGCTGACCGCTGAACGCTGCCCAAAACTGTCGATTGCTCCGGACTGAAAGTAGGAGACTCGGAAAGATAGACCCGATCACTCCAGCCGGCTTCAAAAGGCGACCCGGGCCCTTGATTCTCAACTGTCCACCCCACAAGAATGGCTTGACCGGAGTTACCCGTGGAAGGATTGCTGATTTGCGTGACGACCAAATCCGGTGGTGGCGCTAAAGTGATCGCTATGGTTTTTTTGCGCGTATTGTTGTTTTCGAGGGCAAATTCAAAAACATTGTTGGATACGTCCGTAACAACAAAAAGGTAAGAAGTATCCATTACGGCATGGGGCAGTTGTCCTGAAACACTTCCATTATACGATCCACCAGGCTGGAGAGCGCCAACTCGTCTAAATGCCGTTCCAATTTGCACCGCTTTTTGATTCAACACAGAATCCTGCGAGAAAAAGACCGCATCGAACCACTCGTTGGCTTCTGTTGGCCCTGGACCGGCATTGACCACCTTCCATTGAACAGTGATATTCTGTCCGGAGAAAGCATTGTCCGGTGCTCTCAGCGAGTCTACTCGTAGATCCGGTGGAGGTGTGAGGATGATCTTTATGGTTGTATCGCTTCTGCCAACGTTATTGGTCTCGTCTGATTCTTTGAGATGATTGTTATGATCTGTCGCCACAAAAATGTAATGGTTGCCAATAACGCCCTGTGGCAGCTTTAAAGTAGCTGAATTGGAATAACTCTCTCCAGATGGCAGGAAACTCACATTCTCAAATTCTCCTAATCGAGTCACAGTTTCCGGATTGAATACCGAATCGGCTGAGAGGTAGACGATATCGAGCCAGCGAGGTGCATTGGTTGGACCGGCAGCAGTGTTTTTGACTACCCATCTCACTTCAATATCTCGTCCCGATGAAGCTTCCGGCGGAGCCTGAATTTCAGTCACTTGCAAATCAGACAGAATTCGCACGGTGAAAGACCACACTGGTCCTGCAGTTTGGCCGTCGATATTCTTTGCAATCACTTGCCAGTTATAGGTCGTGCCATAAGATAGATCTGTCTGCACCTCGTAGTCTGTGGTGGTCAAGTCGGCGGCAGTTGGAGTAGCTGGCTTGGTATCGGAAGCCTTCCACAGAAACAGATCATTGGCACGTGCAGCCTTAGCCGGAAACCAAGACAAGCGCGGACGGTTAGGCACCTGCACTTCACCATCTGGCGGATTGGGCTTGCTCACAAGACCAGGAGGTTGCGGCTCCAACGGGTTGATGGGCGACGTTGAGCCAAATGTCCATTCACCTAAACTGGTCACATTCAGAGCTAAAACCGTTTTGCGAAGGGTGTCCACTTCTGTTACAGCTACTTGCCACGGATCGCTTTGACTATTCCGGCGCAAAAGCCGTAGTGCTGTGGGATCAACGATACCACCAAAAGGTTCGTATGTGAAAGTTAACCGCGCATTGAATTGAGTCGCAACAGGAGCCGATTCAATTATCCAATACACATTTTTAGCCACCACCGCGATTCCTGCTGGTGGTTCACCGCCAGCGCCGGCTTTGTACCATCGTACCGAGACCAGTGCACTTTGATCCAGCGCTGAAAAATCTATTGCAGTGAAAGTTCCTGAAAACTCAGTCGGCGGAGTGTCGCCAAGGGTAAAGTTCCGCGTCACCAACGATTCATAGCCGGGATTGATCGACACCGGCGGCAGGTCATCAAAAAAGATTGGCGGCAAGACCAAATCACCACTCGTCGTTATTTCCAATGGGCGTGCCCCTGCCGCACCATTGAGTTCGACAACCCACTCTCCCGAGGTATTTACTCCGTTACCATCCGGATCAATCACAAATGCATAATTGATTGTGTCAGGTACCTGAAATGCTATCTGAACAGACCAGATAGAGTCACCGTCGGCATCTGAGAGAAGGGAGCTAATGCCGTCAAAAATTTGCACAAGTGGCCGCATGGTGAACTCTGGTCGAAACAGGCCCAAGCGCTGAAGGCGACGTACATCCAAATTGAATGTTACACGCGCATTCCTACATTCATCTCCGCGGGGAACATCAGAAACAACCCAATCATCTGGTGTCATATTATGCAAAATACCATCGTTATCATTGCTTGTTTTGTCAAATGCGGTCGTGCCACTTCCTTCGTCAAATCGCCAGTAACCCACAAGACCTGTTTCATTGCCAAATAGCGTCGTGCACATATTAATTTGGATCTGGGTTTCCGGAAGCGCTACATTCCAAATCCTGACTTCGTCGATGGTGCCGCTAAAGAGAATACTGGGATCCCCTACGTTATAATTTGCACACGATCCCGTTGCTGAATATACCAATTGCGCTCCAATTGATAATTTATTGAGTGTTAATATAGGAGTTGGACTATTAGGAACATTGTTATTCTGCCAGCTTCCATTTACTAACACACCGTTTATATACATTTTAATATCGAAGCTCAAATAATCATACGTCACCGCAAGATGAGACCAGGTATTTGCAAAAATGTTTTGATTTGAGACGTAATAATGGTTTGCAACTGTACCCTCATAGTAGCTAAACACAACATTGCCTGTAGAGGCTAGGCTTAAATTATAATTAGCTTCGCTATTACATTCCTGGGCCTTCGAGACGATATAGCCACCCAATTTAGAAGGCTTTACCCACGCCTCAATCGTTATGGCATTCCTGATATCTAAACTCGTTTTATTTCCGCAATCCACATAATCATCCACACCGTCAAATTCAAGCGCCGCTACAAGCGCACCAGAAGGAACGAGCATGGGAGCCCCTCTTGTATCGCCATGATTCCCGTTCACCGATAAATCGCGAACATCATCAGGGCCATCGCCGTCGACGCCCAGGTCTTCAAGCACATCAAAGCGGTAATAGGCTACTAAACCACTATCCAGAGTTGAATAGTATTCGGGACCTAAGGTATCCATCATAGTCGCCTGAATTTGAAGAGAGTCCCGGGCAAAATTCCAGAAACGAACTTCATCGATAGAACCATTGAAATATTCTGCCCATGAAGATACCCCGATCAAATCTACAGAATAAGACTGATTTGAACCCGAGTAACCGTTAGTGCCCATTAGCGTTCCATTCACATAGATCTTAACTCCTTCAGACCCCCAAGTGCCCGCTACGTGATACCATTCCCCAATTGTGGGTATAAAGCCACTCGAGGCCCATTGCCATGCGCCGGTCCAAATGCCAAATATTAACTGTTCCCCGACGCTAAAATGGGCACCCAGTCGACCAACATCCAAATTAGTTCCAGGATGTCCGCCTCCCCCTACCCATAAGATGGTATTCACGCCAAATGCATTGGGTGTAAACCAGAGTTCAACCGTGCCTTCAGTCATGGCGCTGACATTAGGTGCTGCCCAGACATAATCGTCTACGCCGTCGAAATTTAATGCATTACCTGCAGTGGGATTCTGGGCCAAAATATTTCCAAAGAAAAGATGGATTCCCGTTGCTAGAGCAATTAACACTTGTGTTTTCATTGTTATATCTCCCTTATGTATTGTTAAGTTTTAGTCGCATCCTGCAATTCTCAAGTTCATTAGAGCATTATTAATTGCGACTTATACTTGCATAAAAACTCTACCTGCACATAACACCTGCATCAGCGGCGCGACCATTTCCAGCACAGTCTTTGAAATTTATGTCGCGCTGGTCGCGTCCGCTGGATGCCGTGTTAGCTCATCGTCTGCCATTTACCACGATTTTATTCTCGACTTCAAGCACAGTTTTATTTCTTCCACGACTTTGCTTTTTGCTCTTTCACACTTTGTATTCTTCATCCAACTTTTATTCCCTACCTATCCGCTTTGTTGTTCGTTGCACGGACTTTGCTTTTTTTTGTGTTTTTTAAATGGGGGTAAACGTTCGAGCTACCACGATGTTCCGCGAAGCCTGCACGTTTCCGTTTTGTATTCACATCATAATTGTTTTGGTTCTCTCGGAGCCGCTTTATCTTTCGGTGCTTCACAATATTTTAGTTTCTGCCGAGCCGCCTGCATCCAATTCTTTTATTATTTTATTTGCATGTTCTTGAAATTGAAGATCATGAAATCCCATCTGTATCACAGCTCTAACCATTTCATCCCTAAGTAGTTTACGCAAGAGATCATTTATGATAGGATCTGCTACTTGAGCCTCAATCAAATTATTTCTTTTTGATACAAAAGCAAGTTCAATTGCATTTAATGCTAAGAAGGATGACCATCTCTTGCGTTTGTTTTCAATTGTGTCCGGTTTTCTTACTGGAAAATGTAACTCATCAATGCAAATCAGATTTTCATTACTGGATAAAGCAATAGTGCTGATTTCTCCATAAGCTGATGTTAGTCGATCACTCGCACTTGTTTTGCTCTGCCTTACAGCAATTCTAAACGAGACAACAGAAATTACCAATGCTATGAGAGAAACTAATATAGGCAATAATTGTAATATGCTATCAAGGTTCATATTTTACCTTTAATTGTATCACCAAGAAAACCTTGTAGATTTCCGTGCCTAACGCTGCGACTCTCTTGCGGCGGGGAATTCGAGCAAAGAACGTCGTTTCACCACAGAACTTGAAACCAGCAACTAGCTTTGAATTTTGCACGGCACCCGACACCCGCCGTCAAGAGCAGCCGCTGGTTATGCGTTTCTTTTAAACCTTTCACCAATAAAACTGAATAATTCACAACTCACTTGAATAAGCATCTTCTGCCTGTTTTCTAAGATTATTTCCGCTAATAATGATTTTTGACAACTGCTTTTCAGTTATGAATTTGGGCTTGTGGAAGTTTGGACGTTCCGATTTTCGTTTTCTGTTATCAACTCCCATAATTAACTTCCAGCCATCACGGTCGAAAAAAGTGCTCATATTGTCCATAATACCCTTAAACCAAAGATTCTCCTCATCTTGGCCAGTCACGACATACTCCAATGATTTCTGGTCCGGGATATAAACAACAGTGCCGGGCTTGAATGCGAAGTTGGGCGGTGCAACTGGGTAACCAATCCCTGCTGCTTCTAGTACATGATTTATCACCTGTATTCTCTGCTCTCTGGGTAGGTCAAATGTATTAAAATTTTCATCTGCGATTCTTTCCCAATACTCATATTGAGAATTGTAGAAACCAGGATCGTAGGTCGAGGATAAATATCTTTGAGATAGTGTACCCAGTGTGTCCGGTATATCACCCCTTGGCCGTTTTGCCACTTCGTGCGTTATTGTTTTTCGCTTGATTATAGGGATTCTTTGGGAAATGCGTGCGTCAGAGAGCGGATTCGATAAGTAGAATTCCAATAATTCCAACCAATCGATCCATTCAGGGGAATTCGTCGCTCTTGCTTTCTTGATAAATTCAGGATCGGCCCATCTTGTCATTGCATTTAGGACATACCAATGAACAGCTTTTGCAAAGTTTTTTTGTGTTTCATAGAGCCATTCCCTGCCATGATCTTTAGCTAATAACGAATGACAACCTATTCTTTTCTGTCCTAAGAAATCGTAGAACTTCTCACGGCTGATAAATAGTGCGCCGCTAATTGTTGTACCAATTGCTCTGAGAACCGTGTTTTTAACGATGAATTTTGCAATCCAATCTCCTGGATCGTTAAATAGTTCAATTAGGCTTTTGATATGACCGTAAAGAGAATAAGCAGTATCTCCGATCCAATAAGCATTATTAAAAGCAACCAATAAAGGTATAAACCTTTCTCTAATTTCATTTTTCCACTCCGATGGGATTGATTTAAATAGATCAGATTTTGCAAACACTATTTTAGCCAACTTACCCAATCCTTCTGTTAGTCTTTTAGCATCTCTTTGGTTAACAGGTGGTTTTAAATTTTCCTTTAATTCCAACAATTCGCCGATAGGAGTATTTTTCTTAATCGCTTGAGCCGTACCATTATCAGGATCATTTAAGGCTTTCTCAAAGTCTTCTACAATCTCTGCGCTTTCGCTTAATATTCTATTAAATCTAGAATCAATATCTTCAGGATGTAAAAGTATTTCATCCAAGCCAGCTTTTATTGCATCTTCAATCATTCTCCATATTCTGGCAGGATCTCTTAACTCTTTGCTATAGCTGTAAATCTCATCTATTAAGAATTCCCGTTGATCATCAGGATCCAACCATTTTGAGTGATCAAGTTTAATGGAGACTATTTTCTTTATGGTCCAAGCCAAGGGGGGGCCCACTATTTCTTCAAGCACATGAGCAATGCCAATAATAGTGTCAATATCATCAAAATATCCTGTTACTACATCGTGCTCATCGGGATAATTCTCCCATTGCTCGAAGCTGGCTGGAATATACCTTTTTAGTCTTCGTTTGAATGTCTGACTATCGAGGATTTGATAGTCCTTTGGCAAAAATTCTCCCTTAAATCTGTGTACGGCAAGCTCAGTAAAGTTCGAATGAGCAAAGAAATCTTCAACTGCATGCAAAGCAAACCCTAATTTAGCAAGATTTAGATTCCATTCTAAATCATCGTCGTTTATTCTTGTGCCCTCATCAAAAGTTTGCTTGGCCCAGTCTTTATCTAACTCGGCTAATGTTGCAGCAACCATTTCGATATCATCTCTCAAATAGGAGTATAAATCAGGAGATTTCGACCTGATTGCAAATGAGTTTCTTTTTTTGGAAGATACTTCCGAAGACCACAAAATTGGATTAGTGAAGGGCAGAATCGGCGGGCGATCCAAATGTTCATGAGGATAGTATTGAGTAAATCGTTGCTCAAAAATTTCTTTATAATTTTCAAAACTTAAACCTGGCTTGTCACCGCTTTTTTTAGGGTGAACGAATTTGAAATACCCAACAATCAAAGTGCCTTCGCGCAAAAGCGTGGTCCATTCACTTTCACCGTTCTGATTTTTCTCTTTCGTAGAATTCGGAATAATGATTCCACCCTGTCCTTTCTCCTCAGGTTCCCTTATTAGTGATACTAGCTTATCGATTAGAGCATGCAATTCTCGCTTGGCAAGTCGAATAACTTGCTTAGGAATTTTGTAGAGTTGATATTCATTCCCATTCTTGAAATGTATTCTATCCTTGATTTCATCAACTAAATTATCAACAACATCTCTAAGATGCTCTTTTAATGCCGATGGTGCGATAACGCTGACCGGGTCTTTTACCTGAGAGATATCAGCTAACCAATTGCCTAGATAAAAAGCAGTGAGACGGGGACTACCTTTTCTCGCTTTTTCAAAAGCTTCCTCTAGTAACGGAATCCCCACTTTTTTTGCTACATCATGATGGCCCTGTATATTCATTTTGATAAGCCCACAAGATTAGGATTTGAACTTTGGGAGTTCAGAACTTTGTTGCAGATACACTAAAGGAGTTGGCACGATGTATTCCCATGGCTCACCTTCTGGCGTGCCTCCGTGCAAATCGTCCTGTTGGTTTCGAAGTTCCTCGTGTACAGGAATATACAAGTCATCATTAATGACCGGAGCAGGGCCGCCATTCCAAACTTCACCGGTGTATAAATAATGCACAACAGCCAATTCGTAATGAGGTCGTACAGAAATGAGAACCCGAGCGGAACCTGCCCGCAGGAATTGGCCAAAGAGGTAATCTCTTTCATCCAAGTATTTGTATTGCTCATACCATTTTTTGATCTGGCCCCAAAAGTATGGATAAAGAAGATACATAATATTTTCCCAATCGAAGGCCTGTTCAAAGAATTGAATTAGTCGTCCTTCTTTGAAGGATTCTGCTAACGACAGCGCAGGCAGAGGCTTTGAATTTATTTCTGCAGTACCGTTATCTGTTCTCTTTGTAATCATATCTTCTAATCTGGTCTTCATGGCATCGAACGGCAAGGGAGCAGTCTCATCTGACTTAATATTGTCAAAATATTTAGTTATAAGCGAGATGCACTGCTTCTTGAGTTCTTCTTTAATGATTTGCTGGTTAATGCGCTCGTTTCGGCCGGTGATTTGAATTTGACTGGCTCGATTTTCACGGCTTTGCTTAAGCGCTTCATACGCAGCTAAGTCAGAGATGTATTGCTGGTGCAGTACTTGATAGGCATCCATGATTTTATTGTAGGTATCGATCTGCCACTGCCTGGAAACCTCTTCTTTTAAGGTTGCCTCAACAATTATGTCCAAGGCGACTGTTTTTATATCCTCAGTTAACAAAGAGACAAAGATTTGTTTCGAAATTGATGGTAGGGGTCTTGGGTCTAGCGGATCCCTTACCCAAACTCTGACTCCGACAGGACCCTGTTCCCAATGTCCTAAGAGTATCTCTAGATCGAGAACATCAGCCCAATCGGTTTGCCACTCCACATTCTCAGAAGACCACACCTCACCAGCTATATTGAGGAAAAATCTTGTTCCTTTTTTAAGCAATGGAGCGGCAAACCCACTTATAGTCACTTGCTTCGCGACGTAATCACTATCAATCACTATCGTCTTATTAGAAGCGAATGATTTGTCAGGTTGCGGTATTTCTTGAGAGAGAGAGTCGTTTATGATCAGGGTTGAAGGTGGCTGAGGTCTGAGATTTGTTAGATTATATTTCTTTGACCATTCGTCAACAACCGCTTGGTCAATTTTGCTAATTTCTATCGGCGGAAATTCAGGTCCTTTTGGTTTCTTTAAAGGTTCAATTGTTTCCTTCGGTTTATTCCGCTGCGCATCAGCGTAAAATTCTCCAGGCTCAGGCACAACAAACTCAAACATTAACCGCCTACCGTAATTGTAGATCTGAGATTGGTATTTTTTATCAACAAACCGGTAAATCCCGCTAACATGTTTTGATTGGTTCTTATTGTCGATACCATGTTTGTTGATTTCTTCGACCTCATTTATTCGCCTCAGCGTTCTTTCTTCTCTAACTTTGTTCTGAACTCGCTTGAGAGAACGATCGACTACTTCCTTTGAAAAATTTGAAGCGCTTCTCTGGGAATCTTGCTTCGATCTGCTATATGCAAAATCACCGTAGGCAGTTATTTCTACAGGGCCGAATCCGCCGGAAACGGTCAGGCCTGCTTGCACGTTCATGTCTGTTTGAATAACGCTTTCAGCTTCTTTTTGCATCTCAAACTGATCAGTGGTCTGAAGCTCCCGCTCTTCCGTTTCAATAGTTTCTTGTTCAGTCACAAGAATGTCTTCTGTGCGATTGAGCCTCCGATGACTCCGTTCTTTAAATTCTCCTTTTAATACATTTTCAATATGTGCAACTTCTCCTGCTAGATATTCGCAAAGTTCTTGTTTCACAACTTTCAGGTCACCAATCCCCACTGGCCTTATGGGATTGTAAGGATTACGGAAAAAAAGCAAATACGCAAATTCACTGGGAATAACCGGTTGCGCATTTAATAGCTTCTCAAGGTCTTGCCCTGAATTAACAGAGCAAGGTGTCTGGGGACACAATTGTTTTGTCGGGATCTCTGTTTTCGCTCTAACTAGGGCCTCCTTTGAAATTTCAATTGGAACAGGAACCATAAAAAGGAATTTGTTGGAGGTGGTGTACGTAGGAGGTGGAGGCGTTGGCGCATCTCCCTCTGTTTTTGTATCTGCAGCTCCGGAGGCATCCTTATCATCAACATTTTCAACTGATTCGTTTGACTCACTTGTAGTGGAAGGATTGATTTTTAGTTTTGAGGTTCCCACAAGAACATTTTTTAATACTTCTATAAATTTGGGCACCCATTTCCAAAGAGCGGGCAAGAATCCCAAAAATGCAATCAAACATCCTTTACGCTTGCCTAACTTGTAACAATAATCCGTAACAAACATACTGAGAGCATGTAGGGTTTGAAGATGTTGAATGCGAGTCTCAAGGTTAACAGGCCATCTTCTTTTAAGCATGTAGGCAATATATAATACGTTAAAGTTTCGTCGCAGGAGCTCCGAAATACTCCTATCTTCGGAAGGGACTCTAAGCAGTGTGATTAATGAAGGCGGATTGACGTTATTGTCGTGCGAGGTTGATTCTTTCCAGTAAGCTTGGTATTTTTCCTCAAGTTCTTTAAACAATTCGTTAGGCCGATAGCCACCAATATGATTTTCCAATACTTTTCGTACCTGGCTGAGAAACTCAGACTCTCTATTCAATAGGGTTTCACCGCCAGTTCGAAGAAACGTATCCCAGTGATCTTTAATGGAATTGACAAGAGTTGCGTTCCTATTTTGGATTTCTGTAAATTCTCTTCCATTATCCTCCGGTACAATTTCAGTTCGAATTCTATAAAAAGCTGACTCTAATTCGACGGAAAGTGGTACACTTGCGTTGTCACCCTGCACAGAAAAACTATTCTGAGTTATTCTCCCATCAACGACGTATTCACAGACTTTCCGATCTTGAATTAATTCCGCTGGGCGAACAGAAACAAACTTGAAAAGATCTGTTGTAGGCATTTTTTCCTCTCCTTAGCTTTAGTCATTTTTTGACTATATCGACGTGATATTTACAAGATGTGGCTCACCACGGCTGCAAGAGGCGTCGAAGCCATCCCTTGCGAGTAGACGGCGTGGCCTCGGTACATGGTTTGTAGCCGGCTCGAACTTTTGCGTTCTCAATATACTTGTTAGGTAGCGGCGCCTTGGCACTTTCAGTCAATTTTGCGAATTGTTCTGTAATCTCGTTCAGCTTGTCCGGATCTGAGGATATCTTCGCTGAGCCAGCTTGTATCGCTATCGCCTCGTAGGCTGGACCGAGACGGAGGCACTCGGTCTGGTACTCTTCGCACTTAAGGGCTTTGTGAATGGCCGTTAAAACAGCCGCGAAACCAGCCAACGATGCAGCCAGAGGTGCAGCCACTGCTGGCGGCACTGGATCGGGGCCTGCGGCGAAGATCGCTGCGGCGGTGGCGAAAACAGCCGGCAAAACCACGAACATGAGATTCGCCCACCACAATCGTCCAACGAGCCGGAGCCGATACGCTTCGGCAAGTACTGTGGCCTCCCGTTCTATTTGTGCGAGCCGTTGCTGAGGGGCATCTGGCGATTCATTGCCTGCTAATCCAGCCGCGTCCTGTTTTGGAGGCGCTGTTGATAGTTCGGGATCTGTTTGGTCTGGCATCATATGTCCAAGTTGCTCCTCTTATAGTGTCTGCGAATAGGCGCCCTAACGCGCGCACGCCGGAGTTAGCAGCACGGCATTTATTGGGAGACGTTTTTCTCTTAACGCAAAGATAATACGAAACAATTTGATTGCAAAACTAGTTTTGAATTTGCTCAGTTAAGCGTGAGCGATTTGTCGTCGTGTGATTCGAAGATTTATTCTACGCTTAGATCACAATGATTTCTTGACATCATTACTCTTGTTTTGTGATTCGTGCTTTTAGTTTTGCTTCGATTATCTTTATGAACACCCACGATTTATCTGAATCAAACACTCATCCTCATCAATAGTTCGGCAGCGAGCAGATTCTAATGCTCGTGCACACCACTTTTCTTCGCGACAAGCATGATCTTTATGTTCGATAACGATTTCTTCTTTTTTGCCTTCGGGCCTATCGGGTAAGTCCAAGCTGTCGCCAGCTCAAACTCCCCTAAGAACCGGACGTGATAGTTTTCCCATCATCCGGCTCAAGCACTCCAAAGGCATCGCCCTTTCGGGGACACCCAGCAACTCCACGCCGAACTCAAGACTACCCTTCTGCACAAGCAAAGGCACTTTGACGATCCAGTGGTCCTATTGTCCAAGCCAACTTCCCTTGCCGTCGTCGCTCTTTGAAATAAGCTTTATACTCCGAATCAAAAGGGTTGGCGTCTTGTTTAACTTTAATGTGTCGTTGGATTGATGTCCACGACGCCTTGACCAAAGCGAATTTTTGGTACACTCCTTTCCCAATTTCCACTCTGGCCACGAGCGTGCTCCCAATTAGCTCAATCTTGGGAAAATATTTGTTTCGTATCCAACGACGACTCTTAGTGGGATGCCGTCTTTTCGCCCAGCCTTGGAGCATTTTGTCGATCTGCCAATCTACATAGCTGAAGGTCTTCTTGGCCACCACGTGTTTGTGATAGTTTACCCATCCCCTGATGATCGGGTTGAGTTTGGCTATCAATACTTCCGGTTTGGCTCCTCGCATCGATTTGATGGTTTCGCGAACTTTCTCCAGCAATGATTTCACCGCCTTTTTCGACGGCTTAATCAAGAGCTTGCCTTTGTACTTGCGTATGTTGAAACCGAGAAAATCAAATCCGTCGTTGATGTTCGTGATCAATGTCTTCTCATCGGAGAGTTTTAATCCCCGTGGATCGAGAAACGTTTTGGTCGCGGGTAGGGCTTTGTTCTCCAAAAATTCTTTCGTTCGTCCTGTGGCCACAAAATCATCCGCAAACCGAATCACGTTAACGAGTTGACGATTGCGCTTGTTCGGGCCGTAGAAGGTTTTCTCCAATCCGTCAAGCGTCATGTTCGCCAACGTCGGGGAAGCGATCCCACCTTGTGGTGTTCCTTCCGTTGTCGGAAAGAGTTTGCCTTCTTCTAGATAGCCGGCTTTCAGCCACGTTTTGAGAATTTTCTTGTCCATCGGAATATTCTCTAACAGCCATTCGTGACTGATTTGGTCGAAACACGACTTGATGTCGCCTTCGAGTATCCATTGTGCGGAATAGGATTTCGCCAGCGCATTGTAGACTTGCTGAATGGCGTCATGACAGCTTCGTTTGTCGCGGAATCCATAAGAATTGGGGTCGGCGAGGGTTTCCGCGATCGGTTTCAGCGCCAATGTATGCACCGCTTGCATCGTCCTGTCCCGCATTATCGGAATACCTAATGGTCTCTTCTTGCCGTTTTTCTTGGGAATGTAATGTCGCTTTAATGGCAAAGGTTTGTACCCATGCCGATTGAGCGATTCGACGGCCTTCATCTTCTGTGTCGATGTTCTCCAAACTACGCCATCGACACCTGCTGTGTTCTTGCCTTTGTTCGTCGTGACTCTTTTTACTGCCAACAACTTTGCGTAATACGAGTGGGTTAGAATCCACGAGAGTGATGCTGCTTTCCTGTGTTTTCCTTCCCGAGTTGCCTTTGCGATACGCATCTGTAGTCTCGCCACCTTCTTCTTGACTTCAGACCAGGGAATAGCATCCCATTCCGTAGGCCCCTTCGGGTCTCGAAAGGAGGTTTCAGGCGCATGCGGTTTCGCGCTCATTTGCTTCCTGAATTAAGGTGAGATTCTTCAGATTCTCTCGCAATGAAGCACCAGGCGGACGTCAGCTCCTTTTCAGGGTCGAGTGATGTTTCAACTCGTATCCATCCCGTTACGGATGGCCTTCGCTTCTTCCGCCATCTCAAACCCGCACTCTATCAGCGTGCCTTACGGTTTCGCCTGCCAATATTCAGTTACTTCTCGGGTAGGCAGAGATACGGGGTTTCCATGTTCCGTGCATTCGACCAAATAGACGGGTTAGGTCTACTCTCTCCACCGGTTGAGCGTCGTCCGTGTCGGGGTAGTTAGCAGACCCCGAACTTGTCAACTTGCCATTTTGGCCCAAGCTTATCAGTCTCTTTAGCTTGTTCAGCGTAACGATGGTTGCGAGCATTTACTTATGTTGACCATGCCGTCCAACCCTAGTCCTATCCCGAATGAGACTATCGAGAGAGGGCACCGCTCGTGCGTTGCTCTCTGGCGCTTCCGGCGCCATCGATACATTGTCCGAAGGGCTTCACACCGTTATGGATACACCATAACCGCATGCCTTCGTAGGGTATCAGTAACGGAATACTGAGTGTTGTCAAAGAAAAGATGATTTCCCTGCAACACAATCGCCCGCGAGAAATGATTCGCGGTCATACATTATGCATGTATGAGAATGCACGACATCACGTCGCGGGCTAACTATTATTCAGCGAACAGAACCCGCGTCCTGCCATGTTTCCATATATAGACATTTGTTTCCATTAGTGGAAACTTTTTTGCAAAAACTTTCCACTAATGGATATTGACGAAGTGTCGATTAGTGGAAAGTTTTGCCAAGACGGCATCTCCGCAAATGTTTCCACTAATGGGAAGTTTTGAATCCAAAACATCACCTACTCCATCATGTAATCCGTTAAGCCCAAGTCAAGAATCTTGCCGTAGGCGATCTTCCAAATTTGTTCCTGCGGGGTCCATTTCCCGCCCGCGGCTTTAACGCAATCCTGCAATTCGAGATCGTCATACGGAATCCACAGCCGCTTGATTTGCGACAAAGGAAATTCATCTACCGTCAGCTGCCACGGCGTTTCCGCAACGATTAACTCGACCGTTTTCAATTTTCTTTTGCCGGCCGGATCATCGTGGTACCGAACGCAGAGCAGGTTTTCGCCATAGCGTTCCATCAGTTTCTTGGTGCCAGGTTGTCCCGGGTAGAGTTTCTTTCGCGTAATCATAGTAAATCCGCCGGACTTTTGACGCCCAGCGGCCCCTTGTTCAGCACGTGTGTGTAAATCATCGTCGTGTTCAGATCCGCGTGGCCGAGCAATTCCTGGATCGTGCGAATGTCATAACCGGATTCCAGTAGAAATGTGGCAAAGGAATGGCGCAAGTCGTGGTTTCAATGTTTGCGGCAGAGGCACCACCCGATCCTTGCTGTTTTTGCCACGGCGCACAAAAACCTGATTGCGGCCGAAATCGAGATCTTTGACGCGCAGTTTGGCGCATTCGCTGATGCGCAACCCGCAGCCGTAAATCAGCCTTGCCATGAGCGCGTAAGTGCCGGGGAGAAAACCAACGATCTTCCTGACCTCTTCGATGCTTAAGATGACGGGCAAATGCTCCGGTTTTTTGGCCCAGGTAAAATCAACGTGGCCAAGGTCGATTTTCAACACTTCCTTGTAGAGAAACAAAATCGCGCATAGAGCTTGGTTTTGGGTCGACGGGGCGACGTGCTTTTCCACGGCGAGATGCGTGAGGAATTGGCTGATCTCCGGCGCGCCCATCTCACGTGGATGGCGCTTGCCATGGAACATAATGAAACGATAAATCCAGTCGATATAGGATTTTTCAGTGCGAATGCTGTAGTGCTTGGTGCGCAAAACCTCGCTGACTTGATCAAGCAGTTTGGGTTCCTGGCCAGGCGGCGAAGAGGTCACGGACTGCGCCCCGCGATGTCTCGTCTGGAACGGCGGCTTATTTTGCGCCTTTTGAGGTTGGGGTTGTTGACTTGGCGGCTGGACCGACGGATGCCGTTGCGCCGATACGCCCGTAGGTGGGCGCGCCGAAATGCTTCCCCTCGCTTGCTGTTTGTCAGCAGGAGGCTGGTAATGGGTTGGGTTCATAAATCCCCTTGTGATTTTGACACGATCAACAGCTTATGGGCGTTGAGGTCAACTCCCGATTGGTTCATCACAGCCAAACTGATGGCGAAATATAAACAATTTTGTGGCTAAAGTCAAGCGCGAAATTTTTCCTCGGAGCCGCCCGCACCTCCTTAATGAACAGTAACAGCGACGCCCGTATTAGTAAAAAACAAATCTTTGTCAAGCAAAATTTATCCACTATCACTTCACCAGCTCCTCCGTAAACGACCCCGCCCGTTCGCTAACCGTCCAATTCATGAAATCCAGCGCGCGCCATTTGTTTTTCACCCGCAACTGCAATATGCGTTTGGACTCGTCATATTTAATGAAAGGATTGGCAAACAACGGCCAATCCGTGTAGCGGAACGGCAGCTCGTTGAGATAGCGCTCGACGGTATTGTTGTTCCCATCGTAAACAAGCTCCATGCGGTCGCCGTAGGCGGTGGTGTATTTTACTTTGAGCTGTTTGTCATTTTCCTGAAACTCGACTTTGCCTATCTCACGAATCCGGCGCTTGAACTCCTCAAACGTTTTGCTCTCCTCCGGCGTGCTGACTTCGAGAATGACGCCGTTGCGGCGGCCCTCGGAAACGAAACGCAGTCCGCCGGCCATGCGATTCAACCGAAACTCTTGCAAGGGCCGAAACGCAATGAACGTGTTGCCGCCGCGGCAGAAAAGCCACTCCGGATCCTGCGACATGCCGGTCGCATCAAGCTCCTCCCAATCCTGCAAGCCCTCCGACAAAAAGCCGGCGATGTGCCCGAACTGCTCTCCTTCGGGAATATTGTACAACGCGATCAACGTATTGCGGTGCTGAAAAATTTGCTCATAAGGCGAGCCGCCGCTCAGCTTATCGCCTTGATTATAGCGGCTTTTGAATTTGGTCAGCTCGTTCAACAACAGCAACGGTGTATCGATGAAAAAGGCGCTCAGCTCGCGCTGATCGTAATACGGGTGCATCACGAACAGCGTCGGATGGCGATCCTGCGGCGACAAGTAAGTGAGATCCCACGTGTGCTGTTGCAGAGGATATAACAAGCCGCCTTGCAGCGAGCCGAGAATATAATCGCGAGTGATATAGGCGTATTTGTAAACCTCCTGATTGCGCTCCTTGCTGTTGCGCAACAGGCTGCGCACGCGCTTGCGCTCGCGATGTACGTAGCCGCCGAGCGGATCGCGATCGGTGGCGAGATGGTAAACGGCATCCGGCGCGTTATAACCGCTCAACACACTGAAGAGCGCTTCCTCGGTCGGCTTCATCTCGCCGGCGCCGAAATAGAGCCAGAACAAAGCCGCATTGGCGCTTTGTCGCGGCGAATAGACTCCAGGCTCGGGATCGTAGCTGTGGCCACCGGCATAGATGCCGTCAATTTGCTCCAGGGCAAAATCAATCAGCAGTAGATCGAGCATCATGCTCGTGCGAACGCGCAGATTGGCAATTGGCGTTTTGGATTTCACGGTTGGCGCGGCATTGCCATTGGCGCTGGCAAACGGCGGATCGTCCAAAATAAATTCGTGCAACAGCTCCAAACACGCCACGAAAGACGGCAGCAGCTCCGGCGAGTCGAATTGAGCCTGGCCATGGACGATGGTCGCGTCCATCCAATTGACAAGGAAAGAAGCGGCTTCCCGCCAATTCTCTGCCGAAGATTTGCCGTTGAACCATTGCTCCGCGGCCATATCGGGCCAGCATTGCGCCGCGAGCAGAATCGTCGCGTAATACCGGAGCTGGTTCTCTTCGCCGTCGCCGCGCAGAAGCGCGTGCGTCGAGAAAATTTTTTGCACCCGGCCGCGGAGCGAATCCGGCATGCCGCGCTGGCCGAACAAATAGGTGGCGATGAGATTGAATCCATAAACCGGCTCGCTCGACGGTTGGCGCAGAAGCTGTGACAACATCCCATTCGCCTCAGCGAGACGCTCGTTGGCCGCATAGCGCGCCGCGGCGGCTGCAAAGGATGGCTGCGACTCTTTTTCGACGAGATATTCGAGCAGGGCACGGCGCCGTTCGGCAAGCTCCTGCTCAAAAGCTTTTTGGGCAAATGCGGGAGAAATGAACAGACAGTGCAAAACAAACAATGAAGCCGTAAAAAAAGTTTGCGGCAGGGCTTCCTTGCGCCAAATTGATTTCATGTTGCATCCTTCATCAGTGTGGATTTTTGCTATTGAGTTTTTCAACACCAATTCCACCAACGGATGTTTTTATCAGTTGGTTTTAATTCATCCGTTGGAGATTTTTTTGTTCTCTTTAAAAATTTGACAGACGGGCCGTCTGTGCTACGGAGTAATCCAGCTTGGCTCGCCGATCACGAGCTGGCGCACCTGTGCGCCGACCAATCCGAAGGCTTGCCAGGTCTGTCCGCCATTGCGGCTGAGCATTACGCCGCGATCGTAAGTGCCGACGTATAGCGTTTTGATATTCTGTACCGGCAAAACCGCCAAGACGCTGCCGAGCCTTTCACTTCCCGGCATGTGCTGCCAATTCTGGCCGACCGAGGGTGCGAAGAAAATGCCGCGCTGATATGATCCGGCGTAGATCGGCCGATTCGAGCCGCCGCCGGCCAGCGCGTAAATCGAAACGCCCGTTTCGCCGATCGGCACCGGCGCAAACGTTTGGCCGCCGTCAATGCTCTCGTGCAGCCCGTGCCGTTCGGTTCCTACCCAGAAAATTCCCGGCCAGGACTCCGGCTCGCGCCAGATGGCGCGCACCGGAAAGCCGGCCAGCGCCAGGAGCTGCCAACTGCGGCCGCCGTTGAGCGAGTGGTAAAGTCCATTTTCCGTGCCGGCGAGCAGCCGGTTTTTCGTTTTGGGATCGGGAAACAAACAACTGACGAATAAATTGCCGAGGCCTTCGTTGGAGGAACTCCACGTCGCGCCGCTGTCGCGCGAAATGAAAATTCCATTCGCCGTGCAAACGTATAAGGTTTGATTGTCGAATGGATCCCGCTCCAGCGCCATAATCTGGGAGATTTGCCAGTCCGTCACGAGCTGCCAGCCGGTTGGATTCGCAAACGGGCGCAGCACCCCGTTGTCGGCGCCGAGCAGCAATTTCGGTTGGCCGGCAGCCATGGACATGGTAAACGTGCGCAGCGTCAAGTTGGGCCAGCTTGCATTTTGCCAGCGTATGCTGTCGAGCGGCGTCGCGTAGAGGCCGCCAGGGAAAGTCAGCTTGCGGTCAATATATTCGCGCAGTGTTTTGACAAGATTCGGTTGGTCGCCGTCAAGGGTGCGGCTGCCTAAAGCCAGCTTGGTGGCGCTGATCGTGATGGGGGAGGGCCCCACGACCGCGGCATACAAACGCTCGATCACCGGGCTGTTTTGCGCTAGCGCAATAGCGGGGAGAAAAAGAAAAGCGGCAAAGCAAAACCAACGAAGTTTTTGCATAACTGTCCTGGTTGTTTGAGTCCTGTTTGTTCATGCTCATACTCTTGCTCTTACTCGCTTTTGGAAATCTTTGAAGACGAGAATGAGCAGGAGAAAGAGTACGAGCAAGGGATAAAACTATTTTCCGTACGGCAAACTCATTTCTGCATCTTGATAACTCGCCAGCTCGTCGGCCGGTTCCGTGTGAATGGTCACAATTGTATGGCTCAAACGCCGGCGAATTTCAGTCTCGATTCGCTCGCACAGCGCGTGGGCTTCGCGGACGCTCGTGTCGCCGGGGACGAGCAAATGAAATTCGATGAAGCGCTGCGAGCCGGATTTGCGGGTGCGCAGATTGTGATACACGCGCTGCCTGCCCACGTACATTCCGAGCACGTCTTCGATCGCCGCAATCTCTTCGGCTGGCAGGCGAAAATCCATCAGGCCGCGAAACGAGCGCCGGAGCAAATCGATGCCGGAGAAAATGATATTGCCGCCCACGGCAAACGCAATCAGCGGGTCGATGATCGTCCAATTGGTGAATTTCACCACCAATAAGGCTGCCAGCACACCGATCGTTGTCCAGACATCGGTGAGCAAATGTTTGGCGTCGGCCTCGATGGTGATGGAATCGTGATGGCGTGAAGCGCTCAAAAGAAGTTGCGCCACAATAAAATTCGTCGCTGCCGCCACGAGTCCGAGAAGCAAGCCGGTGTCAAGCTCTGCAAGCGGCATCGGGTTGAGCAATCGCTGGATTGCCGAATAAATAATTCCAACCGCTGCGACCAAAATCAACGCTCCTTCCACGCCGCTGGAGAAATATTCGATCTTCTCATGCCCATACGGATGAGTTGCGTCTGCTGGCCGCACCGCAATCATCAGCGCGACGAATGCTACCAGCGCCGTCGCCAGATTGACAATCGACTCTAGCGCATCTGAAAGCAATCCCACCGAGCCGGTGATCCAGTAAGCCGCGAACTTCAATCCCATCGTGATCAACGCCGCAGCGATGGAGAGATAAAGGATGCGGTTTTTTTGATGGATAATCGGCATTTAATTCATTTAGCGTTTCATTTAATGCGCGGCTGCTGTCATTAAAAAGCTAAGATTTTGAGACGCAAAATCCTTTACAAACAGAGCAAGTTTTACCCACAGATTGAAGAATCCCACTGATTAGATTTTTATACTTTATCAGTGGGTTTCTTCAATCGGTGGGGAGAAAATCAAAACGTAGTGTTAACCATCTTTCTTGTCGGTTTGAGGCGAAGCTTCGCTGGATGTTTATTTAGAATTAAATGACTTTTTCTTATCAAAATTGCCTAACATGACGGCTCCACTTTCTTACAATGATAAGCAATTACTTAACTTTGTTCCTCAAACGATACCGTATGGCGCGGCTTTCCCCTACGCGCGCTAAAAATTCATTACGACTCAACAGACGTGATGCCTTTACACGCGCTGTTGGCGAATTTCCTAATCCCAGTAACTCTCGACATTCTTCATTTTTTATAGAGCCATGCTGTTCCACGTAGGCGCGGATGAGCTCTGGGTAACGGACGGCATTAATATCCCGCGTTCGTGTGCGGGCGGCTTTGCTCAACAACTGGCTGACAGCGCTCGGGCTGAGGTAATAGGCAACGCCCTTCTTTTTACCTCGTTGCTCCAACCACGCCTCGGGTTGAAGCGCCAATCCTTCGAGGAGGTCACGCATGGCTTCATAAGGTCGTTGACAAATCTGCGCGGCTGTAGGCACGTCGATCTCAGAGTGATGCCGCAAGTAAGAAAGCAATAGCAAGTCGTCCATGTCAAATTCCTTGCCTTCGCGTTGACGTTTTGCAATGAAGCCGGCTAAAGCTGCATCGAATCCTTCATTAAAAAGAGTCAACGTAACCGTGTGCGCGTCGGCTTGGTATTGCGGCGGGCGTTTTCCATAAGATAGTGTTGGAATGAATATACGACGACGTCCGCTGCCGGCTCGTTCGACCAGGCCGATTTTCAGAAACATCTCCGCCAAGAGCCGATTACGCGCCTGTGGTTCATGGTGCAAAATATTTTCAGGCGTGATGCCGCCGATGAACCCGCCAGGATTCGAAACCACCATCTCCTTCGGGCGGTGGTGAACGTGGACCGCGCCTTGTTCCAAATAATCGCGATGAATAAGCGCGTTCAAAATCGCTTCACGAAACGTTTCTTCCGGATAGACGGGAATGGAAATGTGAAACAATCCCACGCGCAATGTCTGCACCGGATTGCGTTCGGGGTGCTGAATGAGCTCCGCGAGGCGTTCCAGCACATAAAGCAGCGGTGCTTTCAAATCTTTACGAAATCCAATCTTGGTCGAGGTCGGCGCATAAAGATAAATAACCTCGTGCTGTGGCAGCATCCTCGCGAGCACATCCCGCCGTCCTAACAGCAGCAAGCCCGCCCGCGTAATTTGCCCATCTCTAAGAGCGCCGATAGCGGAGAGTAAATCGTCATCACTTAGCGACAGGAGGTCTGATTTTGGACGGAGTGTCCTCAGTACATTCCGCAATCGTGCGATCTCCACAGCGTCGAATGCTTCACGGCTCAAACCTGCAATCGGTTCGGCGCTCCAATCGATAGCGCCGGTTGCTACTTGTCGCCGGTCAAAGGCATCGAGGTCAAGCGGCATGCAATTTTTTCCCACGCGCATTTTGTATATGCCGCCCGCGGTTCCGTATGGCGGCTTGGCTCCTTTTGGCACACGAACAAGCAAGAGCCGTCCTTCAAGCGCATTCAATTCTTCAATGTCCACCGTTATATGCGGGCGAGTCGCATCGTAGATAGCTCGTCGCCAAACGTCCAAGTCATATCCCGTGCATCCAGTGATGGCTGCTCTACGCCCTTGCGTGTGGTCTTTCACGCCGAAGACAATAATCCCGCCCGCGCTGTTTGCAAAACAGACGACCGACTCCACCGCGACGGCTTGATTATCTTCAATATCAGCCAGCCACGGCTTGAAGTCCACGACTTCCGACTTCAAGTCATCGGCAATTTTGCCTTTGTCTAATTCATCCAGCAAACGCAGGATGTCCTCGCGAGAGGGAATGAGAGCCATGGTTACACCGTTTCATTTCTTACTTTTTATAAATCCTTCCAGCGCCATTAGCATTTTGCTTTTATTGCAAACGTTCCCTTTGCTGTATACGCGCTTTATTTCTTTAGATGAGAGTCCTAACGTCTGCACGAGAGATTTATCAGGGTCACATTCCAAATAAATCATGCCTCTTCCCCCAGAAATCGGTTAAGATTAAAGAACACACTGGCATCAAGATCAAGGATTTCGGACAGTTCTTCCTGAGCAAGCGCTCTAATCTTTGTTTGATATGCTTCAAAATATGTTATGAAAATTCTGATGTCATCTTGTGGAGCTTTTTCCAAAACCGAGAGCAGGAAATAGGGATTATGCGTGGAGACAAAATACTGATTGGACTCGTCGAGAGCTATTCTTTCAGCAAGAAATTTCGTATAATAAGGAAAAACACAGGCATCTGATTCTTCAAAAATGAGGATTGAATTTTTATTGGTTTCAATAGCAACAAAGTAAAAAACAAATCGCTGCAGAGAATCAGAAACAAGTAAGTATGGATAGGCGATAATGGTATCGTCAATTTCTTTCTGAACTTCGATTTTGTATTCTCTGGGCTTTAAAACCATTCTGAGACCAAACTCACTGAATATATCTGCTACCGATTTCCTCAAACCCTTATTTGTAAAAAGAAGTTGCATGAGATTGTCTCCTCGCGGAGGCAAAAGAAAATCAGATACCAAACTATTAAAAATATCTTTCTTGAAAAAACGATAAAGTCTAAACTGTAAGACATTAAGGTTATTACTTCGGGCTTCTTTGATCTGTCCTTTGCCTACATAATCAAAATCGATTCTTAGTTTAAAATCTCCCGACTTATCTTGCTGACATAGAATATAATTTCCAGATTGAAATTCAATTTCAAAAGAGTTCTGATCAGCAGCTATTTCTATTTTTTCGTTTACATCATGATCATAAAACAAGTTCGTCAAATTTTCAAAACGAACAATATTCCTGAGATACTCATTGACATACGGCAAAGAAAACATGCCAACACTTTCCAGTAGGTTTGACTTTCCGGTGTTCGGCTTGCCAATGAAGATGTTGACCCGCTTGCAGTCCAACTTCAGATACTTAATTGATTTGAAATTTTTAACTTCGAGTGTTTTTATCATGGTTAAGCCTCTTTACTTAATTTCTGTCGAATTCGATCACGCAATTCGGCAATTTCCGGGCAAAGTTGCAGCAAACGCGAGTATTGCCCCGAAAGGCTTTTCATAATGTGCTTGCGGCCACGACCGACATTATTTTGTAGACCGAGCTGCTCAACCAACGGATGGAAATAAGCTTCTTTGGGGTCGCATTCCTGCCGCATTTCCTGCCAACGAGCAGGCAACTCGCCTTGATAAATAGCAAGGGCCCACATTTCCACTTCTTCAATTGCCAAGCATCCGATCAAAGCCTTTCCTCTGCTCATAACTTCGGATTCGCGCGAATTTACCCTATTAATCCGATTCTGATCACAGTCCCGATCAATGAGAAGCAAGAACAAATCTTCCTGCGGGTAGCTATTGATGATGCTATTGAGCTGTGCCGGGTCTAAAGCTTGATCCACCCCTCTTAAACGTGGATTTGGCAATACTTCAACGCGAGCAATACGATTCAGATCATTAAAGACCGCCTTAATGACTGGTTTCAAAATATATCGGTCGAGATCCGGATCTTCGGGAATGACCATAACCCTCATAAATTCTGCTCCATCCAACTGCTGGCATGCATCAAATCCAACGGTATATTTTTGCGCGCTTCGGAGAAGCCGGGAATATCAACGAGTTTTGTCACTTTCGTTTCTGCCGACTGCTGATCGCGGTGGAAAACCAACACATTTTTCAAACTGTCTTCGCTCAAATGATCCAAGAAATAAGGTGAATGGGTTGAGGCAATCACTTGCAGCTTTCGTGAAGCGGTAACTTGCTCTAAAAAGCTGACCAGCAGATGGAGGCGCGAAGGATGCAGGTCATTATCGATTTCTTCGATGATAAATGTTGTTCCCTCTTTGGACGTCAGCATTGCCGCAATGATCGCGAGAAAGCGCAAGGTGCCATCGGACATGCTGCGAGCCGAAATAGTCACGCCGTTCGGCTCTTTCACGGCCAACAGAACATCACCCAATTTGGTTTCAATAAAATCGAAATCGACGATCTCTTGGGGGCAAAGCTCTTGAACCCATCCGAGTACCGTCTGAAGTTGCTCTGGATTTGATACCAACTTAAAAAGCACGGCCGAGAGATTTTCGCCACGCATACCAATTTCGGGGCGTTTTTTGGAGACATAATCCCGCATCAATGATGGCGCCAGATCGAAGAAGTGAAAGTTACTTACCCATTCTTTAAGGACAGAAGCCCATCGTCGAACCCTCTGCCGTGCCATTGGGTCATTAATAACATGTAAGAAACCTAACATCGCAGCATCATACACTGCAGATTCCGCAGATACCGGGCTTGAGAAAATATATTCTTTTTCTTCAAAGTTAAGCCGTTGTTGACGAATAGCGAGCACTTCATTTAAAAGCCCAACCTCGAGCTGATAAATGCCGGCATGCTTAATGCCAGAATCAGTTAGTTCACAATGTACCTCAATGACAAAATTTTTCGTCTTTTCAAACAAATTGAATACCTCGTGTTCACCGCCACGAATAGGCAACCAAACTTGTTGGCCTCCTTCCCACTTTCCGGAAAAAACCTCATTTAAAGTTAAGTTTCGCGCACAGCCCTGTAAAAATCTCAGTGCATCCACAAAATTGCTCTTGCCACTGGCATTGGCACCCAACAGCAAAGTCAGCGGTGCGAATTCAATGCTGCTATCGCGAAAGCTTTTGAAGTTGTGCAGTGTTATCTTCTTGAGCATAAAAACACTCTTCACTTCTTGTTACTTTATGTGCCTGCCTTAGCAAGTTCAAAGGTCAGAATGCCTTGACCTTCCTGAAAACATATCTTGAAGCGATCAAAAATGTCAGCTCTTCCCAAGAGATTGAATCGAATTCCCAGTTTTTCTGAGAATCCTATCTTTGCCGTAAATCGTTCTCCTCCAAGCTGCACTTCAAGCTTATGAAGATAGACGGGAATAAAACTTCCATCCCCGACTTGCAGATAAGTTCTTTCCCCAGCTTGATAATTAAAGCCAACTCCAACTGCCACTGTGGCGTGGATAACAGTATAGGAGGCGCCAGAATCCGCATAGACTTCTAGGGGATACCAGAGGTCTCCAATTTTCATCCCGATAGTAACCAGGGGAGCCATTCGCCCCCGTATCGGCTTATAGCGAAATACTATGGGTTTCATTTTCCTCACAAGATAGATTGCAAGTCCTCTTCTCGCGGAACACGGAAGACAAGCGGCATGGTTTCCAAGCCTTGTTCACGAATGCGACTGTACACTTCGCTTTCAAGATCGCCGACAATAATCACTTGCCCATCGTGAATGGCTACAACTTTGTTTGGGTATTGGAGAACCAATTCGTCAAGGTGTTCGGCTAACCACTCGTCGTACTGTTCTAATTGCTTTGTTTCCATATCTCAAAACCTCCAGTTCTTGCTCGCAACATGATTGCAGGTGATTCGCGATGTGAAAATTATTTCCACTCATCGCTTTTTTTTCGTCTCTGGCGCGGCTGCTGCAGGCTGTGGCACACTCGCCACTGAGGTGTGATCATGCACGATCTTCCAGCCTTCCGGCACGCGATGAAAGATCAACGTAAACAAACCGCCAGACATCGGTTGCCCGTTTGTAGCAGGCTTGGCGTCTTTCGGCATGAGCTTCCAATCGCCGAGCACTTTGGCCCAGTGCTCGCCCATGAAATCGACCTGTTGAACGGTGAACTTGAGCCGGCCCATCTTTTCGGCTGTGTCATAGCCCTTTTTATATCGACTCAACATCTCATTCCAGCCGCGCGAGGCTTCGCCGCCGGAGGCGAAAATCGTCGAATCGTTTTTCCAGTAGCCGCGCATGAAGCGGTCGAGGTCGTAATCATTCCACGCGGCTTCCTGCTGCTCGAGCACGGCGCGGATTTCGCGCTCGTCGCGGCGATGCGGCCGCAAGCGCTTTTTCAGTTCGTCGACGCGATGCAGCTTGCCGTTGCGGATCACCAGCCACGGCTCGCGCAAAGTCGTTATGCTCGCCGTCGGATTTTCGTTGAGCACGACAATGTCCGCGAACATGCCGGCCGCGAGCTGGCCGATCTTGTCCGACTGGCGTATCGCATGGCTGGCGTTGAGGGTTGCCGCCTCAATCGCAAAACGTGGCTCGAGGCCCGCAGCCACCCAGCTTTCCAATTCATCGTGCAGCGTGACTCGCGTATTCGTGTCGGTGGCATAATCGGAGCCGGCGAGCAATGGTGCCTGAAGATCAAACGCCAATTTCAACATGCCGTTGAATTTCTGCGCCACTTGCTCGCCCAATGCCGCTTGCCGGGTTGCAACCTCATTTCGCAAAACCTCGAGCTCTTTCGCCAGCGCCGGCGCAAAGAAGACGGCGCGGCTCGCCAAGAATTGCAGCTTGCTGCGCGCATTACGATCGATCTGTACTTTTTCCCACGCCATCAAGTAAGTGGGAAACCACCGCCCCGTCAGCTCCTCGCGTTCACCGTCGCCGAGATAATCCGTGACCAAGCCGCTCGTGTGCGCGAGAATGTCGATGCTGGCTTTGGCCGCGTCTTGATATGATGTCGCCATAAGATGGCCGATGGCCAGCAGCCCCGAAGTATGTGCTTCATCAATTGCCGCTTTGGTCACCTCGGAAGGAACATTCCATTGGATTTTGATCGCATCAACGCCTTCGTTCTTCAATTGTCGAACCGCGATCTCGGCTTCTGCCGCACTGTTCACGATGAAGCGTTGCATCGCGGAATCCATCGTCGCCACGCGCTCGCCGAACAAAGGGCTGCCGCAATGAAACAGGCGCGGCCCGATCCAATCCGGCGCCTGCGATTTTTTCTTGAGTTCTTTCAAATTCTCAAGACGGCCGCCGAGATCGAAAACCGTGGTGACGCCGCCGGCGAGAATTTCAATGAACTCTTGCTCGTCGTCGGGCCAATGCAAATTCCGCCGTGCCACGTGCACGTGCGTGTCGATGAGTCCGGGCAACGCCCATTTATCCGTGCAGTCCACAATCACAGCATCCGCCGGAAGATTCCACCCCGTCGGCCGGATCGCGGTAATTTTCTCGCCTTGAATGAGCAAATCTTGTCCCCGCCTCTCAATCTCTCCGCCAAGCGCAAGAATGGAAACGTTGTGCAAGACAATAACCTTCGGTTCCTGGCCCAAGAGAGGAAACGCGCCGATTCCCATCATGAAGAGTATAAAGGAAAACCCGGCCAATCTAAAACAGGGCATTAAATTTCCCTTTTTGCGGTTATATTTAGGAGGTGGGATAGAGCAATTTGGCCATTCTGTAAATGTCCAAATTATTTTATCCCACCTCCTAAATGGAACGCGGCGATTCCTTCGGATTTTGCAATATTTTAACAAGCATTCATTATCCTGAACGGCGTTATGCCATTTGAAATATAACCGTGTTGCACGCGAATTGCAACAAAAAATTTTCCAACTTTTGCAACCTGGAAACGTCTGACGTAATGAAATGCTGACAGAGGAACCGGCAAAAACTCCGGCGCAGCACGAAATGGCAGAAGCCGAAATTATCGCCGGCGGTCGCGCCGGAGATCGGCACGCGCTGAACGAGCTGGTCAAGCGTTACCAGCCCGCGGTGCTGCGAGTTTGTGTTTCGCTGATTGGCAGCCGCGACGTCGAAGATTTGGTGCAAGATATTTTCATCAAGATTTTACGGCGTCTCAACACTTTTGAAGGCCGTTCTGCTCTCTTCACCTGGATTTACGAAATTACCGTCAATCAATGCCGAGACGAGCTGCGCCGGCGCAAGCGGCGCCGCTGGTTTTCGTTGCAAGCTCTGCCAGAAGAAACCGTCGAGCGTGTTGCCGTTGAAGAAGAATCCGTGAGCGCTCAAATCGAGGCCAACGAGTTGCGTGACAACCTGCGGCGCGAATTGAATAAATTGGAACCGAAATATCGCGAGCTGGTGGTGCTGCGCGATTTGGAAGGCTTGGGGTACGATGAGATTGCCAGGATCAGCGGCACCGACGAAAAGCTGGTGAAATCGCGGCTTTATCAAGCTCGGCAAATCTTGTCCACGAAAATGAAGAAATATGCTGAGGCGTTTTATGACTGAAACCAAAACATTCGGCAGCCATATTGATGACGCGCTCTTGTGGCGGTGGCAAAGCCGGGAGTTGGACGATGATGAAACGGCGCGCGTCCAACAGCATTTGCAAAGCTGTGCCTCATGCCGGCGAAGCGCGGACGCCATCGCCCGTCTCCTCAATACGATGCAAGCCATGCATCGTGATTCGCAACCGACGCTTGCCGGGCAAATGCAACTGCTGCGGGAGTTGGAAAATCAATTTGCTCCGGCAGAAATGCCGAGCATGCTGGTCAACACCAGCCGCCGGCTGGTGCGTTGGTTGGCGCCGGCTGTGGCAGTTTTGGTGACGTTATTCGTGCTGCTGCGCCAAGAAACCGCCACGCCGTCGGAAGCCGAAGTGACGCTGCTGCCGGAAATGCCGGAATCACGCCTGCTGTTTGCAACCAACGACGAGCAACTGCAGCAAGTGATGTGGGAGCTGGCTGTGAACGAAAACGATGCGAACAGATAAATTATGAAAGAGAAATTTTTTGTCATCGCGGCCTTTGTGTTGACGTTTGCCGCCGGCGTTTTTACGGGCGCGCTCGTGGTGCGCCAGTTTGGCGGCCCGCCACCGCTGCGGCCGCGAATGGCGCACGAGCCTGGCCGGCCTCGCGGCTTCGTGTTGGAAAAGCTCAAACCCCGGCTCAATCTGAGTGAGGCGCAAAGCCAGGCGGTGGCGCAGATCATCGCCAAATATGAAGAGCAACTGCGCCAACATTTTCGCCAAACGCGGCCCCAAGCGCACCAAATTATCAGGCAAATGACCGCGGAGATCGACAGCGTTTTGACGCCGGAACAGCGGCAGAAACTTCATCAAGAAATTCCGATGATGTGGAAAATGCCGCCCTGGCCACGTAGAGCGCATGATGATAGTATAAGGGGCGAATTTTAAGCCTTATCTTTTGGGCAAAAGTTTTTAGCGAGCAAAATATATCAGGCAATAACTTCGAGCTTGCAATTTGTTAAAAATGCTGCTAAATTGATTACTACGGTTCATAAATTTGTAGCATTTTTATCGCATGGATAAATTGCAAAAAACCCTACTTCAATCGCTTCGCGAAGCCACTGGCGGGATTCTTCCTCTGTCTCTCTTGGTTTTAGCTTTTAGCATTCTGCTCAACTTCGACAATAAGCTTTCGGCGGGTGAGACGAAAGCGGATTTCACCGTTTATATTTTTCTGACGGAAGATTGCAAAATCTGCCAGAGCTACACGCCTGCGTTGAGGGAGCTGCATCAAACCTACGCAAAGGATGGATTTGAATTCATCGGCGTTTTTCCCAACGCTTCTTCAAGCCAGGAAAGCATGTTGTCTTTTCAAAAGACCTACGCGCTGCCCTTTCCGGCAAAATTGGATATTGGCAACAAAATTTCCCAATCTCTGGGCGCGCGGCTTACGCCGGAGGTTTTTGTGGTGGACAAGGCCTCGAATAAAATTTTGTACCAGGGGCGCATCGACAACGCCTTTTTCAAGCTCGGCCAAAGGAGAAGCGTGATCACCACGCACGAATTGCAGGATGCGCTTGCGGCGATCAAGTCCGGCAAACCTGTTGCCGTTGCCAAAACGGAGGCGGTTGGATGTTTTATCACGCCGCGAAAGCCGTGAAATTAATTTCCCGACTCAAAAGTTTCCAAGTAACATGTCATGCCTGCCCTGCCGCAGGCCAGGGTTGGAAACATCTTTTTTAAAACAAGCACTGTGCTTGGCAACAAAAAAGATCGTTCCACGATGACATGAAAAAGTTACTTGGTGTCATAACTCCGCCAACCGAAGTCAGTAGCTGAATAGTCACTTTCATCCACTGTATTTGAGAGAATGCACATGAAAAAGCTTTCTGCTATTTTGATTATGTGCGCTGCATTGGCGAGCACGGCCGCGGCGCAAACGGTAAATTTCAGCGAGCACATTTCGCCGATCATTTACAACAATTGCGCCAAATGCCATCGTCCGGGGGAAGTTGCGCCGTTTCCATTGACCAGCTACAGCGAAGTCGCCAGCCGCGGCCAGATGATCAAGTACGTCACCGGTATTCGCTATATGCCGCCATGGATGCCGGATCGCACCTTCAGCAGATTGCTCGACGAGCGCTATTTGACGGACGAGCAAATCAAGCTCATTGCTGATTGGGTGGATGCCGGCACGCCGCAAGGCGATCCGCGCCTCGAAGCGCCGTTGCCGAATTTTCCGAGCGGGTCGCAGCTCGGCAAGCCGGATTTGGTTTTGTCGATGAGCCAATCCTACGCCATTCAAGGCAATAATCAAGACGAATATCGCATCTTTGTTTTTCCGACGGGACTTATCCAAGACCGGCAAATTTCGGCGGTGGAATTTCGGCCGGGCAACAAGAAGATCGTACACCATACACTTATCGCCGTCGACACCACCGGACAGGGCCGCATCAAAGATCAACAAGATCCGGGCTACGGCTATGCTGGCTTCGGCGGGTTTGGCGGCGTCGTGATCAGCGACCTGTTTCCAGGATATGTGCCGGGCGCCACGCCGAGGTTTTTCCCGGACGGCATCGGGCAAAGGTTGCCTAAGAATGCCGATCTGCTGGTGCAAATTCATTACGCGCCTTCGCCGATAGCCGCCTCGGATTCATCTTCGATCAATATCTTTTTTGCCAGGAAGCCGGTCACGCGTTATTTGCAGTTGTACATCATGTTGCCTTTCAATTTGATCAACGGGCCCTTCGTCATCCCACCCAACGAAGTCAAGCAGTTTCACGGCGTCGTCAACGTCCCCTTCGATGTCTCGCTGCTGTCGCTGTGGCCGCATTGCCATCTTTTGGGAAAATCCTGGGAAGTGTATTTTGAAGATGCGAGCGGCAAGCGCACCAACTTGCTCCGGATCAACAATTGGAATTTCAACTGGCAAGGCTCTTATCTCCCCGAGCGTTTGATCAAAATTCCGGCCGGTTCGACGATGCATGCGTTTGCCACTTACGACAATACCACCAATAATCCCAGCAACCCTAACAATCCACCGCAGCAAGTGACCTGGGGTGAAAAAACGACGGACGAGATGTATTTCTTTCCGCTCGGCTTTGTGACCTATCAACCGGGTGACGAAAATATCGATCTCAGAACCGAAGTGAAAGGGCGGGATCATGCCAATATCCCCGCCGGCTTTGAGCTTTCGCAAAACTATCCGAATCCGCTTTTGAGCGCAGCGAAATCCCCCGCTCGTGGTGGGGGAAACCCAACAACCGCGATCAAGTTTGCGCTTCCGTACGCCGAACGCGTGCAGCTTATCATTTATGATTTGCTCGGCAGAAAAATCGCAACGCTGGTTGACAACGAGATTTTAGCGGCGGGACAACACGCGCGAAACTGGGAGGCGCGAAACATGCCAAGCGGCGTTTATTTTTATCAAATGACCGCCGGCGATTTTCGAGAAACGAAGAAGATGATTTTGATGCAATGAAAAATAAGTATGCGGCCGACCTCCTGATCTTCGATCTCGACGGCACACTCGTCGACACCCGTCGCGATCTTGCCAATGCCGTGAATTACGCTTTGCGGCAGCTCGGCAAGAATGAAGTCGAGGTGGACACCGTTACCGGTTATGTTGGCGATGGCGTGCGAAAACTTTTGGAGCGCGCACTGGGCCATGCTGCGAAAACCGGATTGGAGACTGCACATCGGCATTTCCGCTCTTATTATCACGAGCATATCGCGGATTTTTCGCAACCTTATCCCGGCGTCCGCGAGGTGCTGGCGCATTTTGCGCGCAAGCAGAAAGCCATTCTCACCAACAAGCCGCAAGAGTTCACCGAGGCCTTGCTGCAGCGGCTTGACATTCGCCGGCATTTTGCCATGGTCATTGGCGGGCAACCCAACCTCAAGCTCAAGCCCGATCCCGAGGCGGTTTTCAAGATTTTGCACCACTTCAACCTTCCTGCTTCCCGCGTGTTGATCATCGGCGATGGCGAGAATGACATTCTTGCCGGCCAAGCTGCCAAAATTGTAACTTGCGCCGTGGCCTACGGTTTTCGCCCGGAGGAAAAATTGCGCGCACTGCAGCCGGATTTTGTCCTCGCCGCGCCGGCAGAGTTAATGAACGTGGTCTTTTAAAAAACCAACCAACTTGTTAAGAAAATTGGTTTTTCTTGACCACGTTTGAAAAAAAAGCTTGAATTTCATCAAAACCTTGATCATATTATAATCAAATTCGATCAATCCTTTGATTAAATTACATTGAAATATGATCAATTTTGAAATTTTCTACGCGTTAAATCCTTGGCAACACAAGTCGTGGCAAATAGAGCCAGTCTTGTTCGAGCGTGCTGTAGCGCCAAAGCTTATTCAGCGATTGGATGGAAAGTTTATTCAAATTCTTACCGGCGCTCGAAGAACCGGCAAAACCGTTTTGTTGCAACGATGTGTGGATCACTTGCTGCACCAAGAGCATGCACCCGCAAAGAACATTTTCTATTTTAATTTTGATGATCTTGAGTTGCGCAACGAGCTTAAAAGCAATCCCAACCTGCTCTTGGAGATTATCGCCTTGTTCAGCGGAAAATCCCTAGCCGAACATTCGACCCCGATTTATCTGTTTCTTGATGAGGTGCAGAAGTTCCCGGCTTATTTCGATCAAATCAAGCTTTATTATGACACCTTTAGGCCCAAGCTCAGATTGATGCTTTCAGGCTCGGCGGCGCTGGAGATCGGCTCACAAGCAGCGGAAACTTTTGCCGGTCGAGTACAGCAAACGCGTCTCTTTCCTTTTTCCACCAAAGAAATCTTTCATCAGCATTTTACAGAACTGCAATTGCCGTCCGTGCTGACACAGTTACTGGAAAACCGATTCGATGCCGAGGTGCTACGGCAGCTCCAAACCGATTTGTTGCCGTTACAGCCTCAATTGCACGCCAAACTGCGCCATATTCTTGTCAGCGGTTTATTGCCGCAAGCTTATCTTGCCCAGAGTGAAGCGGAAAGGATGGATTATTTGCGGCACTATCGTATCACTTACCTCGAGCGCGATATTCGCGGCTTGGCGCAGGTTGGTAATTTGGATGATTTCGGGCGCTTGTTGAATTTGTTGATTCTCCAAACCGGCAACTTCTTGAACAAAACCGGCTTGTCCCAAGAGCTTGGAATCGCGCAGAACACCGTTAGAAAATACATCAGCATCCTGGAACAGACTTTCTTGCTGGAGCAACTTGAGCCTTACACCGGCCAGGTACGCAAAAACTTGGTGAAGTCACCGAAGATATTTTTCTTTGACAGCGGCTTTTTCGGGTTGGTCAGCGGGCTGACAAATTATGAAGTTTTGGTTAATAGCGGCAAGATTGGCCCGATCTTTGAGAATTTTTGTCTCAGTGAAATTCGCAAAGCCATGTCTCTCACGGCACAATTTCCCGAATTTCATTTTTGGCGCACCTCCGGCGGCGCCGAGGTTGATTTCGTTATCAAAACCGATTCGCATTTGATTCCCGTTGAAGTCAAACTCAGTGACTCTTACGGACAGTCTGACTTGAAGAATTTGCTCAAATTCAAAGCGGCCTATTCAAAGAAGGTGGATAAAATGGTTCTGATTTACAACGGGCCTTTCCAGTACAGTGGGAATATTGTTTTTTTGCCAATTTGGTTTATTTGATCTCTTCAAAAAATCATCAAGATTTTGACTTTAAAGATTAGGTGAACAACAATGACGCTCCGTCGAATTTTTTTTATTGCCGCCATTTTATTTCTCGCCGCCGCGCCAAGCCATTCTCAAGCCCAACTCCAATTGCAAAACGCCTTTCCGAACCTGACGTTCAGCAATCCGGTGGATCTGCAGCATCCCGGGGACGGCACCGATCGCATTTTTGTTGTCGAACAGCCGGGCATCATCAGGGTTTTCGAGAATATGGCCTCGGCCACTTCCGCCAGAGCTTTTTTGGATATTCGCGCCAGAGTCGATTTCAACGGTGAAAAAGGGTTGTTGGGACTTGCCTTCCATCCGAATTTCCAAAGCAATGGTTATTTTTATGTCAACTACACGGCCAGCTCCCCGAGACGCACGATAATCGCACGCTACCGCGTGAGCGCTGCTGATCCGAATCAAGCCGTGGCGGACAGCGAGTTAGTCATTCTCACTTTCAATCAACCTTTTGACAACCACAATGGCGGCCAGATCGCGTTTGGCGCTGACGGTTATCTTTACATTGCCACGGGCGACGGCGGCTCCGGCGGCGATCCGCAAGGCAATGGCCAAAGCTTGCAAACGCTGCTCGGCAAAATTCTGCGGATCGATATTGACACTGCAACCGGCGGCAGAAATTATGGCATTCCGAGCGATAATCCGTTTGCCGGCAATACGGCCGGAAATCGCGAAGAGATTTATGCCTACGGCTTGCGCAATCCGTGGCGCTTTAGTTTTGATCCAGTGACAGGCTGGCTTTGGACTGGCGACGTCGGCCAAGGCAGAAGAGAAGAAATCGATATAATTGAAAAAGGCCAAAATTATGGCTGGAATCGCATGGAAGGCAATCTCTGCTATCCATCGGGCGATCCTTGCGATCTGCCGGGGTTGGTCAAGCCTATTGTAGACTACGGCCGCAACCTCGGCGCTTCGGTGACCGGCGGGTACGTCTATCGCGGCACGAAAGTTCCGGAGTTGGCTGGCGCCTACATTTATGGAGATTTTATCTCCGGCCGCCTTTGGGCGCTGCGTTACGACGGAACCAATCCGGCCACAAACACCCAACTCTTTGATACAAATCTCAACATCGCCTCGTTCGGCATTGACAAGAATAACGAGCTTTATATTTGCGCTTTTGACGGCCGGATTTATCGCTTCGTATCCACCGCCAGCTCGGTGGATGATGACGGCAACGTTCCGGCCTCCAATCGGCTCGCGCAGAATTATCCCAACCCTTTCTTCAATGGGTCATCGACGAATGTTGTGGGGAATCCCACGATCATCGAATACACGCTGACGCAAGACGCGCCGGTGGAAATCGGCCTTTATAATTTGCAGGGCCAACTCGTCCGCACGCTGGTGAGCCAAAGCCAAATTGCCGGAAAGCACTTCACCACCTGGGACGGGCGCGACAGCAACGGCCAAGCCCTGCCGAGCGGCACGTATCTATATCGTTTGAAAATTGGCGGCAATTTTGTCGAGACGAAGCGACTGTTGTTGGTAAAATAGCTGGCTGCTTGTAGCTGGTTTATGGTTGTAACATACTCTGCAGATGTCGCGCCAGGAGGTCAATCACCCTCGCCGAGGCCCCGCAACGCGCCAGAACAAATTCCCGATGGCGCGCACCTTTTTCCTGCCGCAGCGCCGAATTTTGAAAAAGCTCGAGCAGCTTTTGCTGACATTCATCCGCATTGGCAACCGAAGCTAATAAATTATTTGCGGCCAACTCGACAGCCTCCGGTGAGTTGCGAAAACGCGGCCCCACCAAAACCGGCACGCCATGTACCGCCGCTTCGAGCACGCTGTGTACGCCCGGCCCGAAACTTCCTCCGACGAACGCCACTTGGCCGGCGCTATAAAGAATCGCGAGAATGCCGATGCGGTCGACGAGCAAGACAGAAGGGGAGAGCGGAAGAGCAGGAGAGTGGGTGAGTGGGTGAGTGGGTGAGTAGGTGATACGATGCGAATTCTCCCTCTCACCCTCTCTCCCCATCTCCCTCTCTGCTGTGAGTTGTGAAAGACGCACAGCGCCAAGATCAAATTCTGCCAACCGCTTTTCCAACTGCTCCAGAGACTCCGGCGTTGGCTCGTGCGGCACAATAATCATGCGCAACTCTGGCAATTGATTCCGCGCGGCGACGAATGCCAGCAACACAACTTCCTCGTCCGAAGGCCAAGTGCTGCCTGCCACGAACAGCATCGAGCCATCCCGCCACTCTTCCGGCAACACGGTTTCAATTTTCTTCGACTGCGTGCGAAACAGCACTTGATCGTATCGGGTGTCGCCGGTGACGGCGAGGCGCTCGGGATAACACAACAAATCTTGCAGACTTTTCGAGGCCTCGGCAGAAACGGCGCAGATCGCATCAAAAGCTTCAAGCACGGCGCGATTGAAATGGCGCACGAGTGGCTTGTGCCGCCATGAGCGCGCGTTGGCGCTGACACTGGCATCGGCGAGCACGAGTGTCACGCCACGGCGTTTGGCTTCCCAAAGATGATTCGGCCAAAAATCGTGGCGAATGACGAGCGCCGCATGTGGATTCACCAGACGCAAAAAGCGCCGGGCGCTGCGCACGCTATCGAACGGCAGGTAACTCACCGCTTCGGCTGGAATATTCGCGCGATTGATGTTGGCGTAAGCGCTGGGAGAGAAAAACGTCAGCACCCGCACCGCAGTTGGAAAGCGTTGCCTGATCTCCTGCAGCAACGGCCTTGCCTGCTCGTACTCGCCCATCGACGCGGCGTGAATCCAAAATCGCGGCCCGGTGCTTTTCACCTTTTGCAGTTGCGCCGTCAAATCCGCAAAGAGCATTTTGCGGCCATCCACGCCGGAGCGAACTTTATCGAAGCGGCGAATGCCAAAACGGGAAAGCAGAGCGGCAAGATGAAAACCAAAAAATAGTAAAGGGACGGCGACGAGATTGTATACCAATCGCCAAAAAAGGGGAGTAAGGCGAGATGACATAAAACAAACCCCGATTATCTTTTTGTTAGTGGAAAATCGGGGTTATTTGTTGGGGGCGAATTGAATGGATTTATAATCCAAGCCGATGATCACGCTCACGGCGACCATGCGCTCCGGGCTGGCGAGATAAGAAACATAATCCTCGGATAGCCCCAAAGCGCGGGCGACTTTTTGGCCGTTGACGGAAGCGTTGGAGGTGCGGTCGATAACCATCGTGCGGGGGATATCGCTGCGCTCGAAGTTGGAGACGTTGACCGGATCGAAACCCTGCCCTTTCAGGAAATCGGCAAATTTGCGCGCCAAGCCGTCGGCGCCGCAGCCGTTCAAAACTTCGATTTTGATCGCGGCATTCGGCTCGGCGATGACGGCAGTATCCGAGCTGATCGCATGCTCGTTGCCGGTCGCAAAATGGTTGCGAACGGAAGAAGCAATGAGCAAAACGTTGACGATGCCCAATCCCCACAGCGCCAGGCTAAAAATGCTGCGACGCAGATCGAACGGCGCTTTTGCCGCGGCAGCTTTGCCGGCTTTTGCCATCCGATTTGGCTGAATTGGCCGATTGCTCGCTTTGGCGCGAGACGGCGTGGCCATTTGACGGCGTTTCACGAACCTCTCTCCTTCCTGAGTTGCGATTTTGAAAAAAACGATTAGCGATCTTCCTTGTCTTCGCTCGGCGTCAGCTGCCGCAGGGTGGGATCATAAAGATAGCTGCGATATGGCGAGTACAGCCTCCCTCCCGGGATATTGTTGTATTGCAAGCCGATGGAAAGATTGCGGCTCGGTTTATATTCCACGCTCGCCCCGGAGAGGAAAAGGCCGTTCTGGTAAAGGCTGGGAACGCCGAAACTGCCGAAGGGTTGATTCATAACGCCCCACTGCAATGAAACCTGCAGCGGATCGGAAAAACGATACGACATGGTGTTGAGATAAAGCCCCTGGCTGAAGCCATGTCCGCCCGCGGACAAATAAGAAACCGAATAGCTGTGCTGCATGGAGAACCGGCTGGGGTCGAGGCCGAGCAGGCCAATGAGTCCCTGCGGCCCGGTCAAAAGCTGCGAGAAGGGCTGCGGCTTCAGTTGTTCTTTCAATTGGCCGAAAGCCAGCACCGGCACTAATACGAGAACGGCGGCAATCAAAGCAAACATTCTTTGACGCATGATCAACCTCGCGGCGATGATTGGGGTTTCGTAAATAAACTCACAATAAAACATGCCTTGAACTTTGGCGCGATCATCAGGGCCATATTCCTGAATTGCTATACTTTACTAAATCTTTATGGCAAAGTCAAGTGGTTTTTGTAATTTAGTGTAATGCCTCACTTATTGGTGGAAAAACGTAGCGCAGTCTTCCAGACTGCAGACAAGATGTCTGTGCTACTCACCTGTAACTGACCCATTACTATGATATGAAGTTTTCTCTTGCATTTCAAATCAATCATTTGTCTCAATAAAGAGAAACGCACTGAATATTATGCAAGTGAATGAATAAACCAATCTTACCGAAAAAAAATCTCGACCGGCTGGCTGATTTTCTGATTTATGAGCTTGGCAAACCAGATTTGGCCGAACAAATACCTGACGGGAGCTACGTGTTCTATGGTTCCTGTAGTGATCCGGCGTTAACCCAGGCAAATCTCAAGTTCGCCAGCAAGATATTGCTGAGCATGTTTTTGGGTTATGTTGAAGCGGCACCTTTGGTCATGTGTATGAATACCAGCCTGGCACGCAGATCGTTATTGATTTGTTCCAGAAACAATGCCAACAGGATGTAGCTGTCAGGATCAATGAGTTGCTTGCAGCGTGAGAGAAGATTGACCGCTTTGAGGTCTTTCATTTCGCCATTGCACAATTTAGATAAAAAATGGCTGAGCCTTCCCTTGATTCCATAAAAGACGCCACTGAAAAAGCCTCCGCTTCTGTGGAGTGGCTGGCGGAAATTTGGCACGGCAAAAATTGGGTTAAAAAGCTGTTGCTCATTGATGCGCTCATCTTTGTCGTTTTTAATCCTGCCTCGTTTCCATTTATTTTGAAATTTTTCACAACCGCGACGTTGCCGGAAAATTATCCCCTCTATTTCTGGCCGGTGGTTGGGTTGATCTTCCTAGCCGCGCTAATCGTTGCCATTCGTATCAAATCGAAAAAAGCTCCGGCGGTATTCGATCCCGGTGAGCGCAGCGCCATCAAAGGCTTGCGGCCGTTTGGCTTTGAGGATGCCGAGATCTTTCGGTATTTGCAGCGCGAAGACATGCTGGCCGACTGTCTCAATGCCATCACCGACCGCGATTTTCGTCTCGGCATTCTCTTTGGCGAATCCGGCTGCGGCAAAACCTCGTTTTTGCAAGCCGGCTTATGGCCGATGCTTCCACAGCACAGCGCCAGCCATCAGGGCGTTTATGTGAAATTCACCGACCTCGATCCTTTTGATTCCATTCGGCAGCGCTCAAAGAGCAAATCCGCTTCTCTGCCGAAGCGATAGTGCCGACCGACTTGACCGCGTTGCTGGAAAAAGCCGGCCAAGTGCAGAATAAAACGCTCGTGCTGTTCTTTGATCAATTCGAACAATTTTTTGTGCATCATCCCCGGCAGAAGCAGCACCAGCCATTCATCGCCGCGTTGGCGCAATGGTATAAAAATGGACGGAACGTGCCCGCCAAGATTTTGTTCAGCCTGCGCAGCGACTTTTATTATCGCATGGACGAGCTGCAAAAGACCATGGGCTACAGCCTTGGCCCGCAAGACACGTTTGAACTGCAAAAATTCACGCCGTCACAAGCGACTGCCATTTTTCAGGTGATTGCCGAGGTCGCGGATTTGAATTTCGACCGCAGCTTTGTGGAGGAGATGACCAAACAAGAGCTGGCCCAGCGCGACGATGGCTTGATCTCGCCGGTTGATATTCAAATTTTGGCCTGGGTGATTCATGGACAAAAAACCGAGGCCAAAGGCGGATTCAATAAAACCGCCTTTCAAAAAATGGGCGGCATCGAAGGATTGTTGGAAAACTTTCTCGCCCGCGCCCTGGTGGCGATGACGCCCGAAACCCGGCGCCAAGCCGCGTTAAAAGTGTTGCTCGCTCTGATTGACTTGGAAAACAATGTACGCGCTGGCGTCTTGAGCTTGATGCAGATTCGGGAAAAGTTGGCCGGCACGGTGGCGCTGGAGGAAATGTCCGAGAGTGTCGCGTGGTTGGCGCAAAGCAACTTGCGCCTGATTACGCCGGCCCAACGCAACGGCCAAGTTGGTTACGAATTGGCCCACGAGCGTTTGATTCCAGCGGTACGCCGTATGGCCGGCCAAGTATTCTCGCAGGCGGATCAAGCCAATCAACTTCTGGAACGCCGCGTCAATGAATGGTTGGGCAATGAGCGCGCCTCCCGCTATTTGTTAGACTGGCGAGAATTGCAGCGCATTAAAAAACAAAAGCCCTATTTGGTTTGGGGAACACGCCAAAGCCAGAAAGAAGAGCTGCTGAAACAAAGCCAGCACCGGCTGCAGCGCCTTGCCGGTCTCGTTATTGTCCCCATGATTTTGCTGTTCGCTTTTGGGGCGTGGTGGCAAAGCCCGTGGGGGCAGATATATCAGGTCAAAATGGAGCTTATAAGTTTAAGCAAAACAATTAGTGATCCCGATGTTTTGTGCGAGGTTGCCACAGCCTTTGCTGAAGTTGGTGATCTTGAGCAAGCCCGTCAAAGCACCGATGCAATAACTGCTGGTAATGACAAAACTTTCGTCCTGATTGCAGTGGCTGGATCTGCGGCGAAGAGGGGTGAAATGGATAAAGCGATGGAGTTTTTAACGCACACGCATCAGAATTTTAAGGTAATAACTGATTCTAATTCCAACAAAGCCACCTTGCATCGAGCGGTCGCTACGTCTGAAAGGAAGTTGGACGAAACAGATAAAATAATTGCGTTTTTAGAGCAAGCCTGTCAGATCGTCGAGACAATAACTGATACATCCCAAAAAGCTTTCGCCATAAGCGAGATTGCTGTGGCTGTTGCAAAGATGGGAAAAAGTGATAAAGCTAACGAGCTTCTAAAACAAGCCTGTCAGATCGCGGAGGCAATAACTCATGACTACTCCAAAGTTTTTGCACTAAGCGCAATTGCTACGTCTGCAGCGCAAATCGATGAAAAGGATCAAGCAATTGCATTTTTAGGACACGCATGCCAAATCGCTGATTCAATGAATGAGAATTTCATAATTAGACCTGATAATTTAGCAACCATACGCAATGACAAAACTTTAGCATACATCGCGATTTATAAATCTGTTGTGAAAATAGCTGAAAAAACTTGGGATGCTAAGTTTTTCGAGCAAGCCCAGCATATTTTCGAGCAGGCTCAACACAGAATCCCTATCGAGCTTTTTAACACTCTAACCACACACACTCTCGTGGTTTCTATGGCGAAAATGGGAAAGTGGCAAGAAGCGCGCACCACTGCTAGGTCGAACGTCACCAATGCTGATAAAGCAAAAGCATTAGCCGCCATTCTCAGTGTATGGGCAAAACGTTAGTATCCGGCTCTGGCTGAAGCAGAAGCGGAAGAAGAGTGATTTGAGCGAAGAAAATAGATTTGCGTTTTTAGTGGATAGTCCTATATTAATAAAGCAGAAGATGATGAGAAGAGAGACTGGTGGACGTGATGATCAAGCCAATTATCATTTCACAGCATGCCAGGCGGCAAATGATTCTGCGAGGCGCAAAAGAAAACGAAGTTATGCTTGCCATTCAAACCGGCGTCTGGCAACCTGCTAAAAAAGGCAGGATTCACGCGCAATATCTGGGCGATTTTAATGACATATCACCGGTGAATCAGAAGTTTTATCGTTGGAAGACGGTGGATGCCATCTTTGTTCAAGAACAAGATAAAATCGAAGTAGTTACGGTAATCGTTTATTATCACAATTAGCAGAGGCAGCCATGAAAATATATTATGACGTCGCTGTAGACGCGTTGTACATCGAGCTTAGGCCTTTGGCGCCTGGCACCGCGGAAGCGCGAGAATTGGCCGAAGATTTGATCGCCAACTACGGCCCTGATGGAAAGCTGGCGGGACTCGAAGTTTTGGGAGCTTCGTCACTGTTGGGTAATGAGCTCCGCAAGGTGAATTTCGAAATTTCACCGGCTTTGGCAGTCACTTAATAAAAATTGAGCTCATCATTAGTCCGTTGGCAAGCTCAGCCAATTTTTTACGCGGGGGTCTCTGAGTAAAATACTGCCATTCTCAAAGTTTGGGGGGAACGCCAGTATCCGGCTTTGGCAGAAACAGCAGCGGATGAAGAGTGAAACGTCTTTAATTTATTTCGTAAAACTTCGGGAACGCATCATGCCTGACCCCCGTGTAACCAAACTTGCGCAAGTGCTCGTCCATTATTCGCTCGAGCTCAAACCCGGCCAACAAATGGAGCTGCGCACCAGCCCGCTCGCCGAAGAGCTCTCGTTGGCGGCGTATGCCGAGGCCATCAAAGCCGGAGCGCACGTCGTCATCAGCAACAGCTTGCCCGGCGCCGAAGAAAGTTTTTACAAGCATGCAGTGGAAGAACAGTTTGATTATGTTTCGCCGCTTTACCAATTGACCATCGAAACATTCGACGCCATTTTATACATCGAAGCCGAGTACAACACCCGCGCGCTCAGCGGCGTCGATCCCGCCCGTCTCGCACGCACTCGCAAAGCCCGTGCGCCGGTCAGTAAAATACTTTTGGACCGCTCCGCCCGCAACGAGCTGCGTTGGTGCTACACCGTTTATCCGACGCACGCGATGGCACAGGAAGCCGGAATGAGTTTGGCGGATTATCGCGAGTTTGTCTACGACGCCGGTTTGTTGAATGAGCCCGAACCGGTCGCGGCTTGGCTAAAAGAGCTTCAACGTCAACGCGAGTTGATTGCTTGGTTGGTTGGCAAAGATCGCGTCATTTTGAAAGGAGCTGATATTGACCTGAAGCTGTCAATCAAAAACCGGACTTTCATTGAATCCGCCGGCAAATACAATTTCCCCGACGGCGAAATTTTCACCGGCCCGGTCGAACATTCGGTCAACGGCTGGGTGCGCTTCCGGTATCCGGCGATTTACGACGGGCAGGAAGTGACCGACATCGAATTGTGGTTTGAAAACGGCAAAATCGTCAAAGAAAAAGCCAGCAAGGGACAAGAGCCGTTGACCGCGTTGTTGAACACCGACGCCGGCAGCCGCTACTTGGGCGAGTGGGGCATCGGCACAAACTATCACATCCAACGCTTCACCAAGAACATGCTCTTCGATGAAAAGCTCGGCGGCACCATTCACCTCGCCGTCGGCGCGAGCTATCCCGAAACCGGCGGCAAAAACGACTCCGGCCTGCACTGGGACATGCTCTGCGACATGGCCGAAAGCGAGATTACCGTGGACGGCGAGGTGTTTTACCGAAATGGCAAGCCTGTGGTTTGAATAAAAAATTGAAAGTTTTAAATTGAAAATTTACAATTTTAAATTTTCAACAAGCGACGAGCAACCAGCAACGAGCAACCAGAATGATCCTCACCGTCACCCCCAACCCGATGCTCGATAAAACCCTGTGGGTGGAAAGTTTCACGCCCGGTGTCACCCACCGCGCCACTCGCGCCGTCACCATCGGCAGCGGCAAAGGCATCAACGTCTCCCGCGCCCTGCTCGCGCTCGGAGAGCAAACGCTGGCGACGGGCTTTCTCGGCGGCTACACTGGCGCGCAAGTGCGCAAGCTGCTCGATGATGAAAACATCCCGCATGACTTCGTCGAAGTGGCCGGCCTGACCCGCGTCGGCATTACGGTTTTCGATGACGCGCGCGAAGATTACACCGCCGTGTTCGAGCCCGGCCCGGAATTGAGCCAAAATGAAGTCGGCGCTTTGGTCGAAAAAGTTCGAAGCCTGCTACAGCGGTGTCGAGCTATGACCTTGTGCGGCAGCCTGCCGAGCGCAGGATTTGACGATCTCTATTTTCGCCTCATTGAATCGGCAAAAGCCGCCAACGTGCCGGTGTTTCTCGATAGCTACAAAGAGCCGCTGCGGCAAGGCCTCGAAGCCCATCCGGATTTTCTCAAACCCAACCGCGATGAAGTGCTACAGACCTTCGGTATTGACATTCGCGAGCCGCACGGCATGAAAGAAATGCTTCGCGAGTCGTCCGCGACCGGCGCGCAGTGGATTTTCCTGACCGACGGCTCGAGAGAAGTCGGCGTCTGTGCGCACGGCCAATGTTATCTCGCCGCACCGCCAAAAGTCGAGGTTGTGAATACGCTCGGCGGTGGCGACGCGATGGTCGCGGCTTTCCTTTATGGCTGGTTGCGCAAAATGGCAACGGAAGATTTGATTCGTTTCGCGATTGCCGCTGGCGCCGTCAACGCCGAAGATTTCATGCCCGGCTTTGCTGATTTAAACCGCATTTTTCTCATGTCAAATAACGTTATTATAGAACCACTACATTAAAAAGGGAGCGCGGACATTCTTGTCCGCGATGCGTGTGGACTAGAAAGTCCACACTCCCCTCAAAAAACGAAAGGAGGCAGGTAGATGAAAGTCATCACCATTATTCTGGCGATTCTCACACTGGCGCTGGCGATCTTCGCCGGTTATTTTTTCAACCTGAGCCGTTTGGCCAAGCAAGACTTGGAGACGCTGCGCAACGAGAAAACCGAGCTGACGGCGCGCGTGCAATCACTGGAAGGGCGCGTGGCCGAGCTTTCCAAGCAGATCGAAGAAACCATTGCCAAATCTTCGAAGGAAAAAGAAGAAGAAATTCAGCGGCTGGCGAGCGCGCAAGAGCAGCTCGTGAAAGAACTGCAAGCAGAAATTCAAAATAAGGAAATTCAGATCACCCAGCTCGCGGACCGGCTCTCGGTGAGCATGGTGGATAAAATTCTCTTTCCCTCCGGCGAAGCCGAGATCACGCCTGCCGGCCTGAAGGTGCTGGAGCGTGTCGGCAACATCATCAAAAACGTGCAGGATAAAATCATCCGCGTCGAAGGCCACACCGACAATGTGCCAATCCACCCGCGCCTGCAAAAGCAATTCCCCACCAACTGGGAGCTGTCAAACGCTCGCGCCACCAACGTCGTGCGCTTCCTGCAGGAAAAAGTCGGTATGGACCCCGCGCGGTTGCAAGCGGTCGGTCTCTCGGAATATCACCCCGTCGCGAGCAACGACACGCCCGCCGGCCGCAGCCAAAACCGCCGCATCGAGATTGCCTTGTTGCCGCTGGTGAGCGCGCCGATTGCAGCCAAGTAGAATTCTTATTTGTGCAGAGCAAAAGCAAAAACCAAAGGCGAAATTAGGTGAGTGGTCAATCTTGAGGGGAAAAGTTAAAATGAGGCAACAAACGTCATCAACTTCTGTTTTTGGTGATAGCTAAACATAGCGTGTGATCAAAGACTCAAAGACCATACTTTCGACACTGTTTGAGAGTCACTTCGGTCGTAAAGTGCTACCTTGATGGCCTTTTGGTTTTACGGCCTTTGAAGAGCCAATAAAGCAAAATCATGAGGCCAGCGCCGCCAACACCAGCCGTCAGGAGGAAAAGCATGCCCAAAAGAAAACGATCTTCAATCATGGTCATTAAAAGTTGCTGTTGCGATGGCAAGAAAATTTATCTTAAGAAGTGGGATTCCTTCCCGCTTGCCGCCGGTCGCGTCTCTCGAAGAATTTCACGAATAGAGTAACCAAAATCGCGCCCGAAATTCCAGCAATGATGACTACGGAAAATCCCAAAACACCAGGGTCGTCAAACATGTTTATTCCTCCTTTTTGATTTCACTAGACCACCTGAACAACAAAATGGAAATAACCAAAAGCACTACATAAGCCAATAATCCGAAAATAATGCTCTTGACACTCAAAACCGGTTCCTTAAAGAAAATGCCTGCAAGCAAAGCGATCAAAATCGCTGCCGCTATTGCAAGATAATGCTTGGCAAACTCTTTTAAGGTTTCTTTCATGGCCCGGGTCCTCTTTGTATTTAATTGTAATGCTTTATTGTAAGAAAAGCAATTGAAAATTTCATAACTTTCCAGGACAACAAGTTTGACCAAGGGCGCTTATGAAACGCACTCTCATCCTCGCCGGCGCCGCGATTTCCGTCGTCGTGCTCGGCATTCTCACCAATATCGCCACCAACCTTCTGCCGGAGGGTTATCTCCCTCCGCCGTGGATCGTTTGGACGGCGCTGATTGTCGTGGCGCTCAGTTTTATCATTTTCACGTTTTGGCAAGAGCGCGTCTCGAATGCGGATAAGCCGCCATCCGGCCGTGCGGCCAATACTTCCTCAAATCTCAAAAACCTCCGCCAGCGTTACTTGCAGCATCTCATCGATGCGTATCAATATCTCGAATTTAAAGGTATTATCCAATTTGAGAAGCTGCCGCTGCGCATGTCGCTGGAAAAAGTTTATGTGAATCTCTGGGCGCAGCCGGAGTTGCCAACCGGAGAGACGTTGAAGGAAGAATTGCGCCTCGCCGGCCGCAAGGTCGCTGCCGACAAGGAAATGCTGCTCGACGACGAATTGGAATTGATGGTCGAACGCGCTCGTCCCGTGCAAGTTGATGAAGCATTGGCCGAGCATCCGGCGTTGGTCATTCTCGGCGACCCTGGTTCCGGCAAGAGCACGCTGCTCAAACATCTCGCGCTCGCGGCGGCGAGAAATTTCGACAAAGGAAAACGCCTGCCGATTCTCCTGCCGCTCGCGGCGTATGCTCATGCCTTGCAAGCCAATTCGCAACTGAGCTTGCACGATTTCCTGCCGGAGTTTTATAAGGGCATGCAGGAATTTCCGGAGAATCCGGCCTCGCTTTTTTACGACGCGCTTGCAAGCGGCAACACGCTGATCTTGCTCGACGGCCTTGACGAAGTGCACGATCCGAGCGAGCGCAGTCGCGTCGTGCATCACGTGAAAAATTTTTATCTCAACCATCGTCACGCCGCCAACCAATTTGTCATCACCAGCCGCATCGTCGGTTATCGCGAAGCGCCGCTGGAAGCCGATGGCGTTTTTCATCTCACGCTGCTTGATTTTAGCAAAGAGCAAATTTCACAATTCGTCGAAAATTGGTGCCGTACTTATGAAATCGCCCAAAGCGGTGAGACACCGAAAGCGTGGCGTGATGCGGAAGGGGAGAAGAGTAAATTGCTCAAAGCCATTCTCAACAATGCTGGCGTGGAGAAACTGGCAGCCAATCCGCTGCTGCTCACGATTCTCGCGCTCATCCACCGGCAGGGTACCGAGCTACCGAATCGCCGCGCCGAGCTGTATGAGCTTTATCTCACCACGTTGATCAAAACCTGGAACCGCGCGCGCAGCCTTGCCGGCATGTCCGTTGGCAGCATGGACGACAAAGAGACGGTGAAAATTCTCGCGCCGCTGGCGTATTGGATGCATGCCAACCGTCCCTCCGGCACCGCGCGTCGCACCGAGTTGGAGCGCGAGATCGCCCGCCATTTCACCGAGCGCCGCAAGCTTGCGCCCGAAGATGCCGAACGCGAAGCCACCCGCTTTCTCGACGACGTTCGCCAATACTCCGGCCTGCTCGCCGAGCGCGGACCGGATGCGTATGGCTTCGTGCATCTCACTTTTGAAGAATACCTCGCCGCCCGCCACATCGTTTTTCAGGGACAAGTGAATGAGCAGAAAAGCTTGGAGTTATTGCGCAAACATGCCTACGATCCGGCCTGGCGCGAAGTGATCTTGCTGGCGCTGGGCTATCTTGGTCTCATCGCCAACGAAGAAGAGAAGACCGCCTTGTTCGTGCGTGGCCTGCTCAATGACCAGCCGCCTACCAATCATCTCGGCGAAAACGTCGAGCTTGCCGGCTCCGCCCTCAAAGACATTGGCCGTGTCAGTGTCGGCGAAGATTGCTGGAAGGAAGTGATTGATCGCTTGCTGACCACGATGACCAACTCCGCGCCAACGATCATTGTTCGTGCCAAATGCGGCGATGTGCTCGGCGAGCTTGGCGATCCGCGATTGGAAAAGATGGAATGGTGCGAAGTGCCGGAGGGGGAGTTTTTGATGGGGTGTACGGAAGACGAATTAAAAAATGTTTTAGACGAAATGAAAGAATTCTATCAGGCGCAATCTTGGAATTTTGTGATGGAGGATGCAAGGAAATGGAGACAAGAATCGTTACCACAACATTCTGTTTTTTTGCGGAGATTTTATGTTGGTATGTTTCCTATAACCAATCAAGAATTTCGTGTCTTTAAGAAAAGTGGGGGTTATCAAGAGGCAAGATGGTGGAACGCTGCGGGAATAGCTTGGCTTAGCCGTAATCCCGAAGACGAAGAGGAAATGAATTTGGACAAGTGGCAACGTCGAAACGGTCGTACCGAACCGGCGTTTTGGGATGATACCCGTCTAGGCATTCCGAATCGACCGGTGGTAGGAGTCACTTGGTTTGAAGCGATGGCTTTTTGCGCTTGGCTGAATGAACGGTTGCAACTTGCGAGGGAATTACTGAATGGATACGTCGCGCGTCTTCCTATCGAGGCCGAATGGGAAAAGGCGGCACGCGGCAATGATGGGCGGTTCTGGCCTTGGGGAAATCACTGGAATAATAAATGCGCAAATACTTATGAAGCAAATTTATTAACTACGAGCAGTGTCGGAATATTTTCTATCGGCGCAAGCCCGTATGGTGCTCTCGATATGGCTGGAAATACTAAGGACTGGTGTCATAGTCTTTTGGCACCATATCCGTATGATCCTGAAGATGGTCGTGAGAATATTGAGACTCATGGCAAACGTGCAGTACGAGGCGGGTTATCATACACAGGCCAATATTCAGCACGTTGTACCCATCGTCGCCATCATTCACCTGATTTTCATTACGATAGCATCGGCTTCCGCGTGGTGATTGGGCCGAAGCTGGGTTAAGGAAAAAGCTTCTCGAGTACTTTGAGGAACTTTGCTACAGCGACAATACACACACCTTGGAAGAATTTATGGGGAAAGTGTTTGAGATTTTTAGTGACGAGAAAATCAACGCAACCTGCAGTTGCGGTTTCTAAAAATTTATCGTCGTCGGCATCTTTGCAGACTTGGAGCGTGCCCGCGATTGGCACAAACAACGAGCGCTTGCTAATCAAGCTAAGGAATGCTCGCACTCTTCGCGGGGAGACTTTCTGCGATTGCGGCAAAACGCGCCGGTATTCGTCAAAGGTGGATTGAGAATTCACCCATTCAAACTGCCGCTGAAAAAAACGCCGGAGAATCTTCAAAGCGGCGCCCTTGCGATTGGCTAGTCCGGCAAGGACAACATTCGTGTCAATGACGGCCTTCAAGCTCTTTCCCCCGCGCACGTTTCTCTTTGCGATAGGTGGCGATACAGGCGTCGATCTCTTTGTCCGTCATGCCACCCGCCGCCTCGATGTCGTCTTGAATTTGCTCGACAATTTGCTCGAATCGAATCATGTCCAAATCGTCGTTGGAAAGAAGGGACTTAAGAGCAAATTCAAAAGTCAATGCGTCATCCCCTTCAAATCTCTGCAAAGAAACTTCTTTGAACTTTTCCGCCAAAATATCATCAACTTTGAGAACAAGCTCAGTCATGGCGTTGTCTCCTTTTTTGTGTCAGATTGCTCAAAGTAAAGTACAAAAACAATTGCTGATTTTCAAGCTTAAATTTCGTGAAGGAGACCTTTATTTCCACGCCTTTTCACCAAGGCCGTGTTCCAAATTGCCTCTTGACAGATTCGCGAAACTTTTATATATTGTAATTGTTAGTTATACTGGTAACGGATTAGAAAAGGTGTGGCGAATTGATTATCAAGTCCGCAGTCCACAATCTTTAATCCGCAATCAAAACGGGGACGACATGGTTTCGACGGGGGTCGAGGCATCGAGAACGGCATGCCGAGGTCGTCTGGCCCCTCGTTAATAAGCCGGGCACAAATTTAAACGCAGACAATTATGCGTATGCTTTGGCTGCCTAATTAATACTTAGATAGCCCGCTTATCCCAACTGCGCCACCCACGCGGGAATAAGCGTCAGCTCTGGTGGCTGGCCGCGGGCACCGCCTGGATGCTCGGGGCGAGATTCACAGGCTGGCTGCGCGCAACCCTTGCCGGTTGAGGTCCACGCAGCGAGAACGATCAACAGGCTATGTATGTAGATGTTCTCCTTGACTGGCCTTCGGACGCGGGTTCGATTCCCGCCGTCTCCACGACATGAACGCCATTAACGATTGAGTTAATGGCGTTTTTGTTTCGGGCAACAAAATTCTTGACTTTGCGGTTTGGCGGGTTATCTTATTCAGAACAGAGCTCGCAAAGCCGCCCCGTATACGAATTTTCAAAAACAGCGTTTGCAAGATTCGGAATTTGTGCTATATTCAAGATTAGGCAAGATTCGGCAACCGTTATATAAAAATTGTCCAGGAGATGAATCATCATGGTCCAACGCAAATTGATTATAAGCGACAGAGAAATCTTGGGCGGAATTCCGGTTTTTGCAGGCACGCGAGTGCCAGTCAAAACTCTCTTTGATTATCTTGAACACGGTCATCCCCTTGACGAATTTCTCGATGATTTTCCGACGGTTAAACGCGATCATGCGCTGGCCGTGCTGGAGCTTATGAAAGAGAAACTGCTGGAACAAACGTATGAAAGTGTTGCTTGACGAGCGGAATAAACTTTGCCATCATTGTTTTGGGTGCTCCCGACAACACCTTTGATACTTTACGTCCGCTTATGCCAAAAGTCATTGAAACGCTGAGAACAATAAAGGTACACAAGATTGTTCATATTGATGTTTAACAGGAAATGAGAATAATAAAAGATTAATTTTCCACATATAAAAATCAAATCAAACCCCGATTTTCCGTATTCTTAAAACTGAATGAAGCAAAGAATAGATGCAACTCAAGTTCTCGACACCAGGCCAACAATGTTTATCGGAGCTCAGCATTCACTTTTTCCCAGTCTCACAGCCGAATTTCCTTCCACGCGTTATCAAGGCAGCAAAGCAAAATTAGCCGATTGGATTTGGGAGCAGATCACCGATCTGTCTTTTGTGACATGTCTGGATGCTTTCGGCGGCACCGGCGCGGTTGCCTACCGGTTGAAAAAGGCCGGCAAGCAAGTGACGTACAATGACCTGCTCAGATTTAATTATTATGTCGGCCTTGCCCTCATTGAAAATAGCGAGACTTTCTTATCCCCCGAAGAAGTAGATTGGGTGCTTGAACAGCATGCTGACTTCGACTACCCAACTTTTGTGCACGATATATTTTCAGATATTTATTTTACTGACGAGGAAAATGCCTGGATCGACCAGACGATAACCAATATTCGACATTTCACGCATCCACATAAGTTTGCCCTGGCCTTTTTCGCGCTTTGTCAAGCCTGCATTATCAAGCGGCCCTACAATCTTTTTCACCGCAAGAATCTCTATGTGCGTTTCGCCGATGTGGAAAGATCTTTTGGAAATAAAACAACTTGGGATAGGCCGTTTGACGAATGGTTTCGCAGCACTGTTGATGAAGCCAATCATGCTATTTTTGATAACGGGATGGTTAACCGCGCATTAAACGTTGATGTCTTTAATGTGACCGGTGATTATGATCTGGTTTACATTGATACTCCCTACATTTCAAAGCAAGGCGTTGGAGTTGATTATCGCGATTTTTACCATTTTCTGGAGGGGTTAACCATGTATGATGAATGGGTCAATCATCTCGATCGTCAATCGAAGCATCGGCGCTTACAGCCGGAAAAGTCGGAGTGGACGGACAAGAAAAAGATTTATTCCGCTTTCGATCAACTATTCCGAAAATTTGCTGACAGCTATTTGGTCGTTTCGTACCGCAGTGATGGCATTCCATCGGAAAGCGAGTTGATGGCCTTGCTCCAAAAGTACAAGCGCAATGTTCGAGTTGAACATTATGGTCGATACAAGTATGTGCTTTCCACCAATTCGGAATCAAAAGAGATTTTGTTGATTGGAACTTGAAAGAATATTGGAAGTGGAAACAACGGGGAAAGGGAAGAAAAGTCAAAAAGTGAAAATATGAGTTCCAACAAAAAATTCGCCTACCCGCACGGCAACGTTCTCTACCGCAAGCTGCGTTATCAATTTCCTTATATCGTGCGCGGCGAGGGCGTTTATCTTTTCGACAACGAGGAACGGCGCTATCTCGATGCCTCCGGCGGCGCGATGGTGGTGAACGCCGGCCATGGCAATGCCGAGATTGCCCGCGCCATTGGTGAGCAAGCGGCCAAGCTCGCCTACGTCAGCGGCATGCAATTTACCCACGAGCCGGTGGAAGAGTTGGCGCGCGAGTTGTGTGCGATTGCGCCGGCGGGGTTGAACAAGGCGTTTTTTCTTTCCGGCGGCACTGAGGCGACCGAAGCGGCGATGAAATTGGTGCGGCAATATTGGATGGCAAAAGGACAGACGAAGAAATATAAAGTCATCAGCCGAATGCCGAGCTATCATGGCAACACCCTTGGCTCGATGGGCGTGAGCGGCCGGCAACATTATCGCACCCTCTTCGAGCCGCTCTATATTGATCATCCCAAAATTCCGCCGCCGATTTGTTATCGCTGCCCGTGGGGAAAAACGTTTCCACAATGTGACTACGAATGCGCGCAGGAATTGGAGCTGGCGATTCAACAAGCCGATCCGGAAACGGTGGCGGCGTTTATCGCCGAACCGGTGCTCGGTTCCACCGGCGGGGCGATGGTGCCGCCGGAGCAATATTATCCGCGCGTGCTGGAGATTTGCCGAAAATACGATGTGCTCTTCATCGCCGACGAAATTCTTTGCGGCATGGGTCGCACCGGTGATTGGTTTGCGATTTCAAGTTACGGTGTTACACCCGATGTTTTGCTCGTAGGCAAGGGACTGACCGGTGGTTACGTTGCGCTCTCGGCGATGCTGACGCGCGAAGACATTATCACAACCATTCGCGAGAGCGGCAGCGAGTTTTTGCACGCGCAAACTTTTGCGCAGCATCCGGTCGCGTGCGCGGCGGGGTTGGCAACAATTCGCTTTTTACAACAACATGACCTACTCGCGCGCTGCACGGAAATGGGCACGTTGTTGCACCAAGAATTGCTGGCTCATCTCACCGATCATCCGTTAGTCGGCGACATTCGCGGCCGCGGTTTGCTCGCCGGCATCGAGTTTGTCAGAGACAAAACCACTCGCGCACCCTTTCCCCGTGCGTGGCGCGTCGTGGAATTGGTTTCTGCCACCGCATTGGCGCACGGTCTCGTGGTGTGGACGAACGTCGGGCACGTCGACGGCAAAGATGGCGATCTGATTATGCTGGCGCCGCCGTTCATCGTCACTGATGAACAAGTGCATGAGATTGTCACGATTTTGTCTCGCGTGCTCGATATGGTTGCGGAAGAAATCAGCCATAAAGGGGGATGGACGCGGGCTTGATATTTTGCTTATGAAATTTTCAAACAGCAAGCGTTTCTCTCATTCACAGAACCAAACTCTTACTCATACTCCTGCTCTTACGCGCTTTTGAAAATAACCAAAGCGAGTAGGAGTATGAAAATAAGGAGACGGAGGTTTTCATGCCCAAACAATTCAAAATCACCTACAGCACCCTCGGCGCGAATTTGGAGGTTTTTCATCGCCAATATGATAAAGCTGTTGCAGCGGTCAAGAAGAACGTGGGGAAAACTTACCCCCACTCGATCAACAACCGGCCAATACACGGTCGCGGCGAAATTTTTGCCAGCGCCAATCCGGCGGATACGCACGAGGTGCTCGCCAATTTCCGCCAAGCCACCGAAGAGGAAATGGATGCGGCGGTTGAAGCGGCGCGCAAGGCTTTTCCGGTTTGGCGCGGCATGGATTATCGCCAGCGCGTGAAAATCATGCGCAAAGCCGCGGCGCTGATTCGCCAACACAAATTCGAGCTGGCGGCGATTATGAGCCTCGAAGCCGGCAAGAATCGGTTCGAGGCCATGGGCGATGCGGAAGAGTCGGCGGATTTGATTGATTACTATTGCCTGCAAATCATGGAGGCCAAAGGCTTTTCGATGCCGCTCGGCAAGCTTTCGCCGAATGAAGACACCCGCAGTGTGTTGCGTCCTTACGGCGCGTGGGCGGTAATTGCGCCTTTCAATTTTCCGTTGGCGCTTTCAACTGGCATGAGTGCCGGTGCGTTGGTTGCCGGCAATACCGTCGTTTTCAAACCTTCGAAAGACACGCCGTGGATCGGCTACCGGTTGGCAGAGATTTATCACGAGGCGGGCTTGCCGCCTGGCGCGTTCAATTTTATTGCGGGCGACCGCCGCATCGGCGAGGAGCTGATTAAACACCCGAAACTGGATGGTATCGTTTTCACCGGCTCTAAGCCGGTGGGCATGCACATTTTTCATGATTTCAGCCAAAACATGATTCGGCCGACGATCATCGAAACGGGCGGGAAGAACCCTGCGATCGTGATGCCGAGCGCCGATCTTGATGTCGCCGCCGAAGGCGTGATGAAGTCGGCCTTCGGTTTGCAAGGCCAAAAGTGCAGCGCCTGCTCGCGTGTGTATGTTCATCATAAAGTCAAAGAGAAGTTCATGGATCTGCTCCTGGAAAAGACGGCAAAAATCACCGTCGGCGATCCCAGCCAGCGCGATATTTATCTCGGGCCGGTTATCAATCAGAATGCCTACGATAAATTCGCCACGGCGGTTAACGAGGCGCAGAAAGACAGCGGCATGATTCTCACCGGCGGCAGGCAGCTCAAAGACGATGGATTCGCCAACGGCTATTTTGTCGCGCCCACGATTGTGGATGGCCTGCCGCATTATCATCGTTTCTTCTACGAAGAGCTTTTTCTTCCTTTTCTCGCTGTCGCGGCCGTAGATTCATTGGAGCAGGCGGTTAAGCTCTCCAACAAAGCCGAATACGGCCTCACCGCCGGCATTTTTACCAAGAATAGAAAAGAGTTGGATTATTTCTTCGATCACATCGAGGCCGGTGTCACGTACGCGAATCGCCGCACCGGCGCGACCACTGGCGCGTGGCCAGGCGTGAATTCGTTCTGCGGCTGGAAAGGCAGCGGCAGCACGGGAAAAGGCGCGTGCGGCCCGTATTACGTGCAGCAATTTATGCGCGAGCAGAGCCGGACCGTCATCAAATAAAGCGGAGTAATGGATCGATGGATTATTGGATTGATGGAGTCTTGGATCGATGGGATTTTGAAATTTCGAAATATCCGTGTCACTCCATTAATCCAACGATCCATTTATCCATCACTCCAATGATCCAAATATTCAGCAAAAAATTCTATGGCTGGTCAATCGAAGGTCATGTCCATGTCCGACGCCATCCGTGAATTTGTTCACGATGGCGATGCGGTGATGATCGAAGGCTTCACGCATCTCATCTGCTTTGCAGCAGGACATGAAATCATCCGCCAGCGCAAGAAAGATCTGGTGGCATGCCGGTTGACGCCGGATTTGATCTACGACCAAATGATCGCCGCCGGCTGCGTGCGCAAATTGGTTTTCTCGTGGGCCGGCAACCCTGGCGTCGGCCCGCTGCATGCGTTGCGCCGCGCCGTCGAGAAGGGAAGGCCACATTCGATTGAGCTTGAAGAATATTCGCATTTCGGCATGGCCATGCGCGTTTATGCCGGCGCCGCCAGGCTGCCGTTCATGCCGCTGCGCTCTTATCGGGGCAGCGATTTGCCTAAGGTCAATCCGAATATTCGCACCGTCGTTTGTCCATTTACTGGCGAAGAACTGAATGCCGTGCCGGCGCTGCAACCGGATGTGACAATCGTTCATGCGCAACGCGCCGACGCAAATGGCAATGCGCAAATTTGGGGCTTGTTCGGCGTGCAGAAAGAAGCCGCTTTCGCCGCCAAGCGCGTCATCGTCGTGGTGGAAGAATTGGTTGACGAGCAAATTATCCGCGCCGATCCTAACCGCACCGTGATTCCAGGCATGATCGTCAACGCCGTCGTCGTGGAGCCGTACGGCGCGCATCCGAGCTTCGCACAAGGTTACTACGACCGCGACAATGATTTCTACATCAAATGGGACGCCATCTCCAAAGATGAAAAAAGCATGCAAATCTATCTCGACGAGTGGATTTACGGCTTGCCGGACCGCGCCGCGTATGTGAAAAAGATGGGCGAGGAGACTTGGAAACGCTTGGCGGTTAATCAACGGTTGAGTGGGGTGGTGAATTATGGGTTTTAACGTAGCCCAGTCGGCCCGACTGGCTTTGAGAACTCCAAATAAAACGCCCTCACGGATATCCACGAGGGCGAGAAATTTTTAACGGCTTTTATACTTCACCGCAGGTGGACGCATCGCAGCGTCCTATCCGCTCCTGCTTTATTGCAGAGCACCTTCAGTAAATAAAATACGAAAATTCTCAAAAAAGTCAAGGAAAATTTTCCATGAAAAGAAACGGTCAAACCAAACTCGAATCCGACGACAGGGCCGTCGCGATATACCACGTCGTTTACAGCCACGAGGGATTCGACGAGACGGCGCATATCTTGTTCGAGCTGGTACAGAGATGCCAGAAAACCATGCCCGGCAAGACCAGGAAGCTGATTCTGGATATCGAAGGCCATCGAAACAGCGAGGGCGGCTTCGATGCCGATATGCTCGAGCTGCAAAAGGATTTCTTGCTTGGTTCTCTCGCACAGTTTCTTTCGGAGATTCACTGCCCTTTGTTTCGTGCCACGAATCCCAAGCCGCAGGAAAACGAGATGCCAACAGAGTTGATCATCAAACCATCGTAAGCGGAGGGAGCATGTCCAACTTTTTCCCCATGCCACGCGGTGACCGCTGGTATCTCATCGTTATCATCGTCTTTTCTTTTATCTCCTTTCTGCCGTGGTCGCAGGGCATACACGTGGCCGGCATGGCGCTGTTCGGCTGGCTGATGACGGCGCTGATGGTGCTCTCGCCAACCATTGCGCTCATTCGCTTGATTCGTCACCGCGTTTCACGAGGGAGCGCGGACTTTCTTGTCCGCGATGAGCGTGTGGACTAGAAAGTCCACGCCCCCTCAAAAGTGAGAAAAAAAATGACCCCGGAGTACATCCTCGTTATTGCCTATTTGGTTGTGTGCATCGGCATCGGCGTTCTGGCCTCGCGCCGAGTGCTGGCTTCGCGCGACGAATACTGGGTGGCGGGCCGGCGAATCGGTACGTTTGTGAATGCGATGGCCATCATGGCCACGCTCGCCAGCGGCGGCTCGATCATCGGCGTGATGGGCTTGGCTTACGGCAAGGGCATTCCATATACACTGGCGCTGTTCGCCGGCGCTGTGCTCGGTTTTCCGCTCGCCTCCATTTTAGTGGCCAAACCGCTGCGCAATTTCGGCAAATTCACCATCACGGATTTTCTCGCTTATCGTTTTCCGCATCCGCTCGTGCGCTATCTCGTGCCGGGCATCATCGTCGTCAGCTTCACCGTGTACATCATCGCACAAATGAAAGCCGCCGGCATCACCGCCGAATTTCTGTTGGGAATACCTTATAAACACGCGGTGACCATCAGCACATTGGTGTTCATTCTCTACGTTTCCATCGGCGGCATGTTGGCCATCACCTGGACGGACGTCGTGCAGGGCATTTTGATGCTGTTTGTGGTGCTTGGCGCCGCCTTCGTCATGATGGCGCGCATGGGCTCGCCGTTTGCGATTATGGAGATGACGGCAACGCAAGTGCCGCAGCTTGGGCAGGTGGCGCACCAACCGCTGGCAAGTTATCTCGGCTCATTCGTCATTTGGGCCGCCGCGATACCGGTTATTCCCCACATCGTGATGCGCGTGTTCACCGCCAAAGACGCGCATGGCGCGCGCATTTCGCTCAATGTGGCGATGATCATCTACAGCATCATGATTCTGGCGGCGGTGCTGACCATCGTGCCGGTTGGCAAAATCCATTTTCCGGAATTGAAAGACGCCGACGAGATTTTCCTGCGCGTTATGCAAAACGAATTTCCGCCGGTCATACGCGGACTTGCCGTCGCGGCGGTGCTGGCAGCGGTGATGTCCACCACAGACGCATTGCTCCTGGCCTGCAGTTCGGCCATCTCGCACGACGTGCTCGGAAATTTTGTGGAAAAGAAGTTGAGCGAAAAAGCCGGCGGTTATCTTAACATCGGCATTGCCTGGCTGGTCGGCTTGATTGCGATGTACTTTGCCTATTCACCGCCGAAACTGATTACGATGTTTTACTCGGCTGCCATCGGTTTGCTCAGTGCGGCGCTGTTTGTGCCGGTGATTGCCGGCCTATGGTGGAAAAAGGCGAATCTTGCGGGTGGAATCGGAAGTATACTCGTCGGTTTTGTCGTTTATCTTTTTTTTCAGTTTTCACAGTTGGCGCCGCCGCTTTCTGCTATTCTTTTTGCGCTGCCGGCGAGCGCCTTAGCGATGATCTTTGGCGGTAAATTCGGTAAACCGGTGGAGTCCGGGATGGTTGATGCTATCGACAAGCTCCACCGAGCTTAAGACGAATGTTGCCTCAAAAAATATGTGAATTATTTGCTGTATTTTGTGTCTAATATTATGGGGGGTGAGGGATGATTAAGCGCGATTTCGATTTTTGCAGCTCGTGATCGCGCCTTTAAACGCCAGGCGTTCACCAAGGGGTAAACGCCCGAAGGCGTCGCGACGACGCTTATTTTCATCATTTGTGCTTAAATTGTTGCCGCCAAAGCCGCGTTACAGGTTTATAGATTATTCGGGAAAACTGCGATGTCAATCGAACAAGATCTAAATCATATCCTCAGTTGCTTTGATCCTTCTTACCTGCCTATAGGTATCTACGCGGTTACGCCTGAAGGTCATTTCATTCTCTGCAACGCCTACGCTCGCCGCCTATTGGAGTTACCGGCCGAAGGGTCTATCACAAAAAAAATCGGCGATTTTTACGCAGACCCCTCAGCGCGTGAAAAATTGCTCCAACGTGTTCTCGAGGCGGAAGCCCAAGGCGGGTATCTTGAAAATGAAATCATCAATTTCAAAATTGACGGGCGCGACATTTATGTCCAGAACAACTGCCGTGCGGTACGCCACGCAGAAACGAATGAGCTGATTGGCTACATGGGCTCTCTGGTGGATATCACCGACGAGCACAAATATTTGGCGATTAACCAGACTCTGGCTCAGCGAAATTTAGAACTCACCACCGACATCGGTCGGGTACTGCATGCGAACACCAGCACGTTGGTCATGGTACAGCAGACACTTAATGTCGCGATTAGTGCGCTTGGCCCCAATCCCTTTGGTGATAGCGACTCCCCTTCGTTCGAGGATGTTGATCACGTGTTGGCCAGCCCGGCCCAGGAAGCGGCAACAAAATTAGATAAATTACTCCAATTGTCTCGAGATGAGGCCAGATTGGAAGCGTTGTCCGCAGCTTTGTGGAGTGAATTGGAAGAACAACTCCCCCTGCTTCGTGACTTCATCGGCAACATCCCGATTCAAGAATCTCGGGCCAGCACGCTGCGGGTCGTGGCGCGCCGCCTTCGTGAAATTTTTGGTCAAATACCTCCGCGCAAGCTGCCGCGAGAATTGACCCGCGATCTCTTGCAAGTCGCGACAAGCCTGGAACGGATAACGGCATTATATGAAGTGCTGAAAACCCGTACCGCGGTACTGCAGATGGATTACACGATTCGGGCATTCCGGGAATTTATCACGGCGGATGTTCGCAAAACAGAAGCTCAGCAACGCCTGCAAGTGGCCAGGCTCATTGAAGCCGCCATTAAACAACTGGCCGAGTTTGCGCACAGTAGCCGGGTAACGCTCAAACCCAATAACGAAATTGGTGATGCCGCAGTCATTGGAATTGAGCGCGAGCTGGTTCGGGCCTTGGCAAACTTGCTGCATAATGCGATCAAATACAGTTGGCATCGTGATCGTGGCAAATCACCATGGGTGGGAATTCGAATGTGCCGGGAAAATGGCAATATCCGTATCGCCGTTGAAAACTGGGGGGTGCCCATCGAGCCGAAAGAGTTGGATAATCGCCTGATTTTCCAGCTCGGTTATCGCGGCAAATGGTCAAAGGACCGGGGACGGCTCGGAACCGGTATCGGTTTGACCGATGCCCTGGAAGTTGCGAGAAAGCATCAAGGCGATCTTAAAGTCGAAAGCCGTCCGGCCCGCGCTTACTCCTCTTTGACGCCCGAAAGTGACGAATATTTTAATCAGCCATTTCTAACGACAGTAACCTTATGCTTGCCGGAAGCTAAACCCGGGGAAGGAGAATCTGAGCTATGAAAAAGAAGCCGCGCGTGCTATGGGTGGAAGATAGCGCGCGTTTTGAACTAGCGAGTTTCATGGGGCCAATCTATGCCTCCCGCAAATACGAGCTCACCCTCGCAGAAGACGCCACCACCGCCGTTCGTTACCTGCAAACGGTGAAGTTTGATGCCATCATCATGGATATCCGGCTGCCACCGGGAAAAGACCATCATTGGCGCAATTTATATGAGCATGCAGGTTCGGATAAAACCATGGCGCAATTGGGATTGGAGCTGCTCGCTTGGCTGCTTGACCCCGATCACCCCAAAAATGGATTTCTGCCACCGGCGCATGTGAAGCCGGTACAAATCGGCGTCTTTTCTGTTGAAGGCGAAGTGGAAATCGGGCAACAACTGCGCAGGTTGGGAATTACCGTTTTCATCGAAAAGCGCCCGGGTCTGCGCGATACAATTTTGCTCGAGCTGATTGACACCATACTTGCCCAGCATCACTAAACGATGTAGCTATTCACCGTCCGGACGCTTTTGTTCGGAAATATCGAATGTTTGGTACAACAATTTTGCTCAAATCAAGAGCGTCCGGACGGTTACCTGAACAGTTACTGAAAGACTATGGAGCCAAATGGGGGAGAGAGGTGGTTAATTTGTCAATTCCAATTGATGCCATAGCGACAGTTTTCATCTTTTTGATCGGCCTGCCGGCAATCTTGCTGCAAACCCTGGCTGCGGAATTGCGCAAGGTGGTGGTGAAGCGGCGCCGGCAGTTGATCGTTTCCACTTTTGCTCCTATCCTGCTTTCACTTGTCGTGGCCGCCGCCGGCGCTCGGATATCAATATTATGCTCACAATTAACGGCGTCCGGTTCATCGCCGAGCAAGCTGATCCTTTTTCTCAGTGGCCACGATGGCCAGTTTCTCTGGTTAATCGTTCTCATCGTTCTGCTTCTGATCGCCGGGGTTGCCGCCATCGTGCTGACGAAGAAATGGGGACGCGAAAGGATCATTCAACAGCTCTGTAGCGGCGCGGCCAAAAGCATTTCTGTTCGGGGACGTCCGGTTGAGTCTGAGTTGGACGATCTCATTCAGTTGGGCAAACAAAGCCATTCCGGCCAGGATAAAGAGCTGGTGCTGCTGGCGCTCGCTGCGCTGGCGGAAGACGTTCAAGCAAATCCTGAGTATGATGGCGCGCAGCTCGAAGAATTGATTGTCGGCTTGGAAGAAATTCTCATCTTGGGGGCGCAAATGGGCAGTCCGGAAAATTTTCATACCGCCGCTGATCTGCTTTCGGATCTGATCATTTCCACTTGCAATCGCGCCAATACCCAGGATTTGAAGCTGGCCATTCAATCTGTGAGCATGTTGGGACGCGCCTCGCTTCGACACGAGCCTTCCCACATTCAACCCAAATTCGTTGAAGCCCTCGCTCTGGCCAATGAAGTACAACAGGCTGCCGCGACCTGGATGAGCCAGGCGCTGTTCGAGATCGGCAGCGAAGCTGCCGAGCGCAACCGGATTCTGGTCGCCATGGCTTCACTTTCAAAACTCGAATCGTTAGTGATGCAGCATGCCCCCATTGCCGGCGAATTAGCCTCAGATTTTATCGGCCTATTGGCGCATTTCTGGACGCATGGTGAAACCGGCAAAAAATACGTCATTCCGTTTCTTGCGGATGCCCCGATGTTTTTTGCTCAGCCGCTGGTGGAAGCCATTCAGTCTGCTCACGCCCAATGCATGCAAACCGCGCGATTTAAGACTGCTGACCACTTGTTCGAGATGCTCAAAGCAATCAAGAACGGGTTGCCCAAAGCAGGTTGGTGACACAAGGCGTGCTGGATATGGAAACGCTGCATCGTTGAACTTTTCGGCGCGTTGACTCGTCTTATCTGTAACACAGACTGCCAGTCTGAAAACGAACCAGGCCGGCAACCAAATCAATTGTTTGATAAAGAAATTTCGTAACTATTCAGGGAGTATTATTGAAAGCAAAGAAATCAAGGCAAAACCATTAAGGGCAAAACAATTCTTCAAAAAGCTTTAATGGTTTTGCCCCAAATTGTCTTGCCTTCTAAAAAGGCCTGAATAGTTACGAAATTTTAAAGCAAAATAATTTTGGCAAGATAATTTACTGTGGTTTCACGAACCAATAATTTTGCCATGATCATTTTGCAATCAATTGCTTTTATCCGTTGGTCGTTTTCCCATCCGTTGGGATAATTTTTTAAACCTGTTTGGTTCCGGCTTGTCCGGCTTGTGTTTTCCAGAGTAGTAAAAAAATGTAATTCTCCCCCATCAACTTTTTACCAAAAGCGAGGTCATCATGATGAGACGTTTGCTGATCGTGACTGGGGTGTTATTGTGTGCATTCGCTGCGTTGGCGGTCGCACAACCCAATCGCGCCGCAACGCCGGATGCGCTGATGTTACGCTTTCCGGACGTGAGCGCGGATCGAATCGTTTTTGTCTATGCCGGCGATCTGTGGACGGCGCCAAAAGAGGGTGGAATGGCGCGCCAATTGAGCTCGCCAAAAGGGCTGGAGCTTTTCCCCAAATTCTCACCCGATGGCAAGCTGATCGCGTTCAGCGGCAACTATGATGGCAACACGGACGTTTATCTCATGTCCGCGGAGGGCGGCACACCAACACGGTTGACACATCATCCTGATGGCGACCTGGTGGTGGAATGGTATCCGGATGGAAAGCATGTGCTTTATCGCTCGCAAATGATGAGCCCGTCGAATCGTTTCAATCGTTTATTCAAGCAGCCGCTTGCAGGAGGGATGCCCGAGACCCTGCCGCTGGCGTATGGTGAGCTGGCGAGCTTCAGTCCGGATGGCAAGCGCATGGCCTTTCAGCTCGCGTCGCTGGAATTTCGCACCTGGAAACGTTATCGCGGCGGCTGGGCCACCGATTTGTGGTTTTATGATTTTGCCAACAACACCTCGGAGAAGTTCACCGACTTTGAAGGCACGGATGCGTTGCCGATGTGGCAGCAGAACAAGATTTATTTTCTCTCCGACCGTGACGAGCGCAAGAAGCTGAATATTTGGGCTTACGACCTAACGACCAAACAAACGAAGCAGGTGACGAATTTCACCGAATACGATGTCAAATGGCCGAGCCTCGGGCCGGATGCCATCGTTTTTGAAAACGGCGGCAAGCTGTACTTGCTCGACCTGGCCAGCGAAACTGCAAAACCGATTTCCATCCAGGTGCCGGCTGACTTGCCTGAGGCGCGCGCCCAGGCCAAAGATGCCTCCAAGAATATCCAAAGTTTTTCCCTTTCACCCAGCGGCAAACGGGCGTTGTTCGAGGCGCGCGGCGAGATTTTTACGGTGCCGGAAAAGCATGGCAGCGTGCGAAATTTGACGAATACTTCCGGCATCGCCGAGCGCTTTCCAGCCTGGTCGCCGGACGGCAAGATCGTCGCCTACTTTTCCGATCGCAGCGGCGAATATGAGCTGTACGTGCGCGCCGGCGATGGCTCGGGGAAAGAACGGCAGATCGCCACATTGGGAGCAGGTTTTCGCTACTCGCCGGCTTGGTCGCCGGATAGCAAGCGCCTGGCTTTCAATGACAAAACCGGCAGTCTCTTCGTTCTCAATATCGCCGATGGTAAGCCGAAGTTTGTTGACAAAGATGAATGGTCTCGAATCACCTCCTATTCCTGGTCGCCGGATAGCCGCTGGCTCGCTTACTCGAAGAGCATGCCCAACAATCAGGGCGCGATCATGATCTACGATGCCGATCAAAATAAGGCGCAGCAAGTCACCGGTGATTACTACAACGACACCAATCCGGCTTTTGATCCGGAGGGCAAATATTTGTTCTTCTATTCGGATCGAAAATTTACGCCGGTCTATGGCGATATGGACGCGACGTGGGTTTATCCAAATGCCACCGAAGTTTACGCCGTCACGTTGCGCAAAGATGTTGAATCGCCGCTTGCGCCTCGCAGTGATGAGGAAAAAGGGGAGGAAAAGAAAGATGAAGAAGATGGCAAAACCGCCGGTGAAAAGAAAGACGCCAAAGCGGAGACGAAAGCCGAGAAAAAAGAAGAAGAGAAAAAAGCACCCGAGCCGGTCAATATTGATTTCGATGGCATTGAAACCCGCGTGGTCAAATTGCCTGTGGAAGCAGGAAATGTTGGGCCGCTGTGCGCAGTGAAAGGCAAAGTCGTTTTCGCGCGATACCCAGCCTCCGGCGCCGCCAAACCGGGCGAGCCTTCCGGCACGTTGGTGTACTACGATTTGAAGGAGCGTGAAGATAAAACCGTCATCTCCGGCATCGATACCTACGATCTTTCCGCGGATGGCAAGAAGGTCATTTACAAGAGCAAAACGACCTACGGCATTGTCGATCTGGCCGAAGGCAAAAAAGTAGGGGACGGCAAAATCGCGGCGGACAAAATGCAAGCCTGGATCAATCCGCGCGAAGAGTGGGAACAAATCTTCACTGAAGCCTGGCGCATCGAGCGCGACTTTTTTTATGACCCCGACTTGCACGGCCTCGATTGGACGGCGATCAAACAACGCTATGCCAGGATGCTGCCGTACGTCGTTGATCGCGCCGACTTGAATTATGTCATTGGCGAGATGATTGCGGAGTTGAATGCTTCGCATGCTTATGTCGGCGGCGGCGATGTTGAAACGCCCAAACAAATTTCGGTTGGCCTGCTCGGTTGTGATTTCGAGCTTGACAAGACCAACAACGCGTATCGGATCAAGAAAATTTACGAAGGCGCCGTATGGGATGCGGAAGTGCGTTCGCCCTTGCGTCAACCGGGTGTCCAGGTCAATGAGGGCGATTATTTGCTTGCCGTCAACGGACAGCCGTTGGATACTTCGCGAGATCCGTGGGCCGCGTTTCAGGGCCTCGCCAGTGAAGTGGTGAAATTAACCATCAATTCTTCTCCAAACATGACCGGCGCTCGTGAGGTGGTCGTTGAGCCAATGGATAGCGAATTTCGTTTGCGCAATCTGGCGTGGATCGAAAGCAATCGCCGCAAAGTTGAAGAAGCAACCGGCGGCCGGGTGGGATACATCTATGTGCCGAATACCGGCAGAGACGGCCAGAGCGAGTTAGTGCGCCAATTCACCCCGCAGCGCACCAAAGCGGGTTTGATCATTGACGAGCGCTTCAACAGCGGCGGCCAAATCCCCGATCGTTTCATTGAATTGCTAAACCGCCCGATTTATAATTACTGGGCGCGACGCGATCAGCGCGATTGGCAAACGCCTTTCGTTGCGCATACCGGACCGAAAGTGATGCTGGTGAATGGCTGGGCCGGTTCCGGCGGCGATGCGTTTCCATATTATTTTCGCAAAACCGGGCTTGGGCCGCTGGTTGGGAAGAGAACGTGGGGCGGCCTTATCGGCATCAGCGGCAATCCGCAGCCGATCGACGGTGGCTTTGTTTCGGCGCCGACTTTCGGTTTCTGGAACACTGAAGGCCAATGGGACGTCGAAGGTCGTGGCGTGGATCCGGATTATGATATTGAAAATGCTCCGCACGAGATGGCGGCCGGCCGGGATCCGCAACTGGAAAAAGCGATTGAAGTGATTCTCGACACGTTGAAAAAAGCGCCGCCCCCAGAGCCCCAAAAGCCGGTTTATCCGAATCGCTCGGATAAGACGGATAAAACGGACTAGGGTTCGTAATTTTTGATCCGAACACAATAGAAAAAGCTTCGGTGGCGGTTGTCCCGCTATCGAAGCTTTTTGATTGTGTACTTTGTCTGAACTATTTTCAAAGCGGACTCGGCTAATTTGTAAAACAGCAGTTGCGGCTTAAACGCCGCTTCCGGAGCCAAAGCTCCGGTCCAAAGATATTTTCCCTTTGCAACCCAATTGCAACCCCAAATTTTTACCTGCCAGTAACATTCTTAAGTTAAACGAACGACATTGCTTCAACAACTCAAAGAAATAGGTGCGATAGATATTCGCATGGCGTTTTTCGTTGGCATCAGCAAGCGTCGAACGTTTGACTTCATCTAACTGACCCATTACAGCCTGTGCAAAATTTTGCTTGACAAAAACTTGGTTTTTTGTTAATATAGAACACTCAATTTGTGGGCGGTTGCCCGAGGTAGCTTAAAAACCATGCAGCAGGGGAAAGCTATGACATCACAATTGCACACGTATTTGGTGACGAAGCCCAAATCCCACGGGTGTTGGTCTTACCGGCTTTATGCACAGGCTGGCAGGCAAGACTACCGTCCTTGGGGTTTGGGCTTTTTTGTTTGGCGTTGTAAAAAAAGGAATCCGCGTCGCAACGGTGCTTGATCCGTTTGGCAATGTGTTCGGTATCATTGAGAACCCGCATTTTAAAATTGAGTAAACAACGTCCGGACGCTCTGAGCGTCCGGACGGTAAATATCATGGAATTCAGAAAACCGAAAAAAGGCGAAGGCGTCCCGAAAGAGACACCAGCGCGTAACAGCATTGCCGCCCTCCCCAATGATTTGAAGAAACAGCTTGAATGGCTCTGCTTCACCGGCGCGTTGGAGGGCACATGGCCGCGTGAGCTGTCGGCGACGATTTTGCACAATCTCATTATTCGGCACGGCGTCGCGGGGGTTCTTCCGCTCGTGCGCGAATGGATCAAACACGAGAATCCTGCGGTCCGTCGCTTAGTGACGGAGGCCTTTCGTCCGCGCGGTGTCATGCTCGCCCACATCAATGATTTGAAAGAAGATCCCTCGCCGCTCAAGAAGATTCTGGAGCCGTTGCTGGACGATCCCTCGGATTATGTCCAAAAATCCGTCGCCAACAATCTCAACGATATCTCTAAAGACAACCCCGAGATCATTTTGAAATGGACGAAGGAATGGAACACGCCGGACGCCACCAAGCAGCGCCATTGGATTCTGGCGCGCGCCTTGCGAACATTGATTGACGAAGGCCACCCGGCGCCGTTGTCCTGCTGCTGATGGATGAGCCAGGCAAAAGCACGGCGCGGCGCAAGAGCACGTATCAAATATGGAAAGGCAAAATCAAAGCTGGTGAGACGAAGAGCATCATCAAGCGGATTCACTTTGTCGATAAAAACTCGCAGCCGCGCGTGGAGGGCCTGTACCGCCTGAGCGTAACGATTAATGGCAAAAGGCTCGAAGAACGAGAAAATTTTTTTTAAGCGCTGAGATTTTTTATGAAGCAAAAACTGAATGCCGATTGGCATGCCAAAAACAAAATGCCCGAGCGACCGACACTGGAAGAGCGCCTCAAGTGGCATTTGGAACATGCGAAACATTGTGCGTGCCGCGAGATTCCCGTGAAACTTTTGGTTGAGATGAGGAAAAGGAAACTCATTTGAAATCAAGTTAACAAACTCTAAATTTTAAAGGGATATGCATGCCTTCCGCTTCACCTAAACGAAAGCCGGGTAGCCTCACGTTCCAGCCCGGGCTTGAAACGATACACGAGCGCCGCTATCAAGGCTTTGCCGCACAGCACGGCGCCGCTAATTTTGTTACGCCGGGAGGCGAGATTTTTTATCATTTTGAAAAAACGGCTCGTCTGTGGTTGGTCGATTTAAACAAATATACCGACGAGCAATTTGCGCGGAAGCCGAGTGAAACACAATGGTCGATTGGCCAGGTCTACTATCATCTCGTGGTGGGCACGGAAAATTTTCATCTGCGCGCTTGCCAAAAATGTCTCGAGAGCCGTGCGGAAGTGACGGAAGGCGGCAAAACGCTTCCCGGCAAAATTGTTTTTCTGCTCGGCAGCTTTCCGCCGGCGAAAATTCACGTTCCGCCCTCGCCGGAGTATTCGCCGAAACAACCAGAGAGCCGCGCGGAGATGCGCGAAGGGTTGCTCAAGCTGATCGAAACGATGCGCGCGCTCGCGCCTCAAATTGACCATGCGTCCCCGGTGCAAAAATGGAAACATCCGGCGCTCGGTATGTTAAACGCCATGGAATGGTATCGTTTGGTCGAGATGCATTTCCGGCATCATTTGCGGCAGAAAGCGCGGCTGGACAAATTTTTGGCAAGACAAAAGTAACCCAGTCGGCTCGACTGGGCCGTTACAAGTAAATAAAAGCTCAGCAAACCACGTAGAAAAATTTTAAAACATTTGCCCAATGGATGAAAAACGGCCAACGGATATGAAACGAAGATGCGAATGGTGCGGCGATGATCCGCTTTACGTTGCTTATCACGACGACGAATGGGGCGTGCCGGTGCATGATGACCGCAAACTCTTTGAGATGCTTATTCTCGAAGGAGCGCAGGCGGGATTAAGCTGGTCAACCATTCTGAAGAAGCGCGAAAATTACCGCAAAGCTTTTGATCATTTCGACGCCAAGAAGATCGCAAAATACGACAAAGCCAAAGTTGCCAAATTGCTCGCCGATCCCGGCATCGTGCGCAACCGGCTCAAAATTGCGGCGACGATCCAAAATGCCCGCGCCTTTCTCGAAGTGCAAAAAGATTTCGGCAGCTTCGATCGTTATATTTGGCAATTTGTGGATGGAAAGCCGCAGAAGAATAAATGGAAAAGCCTAAAAGAGATTCCACCCAAAACCGCCGAGTCAGATGCGATGAGCAAGGATCTAAAAAAACGCGGTTTCTCCTTCGTCGGCTCGACGATTTGCTACGCTTTCATGCAAGCAGTTGGGATGGTCAATGATCACGTGGTGACGTGTTTTCGGTATCGGAAAATCCAGTAGAAATTGGTTGATAGGTGCTGTCCCTATTTCTTGCAAAGTAATAAGAAATTGTCTACTTATTTCCGATAGCTGTTTTTTGATAATGAACATACACGCCTGGTCCTGATCGCATATTACAAAGTTGGTAATAATCGGATCCAGAAGACACTTCGAGTATATTCAGTAAAACCGAATATTTCAACAAAAACTGCTTGTTCCAGGACTTATGAATTTTGTTCAAAAGTGGCTTAAGCCGTTCGATTAGGTACCACTGAAAATCACTTGCCTCTTCGTAAGAATCACAAATCACGAACTTCCATTGACCTGATTTGAGGTAAGTCGAAATTTCTTTTTCACCCACGCCTGGGTATGGCAGGTCAAGACGAACACGGAATGAGCCATTAGCTCGTTTCGTGCGAAGCAATGTATAGCCTTTATGCGATGCCACATGCCTACGAAGAGCAGAGCCTTCAACGTTACCTGCGCAGT
>JAKEEU010000144.1 GCA_022616415.1 Candidatus Zhuqueibacterota bacterium | reverse complement strand
TTGCGAGCGTTTTTCAGCGAAGCAATCCTTTGAAAATCAAGAGATTGCTTCGGCAAAAAGCGCCTCGCAATGACTGTAATTTTATCCCTTAACGAGTATAATAGAATGAACTTCGAATTCGGTATGAAAGATTCCATGATAACACTGGCAGCGGTTAAGGTCTTGGGCAAGCAAAACGATTTTAGGTCTTAACATACGGGCAACGTTAAGGTACTAAAGAGAAGTGAGAAGTGAGAAGTGAGTTCACCTCGTCCCGAAACTCGCCTTTTAAAACGATTTTGTTTTAAAGTACTCTTGATACTAAAACTATAAAAAGAAACCGATTTTGTCAAGAAAAACTTTGCTGTAAGGTGCTGTAAGGATTGTTTGGCTCGCACGACCAACTGTTGTAAAATCTGATACTTCATCTCGGAAGCAAATCACAGTCACTGGACGTGGCAATTAATCAAACGCATACTCATACTCCGGCTCTTTACTCATACGTGTTTTTAAAACTTTTTAAGGCGAGGATGAGTAAGAGTCAGAGAGGCACGAAAGCGAGTAACCCCATGGCCACCATCCTGCTCAATGAATCCGATCCGCTGCGGCACGAATTGCTGCGCCTGCGGCTGCAACGACAAGGCCACAAAGTGTGGTCGGCAAGCCATCTCAACGACATCATTGCGACGCTCCACGACGTTGCCGTCGATCTCATGATTCTCGACCTCGATCACCAGCGCCTCGAAGACCTGGCGGCATTTGCCGATCGCTGGAAAGGCATCAAAATTCTCTTTCAAGCCAGCTCACCGGCGCTCTTGCAAGATTTCCGGTGTTGGATGGCCGATCAGTTCGTCGTCAAGTTTCACCATAGCGAAAACCTCGCGCGTGCCGTCGCGCAGCTTTTGCAGTCGAAACCGCTGCGACATCGGAATAACCATCTCAGCCGTAGACGTTATAATGATTCGCAAGTCGCCATCGCATAAAAATGCCATCCCGCCGTGGCGGGATCTTTTTTGTTCCCGGCAATCATCTCGAATTGTAACAGGATTCTTCCAGAATGACATTGAAAATCTCACTATTCAACAATGCTAACAATATGCCTCTCGTATTCGACAAAGCCATAACCCAAAATTTCAACGAAGCCATCCGCCGCGAATGGCTGGAGACCAACGGTTTGGGAGGTTGGGCCAGCTCGACGATTGCCGGCGCGCACACGCGGCGCTATCACGGCCTGCTCGTTGCCGCGACGCATCCGCCGGTCGGGCGGATGGTGCTGCTCTCCAAACTCGACGAAACCATCGCGCTCGACGGCCAGCGTTTCGAGCTGGGATGCAATCGCTATCCTGGCGTCGTCCACCCGCGTGGATTTGAGTATCTGCAATCCTTCACGAAAGATTTGTTTCCGGTTTTTGAATATGCAGTCGAAGACGGCGTGCGGCTGCGGAAAACCATTGCCGCCGTCAATGGCGAAAACACTACACTGGTTTTGTACGAAATCTTACGCGCACCGGCGGCTTTCTCATTCGAGCTGCGGCCTTTTCTTGCGTACCGCGACTATCACAGCATGACGCACGCGAATGCCGCCCTGCGGCACGAGGCGAAATTCGAGAACGGTGTTTTTCGTGCGCAGCCTTACGACGGGGTGCCGGAGTTGTTCATCGCGATTCCTGGTGCAACTTTTGAAGCGCAACCGGACTGGTATCGCAATTTTGAATACAGCCTCGAGCAATATCGCGGCCTCGATTATCGTGAAGATCTTTTTACGCACGGCGTTTTTAAAGTCAATCTGAAAGCCGGCGACGAGCTTGGCATTATCATTTCGACGAGCAATCCCGCCGGACGCGATGCTTCCAAATTGCTCGCGAGCGAAAAGCGCCGCCGTAAGGCGCTTCTCGACAGCCCGAGCAGCAAAGACGAATTTTCCAAAATCTTGACGCTCGCCGCGGATCAATTCGTCGTCAAACGCGGGGAAGATTTGAAGACGTTGATTGCCGGCTATCATTGGTTCTCCGATTGGGGCCGTGACACGATGATCTCGTTGCCGGGCATTTGCCTCGTCACCGGCCGTTTCGATGACGCTAAAAAGATTTTGCGCGCTTTTGCGCAGAGCACCAGTCAAGGCATGTTGCCGAACCGATTTCCGGACGCGGGCGAGCAACCGGAGTACAACACGGTTGACGCAACGCTGTGGTTTTTCGTGGCGATTTACAAATATCTGCAAGCGAGCGGCGATGAGAAATTCGTGCGCGAGGAGCTGATGCCGATTTTGCGCGACATCATCGCGTGGCACGATCGCGGCACACGCTATCGCATCCACGTCGATACGGATGGTTTGCTCTATGCCGGCGAACCGGGCGTGCAGCTTACTTGGATGGACGCCAAAGTCGGCGACTGGGTGGTGACGCCGCGCCAGGGCAAAGCGGTCGAGATCAACGCGCTGTGGTGCAATGCGTTGATGATCTACGCCGAGCTATCCAAGCGTTTTGGCAACGCGATGGAAGCAAAACAATTTCTCCAAAGAGCGGCGCAAGTTAAAGAACGCTTCATTGAAGTTTTTTGGAACGAAACGGCTGGTTGTCTCTACGACTACGTCGATGGCGAACACAAAGACGCCGCGCTGCGCCCGAATCAAATCTTTGCTTTGAGTCTCCCCTTCTCATTGCTCGAAGGCGAGAAAGCCAAAAAAGTTTTGAAGATTGTCGAAGAGAAATTGTACGCGCCGGTGGGGTTGCGCAGTCTCGCGGCGGATGATCCCAACTATCGTCCGCGCTACGGCGGCGATCAATGGTCGCGCGACAGCGCCTATCATCAAGGCACGGTGTGGAGCTGGCTGCTCGGGCCGATGATAACGGCGATTGTTCGCATCGAGGGCAAAGCCGGAAAATCGCGCGCGAAAAAATTGCTCGAAAATATCAAGCCGCATCTCAGCGATGCCGGCCTCGGCACGATTTCGGAAATTTTCGACGCCGAGTCGCCGCACACGTCGCGCGGTTGCATGGCGCAAGCATGGGGCGTTGCTGAAGCTTTGCGCGCGTATATCGAGGACGTAATGGCTGAGACACCGAAGATTGCGCCGGCGCGCGACCAGAAAAAAACAACCTCAGCAAAGCTCTCGCCTACGGTCGCGGCTTAGAAAACAGACTTTAAGCCCCCAGTTATTGATGGACGACTAGCCTGTCATGCTGGAAGCATCTTGTTACGATCAAGCACGGTGCTGGTTTGAAAAAAGATTCATCCTGAATGACAGTCCTATTTTGATTTCATTTCTGCAAAGCCCAATAATCAAGGAGATGGCATAGTCATGCTGAAAAATCCTCTCACCTCGCCAGGCCCCCTCGTTATTCCGCTCGAAGCGTTGAGCGCTGCCAACGGATTGTTGCCGCATCAAGCAAACCGTTTTTCGATGCCGTTCGTATCCATTGAAAAGAGCCAAAAGCCTGAAACGAACCGCACGGTTGGGAATACAAACCAACCGATGTTTGTTCCCGTTATTGTTGGCGCCGTCGGGCAAAATCACGTGGCCGGCGAGGTGGCGCAGCTTATCGTGCAAGCGATCGCCAAGCGCAACGGCGTCGAAACCAAGGTGGTCGGCCTTGGCAATTTGGCGAGCGTGAAATTGGTGCAAGCAGATGCAATGATTCTCATTGTGCCGGAATATAACTACGGCTATCCGGACGTGCTCAAAACCGTGCTCGAGAAAAATCTGCCGGAGCGCGCCCGCACAGTCGTTGGCATCTGCGACCTTTCGCCGGGCTGGTTCGGCGGCTCGCGCCTGCTCGAAACGCTGCTGCCGGTAATGCGTAAATCCGGATTGATTCCGATCTTCTGGGATGAAAATCGTTCCACCGGAGAGGAGTTTTTTGAGGCGGCCTGCGGTGAGCGCATTGACAGTTTCCTGAAGGAACTGTTGTTGATGGCGGCAATGCTGCGGCAGCACCGTGAGGCTTTGTTACCCAACTGAGATTTTGCATCACGGCGTGGTGGCCAAATTTTTCGCCCGAAATGTGCTTTGGGTTTGCCGAGATTTCGGCAAACCCAAATTTTTTTATATGGATATTGTAAAAAAATTTTATTATTATTCTCCTTGAGTTGTGACGTAGTCCCCGCCCCGTCTCCTTAGCTTTTTATGGAAGCGGAACGGGGTGGGCGGTTGTCAAAGCCAATCGGTTCTTCTGCTTGTCAACAGCGACCCACAAGGGGTCGGGGCTACGAATTTTCGCACCGTGTCAAATAACTCAAGGAACCTTCGATGATTCTGGCTGGAGACACCGGCGGCACCAAGACGCGTCTTGCTCTTTACGAGGAGCAGCAGGGAAAACTTGTGCGGCGGCAAACCGAAACGTTTGCCAGCGCCGACTTTCCCAGTTTGGAAGAGATCATCCGCACTTTTCTTTCCAAAAATCACACTTCGGTGAAAAAAGCTTGCTTCGGCGTTCCGGGGCCGATTGTGGCCGGACGCGCGCAGAGCACGAATTTACCGTGGCTGACCGACGAGGCGCACATTACGCGGACGCTCGGCATCGCCTCCGTCAAGCTGGTGAATGATCTGGTGGCGACCACTTCGTCGATTCCGTTTTTGAATGCGGATGATTTGCTTACGGTGCATCAGGGCCTGCCGACCGGCCGCGAAACGACGTTCGGCGTGCTGGCGCCGGGCACCGGATTGGGCCAGGCATTTTTGTACAAGCAAGGCGGGCAATTCATCGCCTTACCTTCCGAAGGCGGCCACGCGGATTTCGCGCCAAACAATGAAATCGAAATTGCACTGCTCAAATATCTTCTGGCCAAATTCCAGCGTGTCAGTTACGAGCGCGTGTTGTGCGGCCCAGGCCTGGTCAATATCTACAATTTTCTCAAAGATACCGACGTAGCACCCGAACCGCCGGAGCTGAAGAAACGGATGGCTGGAGAGAATCCCGCTGCCATCATTTCCGCCGCCGGGCAAAGCGGCGAGTTTGCGATTTGCGTGCAGGCGTTGGATATCTTCGCTTCCATTCTCGGCGCGCAAGCCGGCAATCTCGTGCTGACCATGCTCGCGACCGGCGGCATTTATCTCGGCGGCGGCATTCCGCCCAAAATTTCGCAAAAGCTGATGGATGGCGCTGTCGTCGCTGCTTATGTGAACAAGGGCAGGCTGGCCGATTTTGTCAAAGCCGTTCCTTTATATCTAATTCGCGACGACCACGCGGCGCTGCTCGGTTCGGCGTATTTGGCGTCGAAGCTCGTGTAAAACTTAAGACGTGAAACGTAATGAATAAAACGTAAAAACGTAATTCGTAAATTACGCATCACGTTTTACGCCTTACATTTCACGCTTCACCAATAATCATCGCATCAAGGAGACCTCATCGTGAATTCCACCACCATCGTCATCTTCGGCGCTTCAGGCGATTTGACCGGACGCAAATTGGTGCCGGCGTTGTACAACAATTTCCGCAAAGGGCGCTTGCCGGAAAATACCAGGATCATCGGCAGCGCGCGCAGCGCTTTTACGGACGAAGCGTTCCGCGCGAAAATGCGCGAGGATATTCAAAAATTTGCCGCGCCCGACTTCGACGCCCAAACCTGGGAAAAATTCGCACCGAGTCTGCACTATCAATCCGGCGATATGAGCCAATTGGACGACTATCTCGCGCTCGAGCAACGCCTCAGCAGTTTTGAAGGCAAGCGCGGCAATCGGCTTTATTACCTTTCCGTCGCGCCGCAATTTTATCCCATCGCCATCTCGATGATGGGCGCCGCCGGAATGGCGAACGAAACCGAGCAGACCGGTTATCGTCGCATCATCATCGAGAAACCCTTTGGCCGCGACTTGGTGTCGGCGAAAGCGTTGAATGGCATGATCCACAAGACCTTTCAAGAGAAACAAGTTTATCGCATCGATCATTATCTCGGCAAAGAGACGGTGCAAAATATTTTGGTGCTCCGTTTTGCCAACGCCATTTTTGAGCCGATTTGGAATCGCAACTATGTCGATCACGTGCAAATCACCGTAGCCGAAACCGTCGGCGTCGGCCATCGCGCCGGCTATTACGAAAAGTCCGGCGTGCTGCGCGATATGTTCCAAAATCATTTGCTGCAATTGCTGACGTTCATCGCGATGGAGCCGCCGGCGATTTACGAAGCCGACGCGCTGCGCAACGAGAAAGTCAAAGTGTTGAGCGCAGTCAGTCCGCCGGTTGGCGAAGACTTGGCGAAACATGCCGTGCGCGCGCAGTATGAAGGGTATCGCAACGAACCAGGCGTGGATAAAAATTCGTCAACCGCAACTTATGCCGCATTGCAGCTTTTTGTCGAGAATTGGCGCTGGCAAGGCGTGCCGTTTTATTTGCGCTCGGGAAAAAAGTTGGCAGACAAAATCTCCGACATCACAATTCAATTTCGCCGGCCGCCGCATCAACTGTTTAATTCACAAGCCGGAATCTCGGAACGCTTCACCAATCACCTCAGCATCCACGTGCAACCGGACGAAGGGCTGCATCTGCGCTTTGCGGCAAAAACGCCGGACAAGGGTATGGACATGCAGCCGGTGGATATGGAATTTCACTACAAAACCTCGTTTGGCGAAACGGCGATTCCGGAGGCTTACGAGCGGCTGCTGCTGGATGCGCTGAACGGCGACGCCGCACTGTTCGCGCGCAGCGACGAAATCGAGTACGCGTGGAAAATAATCGACGCGATTCATGCCGGTTGGGACGGCCCGCAAGCGCCGCCGATGATGACGTACAATCTAGGCACTTGGGGGCCGGAAGCTGCCGACGCCATGCTCGCACGCGACGGCCGGAGCTGGGTGCAAAGTGACGGCGAGCATAAAATGTGATAAGTAAAACGTAACTTACGTTTTACGCATTACGTTTTACGTCTTAAATCATTTGACCAACCTCTCAAGGCAAAAATGCGCGCAACAAAGAATTTTTTTAGCCCGCGAGCTGGTGTTGCCCTCTGCTTTCTGGCCTTGCCACTGTGGGCGCAGGAGAATTTACCGCAAACACCTTATCGCGCGGTTCGCCCGAAGCCGGGCGATTATTGCACCGTCGGCAACGTGCCGCTCGATACACTGCAAGACGTCGCGCTCATTGTGCGCGGCCGGCGGGTGCCGCTACACCGCACGATGGTCGATTCCTTCATGCGCACGCAGGAAAAATATTTTTCGCAAAAGCAGCCGAAAGGCGCTTTGTTTCAGGAAGAATTGAGCGCGCCGGCGGGAGCGGCGCTTGGCGGCATCAGCTCGGGCTGGTTTCTTTTTGGCTTGTACGTTTTAACCGCGCTGGTTTTCGGCGGCATGAGCGGCTACACCGCCGTCTCCAAAGGCCTCAAGCCGATTCCGCATTTCTTTATCGGTTTTTTCCTCAGCGCTTTCGGTTATCTTTATGTGTTGACCCGACCAGCCGTAATTAAAAAAGGCGAGATTCCGGCTGGGCTTGTCAAGGTGCCGGCAACAAATGCGCCGGTGTCGTGTCCGGCTTGCGGTTATGCCAATCATCCGAGCGCCAAAAGATGCGTTAGCTGCAGTGGCAAATTGGAACCAACGATGGAATCAGAAGTGGCGCGCGCTATATGATCCAGCTACTAAAAGGTAGTGTCAAAAAGTTTCATGACAAAAGGGAGCGCGGACTTTCTTGCCCGCGATGCGTTTGTGGATTAGAAAATCCACACTCCCGCAAAACTGAGGAGGAAGATCATGAATACGAACATGTCCGGCATGTCGCCTGCCGCCAACACGATGTTTCAGATGATGGTGACCAAGCTAAACGGCGACATGAGATTCGTCGGCATCTTTAATATCATTTATGGCGCGCTTGTTTGCCTGAGCATCATCGGCGCCATTATCGGCGTTCCCTTGATCATCGGCGGCATTCGTCTGCGCGAAGCGGCCGATTCATTCGAGGTCTATTTGCGCTCGAGCGATTTTGCCGCCCTGGAAAAAGGGCTCGAGCGGCAAAGCCGGTTTTTCTTCATTCAAAAGGTTTTTCTCATCGTGGGGCTCGTCATCACCGGCTTGTACATTCTTTTCATGATTTTCTTTTTTGGAACCATAGCGAACCTTTCGCGCTCCTACTAAGCGCGTTTGGTTGAGTTTTCACCCATTCCCAACTGCAAAATGGGCACAATATTTAGATTGGCGGCGCGCGCCGATGTCGACTTGCTCGTGCGCTTCATGC
>JAKEEU010000143.1 GCA_022616415.1 Candidatus Zhuqueibacterota bacterium | reverse complement strand
GGCGAAAACATCGATTCAGGCGGACGCACTTTCCACGGCGCTTTTCGTTTTGGGGCCGGAGCGTGGAATCGCATTGGCTGATTCTTTGCCGGAAATTGAGGCGATGATCATTTACTTCGAAGGGGAGAAACTGCAATGGCGTGCCACTAAAGCGCTGCAAGAAAAATTGGAGATTTTTTAACCAGAGCATGATTTGACGCACAGCCTCAGGAGAAGCAACTATGCCACGATCACTTGTCACCGGCGGAGCCGGCTTTCTCGGATCCCACATCTGTGAATACTTGCTCAAAAAAGGGCACGAAGTCATTTGCATGGACAATTTATCGACGGGCTCGATTGCCAATATCGAGCACGTCCACGTCGAGCAATTCAAATTCATCAAACACGACGTGACTGAATATATTTATGTCGACGGGCCGATAGATTACGTGCTCCATTTTGCCTCGCCGGCAAGCCCGAAAGATTATCTGCAAATGCCGATTCAAACTTTGAAAGTCGGAGCGCTCGGCACCCACAAAGCCCTGGGGCTCGCCAAAGAAAAAAAGGCGACGTTTCTGCTCGCTTCCACTTCCGAAGTTTATGGCGACCCGTTGGAGCACCCGCAGCGCGAAGATTACTGGGGCAACGTCAATCCGGTCGGCCCGCGCGGCGTGTACGACGAGGCCAAGCGTTTTGCCGAGGCATTGACCATGGCGTATCATCGCTATCACGGCGTGAATACGAAGATCGTGCGCATCTTTAACACGTACGGCCCGCGCATGCGACCCAAGGATGGCCGCGCCATTCCGACTTTCATTCCGCAGGCGCTGCGCGATGAGCCGCTCACGGTTTTTGGCGACGGCTCGCAAACCCGCAGCTTTTGTTACGTCGACGATCTCATCGAGGGCATTTATCGGCTCCTGGTTTCCGATTATCACGAGCCGGTCAACCTCGGCAATCCGCACGAGATGACGATCAAAGAAATGGCGGAAATGGTGATCAAAGTGACCGGCAGCAAAAGCCCGATCATCTACAAGCCGTTGCCGGTGGATGATCCGCAAATTCGCCAGCCCGACATCTCTCTGGCCAAACAATTGCTCGACTGGCAGCCGCGCGTGAATCTCGAAGAAGGTCTCACGGGCACGATCGCCTGGTTTAAGCAGCGGGGGACCACGGCCGGCGCTTATTATGAATGAAATTTGACTTTCGGTGCAAGCCCTTTGAGTGCGCATACTGCGTCGCCGGAAAAAATTCTCATCATTCGGCTCAGCGCTATTGGTGACATTTTGCTGGCCACGCCGCTGCTTCGCGCCCTGCGCCAAAAGCATCCACAGGCAAAGTTGGATTTTGTAGTGAAAACGGATTTCGCCGACGTGCTGCGCCATCATCCGGAGATCGATTGTCTTTACGAGTTGAATCCGGCGGGCGGGTGGACTGAGCTGCGGTCGCTCGGAAAGCGCTTGCAGCATGAGCATTACGACGTGGTGTTGGACATTCATAAAAATTTTCGCTCGCGCTATTTGGTCCACGCCGCCAAACCGCGCCAGGTTTTGCGGCATCGCAAGCACGTCTTGCGGCGCTGGCTTTTTGTCAAGACCAAAATCAATTTCATGCGCGAGATACCGCCGATTTATCAACGTTATCTCGCCGCCGCCGCGCCGCTCGGAATTACGGCGACGCCGGCGCCTGGTTTGGAACGCTGGCTCGAATTATTTTGGAGCGCTAACGAAGAGCAGGAAGCCGCGCGCACATTGGCAGAAAATAACTGGCAACCCGATCTGCCTTTGATTGGGCTGGCGCCGGGCGCCGGTTATTTCACCAAACGCTGGCCGCCGGAATATTTTGGCGAATTGGCGGCGGAGTTTATGAATTCGGGAAATCAAGTCGTCGTGCTCGGCGGGCCGCACGATTTCGGCCTCGCCAAGATTGTGGCAAAGCGTGTGGAATCAGCGCGAAAGCTTTCTGCGAATTCCGGTCAAATGCGGGCGCGTTTTATCGATCTGACCGGCGCGCTTTCACTGTTGGCTTCCGCTGCCGTGATCAAGCGCTGCCAATTGCTGGTCGCCAACGATTCCGGCCTCATGCACGTCGCCGAAGCCGTTGGCACGCCGCTAATCGCCATTTTCGGCTCCACAACGCGGGAGTTGGGTTTTTTCCCGCAGATTGCCACTTCGCGCGTCGTCGAAAACCATGATTTGAATTGTCGGCCATGCAGCCATCTCGGTTATCGCCAATGTCCGCGTGGCCATTTTCGCTGCATGCGCGAGGTTCTGCCGGCGGAAGTTTTAACAGTGGCAAATAAAATTTTAGGCTTTTAAACTTTGCCTTAATCATTTTGTCACTAGATTCTTCGGAGGTTCATGGCAAAATCAAATTCTCGGAAAAACGCCGCAGATTTAATGCAGCTTGACATGCAACAGACGACGCGGCCGGCTCGCCCGGTGCACCAAAACATTGCAAAGCTGGCCCGCCGCTCGGCCAAGCTGGCATTGGAAAAAAAGGCCGCCGACATCAAGATTTTTGACGTCAGCCGCTTGACCAGCATCGCCGATTTTTTTGTGATTTGCACCGGCGGCGTCGATTCGCACGTTCGCGCCATTTCCGAGCATATTGTCGATGCGTTGAAAAAAGAAGACGTCAGACCCTGGCACATCGAGGGGCGCGAACGCAATCAGTGGGTGCTGATCGATTTCGTCGACGTCGTGGTACACGTTTTTCAACCGGAAACGCGCGACTACTACGGCCTCGAACGGTTGTGGGGCGACGCCGTCATCGAAGAAATTCGCGACGAACCTCAAAAGGCTATTGAGCGGCTACAACCAAAATTTCATAAAAATATGAATCCATCTGCTGAAAGTTATTTGCATGGCCTGCTCACTGAGTTGATGCAGAAACGAGGCTGGCCGATTGAACCGGTCAGCGTTGGCCGTCCGCGACAGGAAGGTTTTGGCGATTACGCCACGCCGGTCGCCATGGGGCTCGCGAAAACGCTGAAAAAAGCGCCGCGCCTCATTGCCGAGGAAATTGTCAACTCGCTGGAATATGACCGCGACGTGATTGAAGAGATTCGCATCGATGGGCCGGGTTTCATTAATTTCCGTTTTGGTCCGGGTTATTGGCAAAATGTTTTGGCGGAGATCCTGCAAACGCGCGAGCGTTACGGGCGCTCCACCTCGGGTGCCGGCAAGAACATCAACATGGAATTTGTCAGCGCCAACCCGACCGGCCCGCTGAATATCGTCAGCGCGCGCGCCGCCTCGATTGGTGACGTGCTGGTTAATCTTTTCCACGCTATTGGCGCTGAAGCGAAGCGAGAATTTTACATCAACGACGCCGGCCAGCGCGTGCGCATGCTCGGCTATTCGGTCAGCTCGCGCTACATGGCGCTCTTCGGCGTCGACGAGCCGTTTCCGGAAGACGGCTATCACGGCGAGTACATCAAAGATTTGGCCGCGTCGATTCGCGACGAATTCGGCGATCGTTTCGTGCCGCTCGCTTTGGAAGCGCGCTGCGACCAATTAACGAAGATCGCGCTGGAGCGCATGATTCGCGCGCAACGCGAGACATTGGAAAAGTTCCGGGTTAAATTCGATCTCTGGTTCAGCGAGGAGAGTCTGCTCGCCGGCAATCGCCAACAGGAGGTGCTCGACCGGTTGGCCGAAAAAAGCTTGAGCTATGAAAAAGACGGCGCGCTGTGGTTTCGCTCATCCCAATTCGGCGACGAGCAAGATCGTGTGCTGCTCAAAAGCGACGGTGAGCCGACTTATTTTCTCGGCGATATTGCCTATCATACGGACAAGTATCGCCGCGGCTTCGATCAACTCTACGATCTTTGGGGGCCGGATCATCACAGCCACGTCGCGCGCATGAAAGCAGCGATGGAAGCGCTTGGTTATGAGAAAGACAGCTTTCAAGTACGCATCATCCAGCAGGTCAATTTGCTGCGCGGCGGTGAAGTCGTGAAAATGTCCAAACGCGCCGGCAACATCATCGAAATGGCCGAATTGATTGACGAGGTCGGCGCCGATGCGGCCCGCTACTTTTTTCTCGTGCGCAAGCTCGACACGCCGATGGATTTTGATATCGACCTGGCGAAAAAGCAAACGGATGAGAATCCGGTTTATTACGTGCAATATGCGCACGCGCGGGTTTGCAACATTCTCGCGCACGCGGCTGATAAAGGCATTTCTCTTGCCGAGCATTATGACTTAAGCTTGCTCAAAACGCCGGAAGAGCTGGCGGTCTTGAAAAAGCTCGCTGAGTTTCCCGAGGCCGTTTCCAAAGCGGCGCAATTTCTCGAGCCGAACCGAATCACTCTCTTTTTGCAGGAACTTGCCGCGACTTTTCACCATTTTTATCACGATCATCGGGTGGTGAGCGAAGACGCGGCATTAACGCAGGCGCGCTTACGCCTGGTCGAAGGCGTGCGAATCGTGCTCGCCAACGCGCTGAGCTTGCTCAACATTACGGCTCCGGAAAAAATGTAATCTGCACTGCAACATGAAAGGATGACGATGAGTTTGTTGGTCATTGGCTCTTTGGGCTTGGATACCGTTGAAACGCCCTTTGGCACGGTGGAAAATGCGATCGGCGGCACCGCGGTTTATTGCAGCGTTTCGGCGAGCCATTTCACGCAGGTCAATTTGGTGGGCGTGATTGGCGAAGATTTTCCATCAACCGAAATTGCTTTTCTGCGCAGCCGCGGCATCGATCTCGACGGCCTGGAGATCAAGCCGGGAAAAAGTTTTAGCTGGGGCGGCCGTTACGGCTTTGACTTGAACTCGCGCGATACGCTGTTTACGCACCTTAATGTTTTTGAAACCTTCAATCCGCGCATACCGGAAAAATATCGCGACACGCCGTTTATATTTCTTGGCAACATCGGGCCGGATTTGCAGCTCAGCGTTTTGGAACAAATATCGAAGCCGCAGCTCGTGGCGCTGGACACGATGAATTACTGGATCGAGCGCACGCCGGCGGAGTTGGCGCGCGTGTTGAAACGTGTCGATGTGTTGTTGGTCAACGATTCCGAGATGCGCCAGCTTTCCGGCGAGCATAACTTGCTCAAAGCCGCGCGCCAGGTTCGCGCGATGGGGCCGAAGATCATCGTCGTCAAAAAGGGCGAACACGGCGCCATCATGATCACGGACGGCCGGTTCTTTTACGCGCCGGCGTTTCCTTTGGAAAATGTCTTCGATCCGACCGGCGCCGGCGACACTTTTGCCGGCGGCTTTATGGGTTATCTCACCAAGTGCCGCCGCATTGACGAGGCCGCCCTACGCCAGGCCATTATTTACGGCAGCACGTTTGCCAGTTTCGTCGTCGAAGATTTCAGCATCGGTCGCCTGCGGCATTTGCGTGAAGACGAAATTCGTACCCGCTTCATTAACTTTCACGAGATGACAAAGTTCCTGAAGCCGTGGGAAGAGTAAAAGCCGGAGCGTGGAAGTATTGGATTTTTGGAGTGCTGGATTGATGGATTACTGGAGTAATGTAAAACCAATAATCCATCAATCCAATACTCCAGCACTCCAAAACTCCAAACTCCATCACTCCTTTTTCGGAGACACCTCATGCCTACCAAAACTGAAAAGTTTCCTCTCTCCACCAAGGGATTTACTGACATTCACGACATTACCCCGCAAGTTCTCACCGCCCTGAAAAAAACCGGCCTGCAAGATGGCACCGTCACGGTTTTTGTTTCGGGCTCCACCGCCGGCGTGACGACCATCGAATACGAGCCGGGCTTGCTCAAAGATTTGCCCGCCGCCTTCGAGAAGCTCGCGCCAATGAACATTCGCTATCATCACGACGATACTTGGGGCGATGGCAACGGCTACGCGCACGTGCGCGCCGCCCTGCTCGGCGCTTCGCTCGTCGTGCCGTTTGAAAACGGCAATCTCCTGCTCGGTACTTGGCAGCAGATTGTGCTGATTGATTTTGACAACCGGCCGCGCCGCCGAGAAATCGTTTTGCAATTTATGGGAGAATGAATTAAATGCCCCGCCTCGCCTACTTCGACTGCATCTCCGGCGCCAGCGGCGATATGATTCTCGGCGCGCTGGTTGATGCCGGTGTTCCCCTCGAAAAATTGCAAGAGATTGCGGATCGCTTTGGCATTGCCGGGTTGCGGCTGGAGTCCCGCCAAGTCAAACGCGGCGAGTTTTATGCGACCAAAGTCGACATTCACGCGCCGCATGAGCACGCGCATCGCCACCTTCACCACATCGAAGAAATCATCCACAAAGCCAACCTGCCTGATCCGGTGCGTGACCAAGCGTTGCACATTTTCCGCCGCCTCGCCGAGGCCGAAGCCAAAGCACATCACACCACGCCGGAGAAAATTCACTTTCACGAAGTCGGCGCCGTCGATGCGATTACGGACGTGGCTTGCAGCGTCGCCGGTTTGCATTTTCTCGGCGTCGAACAAGTTGTCGTCTCGACATTGCCGCTTGGCGGCGGCACGGTTAAATGTGAGCACGGCATCATTCCCGTTCCGGCTCCGGCCACGGTCGAAATGCTCCGCGGCTTTCCCTCTCGCCTCGGGCCGATCGATTCCGAGTTGGTCACGCCGACGGGCGCCGCCATCCTCACCACACTCGCCAAGCCGGGTGAGCGGCCGATCTTCACGCCGCAAAAAATCGGCTATGGCGCCGGTTCGCGCGAGCACGAGAATTTGCCGAATGTTCTGCGTCTCATCATCGGAGACACCGCCGTCTCCGAAACCGGCGATACCACGCTGCTGCTGGAAACAAACATTGATGACATGATTCCGGAAATTTATCCTTACGTCATCGAGCGTCTGCTGGAAGCCGGCGCGATGGATGCCTTTCTCATCCCGATCATCATGAAAAAAGGACGTCCGGGAATGTTGCTCTCGGCTCTGTTGCCGGCGGAGAAGCTCGATGATGTGCTGGCCGTCGTTTATGCCGAAACCACCACGCTCGGTGTTCGTCTCACGCCGGTGGGGCGCAACAAATTGCGCCGTTGGCACGAAAAACGGCAAACGTCACTTGGCGAGATTGAAATCAAACTGGCGGAATGGAAAACGCCTGCCGGACAGCCCCGCGTCACGTTCTCACTTGAATTTGAAACCTGCAAGAATCTGGCGCGCCAGCACCGGTTGCCGCTGCGCGAAGTTTATGATCGCTTGCGTAGAGAATTGTCCAACGGATTAACGGCGGCCAACGGATAAGAATATCTTTAAAATTCGCGCGAAATGAAAACACAAAATAATTTTACAGCTTTTGACAAATTATTTCAATTCCAACCTTTTTGTCTTTTATATCCGTTGGCCGCTTTTATCCGTTGGTCATAATCTTTCTGTTGTAGTTTAAAACTCTTGGCCAATGATGATCAAATTGCTTTCGCCGCGCCAGTGGACTACATCACCTTCACCTCGCTCGCTTCTCCCGCCATCTCCACCTCCAACACCACTGGCAGATTTTCTTTGATGCTGTCAATGTGCGTGATGAGAAAAATCTGCCGGAAATAATTGCTCAACTGCTGCAGCGCCGAGAGCAAAGCATTTTTGCGCTCTTCGTCTTGCGAGCCGAAAATTTCGTCCAGCGCGATGAATTGCAAAGGCGGCTTGCCCGTGCGCTGCGCGATGACCTGGCTGATCGCCACGCGCAAACAGAGATTCGCCACGTCCTGTTCGCCGCCGGAAAAGCGCGAAATCCCGTAGCGCTCGCGGCCGTCGTAAAGAAAAATATTGTATGACTCATCCAATTCCAGCAAGCTATAACGGCCCGCAGTAATCAAGCGCAGCAGCTCTGAAGCGCGGTCGGCAATCAGCGGGCGCAAACGGCCGGCCAGCTCGGCGCGGAAAATTTTCAAATGATCTTGCAGCGAGTCGAGCACGATCACCTTGTGTTTGGTGCGGGCAATTGCCGCCTGCAGCTCGCGCGCTTTTTCGAGCGCCTGCTCGAGATTGCGCCTTTCGGCATCGGCAACGGCAAATTGCCCTTTGGCCTCGCCGAGCGCTTGCTGGCTGCGCAAGTGGGCGGCGTTGGCCTCGTCGTGCGCGCGTTTCGCTGTTAGGTAAATTTCTTCATCAAATTGCAGATCGTGCAACTGCGCTTGCAGTTTTTCCTCCTGCTGCTGTGAATCCGCTATTTGTTTTTGCACGCCGGCCAGTCGGCGGCCGATTTCCGGCAGCCGGTTGGCGCGCGTTTCCAGCCTGGTCAGCTCGTGAACCCGCGCTTCAACCTGGCGCAAGGCCTCGTTGATTTGCGCGAGTCGGGCCGCATCAAAAGCCACGGGGCCGAGGCTTTGAATTTCGGTTTGAACGGTTTGCAAGCGTTTCTGCAAATCATCAACTTCGTTTTGATGGCGCAGCAAATTGTTCTGCAACTGGTGCAGGCGCTCGCGCTGTGCGCCAAGTTTGCTTTTTTCGCTGCGGATATTCTCTTCCGCCGTTTCCGCCTGGCGCAAAGCCGCCTCGGCGCGTTTCCGCGTCTCGCTGGCCTGCAGGTAGCCGTTGCGCAATTTTGCCAGCTCTTCCTCAAAATGCTTGACGACGCTCGGAAAATACTCGGCCAGCGGCCGCGTGCAAATCGGACACGGACTTTGCGCGCCGAGTTTCTGCACCTCGGTCAATTTGGATTTGAAATCCGTGCCGCGCGTTTTGATGCCTTCTATTTCATTGCTGAGCCGCTTTTCTTCCGCACGCCATTTGAGCACCTCGGCTTGCGCCTGCTCGTGCTGTTTTTCAACGGTTTTTTCGCGCTCATTCAGCGTTTGCAATTCACCGAGTTGTTGTTGCCACTCACTTGCTGCCGTTTTGCGGGCGCTGATTTGATCCAGAAGCGTCTTGGCCAGTTGCTGCTTTTCCTGCAGCCGGATCGCTTGCTGCTGCTGCGATTGCAACGAGTCGCGCTCACGGCGCAATTTTTCATGCTCTTCGCGCGCCGGTCGCAGCGCCAAAAGCTGCGGCTGTTCTGCGGCAATCTCGTTTTGATCTTTCTCGATCTCCTGCTGTTGTCGCGCTAATTCCTGCCGGCGAATGCGAATCCCCGCGATGGCCGTCTGCATTTGATTGTAGCGATCGCGGCGGCTGCTTTCCCCCTCCCATTTTTGGCGCGCCGCGGCAAGTTGGGCGGCGCGTTCTTTTGCAGCTTCTTCCTGCTGCTGCAAAATTTCTTGCACCGATTTTAAGCGCGCCTGCTGTTGCGAAAGCTGCTGTTCGAGCGCCGGAATGTCGGCCTGCGTCGTTTGCGCGCCTTCGAGAAATTTGCGTTTCTCGTTGGCGTCGCTCAGCACGCGCTGGCGGGCGCGATCGACGGCTTCGAGATTGATCAGCCGGCTGACGATTTTGCGCCGCTGCTCATCCTGCAAATCGCTCAACGCCGCCAGCTCTTTTTGCTTGGCAAAAATCGAGGCTTCAAAGGCGCGATAATCGAGGCCGAGCAATTTTTCCACCGCCTCGTTGACGCCGCTGTCGCGAACCGCAGCCGGAGCGGGGTCGTCGCCGTGATAAAGCGCCGCTTCGACCACCGCATTTTTGCCGGCAATCGAGCGCCGAACACGATATTTCTCGCCGCCGAGCTTGAACGTCAATTCCGCTTCACAAGCGTCGCGTTCACCGGCGAATTGCGAGCGAATTTGCAGCTTGTCGGTGCGCGCCGCGCGGCTGCCGTAAAGCGCCCAGGCAATCGCTTCCAGCAGCGTCGATTTGCCGGCGCCGTTGCGGCCCAATAACCCCACCACGTTTTCGGGAAATTCGATTTCGGCATGGCGAAAGCGGCGGAAGTTGTGCAGGCGGAGGGAATGCAGAATCATGCGATGTTTTTACTCCCCAATTTCTTCTCGTTCGGCCTCCAGCAAATAGCGCAGGCCCTCTTTTTCAAGCTCTTCTCGCGGCAAAGCGCCGTCACCGTTGGCGGCAAGATAACGCGAGAATTCGTCACGCAGCGAGCCAATATGCCCGATTTCCGCAGCAACTTGCGGCTCGTCTCGACTCCCTTTCGAGCTTACTGAGATCATGTGCAACTGTCTTTCAAAATGAAAAGCCGCCGCAAAAAGCTCATCCATGGCGGATAAATCAAGCTGCAAATACGTGTCACGCGAAAGATTTTGTAATTCGATTGAAATGAGCGCTTCGTGAATTTCGGCGCCCGCGCGTTGTTCCAGCTCGCGCATGATTTCAGACGGCGATTTGCCGAAACAGTCCAGTGGCTGCAAACGCAGCATCGGCCGCGATGGAATCGTGACATATTCCCAAGTACACCGCTCCAAATCGCCGCGAATATAGCCGGAGGTGTAGCCCGCCTCGTTGAAGCTGGTGCGCTCGGTGGAGCCGGAATAAAATGTATGATCGTTCATGCCAAGATAACGATGATAGTGGCCGAGCGCAATGTAATCAAATCTCAGGCCAAGACGTGTTTCCGGGTCTTCGAGAAATTGCTCGTTGAATTCGCCCATGCGCGTATCGAGTCCATTCTCACCTTTAACCGAGCGCCAGCCGCCGTGCGCCACCAAAATATTCCATGCCGCGGCGGAGTCAATGTGCAATTCAGCATAAGCTTTTTCGAGCTCGGTGGTCAACGAGCAATGCGGCAGGCAGTGAATGGCGCACGATTTTCCCGAAACGGGATGCGGCAAAATGAATTTCTCATAGCGCCCTTGATAACATGCCCGCACATTGGGCAGCACGGCGATGGCTTCAAAAATATTGCCCAGCGCACGAATGCGCGGCATGGAATGATTGCCGGCGACGACCACAAATGGGATATTCGCATCGGCTATTTTTGCCAATCCCTCCAGCGCGACGGCGATGGCACGGTTGTTCGGCCGCGATGATTGAAACAGATCGCCGGCGTGCAGCACAAAATCCGGCTTCTCCGCGACGATGGCATCAATGACGCGCCACCAGGCGTCGTAGAAATCCTGCTCGCGGCGATTCACGCCGGTGCGTGGATCGACTTTGGAATAATCCGAATAGCCGAGATGGGTGTCGGCGAAGTGAATGAAGCGCATGAGAACCAGTATAAAAAGTTGCAGTATGCAGTAGTAGTGACAGGGAAATAACGTGCTCGTGCAACTGCTACTGCAACTGAATGAATTTGGCAAAACATGGATAGTTTACAAATTCCTATTCCAAAAGTCAAGGCCGGTCTTTGATGAATTTTGACCAATAAAATTAGGCTTTCTTAATTTGCCAAAGGTTCCCTTGACAAATATATGAAAATTTGATTAAATATCAGTATGCCCGAATTCCGGCCCGGCTGCCTTCCGACACCGCGACATTCCGAGATTGACAGTAGGGCGACATTGGCATCGTCACGCGCCGCCAACGATTGCAAGCGAGGATTTTTTGCACATTGTGGTAGATAAGGAGATCGTTGGAGATGAAACGACGACGCCCGTTCGTGGTTTACGATGGAGATGGAAAGGCGGAACACCTTTCCATTCTCAGTGAGGATTTCGAATTGATTGCCGCCAATTCGCCGGAGTCTTTCCAACAAGCGGCCGCTTCCAATGCGATTCATGGTGTTGTTCTCCACTTTCAAATTCTCACACCAGCCCAGATCAGTTTGATTGAAAAACTCAATGCTTTTACGGCGTGGCTGCCAACCGTTATATTGGCGGATCAATGGGATTTGGAGGCGGTGCGACAATGTGGAGAAATCGGCATTGATGCATTTGTCGCTTGCACAGAGAAGCCGGAGAAAAAAATAGCGATAATTGCCTCTGCCCTGCTAGCAGGCGGTTTTCGAAAATTGTTAGCCGACATTGAAATGCCGCCGCCGACCTGGCCTGCCCGAATGAAGAATGCTTATCAAATAATTCTGGCAAATTTTCCCAAAATGCTGAATGTTGGCGAGCTGTCTTCATCTTTGGGTGTTCATCGCAGATTTTTTGAGAAGGAGTTTCGCAAGACGTTTGGTCTCTCTTGTCTCTGTTTCATGCGGGTGCTCCGCATGTACGAAAGCTGGCATCTGATGCAATATACAGGTCTGGATAATACAGAAATTGCCGATTATCTACACTACCACCAGGAAGCCCATTTTGCTCGAGACTGCCGGAAGGTATTTGGCTTCAATCCGAAACAATTGCGAGCGCTTCCTGAAAAAGAGTTTCGTAATTTGATCAAAAAATGCTTCTTGCAGGAAAAATAAGGCCGCAAATGGGATGGAATGGTCGCAAATGCGTTTGACAGGACTGGTTGTTTGAGTTATATTAATAAAAAAGATGACGGACATTTAACGATGAGTAAAGCAGGTACAAACTTAAATCTCCTTAAGAAGTGGAATTACGTGATTTGCACAGGGGTGGTCATGTTTTTTTGTGGTCTTCTGACAGGATGTGATAAGGAATCGCAGACGGCACGAGACCCAATAAAGATTACAGGTTATACATTTCCCAGAGATACGACCAAATATTCTCATATCAGAATAGAAAACAGTTAAATGCATATCTTGACATTTTATTTTCAACATCTTGCGTATTCTCTGTCGTCGATTTTATTTTTCCAATACGTCGGATTCGCCTTTGGTCAGCAGAAATCCGAGCTTGATTCATCGGTTTTGCAATTCCTTTCCGAACAGCGGGCTTTCCTGCTTTGGTATGAAGACTGGAAAAAACGATTGCCGGAGATGGAACTGACAACTTTTCAGTTTCGCAAGGAAGGTAAACTAACCGAAACGCTTAAAGATTCTACGTCTATTGACAAAATTCGAAGCCGAGGACATCTTGCTTTGACAATTTTCTCACCAAATGGATTGCGAGCGGTCAACCCGTTGGCTGGTTCCGGAGTTATTAAAAAGCGTGGTTATTATGAACTTGCTCACGATGACAGCAATGAATTGAGATTATATGATTTCATAACCAACACCTCATCTCGTATTCTTTTTATTGGAAATTACGGCCCGTGGATCGACGGTATTGCCTGGCTGACAGATGAATTAGTCGTTGCCGTTGGAGAGCACTTCGATCTTTCCGGTAAAACAGACATGGTCGCACCAGCCGTCATGCTGTTTGATTTCAATAAAATGACGATGCGAACGCTGGTAGGGGAATTTATCCCAACGCTGGACTATTTCAAGAATCGACGGTTAGGAGGAAAACTTTTGACCGAGCCGAGACTCGTGTTTCAATTTCGTGGGAAATAAGACTTGCAGATTTTTTGAAAATCCGAAAAATAAGGCCGCAAATGGGATGAAATAATCACAAATGGGTTTGACAAAAGTGGATATTTTTATTACAATGAAAATGGATGAGCAATGAATATAGAAAACCACAAATCGCAATCATTGCCATCGTTTGGAAAAAACGACGAGCAAGAATCTTTTACAGAGCTTCCGTCGGTGACTATGAGAATATTGGCGGAGAGAGTTTTTCTGTTTTCTTTATTATTGTTGTGTTGCGCATTCTCACCGACATCGAAGTGCACGCAGACTTTTGAATTACTTGCCAAGACCGCTCGCGTTTTGTGGATAGCTTTGGATGTTAACGGAGGCGAATGTCGTTATTCGCGTTTGATTCAGTTGATCGTGACAGATTCAACCGTTGTGGAAATACCACCTACGCCGCTAGCAAAATTTAGAGATTGGGAAGCGATCAAGAATGCCGTAAAACACTTTCAGGCTGAAACGCCGATTGAGCTTAAAGCCTCTGATGGGCGATGGAGCGCTTCATCACTCTCTTGGACTTTCAAAACCCCTGAATCGAACTCTCAATTGCTTGAGCGATATAAGGAATTTCATGGCAAATTTGGAGGCAGGGATGGACGCCGCTGGAACCACACAATGGGGAAAGCAGGCATAGATTTGCCTTTTTTCAGCGATGCAAATATGAAATTGATCTATGCGTTTCCAGCCGGACTTTACGTCAATTACCAGATTTCTCGTGTTTTCTTTTTTAAAAGTTCCGGCGATCTCTTGATTTTTACGCAACAAGAGATTTTAGCAGATGGGCTTAATACGATGCATGGGTTTCTGCTTTTAAAAAAGTATTAAACAGTGCGCTAACAAAATAAGGCCGCAAATAGGATGAAATGGTCGCAAATGGGTTTGACAGTAGCGATTGTTGAAGTTATATTACTAAAGGTGTTAAATCAATACAAAATGTGGGTGAAAGGAAATCGTTTAAGACATCTTGAAAAGCTTTATGAAAATATTTCAAACATGCCTTTTTCTCGTTTTCGGCATGTTTATTTTTGCCTCTGGCTGCGAGAAAAATGAAGTGCCGACCAAACCTCCTGTCGAGGTCTTGCCTGACACCACCAGCCATGACTTCACTTGGCAAATCGATGTGTTGGGTGACGGCAACAGTAGCGTTCTTAATGACGTGGCAATCATTAACGACACGCTTGCCTATGCTGTAGGAGAGATCAGTGTCATAGACTCGCTTGGCAATTGGAAGAATCCGCCATATAACATCGCACGATGGGACGGGCAAAAATGGATTTTCGAGTCACTCAAGTTCGTGTTCGATTACGGCCAAACTTACTCGACAGCGCGGGCAGTGTTTGCTTTCAATTCCAATGATGTGGTAGTAAGCAGTGGTAGCAGTATCATGCATTGGGATGGTGCTAGATGGAGTAATATTGGAATTCTGTATTCTGGTGGTATTATAATTGGAAACGTATTGCACTTTTGGGGAACATCCAACGAGAACTTATGGGGAGGAGGGTTAGGAGGTAGCCTTGTTTACTACAACGGTAACAGTTGGCAGAAGTTAGAGAGCGGTACGAATCAGGATATTCAGGACCTCTGGGGTATTGTTGATAAGAATACACAAGACAAAAAAATTCTGTGTACAGTTTCCAATAAATATCACGGCGGTGAAAAGAGGATTTTGCAAATTTTGCCCAACAACCAAGTGGCTGACTTCGACTGGACGCCTCAGCGAGTTGCCCATTCGGTCTGGTTTTTAGAAGATACACCAACCTACGCTTGTGGCAGCGCCTTCTTTCGCTATGAAAACAAACAATGGACTCAAGTTACAGCATTACCTAATATTTTTCAAAATCGCGTCCGCGGGAACAACGCGAACGATGTCTTTGTGGCCGGAGATTTTGGGGTTTTTGCGCATTATAATGGCAAAAGTTGGAAAGTCTATGATTTTCTGAACTTGCCACAAGGAAATTATGAGGGACTTGCGGTGAGGGACAACCTGGTGGTCGCCGTGGGTTGGAATGGGGATCGGGCGGTGGTGGTACGGGGAAAAAGAAAAGAATAGAAAACAAGATTGAAAGGAGGTGAAGCATTTGAAAATTCAAGCCGCTCATTTTTTAAAGGATTGGTGTTAAATGTAAACCTATTCACTTGGAGGATACCATGGAAAGGTATAAGTTTGTATTTGCCGGTCTCTTTACGTTTACGTGCATAATCGCGTTTGAGTTTGCCACGACGTCTTACGCGCTATTCACCCCAGAACAAGAGGCCAAGATCAATGCCGCTGCTGACAGCACCGCGCGTGCTGCCGCCAACCCGCCGTCCCACGAAATGAAGATCGCTTCGTTCATTCTGCAAAGAATCAATCGCATGATCAAAGAGCAGGCGAAATCTCACCCAAACCCTGAAAAGAAGTACTCAACTAGGGGATTTCCCGTTGACAAATCCGCCCGTGTCCTGGTGAACGTGGCGCTTTTGCGCGGTTCCGCGAAATTGGATACGAATATCGTCGTGGAGAAAATTAGGGCGTTTGGCGGCGCGGTTAAAACCATCAGCAATCCCCTATCCGATTATCCCATTGAAATCTATTGTTGGTTGCCTTACGACACCGTGAAAGCGATTGCCAAGCTTCAGAAAGTCGCCAACATTTCCGGCATAGGCGTTTGGACAACCTATACAGGCAGTGTCACGAGCATTGGCGATAGCCAATTGCTGGCAGATCAAGCGCGCACTTATTTTAACGTCAATGGCAGTGGCATTAAAGTGGGAGTCATTTCAAATGGCATTCAGCACGCCAGTAATTCACAAACCACTGGTGATTTGCCCTCTTTTCTGGAAACGACAAACGGAGGTACACCTGGAGATGAGGGCACAGCCATGCTGGAAATTGTGTATGACCTTGCGCCCGGCGCCAGTCTCGCATTTGGGGGAATCGGGCCTAACGATGGCCCCAATGATATGGCCACTCGTATCTTTGACCTCTATCAGAACATCGGCTGCAAAATCGTCGTGGATGATATTGGCTGGTTATCCGGCGTTCCTTTCTTTTCCGAATCGAATTTGATGCAACAGATTCAAGCGCGAATCAGCAGCAATGACAAAACCTATGTATCGGCGGCCGGAAATCACGGCGACGCTTGTTGGAATGGTTATTCTTTTGTCGATGGTCAAGGCTGGCATCGGTTTTGGTTCCAAGGGTCGAATTATGTCATTCATAATCCCGTTGTTGTAGGCCCTCATGCGACGATTGATATCTATTTGCAATGGGCAAACCCATGGGGCGCCTCAAACGACAATTATGATTTGTACTTGTATGATGCGTTTAATCGAGTGGATTCTTCAACGACAGTGCAAGATGGCAATGACTATCCTGAAGAAATCATCAACTACACGAATCCGGCTGACGTTCCTATAACGTTCTATATTCGCATCAAGAAAATGTTCACCGGCGATGATCGAGAGTTGAAGCTGGTTGTCAGGTCGCCCCACACGCTGGGTTATCTTTATCCCAATTATGCAGGTGAAACCATGCCCATACGACAGCTTTTCGGGCATGCAGCATCTCTTGGCGCGATTAGCGTGGCTGCCTATTCTTCTGACGCTCCTACTGTTTTGGCGCCTTACTCCTCGCGAGGCAAAACTCCTATGTACGTCTTTTCCGGGCAAACTTATGTCAGGGACGAAAGGCAGACGCCCACAATTACCGCAACGACCAAATGTAGCACTAAAGTCGGACAAGACGGGAATTTTTTCGACCCCTTTGAAGGCACCTCGGCTGCTGCACCACACGTAGCCGGTATTGCCGCGCTTTATTTTAGCAAGTATCCCAGTGATTCCCATACTGCTTTCTATAATTCGTTAACAAGCTATGCCACCACCTTGGGGAGCATCGGCACGGGTGGGGTGCATAACATCCAATCAGGTTATGGAAAAGCCAATGCGTTTAACGCACTGGCCAAAGGCAATTTTGTGCCTGTTACAGTCTCACAGGTTGATGAACAGTCACAGGCTTTTGGTCAAGTCGGCGTTTATGAAGCGACGAGTTTTGTCAACTACGCAGTGCCGCATATTTTTTCATGGCTCACCAACAGTGTCCAAACGTTGCGGTCCGATCAAAATTTCAAGCCTGGCACCACGCAGAAATATCACGATTGGAATCAATTGAGCGATGTAGTAAATCACCATCAGTTTACGATTGACCAGGCAACAACTAATTTAACGGCTCACTTTAACACCGCTAATAATGCCACTATCCAGACGCAGTTGCTTGATGGCGGCAGTTCCGGAGGTAGCGTCGAGTTTAAAGATCCCTGGCTGATTGATGATACATCAGATCCCAAGGGCCCACGCAACCGCGGCTTGAGTGCTGTCTGGACTCCACAAGCTTCACCATTTTCTCTAAGTACTGGAAGCAGCTACAAAGGTGTGTTCTTGAATCAAAGCGACCCAGCTTTTCCTCGATACTCCGTCCGTGTGCTGGAAACACAAACGATTAGTGGATTTACTTCATACTTCCAGAATTGGGTGACCTCTGGCGCCAATCGACCACCCCGAACAATTTGGTCGGCGGCTACTATGAAAGCCCGGTGGTTTTTCAGAGTGACGGCGCCACGGTGACGGCCAAGTACAAAGCGCACCTGGGCTCAAGCTCTACATTGGCGACCGCCTCCAACAACCAGCGCAAGATGGTTTACGACGGCACGTACTACTATCTTGTGTATGAGTCCGGCGGTGAGATTTACTACACCGATTCCAATGACAACGGCACCACTTGGACGAAAGAAATCCGCATCAGTGACGGCAACGGCGGCAACCAATATCCCTCGCTCGACGTGGCCAATCAGATCGTCATCGTCGTGTGGCAACAGGAGGTCTCGAATATTGGCAAAATTTGCATGCGCCGCAAAACCGCCAGTGGCTGGCAGGCGCAACAAGAAGTCGCACAATTTTTTGCCAGTTCCGGATTCACGGCGACGCCAGTAGTGGCGGTGGGCAGCACTTTCATTTATCACATTATTTGGCACGACTATGACAATAACAATCTCACCACGCGCTTCTACGATGAGACCAACGGCACTTGGGGCTCTGAGACCGCCATCCCTTCCACGAACAGCAACTCGTTCTACCCGGCGCTCGCGGCTGACACTTATGGAAAGCTCAATTTGGCGTGGGCGGAATCGGGGCAAATTTATTATACCAAGATCGACTATGGTGGCGGTAGTTACACCTTCAGCCCCAGCAAAGAAAATGTCTCCAGCGGCACCGGTTATTCTGGCCATGTTTCTCCATCCATTACCACAGATTATAGCCGGCGGGCAAACGTGGCGTGGCAAGCGTACAGCGGTCCCGCCCTGGAAACCCAGATCATTCTGCACAGGCGCCGTGAGCTTTCGGGCGCCTGGAGCAGCGCAACGGCTTTCAGTGGCAACGGTGAGTACTACAAACCATCGATCACCAGCTATCCCAATGTGCCCAACAATCAAAAGCTTGCAGCGATTTGGCGGCAGGAGGGCAACTTGATTTATATGGCCAAATACAACGGAACGTCCTGGACAAGTTTCTATCAAGGCATTAGCGGTCACGATCCGAACCTCAGCGCGAACATGAGCACAAGCGAAGCGGCCAAAATCGTTTGGCGTAGTGGTACCACTTCACCTTATGCGATCGCCACCACTTCGCAGAACTTGCCTAAAACCACAGCCACCCGCCTCGCCCATTATCGCCGCGGGGTCTTGCAGATTGGCAAGGTCGAGCTGGCCTTTGAGGTGGGTGACTTCACGTTGCACTCAGGCGCAAACAGAATTCCAATTGAGCTTTTTGCCTACAATGATACTCTGGCCGCCGGTGTCACCGGCGAGTGGAACGACATGTTTCGTACGGAGCCGGTGATTTTGCCTGCCAATGGTGAATTGGAATTTCACAATGGTTTTTCAGTAGTCAATCCCCGGTTGCTTGGCAATGCCCTGCCGCCGAGAGCATTGGTGAATTTTACTCTGGAAGCTGTTGAGGTTTCGGAAAATATTCCGCTGGCCGTTTTGCACGAACAGGTTGTGAGCCGCAATGATACGCTGCAGTTTCGAGGTAAACGCCGGGAACCGGTGCCCGTGGCTCTCGCCGGCCGGCAAGTTTATCTGCGCGTGGCAGTTCGCACGCGAGAGCCGATTGTCGCCAAGCCCGCGCTGGTCGAAATTTACCATGAAATAGCCGATTCCTCCGGCTTACAGCGGCCGGAACTTGCAGACGGTAAAAGTTTGCCGCAAACCTTTATGCTCCATCCGAATTATCCCAATCCCTTCAACCCGGAAACGGCAGTTCGTTTTGATCTGCCGGAAGCGAGTGAAGTGGTGCTCGCCATTTTCAATTCCCTTGGCGAGACCGTCAAAACCCTGGTTAACGGTCAGCGTGCAGCCGGAAGTTACGTGGAAATTTGGGATGGCCGCAACGCCGGCGGAGAAATAGTCACCTCCGGAGTTTACTTTCTAAAAATGCGCGCAAAAGATTTCAGCGCCACGCAGAAGATGATTTTGCTGCGTTAGTTACAACTTTTCACCAAATTGGAGTTTTCATTTTATCGGGCCCGGCAAAGTTGCTCAAAGCCTGCCGGGCCCGATTTTATTTTGACAAAAGCGCTTTCGGAACCAAATAAAAACGTAAGACGTAAAACGTGAAACGCAAGACATCATTACTGAAAAGGAGCGGTAACCATGCAAAACCGACGATATTTTTTCGCTGTTATCTTCGTTGCCTTGCTTGGCCCCCAACTGCTCATGTCCCAACCTCCGGCCGGGTGGTTTAGGCAATACACCTTTCCGGCGGAATATCGCATCCGCACGATCACCTTTGTGGACTCAGCAACTGGATGGGCCGCAGGATGGAAACGATCTCCGAATGGTAATCCAGCAGGAGTGATTGCTCACACCGCCGATGCCGGACGATCGTGGAGCGAACAATTGATTGATGCGACGTATTCCTGGTTCAACGACATGACCTTTCTTGACAAGCAGCATGGCTGGGCCGTAGGTTTGAGTATACTTTATAAAACCGTGGATGGAGGCGATAACTGGATTGAAATTCCGGACTCTCTCTTTCGCTTTGAGCCGCTCGGAATTTCCGGCCTCGGAGACATGCAGTCGGTCTCCTTCAGTAATTTGCAGGCAGGGATTATCTCAGGCGAGCTTGGCACTTTGGCCACCACGCAAGATGGCGGCACGACGTGGAAAAGCACAAGGCTCGTTCCGGAAGGCATGGGATACATTGACACTTTGCACTACGTGGTCATATTAAACCCGGATACCGCCTGTGCGGTTGGGGTGAACGGTATTGCGGTGACCACGAATGGCGGCGAAAACTGGCGCATTATCCATTTTGAAGAGCAAAGAAATTATCGAAAGTGCGTTTTTATAGATGATCGTATGGGATGGACATTGAGTCTGGATAGTCAAATCTTGCGCACCAACGAGGCCGGCCAAACGTGGGAAGATTTGGGTCGAATTTACGAAGACCGCTATACTTTTGCATTGGATATTGAATTTGTCGATGCCCTGACCGGGTGGGTCATCACCAGTGGCGGAATTGTTTGGAAGACAACTGATGGCGGATTAACCTGGGAACAACAAACGGTCAATCCTCAGATTGCTCTCACGACGGTGGATTTTGTCACGCCGCAGGTTGGATTTTTGGCTGACAACGGCGGGAATATTTATCGGACCGTGACGGGCGGCACGGTTGCCGTAAAAGAAAGAAACTCGCCGCGGCCACATGGTTATGCGCTTTTTCCCAATTTCCCGAATCCTTTTAATCCGGAGACCGTACTTAAATTCACTCTGCCAAAGCAAGAACGTGTCATCCTTGAGATTTTTACGCTTGCCGGCCAGAAAGTGAAGACGCTTCTCGCTGAAGAAAGGATTGCAGGGGAGCATCTTGTTCATTGGGATGGCGCCAATGCACGAGGTGAGAAAATGCCCAGCGGCGTCTATTTTGCCGTGTTGAAAGCAGGAAGCCAGATACGTATGCAGAAGATGGCGTTGATAAGATAGGGGCATGTCCTTTGGCAATGTGAAGTGGGACGAAAGCATATTCTTTTTATTGGAAATTACGGTCCGTGGATCGACGGTATTGCCTGGCTGACAGATGAATTGGTCGTTGCCGTTGGAGAGCACTTCGATCTTTCCGGCGAAACCGACATGATTGCGCTAGCCGTCATGTTATTTGATTTCAATAAAATGACCATGCGAACTTTGGTAGGGAAATTTATTCCAACGCTGGACTATTTCAAGAATCGACGGTTGGGAGGAAAACTCTTGACTGAGCCGAGGCTTATATTCCAATTTCGCGGGCAATAAACTTACCAGAGTTTTAGAAAAACCGCAAATCTATTATTAATTGATTTACAGATTTGAATCCTTTGAATCTCATGATAAGGAGGAGTTATAGTATTACCCTGGAAAAACTATCATGACCGCGAAGATTTTTTGCACCACAAAGGCACAAAGGACACAAAGAAAATCTTTGTGGTAAAGTTTGGTTGAGGCCAAAGCCGCGTTACGAAAAAGCAGATCGACATGTTTTGTATTTTAACCCTCTTTAGCGCAACAGCGTTAATGGCACAGGGACGTTTGGCAAAAATACAATAGCAAAAGATCATTCTTGAAGCCTCAGAAGCGCGTCCCATGCCAGGCATCATTTGGGATCAACACGAACAACTACAGGGTATTGTCGTTAAGTACGGTAAACCCACGAGTCAGATATTTAGACAAAATCTTATAAAATGTCCTTCAATTTCAGAAAAGCGAAGAATTACTGCGCGACACCCCGTATGGAGAATATTTTGAAGCTCCAGTGTGGTCAGCGGATGGCAAGAAGTTGCTTTTTAACAAGCTTAAAGATTCGCACTATGGATTTGAGAATATAGACGTGGTGCTATTTGATTTAGAAACAAGAACGCTTGTCAGCCTGACTACCACGCCAGATACATTAGAACGAGTGATGGCATGGAATGCCGATGGTTCAATCTTCATCAAGAAAGAAAACAAAGCATACGAACCGCTGAGGTTGGAAAAAATAATGCTTGAACATTAATTTCAGGAGAGAAAGAAAATGGCATTATTTTTTACCTGCCATTCGAACCCTTCGCCAAAGCCATTGTGCGCAGCGGCAAAATGAGTCTGCTGCGTTAATGGCACACTCCAGCCGGACTTGCGCAGGGAGATTTCTTCATGTCTTTATCTGCGCAAGTCCGGAACACTCCTCATAAAATTTTCTTTGCTTTTTTGTCATTATTTTCTATATTGATTTCAACACAGGTGTTCCGCCTGCGGTAAAATTCGGCGGGCGGGAAGAATAGGGAATGCCGTGCAAATCGGCAACTGCCCCGCAACTGTAAGCAGCACAAATTTTTCCATATTGTCAAGTCACTCTCAAAGAGGGGAAGGCTTGACAAACGCGGACTGTATGGACGAACACGGATGTCGGTAAACGCCAGCGGAAGTTCATCAAGTCCGCGATTATAGAGGCTGCAAGTCAGGAGACCTGCCTGTGCATTAATTCCAACTCCCCGATTTTTTTCAATGAAATCGGGGAACAGCCTTCGAGGGCGAGGCACAAGGAACGGTCGATTGGTCTCCTCGATGTGAATAGCCTCATTTTCTCGAAGTGGGGCTTTTTTATTTTCCCCTGCGGGCGCAGCCCCCTTCGCGGAGATCGATGTGTACCTGTCAACCTGCCGAATTTTTCTCCACGATCGTCATCCTACGAGCGTAGCCTACCCTCGGTGTTTCCATCCATCTCACAATAAGGAGGTAAAATGTATCACCGAGTTTTAACCAGCGCCGTGGCGATTCTGCTCTTTGCCGGTTTCGCAGTGGCGCAAAACGGAAAGAGCATTCGCGGCCGCATCATTGATGCGCAAACCGGCATGCCGCTGCCGGACGCCAATGTTTTTGTTGTGCCGGAAGGCCCCGGTACGGTCAGTGAAGCGGATGGCCGATTTCAGCTTGCCATCGTTCCTGGCATGCACGACTCGCTGCATATTCGCTTTATGGGCTATCGCGCCGCCACACTCGCGATCGCGTCAACAACCGATGATCTGCAAGTGCGATTACAACCGAGGACGGTGCTGTTTCGCGAAGTGGTGGTTACGGCCACACGCGAAGCGAACTCGGCGGCCAACGTGCCGGTGACGACGGAAGTCGTCGAGGTCGCTTCGGCGGCGCATGCCACCCGACAGACGGTCGGGGAAGTTTTGACTGAGGCACAATCGGTCTTCGTCCGCGAAAACGGCGGGTTGAGTGGGCTGAAAACGGTTTCGCTGCGCGGCACGCAGGCCAGCCAGGTTCTTATCTTGCAGGATAATTTTCGCTTGAACAATCCACAAAACGGCCTCGTCGATCTCAGCGTTTTGCCGCTGCTCGGCATCGACCGCATCGAGGTGGCGCGCGGCGGCAGCTCGGCGCAATACGGCAGCGAGGCGATTGGCGGCGTCATTCATCTGCGCACGTTGCCGCCGCCGAGCGGTTTTTCCGGAAATGCCGAATACACACTCGGCGATTTTGGCACGGACATCAAAAGGCTTCGGCTCGGCCATGCTGCCGGACCGGTCTCGACGGTTATCGGATATGGCCGGGTGCGCACGAACGGCGATTTTGAGTTCGAAGACGCGAGCCGGCAATTGCAAAAGCGCGCCAACAATGCGTTGGATCGCCGCGAATTTTTTCTTCAGGCTGAGGCGAATTTTTCGCCGACGCTGAAGGCGAAGGCGTTTCATCAAAATGTCGTTAACGAGCAAGGCGTGCCGGGGTCGCTCAGTTTTGCTTCCACGACAGCCAAGCAGGATGACAAAAATCATCTGACCGGTCTGGGCTTGCAGTGGCAGAAAAGCAGATTTTTGCAACTCGTCGCGCAAGCCGGTTATCAACGGCTCGATCAAACTTACGCCGAGCCGCTATTTGATTTCAAGAGCAATCACGATGTGAAAAGCGCTGAATTCATCTTGCACAACCGCTCGCAATTGCACCGCCGGTTGGATTTGCTCTACGGCGTGGAGTTTTCGCATCACGCGCTGGAGAGCACCGATCTCGGCAAGCCGAAGCGTGACCAGCGCAGCGCTTTTGTGCAAGCCGAATGGCGCCACGGCCATGCTCGCGACAACCGCTGGTCGGAACTTTTGATCATGCCGGCGCTGCGTTTCGACGACTATTCGGATGCGGGCCGGCGCGTGACGCCGAAACTTGGAGTGGCGTGGCGGCGGCTGGGCGCGGTTGGTTTCACGGCGCGGGTGAATGCCGGCCAATCATTTCGTGTGCCGAATATGAACGAGCTGTTTTGGCCGAGCAGCCCGTATTATTCCGGCAATCCGAATTTGCAGCCCGAAACCGGCAGCAGCTTCGACGGCGGGGTGGTTTTGCAAATCGCGCAACACGGCAATTGGCAGGCGGAATTGAACGGCTTTTATTCCACGCTCGATGATTTGATCATCGACACGCCCGATGCGACCGGCTTGTTGATGCCGCAAAATATTGACAAGGCCAAATTGCGCGGCATCGAATCGGCGCTGGCGTGGCACAGCAACGGTGATCGTTTCATGTTCAAGATCGCTCACACCTATTTGAAAGCCACCAACGAAAGCGAGCGTTCCGCGAGCCGCGGCAAGCAACTCATTTACCGGCCGCAGGACAAGCTGGATGCGAGTTTGGGATGGCGCGCCGCGCAGATTAATTTTAGTGTCTCATATCAATTTATCGGCAAACGTCTCACGCCGCCGGATCAGCTTGGCAATACCAGTTTGCCGGCATATCGTTTGGTTCATCTTGCCGCGAGCCGGGAAATCGCCGTGTCGGGATTGCGTTTGCAAGTCGCCGGTGCGATTCACAATGTGTTCGATAAACGCATTCAGATTTTCCGGGATTATCCGATTCCGGGCCGCGAGTGGCGGTTGACGATGCGGGTTGGGCGGTAAAAACGATTGAAGTGTGTTGTGAATTGACAAAGCCCCCAGTTGGGGGCTTTGTCTTTTTGTAGTCAAACGGATTTTTTGTTGCTTGTTAAGTTTTTAAATCTTATTTTAGCAGGTAAACTTGTGCGACATTCATTCTAACTTTATTTGGTTGGAATCAAAGGACTGCCTGTTATGGAAAAACAAATTTATCCTTTTGATCGATTATTGGAACGGATTGCAATCAATCCCAAAGTCATGGTGGGCAAGCCTGTCATTCGCGGCACGCGCATTCCGGTTGAGCTGATTGTCAAGATGATGGCGCAAGGAATTGCGGAGGAGGAAATTCTCAAGGAATATCCTCGCCTCGAGCCGGAGGATATCAGAGCGGCGCTGGCTTATGCCTCGATTGTTCTCAGCAACGAAGAAGTTGTTCCACTTTTTGAAACAGAGCCTGTCTCGCCGATGTGATGATCGCGGCGATGGCTCTTGCTGGCGATCATGTTATTGTTACCCGTAACACGAAACACTTTAAAGAAGTGCTTCCGCCAAATCAACTTGCCAACTGGATTGATGGGCCTCCGCGGTAATTGATAATGAATTGCGCCGCCGAACGATGCAAGAAAAATCGTGACAACCACGATCGCGAATTTCCGCATCATGCGGAATAGCGTGTACTATTAAATCGTGTTAGTTTTAGCGACTGCGTCCGGCAGGCGCGCCGAGAAATCCACCCTCGGGGATTTTTTAATCAAAAACGAAAAAACTCTTGACAATTAATCTTGGATTGTTTACATTTCTCGCAGGAGCTGTAAAGCCGGTCTCTTGAGCAATAATTCATTTCGGAGCGCCGGAATCCTACAACGCGATCCAATCCCTTTATATACCCCAACGGGCAGAGCCTATCGTTGTATTGAACTTAATTGCACTCCAGCCGAATGGCACGTGTTGAATTACGAGAAGTGACCAAGGTCTACGAGAAGGATGTCGTGGCGGTCAATCGTGCGAGCATCAACATTCAGGATAAAGAATTTGTCGTTCTCGTCGGCCCCTCCGGTTGCGGCAAATCCACCACTTTGCGCATGGTCGCCGGCCTTGAAGAGGTGAGCAGCGGCGAAATCTACATCGGCGAGCGCGTCGTCAACGAGGTGCCGCCGAAAGACCGCGATATTGCCATGGTGTTTCAAAACTATGCGCTTTATCCGCACATGACGGTGTACGAGAATATGGCCTTCGGGCTGAAGCTCAGAAAATTTCCCAAAGCGGAAATCGACCAGCGGGTGCGCGAGGCGGCGCGGATTTTGAGCATCGAGCCGTTGTTGGATCGCAAGCCCAAAGCGCTTTCCGGCGGGCAGCGCCAGCGGGTTGCGGTCGGCCGCGCCATCGTGCGCAAGCCGCAGGTGTTTTTGTTCGACGAGCCGCTATCCAATCTCGACGCCAAGCTGCGCGTGCAGATGCGCACGGAGATTTCCAAATTGCACACGCGCCTGGAGACGACGATGATTTACGTCACTCACGACCAAGTGGAGGCGATGACGATGGGCGACCGCATCGTGGTGATGAAGGACGGCGACATCCAGCAGATCGACACTCCGCTCAATCTTTACAATCATCCGCAAAACAAGTTCGTCGCGGGGTTTATCGGCTCTCCGGCGATGAATTTTATGGCGGGAAAAGTAGTGCAGGAGAACGGCCTGTTTTTTCACGAAGGCCGTTTTAAATTTCGGGCGCCGAAAAAATTCGAGAGCAGTTTGGAAAAGCTCAAAGATCGCGAGGTGATTTTCGGCATTCGGCCGGAGGATTTTCATTTGGCTGATTCCGCTGCCGGTGTGGCGGAGGCGGCGGAGTTGACGGCGGCGGTGGAAGTGGTCGAACCGATGGGGAATGAGATTTATCTTTATTTGAATACGGGGATCAACAGTTTGGTGGCGAGAGTCAATGCGCGCTCCGAGCCACCCATTGGAAGCCAGTTGAAGTTAGTTATGGATATGAGCAAAGCCCACTTTTTTGATTCGCAAAGTGAAGCAAGTTTAAGTCCTGCAGCATGATCCAGCTCGTCTTGGTGGCGCCACACGCGCCGGAAGATGATCCCCGACTTTCCTTGATTTGCAAAACATGAAAGGAAATCGGAATCACTCCTATGGTTCAATTATCCCATTGCTCAAAAGTGGATTGAGGTCAATATCCGATTGATGATTTTTTGAATACTGCCGATAGAGGTAAGGTGCCCCGGCACATCCATTGCCAAACAGCAAACTTCGGGGTTATTCTCCAAAGCATCATTTTCTTTGTAACCTCCGTCTCAATCAAGATGACGAGACTTTCGCGTTCGCCTTGATCTCTCACAGCGCCGTTCCACCGAAATGGAAGCCAATGGTAGTTATCAATGGCGAGGTCAATCACTATAATCTCCTGCGGGCATCGCATCGCGTCAGGTGAAAAAATTTTATCCACTCACTTTTTAACTTGAGGAAAGATTATGGACATTGCAGAATTGAAAGCATTAAAAATTGCCGAGCTCAACAAAGTCGCTCAGGATTTGAACGTCCAGGGAGCGACCGGCTTGAGAAAATCCGAGCTTATTTTTAAAATCCTGGAAGAGCAAACCAAGAAGGAGGGCTTGATTTTCGCCGACGGCGTGCTCGAAGTGCTTCCGGATGGCTACGGCTTTTTGCGCTCGCCGGATTACAATTACCTGCCGGGGCCGGATGATATTTACGTTTCGCCGAGCCAGATCAAGCGCTTCGGCTTGCGCACCGGCGACACGGTTTCCGGCCAAATCCGGCCGCCGAAAGAAAACGAGCGCTTCTTCGCGCTGCTCAAAGTCGAAGCGGTCAACTTCGAGAATCCGGAAGTCGCCAAGAGTAAAATTTTGTTCGACAACCTCACGCCGCTTTATCCGATCAAGCGCATCAATCTCGAGCATGATGCCAGAGATTATACCTCCCGCGTCATGAATCTGTTGTCGCCGTTGGGCAAGGGCCAACGCGGCCTCATCGTCGCGCAGCCGAAGACGGGCAAGACAACCATTCTCCAAAAAATCGCCAACGCCATCACCGCCAATCAGCCGGAAATCAAGCTCATCGTTTTGTTGATTGACGAACGTCCCGAAGAAGTGACGGACATGGAGCGCTCGGTCGAGGCTGAAGTAGTAAGCTCGACGTTCGATGAACCGCCGGAACGCCACGTGCAAGTTTCCGACATGGTTTTGGAAAAAGCCAAGCGCCTGGTGGAATATGGCCACGATGTCGTCATCCTGCTCGACTCCATCACCCGTTTGGCGCGCGCTCACAACGCGGTCGTTCCACACTCCGGAAAGATTCTCTCCGGCGGTCTCGACGCCACCGCCCTCGAGCGCCCCAAGCGCTTTTTCGGCGCCGCGCGCAATATTGAAGAAGGCGGCAGTCTCACCATTATTGCCACGGCTTTGATCGATACCGGCAGCCGCATGGACGAAGTCATTTTCGAAGAGTTCAAGGGCACCGGCAATATGGAGTTGGTGCTCGACCGCCGGCTCTCCGACCGCCGCATTTTCCCGTCGATCGATATCAACAAATCCGGCACGCGTAAGGAAGAGCTTTTGCTCGCCGACATGGAGCTCAACCGCGTTTACATCCTGCGCAAATTTTTGAGCGACCTGACCTCCGTGGAAGCCATGGAGTTTTTGCTCGAGCGCATGCGCGGCACCAAATCCAACGAGGAATTTTTGAAGCACATGAACTCGTAACACACATGATGCGCGCGAACGGATGGGGTTCTGAGTAAAATCACAAGTATGGCCGCGTAAAATTCGCTTGCTTTTGCCATGATCTTGCTGTATATTTAAGGTTTGTAGTATTGTAATTTTATCTATACCTAAACGCCACCCCCGATTTACTCTCATTTTATATTGGCTGGAAACGTGCCAGCCTGGTCGGTGTTGAGGCCGTGTCGGGGCAATGGGCAAAAGCAAAGAGGAGAAATAATCGTGAAACCTAAAATTCATCCGCAATATGTGTTGGCCACGATTTCGTGCGCGTGCGGCAATACCTTTCAAGTGCGCAACACCGCCGGTGATCTGCGTGTCGAAATCTGCTCGAATTGCCACCCCTTCTTCACCGGCAAACAAAAGTTGATCGATTCGGCTGGGCGCGTCGAAAAATTCATGAAGAAGTACAAGAAGAGCGAAGAGAAAGCAGCGGCGCAAGTATAATCCCGAAAGCCGATTTCGGGAAAGCGGTTTTAACAACGAAACGGAATGCGCTCAGAACACCCCGACATTTCATGCCAACAGATGAGCCAGGAAAAGTCGGGGCAATGGGTGTTCCGTTTTTTTATTTGTGGATGAACACCAACAGACGAGTCGAATGCAAATGGCCAAAGAAAACGCTCCGGAAAAAAAACTGATGGTTGGCGGCCAGGCGGTGATCGAAGGCGTGATGATGCGCTCGCCGGAGATAGTCGCGGTCGCCTGCCGGCGCGCCGACGGCAATATCGTCGTGTGGCGCAAACCCTATCGCTCGCTGTTGAGCCGCTTCAAATTTCTCGCGCTGCCGGTTTTTCGCGGTTCCATCGTTCTCATCGAATCGCTCGTGCTCGGCGTGCAGGCGTTGACCTTTTCCGGCGATGTGGCGATGGAAGACGAGCGCGCCAGGCAAAACGGCAAAACTGCGGAGCCGGCTCAGCCGCTCGGCCAACGCACGCTGTCGCAAAAAGTTTGGATGGGGTTAACCCTAACTTTTGCTTTCGCCATCGGACTTGGGATTTTTTTCTATGTCCCGTTGTTGCTCACCGATTGGCTCGGCGCGCGCACGGGCTTCTGGTTCAACCTCGTGGATGGCATCATCCGGCTGGTTTTCTTTTTGGGCTATTTGTGGCTCATCACGAGGATGAAAGACATTCGCCGCGTCTTTGAATATCACGGCGCCGAGCACAAGAGCATTTTTAATTTTGAGGAAAAAAAAGACCTGGCGCCGGAAACCGCGGCGACTTTTTCGCGTTTTCATCCGCGCTGCGGCACCAGCTTTTTGCTCATCGTCATGCTCGTCAGCATTTTCGTCTTCATGGCGCTCGGCCGCCCGGAAACTGTCGGCGACCGCTTGCTGCGCCTGGCCTTCATTCCGGTAATCGGCGGCATCTCGTATGAATTCATCCGGCTGTCGGACAAAGGCTTTCGCAACGCGTTCTGGCGGCTTTTCATTTTGCCGGGATTGTGGCTGCAACGCTTGACGACGCAAGAGCCGGATCTCGGCCAGCTCGAAGTGGCGATCGTCTCGCTGAAAGCGGCGCTGGGAGAAGAAGTTGAATTGCTGCCAAACGTAGTGGTGAATGATGGAAAGGCGAAAATGGCACAAACTGTTTAGCTTGGAAGGATGAATATGCGTGATGATTTGAAGATTGCAGAGATTCGGGAAAAGTATGACGGCAATTGGGTTGTCGTTGAAGTCACGAAGGTCGACAAATACGATAATCCACTGAGGGGCCGAGTTTTATTTCAAAACCCCGATGAAGCTGAGGTCACACGTCATGGCCGAAAGTACCGCGAAGAACATCCTAAAGCAGATTTGTATTACTTTTTTGCCGGACAAGCCATTCCAACTGGAATAGGAGTCATGTTTGTTCAGGGCTAATCGAATTTCTGGCTGGTTAGACTATGGCGGTGTGCTGTTAGTACCAGCGAATTTGAATGGTACTCGCCTGAATTTTTTGGTGGATAGTGGAGCGGCCAATACCGCAGTTAAGCGCCAAGCTTTGGATAAAATTACAGCCGAACCAACGGAGATCAAACGGTCAATTGCGCCGGTAGGCCAAAAGACTGTTACAGTCTCAACATTAAAAGCCGACGACTTGGTGGTTGGCAGTGTGGTGCAGAAAAATTTAATGGTTTCAATTATCGATTTCCCATCAGGATTTCAATTTGACGGTATTCTCGGCATGGACTTCATGGGCAAATACCGCATCACCATAGAAACCGATACCGCCACACTTGTCCTGCGCGAAATCCCTAAAAAGAAATAGAGTCAAAAACGATGTTCGCCAAATTAGAAAATCTCGAAAAGCGTTACGAAGAACTCAACGCCCTGCTGTCCAGTCCTGAGGTGACGACTAATCCCAAACGCTTGCGCGATCTCGCGCGCGAGCATCGCGATCTCGAAGACGTCGTCAAAAAATATCACGAATACAAAACGGTTGCCAAAAGCATTGCCGACGACAAACAGCTTTTAGATGAAACAAAAGATCGCGAGCTGCGGGAGATTGCACAAGCCGAGCTGGACGAACTGGAACCCAGGCTGCAGCATCTTGAAGAGGAAATGAAACTGTTGCTGGTGCCGAAGGATCCAAATGACACGAAGAACGTTATCGTGGAAGTTCGCGCCGGCACTGGCGGCGATGAGGCCGGATTGTTCGCTGGCGATCTGTTCCGCATGTATTCGCGCTTCGCGGAACGGCAGGGCTGGCATACGGAGGTGATGTCCAGCAATACACAGGGCATCGGCGGCTTCAAAGAAATTATTTTTCAAGTGAGCGGGAAGGACGCTTTCGGCAAGCTAAAATACGAAGGTGGTGTGCATCGCGTTCAGCGCGTGCCGGCCACTGAGCAGAATGGCCGTATTCACACTTCTGCCGCCAGCGTTGCCGTTCTGCCTGAAGCTGAGGAAGTTGACATCGACATTAATATGAGCGATTTGCGCATCGATGTGTTTCGCTCTTCCGGCCCCGGCGGCCAAAGCGTGAACACTACGGATTCGGCGGTGCGCGTGACGCACATTCCTACCGGACTCGTTGTGCAATGTCAGGACGAGAAATCGCAGCTTAAAAATAAGAACAAAGCCATCAAAGTTTTGCGCGCGCGTTTATTGGAAGCTGAACGCGCCAAAGAACAGGCGAAAATCACCGACGCCCGTCGCCAAATGGTCGGCAGCGGCGATCGCAGCGACAAGATTCGCACATATAATTTTCCCCAGAACCGCGTCACCGATCATCGCATCGGACTGACAATCTACCAGCTCGACGACGTGCTCGACGGCAATCTCAATCAGTTTATCGAGCAACTGGCGCTGGCGGATCAGGCGGAAAAGCTGAAAAGCGCGGAGTAAGTTCGGACGTAGCCCAGTCGGCCCGGCTGGGAGCACAGGATTCAGCTACTCTCTTGAAAATTAAAAGTTCCTGAAATTTTTTGCGCGTTCTTGATCTTCTCAAATCAGCCGCAAAACAGCTCCAAGAAGCCGGCATCGAGTCGCCCAAATCAGATGCCGAATGGCTGCTCGCAGCAGTGTTGAATACCGACGGCACGAATCTTTACTTGATGCATGAGCGCCGGTTGCAACCCGATGAACGGGCGAGGTTCGACGCATTTCTCAGCCGCCGCCTCAAGCGCGAGCCTTTGCAATACATTCTCGGCATTTGCGAGTTTTATGGTTTTGAGTTCGTCGTCTCACCCGCGGTCTTGATTCCTCGTCCCGAAACCGAGTTGCTCGTCGAAAAGGTTGTTGAGCTTGCGGCGGAAATTTCTTCACCAAGAATAATCGACCTCGGCACCGGTTCGGGATCTATCGCCGTGTCGTTGGCCAAGCTGATGGCGAAGGCGCGCCTCGTTGCAACCGACATTTCTACGGCAGCTCTTGAAATGGCGCAAAAAAACGCGCAACGACATGGCGTAGCCGAGCGGATCGAGTTCCGTTTGGCCGACATGACGCAATCCGAGACGCTTTCTTCGAGTAAGTCATTCGATATCGTTGTTTCAAATCCGCCTTATATTTTAGAAACAGAGCGACCGAGTTTGCAGCCGGAGATTCGCGATTGGGAGCCGGCAGCGGCGTTATATGTCGATGATGATGGATTGAAATTTTATCGTTACATCATCGACTATTGTTATAGATGCCTGCGCGCCGGCGGGTGGGTGGCCTGTGAAATGGCCAGCCAGCGCAGTTCCGCGATTGCGGGATTGTTCCGCGCAGCGGGTTTTCATGACGTACAAATCATCAAAGACCTGGCCGGATTGGAGCGGCATGTGATTGGACAACGCCTGTAGAGCAAAAGTTTAACTGAAAGGAGCAAACAGTGATTAGCGGCAACATTTTTCGAGAATACGACATTCGGGGCATCGCTGAGAAAGATCTGATTAATGAAAATGTGGCTTTGATCGGCAAAGCCTTCGCTACTCACATGTTGGCACAAGGCCGCAAACGCCTTGTGGTTGGACGTGACGTTCGGCTCTCGTCGGGGCGCTTGCGCGATTCACTCGTCGAAGCCATGGTTGGCTGCGGCGCTGACGTTATCGACGTTGGCGTGGTACCGACGCCGACGCAATATTTTGCCATCGTGCAGCAACAAGCCGACGGCGGCGTGATGATTACCGGCAGCCACAATCCGATTGACTATAACGGCTTCAAAATGTCCGACGGCCTGAAAGCCGCTGATGGACACATCTCGGTCGGCGCCGTGTTTGGCGAAGAGATTCAACAACTCTACAAAATCATCCAATCCGGAAAATTCGCCAGCGGCAAAGGGAAAGTCGAAACCATCAATGTGGTGCCGGACTACATTGCTGCGGTTAAAGCACGCGTCAAACTCGCCAAGCCGTTGAAGATCGTCGTCGATCCGGGCAACGGCTGCGGCGGCTTGTTTGCGCCGCAAATTTGGAAAGATCTCGGCTGCGAAGTGGTTTGCCTCTATTGCGAGCCGGATGGCCGTTTCCCCAATCATTTGCCCGATCCGACCGTAATGAAATACATCAAAGACCTACGCGCGAAGGTTGTGGCCGAGAAGGCGGATTTGGGCATCGGCTACGATGGCGACGCCGACCGCCTCGGCATCATCGATAATCTCGGGCGCCCGATCTATGCCGACAAGCTGCTCGCCATGTTTGCCCGCGATACGCTCACGCGCTTTCCTGGCGGCAAGGTCGTTTTTGATGTCAAATGCAGCCAAGCTTTGCCGGAGTTTATTGAAAAATACGGCGGCAACCCGATCATGTGGAAAACCGGCCATTCGCTGCTGAAGGCGAAAATGAAGGAAGAGCATGCGCCGCTTGCCGGCGAGATGAGCGGCCACATATTTTTTAGTGATGGCTACTTCGGCTTTGACGATGCCATCTTTGGCAGCGGCCGCATAATGCAAATTCTCTCGCATTCCGGCAAAACCATGGCGGAATTGCACGACGAGATCCCGGCTTTTATCTCGACGCCGGAGATTCGCGTCGAAGCGACGGACGAGACAAAATTCAAGATCGTCAGCGACATGGTGGCGCATTTCAAAAAATCGTATCAAGTGATCGACATCGACGGCGCGCGCGTGCTCTTCGGCGACGGCTGGGGTTTGGTGCGCGCGTCCAACACGCAACCGGTTTTGGTGATGCGCTTCGAGGCGCGCACAGCAGAAAAACTCGCTGAGATTACCGAAATTTTCAAAAAGAAGCTGCGGGAATATCCGGTGGTGAAATTCTCGGAGGCGGATTTTGAGGTGGCTCAGTGAGTTGTGCTGAACTGATAAGTTCTCGAACCGCTAGTTGGACCCCATGGAGCGTGTTGGAATTATAGACACTGATAATTAGGACACATTACTTTAAAAGAGGAGTTTTTCGCATGAAAACAATTGCAACAATCAACTTTAAAGGAGGTGTAGGAAAGACAACTGTGACATGGTGCTTGGGAGAGACTGTTTCACAAATCCCGGGCAAACATACATTAATGTTCGATCTTGACGCTCAAATGTCATTAACCCAAGCAGTCACTTTTAACGAAGATGGTTCACCTATTCGTTCGTTCACGGACTGGCAGCAGCGGAGTATTGAACGTAAGAAAACGATATTCAATGCGCTCGAACAATTTACCACACCGTCAGAACATTTCGATTTTCCGATAGGATATGACTTCATATACCAGATTAGCGACACATATCATTTTGTTCCGGCTATCGAGGATCTATATTGGACCGAGCTCGAAGTCTTTGAGCGAACAATGGTCAAGGAGTTTATCCGGCGTCTGCTAGCAAAGATTGACAACTCTAAACAACTGCCCAAATACGATTTTGTTTTCTTTGATTGTCCTCCTTCATTTAGTCTCTTGAGTTACTCGGTTCTTTCTTGTTGTGATCTCGTGTTGATTCCAATCAACCCCGATTTCTATGCTACGAAGGGGCTTAACCTTCTGCTCAACAGCTTGCGTATGCGTATTGAGCCTTTTCCTGTACCCAAGATCGGGGTCTTTATGAACAAAGCCAAAAAGCCCGGCGGAGCTTCTCTTAGAAGATACAGCCAGGAAACCGAACGCTATCTTGGCGACGCCAAGACCGTCGTTCAAAGCGCAATCATGCAGCAACGTTTAAAGGCAAAAGTTTTTGATGCCACAATTCCGGACCGAGTCGGCATAAAACGTGCTGTCCAAGAGGGAATTCCATTTGAACTTAAACAACCTTTCAGAGACCTTTGGCAAGAGATAGAGGAATTTCTAAATGACCATAAATGATAAACTCGCGGAACAACTTTTGGCGGAGCTTCGACTTTTAAACTCGAATATTATTGAGCTGATTAATGCTCTAAAACAATTCGAGCAGTCAAAGTCCGCGAAACCAAAATCAAGCAAGTTGGCTCCATTAACTCCTGAGGAAAGGCTTGAGCTTCAGAATAAATTTGAATATTTATATGAACTTTGGCTTGCTGGCCATGAATTTGAAGTACAAAAGGAACTTGAAACCTTTTCTGTTGAAGAGGCTCGCAGATTGGCCGACGCAAATAATCTGAATGTCACTTCAAAAATGTCAAAAGAAAAGGTCCTTAATCTCATTGGTATTCGCTTCCGAGAGAAGAAGATGCTTAACTCTAACCTGACTGCTACGAAGCCATTTAGCGAAGGCCTACAGATCCAGCAAACCTTGACTGAGCCGAAAGAAGAAATGTCAGAAAAGACTGCCTAATAATTTTAGGCCTTCATTAGTTGTCCTGCAAGCGACGCGATGAGGCATTCAAAATGAAAATATCGGGGTTTATTTGGCGACGAGATGTCGTTGACAAGCTACTGTGGAAGCATCATGTCACGACCGATGAAGCGGAGGAAGTTTTTAGCAATAAACCACGCTATCGGTTTATCGAATTAGGCGACGTTGAAGGTGAAGATCTTTATGCGGTTTTTGGTCGAACCAACGCTGGTCGCTACTTGATCGTCTATTTTGTTCACAAGACAACAGGTGAAGCGTTGATTATTAGCGCCAGAGACATGACCAAAAAAGAACGGAAATCTTATGCGAAAAAATAGCAAGAAACGCGACCCCATTCCCGAACATTTCAAAAGCATTGAAGAAGCAGCGGATTTTTGGGACAGCCACGATTTGGCTGACTATTGGGATCTGACCCGTGAAGTTCACTTTGACGTAGATATTCAACGGCGCGTGTTTCTGACAGCACTGGAGCCAGAATTAGCGAAAAAAATAACCGCTTGCGCGCGTCAACAAGGTGTATCTTCCGAAACGTTGATCAACGTTTGGCTGACCGAAAAATTGGCAGCAGCCATGCAAAGTTAATAAAAGAAAAGTTTATGCCGAAGAAAATGAAATCTGAAATGAATGACGAACTGCGTCCAGAATATGATCTGAGGCGGCTGCTCAAAGATGGCGTGCGCGGCAAACACTACAAAGCCATGCAACAAGGATACACGATTAAAATTCACAAATCCGATGGCACAACGGTTGTAAAACGTGTTAAGCCGGTCACTCGAGCGGTAATATTAGAGCCGGATGTGCTCGAATATTTTCCAAATTCGGAAGCCGTGAATAAAGCACTTCGCTCGCTCATTGCACTTATTCCAAACAAATGATAATCCCCACTTTCAAATTGCTTTTCCCGCCGTTTTTGCTTATTTTCTAAATAAGACAGATTCGTTTTTAGGACGGCAAAATAAAGGAGCTCACTGTGCCTCAACAACTCATGATCAGCGTCTCGGGCGTGCGCGGTGTAATCGGCGAAGGACTGACGCCGGAAGTTGTTCTCGCTTTTGCCCAAGCTTATGGAACTTATTGTCAAGGCGGGCGCGTCGTGCTCGGCCGCGACTCGCGCGTTTCCGGGCCGATGTTGCAGCATGCCGTGACTGCCGGCCTTATGGCGGTTGGCTGTGAAGTGGTCGATATCGGCATTGCACCCACTCCTACCACGAAGATTGCGGTCGAGAAACTGCATGCCGCTGGCGGTTTGGTGATCACAGCCAGCCACAATCCGGTGATGTGGAATGGCCTGAAAATGTTGGCCGGTGACGGCCTTTTTTTAGATGAGGAGCAAGGGAAACAAGTCCTGACGATTCGCGATGCCGGCGCTGCAAACATCCGCAACTGGGATGGACTCGGCAAAACGACTGCTTACGATAAAGCCATCGACGACCACCTCGCCGCTATTTATGCGCTGCCGTTTATCGATATCGAAAAGATTCGTCAAGCCCGTTTCCGCGTCGTGGCCGATTGCGTAAATGGCGCAGGCGGCGTGATCTTGAAAAAGCTTTTGGAACATTTCGGCTGCGATTTTGTTATTTTAAATAATGCACCGACGGGCCGCTTTCCGCACAATCCGGAGCCGCTGCCGGAAAATTTGGCCGAGCTCTGTGAAGCGGTGAAGAAACATCGTGCGCACATCGGGCTGGCGCTCGATCCGGACGCGGATCGTTTGGCCCTTATTTCGGAGAAGGGCGTACCGCTCGGCGAAGAGTATACGCTGGCGCTCGCCGCTGCTTTACTTTTGCCAAAGCGAAAAGGCAAAGTCGTCGTCAATCTTTCCACTTCAATGGTGATCGATGACATTGCGGCGAAACACGGCTGCACGGTCGAGCGCACCAAAGTTGGTGAGATTCACGTGGCCAAACATATACGCCATGTTGCCGCCGTCATCGGCGGCGAGGGCAACGGTGGTGTGATTCTACCCGACGTGCATCTTGGCCGCGATGCGATGGTGGGCGTGGCGATGCTTCTGCAACAGCTCGCCGACTTCGGCGGCCCGTTGAGTGAGCTGCATGCGTCGCTGCCGCAATACGTAATGCGCCGCCGCAAGGTCGAATTGGCCGGCGGACTTGATCCGAAGCAGGTTCTCCAAAAGATTGCCCGGAAATATCAGCGCGAAAAACTCGATGCCAATGATGGCATCAAAATTTTGCGCGACAAATCCTGGGTGCAAGTGCGCGCCTCGAATACCGAGCCGATACTGCGTATTATGGCAGAAGCGCAAAGCGCCGCAGTCGCGGAGAAATACTGCGAGGAATTGGCGGCAGTAGTCGAAGCATAAGAATTTCAAAATATTTTCTCTTGCTCATGCTCATACTCATACTCCTGCTCGCTTTTCAAGATATTTCAAAGCGAGTAAGAGTACGAGAAAGAGTATGAGTTTTCATCTCATCATTTATTTATGTTCGAACTTACCGATCGCGTGCTGGAACATTTGGCGCGCGAGCCAAATCGTCAATTTAAACCCAAAGAACTGGCGCGGTCTCTCAAAGTGCCGCCGGGACGCTATCCGGAGTTTCGCGATTTCATTAAAGCGCTGGCGCGTGAGGGGAGGATTGCAAAACATAAGCGCAATCATTACGGACACGCGCAACAGTCCTCGGCGCTTACCGGCACGTTGCACGTCAAAACTCAAGGCTATGCTTTTCTCATCGTCGGCGAGGGGCAGGAAGATGTGTTCATTTCGCAAAAAAACATGGGTACGGCGCTCAATCGTGACGTGGTGAGAGTGCAGCTCTTTGCGCGGCCCCCCGGCCGCAAGGCAGAAGGCCGCGTCGTCGAAGTCATCAAGCGCGCTCGCCAAAATATCGTCGGCACCTTGCGCAAGGGCAAGCATTTCTATTTCGTCAAGCCTGACGAGATGAAATTGCTGCACGATATTTTTATTCCTGACGAATATCTTGATGGCGCACAGCCGGGACAGAAAGTCGCAGTTTCCATTGAAAACTGGGAAGACCCTTTGCTCAATCCCGAAGGGCGGGTCGTGAAAGTGCTTGGTTTTCCGGATGAGGCCGGCGTCGATGTGCTTTCGGTGGCGTTCTCGTTCGATCTTCCTGCGAAGTTTCCGGTAGCGGTCGAGCAAGCGGCGGAGCAATTGGCGCTCGAGATTACGCCGGACTTGCTGCAGCAGCGCCTCGATCTGCGCGATCTGATGACGTTCACGATCGATCCGGCGGACGCCAAAGATTTCGACGATGCGGTGAGCTTACGGCATCTCGACAACGGCAATTATGAGCTGGGCGTACACATCGCCGACGTCAGCCATTATGTGACGGAAGGCTCGCCCCTTGACAAAGAGGCGTTGGCGCGCGGCACTTCGGTTTATCTGGTGGATCGCGTCGTGCCGATGCTGCCGGAGCGGCTGAGCAACGAGCTGTGCAGCTTGAAGCCGCACACCGACCGGCTCACGTATTCTTGCATCATGGAAGTAACACCCAAAGGCGAAGTCATCAATTATCGAATTGCTGAGACCATTATTCACAGCAAGCGGCGCTTTAATTATGAAGAAGTGCAGGAGATTCTCGACGGCAAAAAGAGCGGGGCAGATACCGCCGCCAGCGATTATGAAAAAGCGCTCGGTCCGGCACTCGACGAGGCTTTGCGGGAGCTGAACGAGCTGGCGCACGTTTTGACGCGCCGGCGCTTGCGCAACGGCAGCCTCGATTTCGACACGCCGGAGGTGAAAATCATTCTCGACGCCGCCGGATTTCCGACTGAGATTCGCCGCAAGCTGCGGCAGGACTCCAATCGGATGATCGAAGAGTTCATGCTGCTTGCCAATCAGACCATCACCAAGCACGTCGATCTGAAGCTGGCGCAGAAACGGAACAAGCCGCCGTTCATTTATCGCATTCACGAGCCGCCGGATCCGCTGAAGATCGAGGAGTTTGCGCTGTTTGTCAAAGCCTTCGGTTTTAATTTCGATCATCAGCAGACGATCACGAGCAAAGTGTTGAGCAGGTTTTTGCACGAGATCGCGGGCAAGCCGGAAGCCGATATCATCGAAAACGTCATGCTGCGCTCGCTGATGAAAGCGAAATATTCCACTGAAAACCTCGGGCATTTCGGCCTGGCGTTCAAGCATTACTCGCATTTCACCTCGCCGATCCGGCGCTATCCCGATCTCATCGTGCACCGGACGTTGAAAGCTTATGCAAACGGCTATCACCCCGAGATGCACGAGGCGCTTGCCCGCAAATTGAGCTATGCGGCGCAGCAATCTTCGGAGCGGGAGCTGGTGGCGCTGGAAGCTGAGCGCGCTTCCGTCAAAATGAAGCAGGCGCAATTCATGACGCGGCATCTTGGCGACGAGTTTGACGGCATTGTTTCCGGAGTGGTCGCGTTTGGAATTTTCGTCGAGATTCCGCAGTTTGTAGTCGAGGGGCTGGTTCACATCAGCGATCTCGAAGATGACTATTACATTTTTGAAGAAAGAGCGTACCGTTTAAAAGGACAAAACTCCGGGCGGGTTTACCGCCTGGGTGACGAGGTGCGGGTGCGCGTCGTCCGCGTCGATCCCAACGAGCGCGTGCTGGATTTTGTGCTCGTGGAAGCTCCGAGTAAAAATAAAAAAGGAAAATCGGGACGCCGCAGGCCGCACCGCATCAAGAAAGAAACTAAAACAAGCCGGAGGAAAAAATGAGCTGGTGGGAGAATCTTCTCGCGAAAGCCAGACAGAAAGAAGCGGTCAGCCGGACTGCATACGAGGCGGACTGGGATGGTCAGGATATGACGCCAGAGTTGGAGTTGCGGCAACCTTTCTCCGATGGCACGGAAGAATTTTTCGGAGATTTCTTGCCGCGCGACGAGCAACGCTGGCACCCGAACAAGCAAATGTATATCGGGCTTGGCATCACCGCCGGTGTCCTGGCGGGAGTCGGCATCGCGGTTTGGCTGAAAAAGAGCAAACGCCGGAAAACTTGGCGCGATCTTTTTCTCAAAAAATAACGCCATATCGCAAGTCGATGTTGCTTTTGAGGCATGATTGTCTAACGAAACCTCGCCTCAAGTCGCGAGTGCGCGGAATCGTTTATTCCCCACTGATTGAGGAACCCCACGGATTTTTGCCAATGAATCAGTGGGATTCTTCAATCCGTGGGAAAAGCTATCTCTTTATATAAATTGCATTTCATTTAACGTGACAAAGATTTTGGGTTCTCAAAATCTAAGCGTTAACCTAATTTATTTTGTCTTTGAATGAATGGCTGCTGGTTGGTCGCCTTGAATCTGCCGTTCGGTTGCCGTGGCCAGTAAGTTACGGGAATTTTTATTGCCTGTTTGATGAAAATTTAATAGATTTATCATGATGAATGATTTAATTCGCAATTTTTGCATTATCGCACATATCGATCATGGCAAGTCCACCTTAGCTGACCGGTTTCTCGAAGTGACCGGCGCGCTGCGCAAGGAAGAGATCATTGATCAAACGCTTGACAGCATGGATCTCGAGCGGGAGCGGGGCATCACCATCAAGCTCCACGCCGTGACCATGTCCTTTCGCGCCAAAGACGGCAAAGATTATGTGCTGAATCTCATCGATACGCCGGGCCACGTGGATTTCAGCTACGAAGTCTCCCGCAGCCTCGCGGCTTGCGAGGGCGCCATTCTCGTCGTCGATGCTTCGCAGGGCGTCGAGGCGCAGACGATCTCAAATCTTTATCTCGCGCTCGAGCACAATCTGACCGTTATCCCCGTCATCAACAAAATTGATTTGAAGGGGGCGCAGATCGATCTCGTCAAACAGCAAATTACCGATATTCTCGGCATTGACACGAATGAAATTATTTTGGCGAGCGCCAAGCAGGGCATCGGTGTCGATGCTATCGTCGAGGCGGTGGTGCAGCGCATCCCGCCGCCCCGAGGCAATCCCACGTCGCCGCTGCGCGCGCTGATTTTTGACTCGAAGTTTGACAGCTATCGCGGCGCCATTGCCTACATCCGGGTTTTCGACGGCACGATCGAGCCGGGCATGAAAATCAAATTCTTTTCCACCGACAAGGAATTCGAGGTCGCCGAAGTTGGCGTGATGCGCATGGAGCGGATCCCGCGGCCGCAACTGGCGGCCGGCGAAGTCGGTTATTGCGTTGCCGGCGTGAAAGAAGTCAAAGACACCAAAGTCGGCGACACCATCACCGATGCCGGGCATCCGGCCGTAGAGCCGTTGCCGGGCTATCGCGAGGTCAAGCCGATGGTGTTCAGCGGCGTTTTTCCGACGGTGAGCGAACAATACGACGAGCTGCGCACGGCGTTGGAAAAATTCAAGCTCAACGACTCGTCGCTGATTTATGAGCCGGAAAGCTCGGTGGCGCTGGGCTTCGGTTTTCGCTGCGGCTTTCTCGGCCTGCTGCACATGGAAATCGTGCAAGAGCGCTTGGCGCGCGAATATGATATGGATATCATCACCACCGTGCCGAACGTCGAGCTGTGGGTCTACAAAACGAACGGCGAAAAGCTGGTGATCGACAATCCCGCCCTGTTGCCGCCGGTCGGCGATATCGATCATATTGAGGAACCGTACATTCGCGCGCAGATCATCACGCCGTCGGATTATATCGGCAATATCATGAAGCTGTGCCAGGATCGCCGCGGCATTTATAAAAACACCAGCTATATCGATGCGAGCCGCGTCGACATCACTTACGAATTTCCGCTCGGCGAGATCATTTTCGATTTTTACGACAAGCTGAAGTCGCTCTCGAAAGGTTACGCTTCGCTGGATTACGAGTTCATCGGCTATCGCGACGGCGATCTGGTGAAACTCGATATTCTGATCAACGGCGAGCCGGTCGATGCGCTGTCGCACATCGTCAATCGCGAGAAATCGTATGATTGGGGCCGCAAGATTTGCGAAAAATTAAGGGAGCTGATTCCCCGCCAGCTTTTCGAGGTGGCAATTCAGGCGGCGATTGGCGCGAAAGTCATCGCGCGCGAAACTGTGCACGCGATGCGGAAGAATGTCACGGCCAAATGCTACGGCGGCGACATTACGCGCAAGCGCAAGCTGCTCGAGCGGCAAAAAGAAGGCAAGAAACGCATGAAGCAGCTCGGTCGCGTCGAGATTCCGCAGGAAGCCTTTTTAGCCGTTTTGAAAGTCGAACAATAGTGTAGTCATGTCCCCTTGTGGAGCACTCTCTAACTCCGGGAATTCTTGACTATGATAGCCGCCCACTCCATCCCGCTTCCATAAAAAGCTATGGAGACGGAGCGGGGCAGGGACGGAGATTACGTGAAATTAAGGATAAGCATTCCACATGCGTGAAAAAGTTTTGCAAATGAACAAAACCAAACCGGTTTCAGAGAAAAAAGGCAAAAGCCAGGTTCGTGAATATACCGAAGCGATATTGGTGGCGTTGTTGGCGGCGCTGGTGTTGCGCACGTTCGTGGTACAGGCGTTTCGCATTCCCACCGGGTCGATGAAAGACACCTTGCTCATCGGCGATTTTTTGCTCGTTAACAAATTCGTCTACGGCGCGCGCACGCCGGATGGCATTCCGTTTCTCGATGTCTCGCTGCCGTTTTTCCGCTTGCCGGCGTTCAAAGCGCCCGGGGCCGGGGACATCATCGTTTTCAAATATCCGGACGACCCCAAGCTCGATTACATCAAGCGTTGCATCGCGATCGGCGGGCAAACGGTGGAAATGCGAGACGGCGTCGTCTACGTCAATGACCAACCGGAGGGTAAACAAGAATTTGTCAAGAAAGAATATGATCCCGAAGAGGGCCATTACGTGCTGTATTACAAAATCACCACGCCGCGCGGCAAGACGTACACGATCCGGCATTACGAAGGCCATAATCTGGCTGCCGAAAACTTCGCGCTGCGAACAGTTCCAGAAGGATATTACTTCATGATGGGTGATAATCGTGATAACAGCTCGGACAGCCGGTATTGGGGCTTCTTGCCGGCTGAAAACGTCGTCGGTGAAGCGATGGTGATTTATTGGTCATGGGACAAACAAGCGCCGCTCTATCGGATTTTTGACAAAGTTCGCTGGCTGCGCATCGGCGATCTGATCAAATGAGTTCCCCACGGATTAAAAAAACACTCGGATCGTTCCAAAGATTTCCGTGAGTTTTTTTAATCCGCGTGGAACAAAGTTTTGCGGAAAATTTTCTGTCGTAACATAATTATGCCCACCGCCGCTCTTTACATCCACATTCCTTTTTGCGAAAAGCGCTGCGTCTACTGTGATTTTTACACCGTGGCCGGGGTTAATTCACGCATTCCGGATTATATCGAGACGCTAAAAAAAGAAATCGCCTTGCGCGCGGCGGAGCCGTTCTGGCAGCGCCAACGCTTTGCGACGATTTTTTTCGGCGGCGGCACGCCGTCTTTGCTCTCGCCGCTGGAAATTGCCGAAATCCTCGACGCCGCTTTTTCCTCCTTCAATTTTGAAAAACAACTCGAAGTGACGCTTGAAGCCAATCCCGGCACGATAACCGGTGAGCAATTGGCGAGGTATCGTGCCGTTGGCATCAACCGTCTCAGCCTGGGCATTCAATCATTGCACGCCGATGAGTTGGAAAGGCTCGACCGGTTGCACTCGCCGCAGCAGGCTATTGACGCGATGTTGATGGCGCGGCACGCCGGGTTTGAAAATGTCAACATGGATTTCATGTTTGCGCTGCCGCAGCAAACCCTTGAGCGCTGGCAGCAAACGCTGGAGCAAGCCTTCGCGCTGGCGCCCCAGCACATCTCGGCTTATAATCTCACCATTGAAAACGGCACGCCGCTGGACGTCGCCATCCGCAAAGGCCAAATCCAACCTTTGCGCGAGGAAGAAGAACGCGCGTTTTATCATTTCACGATTGATTTTCTCGAACGCCACGGTTACGCCCGGTACGAAGTTTCCAATTTTGCCCAGCCCGGTTTCGAGGCTCGGCACAATATCAAATATTGGGACGGCAGTGCCTATCTCGGGCTGGGCGCTTCGGCGCACTCGTATGACGGCCGGCGCCGCTTTTGGAATGTGGCCAACTTGCGCAAATATCTCGAGGCGCTCGCCGGTGAGCGTTTGCCCGAAGCCGGATCGGAGCAGCTTTCCCAACGGCAAAAAATTTTCGAGACGGCGTTTCTCGGCTTGCGACAACGGCGCGGCGTCGATCTGGCTGATTTCGCCAAAAAATTCCGCCGCTCGTTTGACGAGACTTTTAACGGCGTTGCCCAGGAAATGGAACAAGGGGGATTCTTGATTCGGTGCGGCAACGCTTTGCAGTTGACGCGCGAAGGTTTGTTTGTGTGTGACGAGATTTGTGCGCGCCTGGAAGCGCAACTTGACAGTGTCTCAAAAGAATAAATTCCAGGCGACCATCCCAAACGCCGCGATCGTTAACCCGATCGCTCCCACCGCAGACATTTGCATCGCAAAAGTTTCCCGGCGTTTTTCTGTATAGCCCAACAGCATAGCGGTGAGATACCCTCCGACGAAGCCGCCGCCGTGCGCCCAGTTGTTGATTCCTGGCATAAAAAATCCAAACATGAAACCGATCAGCGTCCATTGCAGCGTTTGTTGAAAAATGGCCGTTCCAAAGGCACCGCCGCGGCTGCGACCGTAATACACCACGGCGCCGAGCAAACCGAAAACCGAGCCGGAAGCGCCAATGGTAAACGGGATGCCCATAAAATTGGAAGCGATGAACCCGAGCGCGCCGGCGATGGTGAAAATGAGAACCAAGCGGGCAGTGCCGAAAAACTCTTCAACCGCCGGCGCCAGTTGCCGGATCCACATCAAATTGAAAAAAATGTGCAGCAAGCCGCCGTGCAAATAGATCGCGGTGATGAGCGTCCACCAGCGCCCGTATGCCATCGCAGAAGTGCCCGTGGCGCCCAACGCATCGAGACTGCGCGGACTTGGCCCTAAAATTGAAAAAAAGCTGCGTGGCCGCAAAATCGTCGCCGGATCGATCAGCAGGCTGATCACGTACACAATGATGCAAAAGCCAGTGACGGCTTGGGTGAAGCCAATGTCACCCAGGAAACGGCGCAGAAAGGGCGCCAGCCCGAACCTGCTGGGGTTGCGGCGTCCGCAATGAATGCACACTTCAGCGTTTACGCTGATGAGCTGCCCGCAATCCGGGCACAACATGGAGCCGGCGCCTTGATTTGCCATGGTTTCTGAAAATTAGTGAGATTGATATAATTCAAGATTAGGACTTGCCAAGCTTGTCCAACAATTTGCGCGCTGCACGTTTGTGTCGGACATCATCCCAGAAAAGTTCAGGAAGCTCGACACACCGTTCAAGCTGTTGGCGCGCTTCGGCGACACGATCGAGCTTGAGCAGCGTCCGGCCATATTCGAGATGATGCACCGCCGCCTCGGGGCGGTGCGCGATCGCTTGCTCGAAATGCTGCGCGGCCTGCTCGTAACTCGCGCCGGTGGGGAGGCCGCCAAACACAATTTTGGCAACAGCGCGCTCGATGAAATTCAGATCGGCAAGCTCGTAGTTCCAGCGGCCCAGCACGTGTATCGCGCCGTCGTGCTCGGGGTTGCACTGCAGCGCGCGCTCCGCCTCGGCTTTCACGTCTTTGGCAATTTGAATTTTGCGCTTGCCGCCTTGATGGAGCGCCACTCTTCCGAGCGCGACCGCCAAAATGAAATGCCCTTCGGCGCTATCCGGGTGCAAAGTCACACATCGCCGCGCCAGCTTTTCGCCGAATACATAATATTGCAGTTGCTCGTTTTTCGGCAAGCTCGTGCCCACGTCGACATGCGCGCGCGCCAGCTTCCACAAGGCCTCGTAATTGGAAGAATCGATCTCAACGGCGCGGCGATAGCTTGTCAAGGCGGCGGCATTGTCGAAATTTTTATAAGCGCCGTCGCCTTCGCGAATGGTCAATGCGCATTTGGGGTCGTTTATTGTCGAAACAAATGCGTAAACTATTCTGGCGATAAAAATTGTTGCTCCGCTCAAAAACAGCCATCGTCCATGATGGGTTGGGTATTGCATCTCTTCTCACGTTTCATTTTGGGATAAACAGAATATAAAATCGATCCAGAAACAAACGAACGAGGTTCAATAGTTTGCGGCCAGCTTGTCCTTTTAATTGCGACGTAACAAAAAATTGAAAAGAGGCAGGAACATGAATTGAGCCAGACGGGTCTATCCAAGGATATTCGGCATTTGGGCCATCTTTAGCGAGAGCCGGCGCTAACTTTTCAAATTTTGCTTGTTCAAGAAAAGCCTCATGCCACAACATAATTCCCCCATGATTATACGTTTGACCGCTCAAAAACTTCAATTTTCTGCAACGCCCATTCGGGGGGCAAAATAATTTCGCCGCGTTGAATTTGCTCCCATTCCTCCGGTGTGACGTCCGCAATATGAATTGGCAAAGGGAAATCCTGCGACGGCGCGAAATAAAAAGGATAGAAGTCTCCGGCCGGAATCACGTCACGATTGATCTCAATCAGTCGCACATCCTGGGTGTTGCCATTTTTTACCCAGATGATGCGCTCCACGCCCTCCTCCAAATCAAAATGAGAGCGGGTCAGTTGCCGGACAAGCTCTGTAATTTGGCTGTCAGTAAATTTCTCCATTTTTGTACTCACAATTTTGTTCAATAAATAAGATAACAAACGGCGATGGAAAAGTCAAATCTTCTTTGCCATAAAAATTGCTTTTGACTTTTCGCAAGGAATTGGCTATTTTGCTATGAACGCATTTGAAACGCCTCGGTGGAATTGAGCAACCGGGCCGCGCATTTTGCTTTGCCCTGAATCACCAAATCAAAATTATGCTCGCAAAGGGCAAGAATTGGTGTTGACTGCGCACTCAAATCATCGATCATTTTAATAGCAAAATTTCCGCAATCCGCATTCACCAATCTGAAATCGATAGAATATGCCCATTCACAACGGCAAAATGCAAATCCGCCATACGGTTTATTACACGGTGCATGCGCCGGATGGAAACGGCCCGCATCCGGTGTTGATCGTGTTGCACGGCTTCGGCCAGCGTGCAGATGAGTTCATCAAAGTCTTTGAGGCGCTGCCGGGCCGTGGGATACTCGTGGCCGCGCCGCAAGCGCCGCACCATTTCTATCCGCAGTTCCCCCGCCGCGACGTTGGATTTACCTGGCTCACACGCTACGAGCGGGATCAGTCCATCGCGGATTTTATCGGCTACATGCGCCAGTTTGTCGAGCTTTTGCGCCGCGAGCATGCCGCCGACTTGGCGCGGCTTTACGTGCTCGGTTTTTCGCAAGGCGTATCGATGGCGTATCGCTTTTGGGTGCATGGCGCCGCGCCGGCGCGTGGCCTGGTGGCGTGCAGCAGCGATTTGCCAACGGATGTCGCTGAACGGCTTGGCTCAACGCCGCCGGCACAAGTCTTGCTGGTGCATGGCTGCGACGATCAGATCGTGCCGATTACGAAGTCTCGCGAGGCCGAAGCGATCTTGCGGGCGCATGCAATTCCTGTTGAGTTGATCGAGTTTGACGGCGGGCATTATGTGCCGTCGCTGGCGGTGGAGAAAATTGCGGAGATGATTGCAAGCACGGCACTGTAAAGACCCTTACGAGGAGAAATAGCAACGCGATAGGCTAATTTCCGCTCACCACCTGCAGCCGCCACCACACCACCATCAGCAGTGAAAAGTATGCCAGAAAGACGAGGCTGTACCACATTGGAAAAATCAAAATGTCATTTTATTGCGGCGGGTACTGCTCCAAGATCTTCGCAATCGCCTTGTCAATTTTTTCCTTGCTGACCGAATCATTCACCTCACCTTTCGCCCAGCCGCGCCAGACGAGTTCCTTGGCTTTGGCATCAATCAAATCCACCACCAACGTTCCTTGTTGATATTCGCGCACGTTTGCGTATGTGCCGAGGCGACGCCCATAGGGGCCATAGCCGTAGCCGTACGTGTCGACGTCGATCTTGTCTTTGACGTTCGTGTGATACGCCACGAACAAATCCGGCCGGCCCGCGGTTTGTTTCTGCAAGCCTTTGGCCACGAGCTGTTGCTCGAGCGCCGCTTCAATGCGCTTGTCAATCAGCGGATTGCCGCCGAGCTTGGTGTGATGCGGCATGAAATCAAAGGTCTTGAAATAAGGATTATTCACAAATCGCCGGCAAAGCTCGCGGCTCGCAAAGCTGTTATCCGCGTCACAAATGAGCAGCTTGACGTTTTTGACGTCGTTGGTCATCACCGGACCGAGCACAAGCGTTTGCACCACCGGCACGACAAACACTTGCACCGACCCGCTCGACATGGCTTTCTTAAAGTAAGGAATCAAAAGCTGCGGCACCGGCGTTATCACTTCGTAAAGCGCGTGCGGAAAATTTTTGGTGATCGAGCGCGGATCATCGAGCGCCAGCAACTTGCCTTTGTGCATGAACGCCACGCGATTGCACAGCAAGGCTTCGTCCATATACGGCGTGGAAACGAGAATCGTCACGCCGTCATTGCGCAGTTGCTGCAAAATTTCCCAGAACTCGCGCCGCGACACCGGATCGACGCCGGTGGTCGGCTCGTCGAGAATCAAAACCGTCGGCGTGTGAATCAGCGTGCACGACAGCGCCAGCTTTTGTTTCATGCCGCCGGAAAGTTGTTTCGCCAGGCGATCTTTGAACCGCTCGAGCTTGCTGAATTGATAAAGCTGCGGCAGGCGTTTTTTCTTTTCCGCTTCCGGCACGCCGAATAAATCCGCGAAAAACGTTAGATTTTGCTCGATGGAAAGATCGGGATAAAGCGAAAACCGTTGCGGCATGTAACCGAGAATGCCGCGAACCGAGGCCACCTGGCGGCGCACGTCGAAACCGGCGATGCGCATTTGCCCATCTTCGAGCGGAAGCAACGTACAGAGCGTTCGCATCGTCGTAGTTTTTCCCGCGCCGTCCGGACCGATCAAGCCAAACAACTCGCCGCTTTGTATTGTCAGCGAAAGTTTATCGACCGCCGGTATTTTGCCGTAGCGCTTGCTGAAGTTTTCGATGGCGATGAGCTCAAGCATTTTACGTCTCAAGTTAATAATTCAATCTCTGTGGATTGACTTCAGGTAAAAAGATTCGACGACAAAGTCATTTTGCAAAAACATTAAGAAGACAGAAAAATGGAGGACAGAAAAATGTTTACAGGCTGTTTTTTGCTCCACGATAAGCATGGCCTTGAACTCTATTTTTCTGTCAATCATTTTTCTGTCATAGCTTTTGCCTTTAAGGTGTTTTTACAACACAATCGAAACCGGCATGCCGTGCTTCAAAACGCGAGTGGGATTTTCGATATTGATTTTCACCGCGTAAACCAGCGCCGTGCGGCTTTCCTCCGTCAAAATATTTTTCGGCGTGAATTCGGCTTTCGCGCTGATCCAGGCCACTGTGCCTTCGAGCGTTTGATCCGTGCCGTCAATTTTGACTTGCGCGGGCTGGCCGATCTTGATTTGCGGCAAATAGGTTTCCGAGACATAAACCTTCGTCCACATTTTGGAAAGATCGACCAGCTCCACGATCGGCGCATTCGACGAAATGGTTCACCGGCGTCGTAAAAGCGCGTCGTAATCGTGCCGCTGACCGGCGCTTTCACCATGGCGTCGTTGATTTGGCGCTGCAGCAATTTTGCTTGCGCTTCCAGGCCTTTTTCTTTGCTGGCAATGGCTTGCAAGCCTTGTTTCGCGGCGTCAAGCGCGGTGTTGGCGCGATCGTAAGCGTTTTTTAAATCATCCAATGCTTGTTGCGAAGCCGCGTTCTTTTGAAAAAGGTCGAGATAGCGCGCGTATTTGGTTTTGGCATAATCGTAATCCTCCTGGGCGCGGCGCAAATTGGTTGACGCCAGCCGATGCTGCACGTTAATCTCGTCGAGGCTGGCCTGTACCTGATCGAGCTGATAGCCCAGTTTCTCGACATCGACAAGCGCGAGCGTATCGCCGCTGCTGACGTCCTGGCCCTCGTCGACATGCAGCTTCAGCAAATAACCGCCGGTTTGCGCCGCCACTTTGATCGCCGTGCCTTCGACGATCGCGCTGGCTTGAAATGTCGAATCGTTTTTGTTCGCGCAACTGGCGAGCAGCAACAGCGCCGGCCAAAAACACCATACAATCTTTTGCATGATCGTCTCCTTGAAAAAAAAATTAACCACCGAATAAAAGTTTACAACGGATTTTCAAACAAACTGAAGCTCTTCGAACGGCTAAGAACAAACAAAATTTTCCCAACGGATAGATGAACCTAACGGAAAAGCCTTTACAGTTGGGTTCATCTATCCGTTGGGCCGCCGAAAACCTTTCAGAATTTTATTCTGAGTTTGATTGCGTTAGCAACTAAGGATTTATCCATTGACCGCCTGCGGCCATAGGCTTTTCATTTGTTCTGCAACGATTCGGCACTTTATTCACCAATCACACCGGTTGCCAATAGAATTTCGCTTTCCGCCACATAATACTGAATCAACGCACGCTGCAACTGCACTTCGGCCTGGGTCAAATCAGATTCGGCGACGATCAAATCGTTGGTCGTGGCCACGCCCTCGCGTTGCTGCACGCTGATGATGCGATAACGTTCTTGTTGTTGCGCCAGCAGCCGTTCCGCTAATTCGATTTGCCCCGCAGCGAACTTCGCATTCTCCCAGCTTCTCTCGACTTCGTAATCAATGCTCCGAAGCAATTCGCGTTCTTCCAATGCCAGGCGATCGTATTCCACTTCAGCGGCTTCGACGCGATGACGATCCTGATTGCCGCGCCACAAATTCCACTGCAAATTCACGCCGACCATACCGTAACCCATCCATTGATTGGCGACTTGATTCAACCCAGGTTTGCCGTAATGATATTTCGCTTCCGCGTCGATGTCCGGAAAGAAAGTTGATTGCGCCAGCTTGCGGCTGAGCTTCGCGCTGAGTTGTCCGAGCCGGACGCCGCTTAGTTCGGAACGAGATTGCACCGCTTTTTGTTTGAGGCTATCCAGCGGCGCGCGAAATGCCGGCGGCTTGGTCAAATCCATTTCGGCGATTGGGCGCACCCTTGGCAAATTTAACAATTTCGCCGTCTGCAAATCCGTGAGCCGTTGATCGCGCTGATTTTGCTCCATTTGAATTTTAAGCTGCAGCGTTTGATTGTAAACTTGTAGTGTATCGTACGCCATCGCCTGCGCCGCGTTGAACAAATTGCGCGTCTGCTGAAGTTGCACGTTCAACCGCGACAAGCTGGCGTCCTGAATCTTGCGCTCTTTTTTCAAGCTTTGGGCTTGATAGAAGAGCAGATAAACTTGATAAGCCGTCTGCTGCTGCAAAACCTCTAATCGCGTTTGTTCTGATTCGAACGCGGTTTGCGCCAATTCGACTTGCGCGCTCAACCGCGAGCCGGTGAAAATCGGCTGGCGCACGCCGACGGCAATATCCGTGCGGTCATGTCCGCCGAGCTCGAGGCGCGGCTGCCCGACATTTGACGGCAATGGCAACCCGAGCTGGTCGATCGGAATATCGAGTTGCGCGACTTCGTCGGTGTATGAAGCTGCAGCGTTGAGATCGAGTGAGGGCAAGCGCTGGCCGCGTTTTATCGCCACTTCCAATTCGGCAATTCTTTGCTTTTGTTGCTGCTTTTGAAGTTGCAGATTATTCTGCCGGGCAAGATGCAAAGCTTCGTCCAGCGCCAGCGGCGTTTGTGCCTGGCTCATGCCGGCAAAAACGAGCAGCACGATCGTCATGCACCAAAAGCGCAAAACATCACGCAAAGCCGCAGCGCTACAACGGCCACGCCAGGATTTTTTTCGCGGCATTTTGGCCCCGACACGCCGGGGTCTTGGCGTGCAGCTTCTCTGCTTCCAAAGTTTATTCTGTTTCATCATCAACTCGCAACTTATTTTAACGAGGGACTGGCAGCGTTGAGTTTTCGATACGGCGTGCGGCCATTTGATTGAATCAATTTACGTCATGCCTGCGCCTTCAACTCCTTCACTTTGCCGTCGGCGGGAACTCTGCGAGAATTTTGGTCATGACGTCATCGAGCCTTTTCTTGCGCGTTTCCATCGAGGCATTCGGATCAAGCGTGGCCGCCGCGAAGCCGCGCCACACCAATTGCTTGGACTTGGCCTCGATGACGTCCAGGATCAATGTGCCTTCTTTGTATTGATTAACCTCAACGCCGCCGCCGTACCAACGGCCATAGCGCCCATAACCATAACCCCAATCGGTGACATTGATCTTGTTTTCCGCGCCGACGTGATACATGACGAGGAAGTCCGGATTGTTGGCATCGGTCGTATATCCCTTGGCGGCCAACTGGCGGTCGGTGGATTCTTTGATGCGTTTATCCATCAGGCTGTTGCGTTGCAATGCGGCTTGTACGCTGCCGGTGGCGTTGGTTGGCGCCGCCATCCAGGCATAGGTCTTCAGCGCCGCAAAGTTAGCCTCATTGTCATAGTCATGCTTGATGTTGACGGAAGAACACCCCGTAACCAGCGCCATAACACCGAGGGTCAAGAACAGAACTGCAGTTTTCATAAAATTTCCTTTCCGTTTGTGAGGTTTGTGAAGCCGGACTTGCGCGCGGTGGTTTGTAGTCATTCTTTTGAGCGAAAATCCGGCTTCGCGTTATATACTGCTTGAATCAATTTACATGATCAATATAAGCACCGAGGGGGTGTAGTGGCATGCACCGAAGGGTGTATTTGGGGGTGTAATTGGAGGCAAAATGCGGATAGCCGAAAATCAATGATGGAAATAGGTGTGCCTAACGTTCGGGCCCATGCCAGCAACCAAAGCTTGCAATTTAATTTATCACCGATTTTCATTCTAAAAATTAGGGTAAACTTTTGGGGCCAAATTTTGTGAACGCACACTTGGCGATGTTCACAAAACCCTTGCCGTTCTTTG
>JAKEEU010000015.1 GCA_022616415.1 Candidatus Zhuqueibacterota bacterium | reverse complement strand
ATTGCGAGCGTTTTTCAGCGAAGCAATCCTTTGAAAATCAAGAGATTGCTTCGGCAAAAAGCGCCTCGCAATGACTGTAATTTTATCCCTTAACGAGTATATACAAGTAGCAGTAAGAAAACAATGAAAATCCATCAAATCATTTCTTGCTTTGCAGCAAATACACATACGCATCCTCCAACGTCGGCTCCACCGTTGCCGCTTCCAATCCAGCCACCGGCGTTTCGCTCAAAAAGCGCATGCGAATGCCATGATCGGATTTGCTGTGCTGAACGATCTGCAAATTCTCTCGCCAATTTGAAAATTCCGCTTCGGGAATAACCGCTTCGAACACTTTGCCTTGCGCTTTCTTTTGCATCTCGTCAGGCGAGCCGCGATAGAGGACGCGGCCGCCGCTGAGCACGGCGAGGTCGTGGCAGGTGCTCGAAATGTCTTCGACGATGTGCGTGCTGAAAAGCACGATGCGCTCTTTCGCCAGCTCGGCGAGCAGATTGCGAAAGCGAATGCGTTCGCGCGGATCGAGGCCGGCGGTCGGCTCGTCGACGACGATGATTTGCGGCAGGTGCAATAGCGTTTGCGCAATGCCGACGCGCTGCTTCATGCCGCCGGAAAAAGTTTTGATTTTGTCGTCGCGCCGTTCCCACAAGCCGACGCCCTCCAAAAGTTTTTCGATTAACTCTTGCCGCGTTGATTGCTCGTAGATGCCGTTCGTTAATGCATGATAATTGAGATACTCCACCGGCGTCATGTTTTCATACAACCCAAAATCCTGCGGTAAATAGCCAATGGCGCCGTGAAACGCCTCGCGATGTTCCTTTAAATGGCGGTCGTTGATTTTGATGCTGCCGCGATCCGACTCCAGCACACCGACGATGATGCGCATGAGTGTGGTTTTGCCGGCGCCGTTGGGGCCGAGCAAGCCGAACATGCCCTGGCCGATTTCCAAATCCACGCCATGTAGCGCGCGCACACGCGGTCGCGGCGGTCGGATGAAGGGAATAACTCTCACCACCGAGTAGATCACGCGCTTCAATTTGCGCAATTTACCTGTGGGCAGCTCCGGATCGATCACGCCTTGCTCGATCTTGCGCGCGATGCGGCGGAGCTGAAACAGCAACAAAACCACTACAGTGGCGACGGTAGTTAATGCCGGCAATTGAATACGGAATTGCAAATATAACAAAAAGAGCAGCACGAGCAGCCAGCCACTGCGGCGCGGGAAATTTAAGATCGTCATTGGGTCATTAGTCATTACATCGTCATTAGAGGATTTTTTGTTTTTTGACCAAAATTTCCAGCGAAATTTTTTGCGGCGAAACTGCGGCGGCTTGCCAATCACGAAGCGCCAGCGATACCACAGCTCGCGCGCGCCGAAGAGCCACGCTAATGAAAGCAAGCTTAAAATCGTCAGCCAAAAACCGTTGGTGAAAAAAGTGTGCAGATAAAAGAGCACGGCGCCGATGGCGGCCATCCAGATTATTGATTCGCGAATATTTTCTTTATTCCATGGCAAAACCAGACTGGTCCCGCCCTCTCCATTATCTTTTACAAAGGATGGGCGGGAGGCTACGCGAGCCTCGAGCCGGCGTTTTTGTTTATTCCATTCCCGCATAAACCGGCCAGGCGCGCCGTAGATTTTCGTCAGGTTTTTGATGCGAATGCGCAAGGTCTCTTCCGCCAACTGCGCTTTTTCGCGGCGAACCGCGAAGAATTGCTGCACGCCGTAAATCAAGCCGAGCATGCTGAACCAAACCGGCAACACAAGCAGGCAGGTGTAAAGCGTGCTCTGATAACTTTTGTGAAACCAGAAAACGACGGTGGCGGCGACGAGCGTGCCGCCGATCAATCCCGGCCAGCCAATTCTCTTCATCCATTCCCTCGTTTGTTCGAGGCCGACGTAGAGCACCGGAATAAACACGAGCGTCGAAACCGTCGAGACGGCGAGGCCGCCGAGCACGGTGATGGCGAACGGCGGCCACAATTCCAATTCTGTGCCTTGCTTCAACGCCAGCGGGAAAATGCCGAGCACCGTGGTGCCGGCAGTCATCAGGATGGGCCGCACGCGGCTCTGCACCGCGATCATCACGGCGCGCTGCCAGCGATAGCCGTGCTGGTTGCGCAAAATCGCAATGCGGTCGAGTAAAAAGATGCCGTTGTTGACGACGATGCCGAGCAGCACGATGAAGCCGAGCAGCGCCATCGGTGCGCCCTGGCCGAGCGAAAGCGGGGTGCCGCTCAACGCCAGCGTGAACAGCGCGCCGATGATGGCCGTCGGCACGGTGCCGAGAATCACCAGCGGGCTAAAGAGCGATTCAAACTGCGCCGCGAGCAGCATATAAATGAGCACCGCGCCGATGCCGAGCATCCAATAATAAACCGTCTGCTTGTTTTCCGGCTCGACTTTTTCGATGGTGAAGCCGCGCGGCAAACGCAGCTCGCGGAGCATTTTGTCGATTTGCGCCTCCGCCAGCTCCAAGCGCGATTTGGAATTTTTCGCCTCCATCAAAAAATCGTAGCTGATTTTGACTTGCCGCTCCTGATTATAGCGCACGATGTTTCCGGTTCCCTCGTCGAGGCGAATGCCGGCCACCTCGCGCAGCGGGATCAGTTGTCCGGCAGCATTGGTGATTTTGGTATTTTGCACGTCTTCGAGCTGGCGCTGCTCGGCGTCTTTGAGCTGCAACTGCACGTCCATTTCGTCCCGCCCGGCGGGACCGGCATAAAACGGCGTTGCGGCATTGGCGCCTTCCGCGCGTGTGGCCCAAATGGCGTTCATCACCTGCTGCATATCCAATCCCCACAGCGCCAGCCGCAGACGGTCGCCGCGAATCTGCAGCTCGGGCGCGCCGGCTTGCAATTCGGAGCGCACGAGGTCTTTTTCAATATCCGGTATGGCGCGAAGTGTTTGCACGATCTGATCGCTCAACTGGCGCAGCGCCTGCAAATCGTAGCCGCGCAAGCGCAAAGCTTTTTCGTTGCCGAGAAAAGCGCTGACCTCGTCACGCTGCGGCGCCGCCCCGCTCTGGCGCGGCCGGTCAAAATTAATGTCCACGTGCTCCAGGCGCTGGTTGAGCGTTTTCAATTTTTCTTTGATTTTGTCTAATTTCAGCGCTTCCGTCCGCTTCGCCGGCTCAACGAAATTGACAGCGAGGTGGGCCTCTTCCACGCGCACGCTGGCGCGAGTTTCTTTAAGATTCGGCAGCTCGAGCGCCTGACTTTCGAGGCGGCGCGCGATCTCGTCGGTGGCATCCAGCGTCGCGCCGCGCGGCATGTTGATATAAACATCGAGGCGATCCGCCGGCGGCGCCGGCGCCGTGCCGAGCACGTAGATGACGCCGATGAACAAGCTGATCAGCAAAAACACCGCGACGGTTGCGACGGTGCGAATACGATGGCGCATGCAAGATTTGAGCAGCAGGCGATAAATTTCCAAAATTCTGCCGCTGCCGAATGGACGCAAAGGTTTTCCTTTCAGCGCGCGACTGGCGAGCAGTGGGATCAACGTCACGGCAACGGTGAGCGAAACGAGCAAGGGGAAAATGACCGAGAGCGCCAGCTCGCGCACGAACAATTTGGCATCGCTCTCCACAAACAGCACCGGCAGAAACACCAGCACGGTGGTGCCGGTGGCAGCGAAGATGGAGCGACTCACTTCACGGGTGCCGTCGGCGGCCGCAGCGAGCGCATTCTTCCCGCGTTGATAGTGCGCATAAACATTTTCCATCACCACGATACCGTTGTCCACCAACATGCCGACGGCCAGCGCCAAGCCGCACAGCGAGAGAATGTTCACCGACAGATTGAAGCCGTACATGAGATTGAACGTGACGAGCAGCGACACCGGAATGGCGACCATCAGGATAAGGACGAACCGCATTTTGCGCAGAAAGAGGTAAAGCACCAAAAGCGCCAGCAACGCACCGGTGAGCGCGAGATTTTTTACGCGGTCGATGGCTTGTTGGATCAACGCCGCCTGGCTGAAATTCACCGCCAGCTCGAATCCCTGCGGCGCGAGCTCGTGGTTGAGCCTTTCGATTTGCGCCAGCACGTCGTTGGCGACGGCGAGCATGTTGCTGGTGTTATCTTTCTGCACGAAAATGCCGACGCCGGCCTTGCCGTTGACGCGATACAATTGCGTGCGCTCGGCCTGGCTGTAACCGATTTGCGCGACATCCGTCAAACGCACCGGCCCGCGCGGATCGATGACGAGCTCGCTCAGCTCGCGCAGATCATCCACGCGGCCGAGCAAATTGACATCGAGAATTCGACCTGCGGAGATGACGCGACCGAGATGTTCCGGCTGGCGGTGAAAAGCGTTGATCTTCTGCTGCACGAGCGTCACCGGAATGCCCAGCGCCTCGCAGCGGTCTTGGTCGATGATAATACCAACCGTGCTGCGCTGCCCGCCGCCGATGTTGATGTTCACGACGCCATCGACTTGTTCCAATTTAGGGCGGACGCGGCGCTCGGCGGTTTCGCGCAACTCATCGATGCTGGCCTCGCCACGGATGCTCAGTTCCATCAAATACGTGGAGAGATCGGCGGTATCGAAACGATTGACCTCGATGCGCGTGCCAACGGGCAAACGATTTTCGAGCGCGTTCATCTTTTGCTGCAACTTCAGCAGCGCGAATTTCATGTCCGTGCCGTGATTGAAGGAAACTTTGGTGGTGGCGTAATCGGCAAAGACATTGCTCTCGATGTCGTGCACGCCCTCGAGCGTGGCCAATTCCTCTTCAATCGGAAACACCAGCTCGCGCTCGATTTTCTCCGGCGACGCGCCTGGCATGCCGGTGCCGACGTACACTTCCGGCAAAATAAATTGCGGCAGCAGTTGCACCGGCAAGCGCTGCCAGGAGATCACGCCGAGCAAGCACAGGCCGAGGGCGATCATCAAGATGGTGACGGGACGTTTGAGGGCGAAGGAGGTCATGGAGATTATCGAAACTTTAATCGTTGCTTCAAAGAGGGCTTAACGGTTTGAGGTTCTATTCGCTTTGCCTTTTTCAGATGGGTAAGCGCTTTGTCAATGTCGGTTTTTAGCACGTGTTCAATGAAAATTGCGTTGTAATAAATCTCCTCCCGTGTTACTGTCTTGTTTTTAAACTTTTGGAAGAGTTGCTCTGCAAGTTCTGCAATATTTACTAAAAACTTTGGTTCATCCTTTTCAACAGCAAACATCTCGGTTTGACCGGTTTCCTCAATTCTTATTTGCTGCTTTACTTGATCCCTGCGAAAAGTCTCGTGTTCCTTTGCTTCTTGCATGATCTTTTTCCAATCGGGCGATCCAAAGAAATCATCCAACCACTTTACACGCTCTTGAGAGATGCGGTTCGTTGGTTCATCGGCGCCATGGCCCGACATTCTCAAGATGGCATTGGAGGGAAAATGCATAATGACGTCGGTGAATTTCTGAGCGACAACACGCGCAACAGCCCAGAATGGAACCGAGCTTGGGCCGAACGGATCAATCAGAATGAGAGAGAAATAATTTTGGCAGAATTGTTGGATAGCATCGATTTTATCGGCAAACTCGCCCTCAATTAGTGAAATATTCCCTTTATCTGGCGCGTATTGCGTAATAGCAGTTTGCAGCGATTTAAAAGTTTGGGCATCCTTTTCGATGAGAAGGCTTTTGCTTTGAATGTCACAACCAGTATTCCGTTTGTTGGTCGCCAAATCATGTAATGCTTTGATTCCGATAAGTGGTGATCCAAGTGAGGGCGCAGTTCCGATATCGAAGCTGCCAAAAGCCCCGATCCGGCGCACGTATCGACAAAAGCCAATCTAACTTGGCGTCCTTTATTCCCTTGAAGAATAATCCCGCCCCACGACGCGATATATTTTTCGAGAATAAAATGCTTGATCTCAGTTGCAACTTTTTTGCGCTGATAAAATTCTCTCTGCTCGGAGACCATATTGACCATAGATACCCCTTTACATAAGGCAGTTACAATCCGCATTGCAAAGCCCGAGAGCTTTCCTGACTGCATGAGTTTCCTTGCAAAGACTAATTTTTGACAGCGGGAAATATTGGCGAGACAAAGCAACGACTTCTTTGTATGTCTTGATGCGCTCAGCATCAGGCAAATGTCGATGTGTGCCATCCTGAGCTAAACCGTTCGGCTGCCATTCCATCTCGGGCAACCCCCATTTTTCCCGCCACAAATCCAACATTTTATTTTTTTCTCTGTACGTTCCGAACGTGATATAGCGCGGTTTCAAACCGAGATTGGCGGCTTCCTCAAAAAAATTTTTGTACAGGATAACCCAATTCTCCGGTGTAAGTATGGGGTCAATACGCCATCGGATTTCGAAGCCCATTTCTTGGGCGGCCAGGCAGGCGTGCAGTCGTTTGATGATGGACGGTGTAATACGCTCCAATGTGTCTGGGTACTTTCCTTCCCAAAGATCGGCAATCGGTTCTGGGTTTAGAGAAAACGATACGATAACGTTTTCGATTGGCAACCCCTTGAGATAATGCACATTTGTGCTTTTTGTCAACAGAATCAGTTTACAGTTCTGTGGGTTGGCGTTTTTGTTCGCAAACATGGGAATGAGAGTTCGCGCATGCCCAGTCACGCCTTCATAAAGCAACGAATCCGAGCGGTCAATACCAATACCCAGAGTATGAAAAGGCCGGCGTTTCGGATGAGAGAGCCAGGCATCTGCAGCGTCCCAAAGATCGTTGACATTTTCATATAGAACATGACGAAGTGGATCGCGCATGGCCCGAAACGTTAGCATCAAAAAGCAGGCACGACAGCCAAGGCCGCAAGCGCCTGAGCCGATGGCCAAATCCCACCAAATCGGGGGGCAAAAGGTGTCTTTGTCACCGTGCCAATCGTAAGCGATGAAGTTGCCTTTGCGTTGCGCGCGGAATACGGTTATATCTCTCGAAAGCCCAATGGTTTTTGCTGGGATAACCTCTTCCCTCCAAGTGCCATCCGCGATCATTCTGTCGACAAAGCTTTCTTCTATTCGTCGCTCAACAAGGCGTTCGGGCGAGACAGCAATTGATTGAATCACAGCCATCCTCCGTGATACATTAGTCTAATTCATCTCGGCATCTCACAGTTGTTTGAACTCTTTTCACACCTCACGACGAAAATGAAAAATAGGGCGATACGCAGGAATGCCTTCACGTTGAACTAATTCGGGAGGTGTTGAGGTTTGCATGGGCAAAAACCCTTTCTTAGACTATGCAGCAATAACTCTCTCCATCGAGGGATTGACCACGGAGAAATGGCTGAACGTGCTGGGATCAATCTCGATAAACCGGCATACGGGATCGGACAGGAGAATCTGCCGCACGGTCTTTGGCAAATCATCTGGCAAGTTTGAGAGATCATTGAGCGGGACAGAAGCAAGCGCTTTTAGTTTTGAATAATCAATGAAAGTCATTCCCAGGGGCTCGCCGGTGTGACGGTCAAAGCGCAGAAGGATGTTGTTGTGCAAATTCAACCCCATTCCTTTCCTCCCCTCCTGCCCAAAGGTGACGTATAAAATGTCATCCTCGCGTTGATAATGTAAAGTAATTCGATCAGTTCGCATGGTTAACGCCTATCAAAAAAAGTTCTGATACGCGGTCAGGACAAAGTTGTTAGGGATTGATTGGCCGTCGTCGTTTGTGATCCACCCGAATCTGACCACAACCACGACATGATTGTTCAGATCAACTAAATCATGAAACTCTTTGGAATAAAAATATTTGCTTGGATTGAGTTCGTCTTGTACTCGCTTTCCGCGACGTAGCGTTTCCAAAACGTGCTGGTCATAGCCAATCATATCCGGATGCTCTTCGTAAATGTGCTCCCAACGTTCGTCGGTAATGTAGATCGTATTGCCGTAACGATCTTGAACGTATTCTTTTCCCATCTTTTCCTCTCTGGCTACTCACAAAAATATAATACTCTCCAAACATAATCGCAACGCTTTTCTTTCACAAAACACCATCAAATATTACGTTTTACGCATTACGTTTTTACGTCGAAACCAAAACCTCCCGCAACTGGCCGAGTGTAATGTTTCCTCCGCTCATCACCAACGCCACTGTTTTTCCTGCGAGGTTCGTTTTCAATTTGAGCGCTGCAGCTAACGGCGCGGCGCCGGCGGCTTCCGGCAGATTGCGAGTGTGCTCGATCAAAAGCCGGATGGCTTCGCGCATCTCATCTTCACGCACCAAGATAAAATCATCCAGCAGCTCGCGCATGATCGACTGCGGCAGATCGAACGGCGCGCGGGTGGCGAGGCCCTCGGCGAACGTTTCCATTTTGGCTTCGACGCGTTGGCCGGCTTTCCACGAGAGATACGCAGACGGCGCTTTCTCTGCCTGTACGCCAATAACGCGGATACTTGGATTGATCGCTTTCGCGACAATACAACATCCCGCCACGCCGCTGCCGCCGCCGACCGGCACGATGATGGTTTCCACTTCCGGCAGTCTCTCGATGATTTCGAGCGAATAAGTTCCCACGCCGGAGATCAGCAATGGCTCATCGCCGGAGCTGATGAAACGCGCGCCGGTTTGTTGCGCTTGCGATTCGGCAAACTCGCGTGCATCATCAAAATCGTGGCCATGAAAAACGATCTCGGCGCCCATCGCGCGGATGGCCTCGACTTTGACGGGATTGGCATTTTCGGGGAGCATGATCGTGGCACGCACACCGAAAAGCCGCGAGGCATAAGCAATGGATTGGCCGTGATTGCCGCTGCTGGCGGTGATCACCCCGTGTGCCCGTTCATCCGGCGAAAGATTGGCGATGAGATTGATGCCGCCGCGCACTTTGAATGCGCCCACTGGTTGATGATTTTCATGCTTGACGTAAACTTTCGCGCCGAGCAGTTGGCTCAAGCCGTGGTAGTGATAGAGCGGCGTCGGCTGCAAGTACGGCGCAATGACTTGCCGCGCTTTGAATGCGTCGGTGATAGTGATTGGCGTCGATAACATTTTTTTCTCTCAATAAAAATTTTTCACTTGGTCTTTAAATATTCACTCCATCTTCCGATTCCAATGGCAGCGGAAATTTGAGCATTATCCTGGTGATCGGCGTTTGCAGTATATTCCGAGTACCAAACCAATCCAATTGGGGCTTTTTCTTTAAATACCCTCGTCATACTATCAAACCCGTTTTTCATTTTATCAACTTCTTTTTCTCCCATGCTCATATAAAGGAAAGTATGCAACGTATCCCTCGCGCTTAAAAAATCCGAAGCTTTGGAAACGATCATGTTGTCATCCCGCCAAAATGCGGGACTAAAGCAAAATCTTGCCTGAAAAAGGTCCGGCTTGTGCAACAAAGAATACATCACCAAAAGGCCGCCTCTTGAATTTCCATAGAACAAACGGACCGGTGACGCCGGATAGTTGTTCTCAACAAAAGCAAATAACTCGGATTCCATGAAAGACAAAAACTTATCGGCGCCTCCCAGGGGGCTGTCTTTTTTATCTATATCCATTCGCATATACGGAGGCGTCATATCGCGTTGCCGGTTTTCTCCACTCATGTTGGGAATACCTACAACAATTGCCTGGGGCGCATAACCCGCCGTTGATAAAATGTCGAACTTATTGGCGACGTGTCCATCCTCCGAGCTGCCGTCCAACACATACATAACAGGATATTTTTTGGTGGAATCGTGATTTCGTGGAAGGTGGATAATAACTTCCCGTTCTTCACCCAAAATATTGGAGTGGATTTTTGTTTGTATTACACTCTCAGGATAATAAGGCTCTCCAGTGAAGTAATCAAACAGGGCGATAGAGATTGCCGAAGTGAGCAACATTATTGCTGCCAAGGTCAGAATTTTTTTCATCGTTCTCAGTCTTTCTGATAAGAATTCACGTGTTCTATACAAAGTTACTTGTTTCCTTTTCATCAGGAGTTGCGAGCATGCCGTCAGCTTCAATAGGTTGCAATCTATTTTTGCCGCATTGTGTTAACATACGCCTGTAGCTGTCCGAAGATAAGTGTCATTTGTAACCTGATCCAGCATGAACTCCGCAACATCTGAGCGCGAAATATTAACCGTCCAAATGAAGTTGCCAACATTCGGGCCATGACGATACGTACCTCGTTTTGCCCGATTGGTCAGGACGCCAGGCCGGACGATCACCCATTCCACTTCGCTGGCTGCAATTAATTTCTCCTGCCGCGCTTTATCCCAGAAGTAGAACGGCAGTATCAACGGAATGACGAAGAGCGTATAGTAAAGCCCCATGCGTCCCGCGCTGTTGCCGATGCCGAGAGAAGTTTCACAGACAAGGCGCTGTACGCCGTGCGTCTCCATTGCACGGAGGATGTTCTGCGTTCCTTCTGACAGAATACGCGTTGGATAGAAATACCGCTTGTGGCCAAGCGCGCAAAGCACCGCTTCTTGGCCGCGCATCGCCGCCTCGACAGAGTCGTACTCGAGCACATCACCCTGAATAACGGTTAGCTGCGAATGCTCGATTTTCAGCTTTGCTGGATTTCGAACCAGCGCCGTCACCGTATAGCCTCGCTCCAATGCCTGCGCAACGAGTTGACGGCCGGTTCCGCCAGTCGCGCCAACGATTAACAGCCGGGTGGGGCGCTTTTGAGAAATCCGAGGAGATGCTTTAACTCGAGAACGGAAGCCAGCACGTGCCAGGCTTGCTGAAAGCGCAATGGCATAGAGAATGAAGAGAAGAAGAATTTTCATAACGAACTTCCTCAGCGCACACAACGAACGTAAATCGTGTAGTCGGGGTGGAAGCCGCCGCTAAAGCCATAGAAGAAATTGACAAGCCACACCCGCGAAGCGGATTCCCGGTCGGCAGTCCAAATCCACTGTTGTCTATTGTCGAAAATCGGATCGATATACAGGCCGCTCTCATTCTTGCGCGCCTCCATGAGTGATAACGCTTCCTGTAAAGTCGGCAGGCGCCAGTCGTTGTGGCTGGCAAATCCGCGAGCATTGAGGTTGTTGACAAATTGTCTGGCCTCCTCAAACGTCATTTCGGTATCGGATCCCGCGCACTGCCACATCAGGCCTGTATCATGATCGATGACAATTTTATCGCCATGTACGGTTGTCGAATCATATTGGTTTTTGCTGCTGCCACCTTCCGCTTTCTTGTAAGAATCGTAATAGTCATTCTCTTGCGGCACTGCTTTGACATCATATTCCTGGCCATTTATCCATTTAACAAGCGGATGAATCCATTCTCGATATGGCTTGTAAAGAAATCCATGTCCATTGTTCATATTTAGTTTTATTTCTTTGTAACCCGAGATGCAATCCCGATCGTTGAAATAGCCTTCACAAGATCCGTAGCTATCAGAACTCTCATAGATCGACAGGAAATTTCCACATAGTTCGTTTTCGTGCAAATAGGCCTTCCAGCTTGCCCATCTGCACACTCCCAAAACAGCATACTTAATTTTGCTATTTTTGACTCTGATTGAAATATCGACTGCGATACTGCCTCCGGCTGAGGCGCCAACAACAATGATATTCTCAGGGGAAACTCCGGATTCGAGCAACGCGCTGACCTCCTTTGCGACCTTGCCGGCATATTCCAGCTTGTCAGTGTGCTGGGGTCTTGCTTCGCTGATAACGTTGTAGCCGTAACTTCGTAGCGTATCCAATATCGCGACGTATTCATAACGACCCCAATAGGGACTGACCGCATCTATTCCTTGAGATTGTATGATGGCGCCATGCAGATAAAATACGTATTTCTCACCTGGCTTCACTTCTTTTGGAATGGAAGCGCTTATCGTCTGTCCAAAAGTATTTGGAACACCGATTAAGAAAAATAATACAATAATCATCAGCGATTTCATTGTTCGAACTCCTGATTGTTTTAGAATTCCACTTACAGGTATCGCAACCACCAGTCATTGCGTTTGGCTTTGAGATCGGCGAACCAGCGGCATGGGAAATAGAGCATCGCGATTGCTACCGCGAACACGACGTAGAGCAGCGCGAGACTCCAAGTGTAGCCATCAGGCGCTGGGGGATTGCCCATTGGATGGTTGGCAAACAGCCAGGGACTCACTTCACCAAGTCTGATCTTGGATACCACCAGAGCCAGCACGTGAATCAGCGGGATGTGGAGTATGTAGTAGAAGAACGGCACACGGCCAAAGATAGTGATCCATCGGGCCAGCGTGCCACGCGCGCGCTCAAGCAGTGGGATCAACGCCATGCAGGGGGCAAGCGTCATCAGCAGAAAGGCGAGGGAGGCCGGGTATTTGGTGGTATTCAGGAACGCGAATAGCGCGGGCATTGGTGTGGTGTCCACCCAGGAGCGAGGATCGCCATACAGGTTGAAGCCTCGCAAGACAAGGAAGAGTCCGATAGTCCCGAGGCCGATTCTCAGGCAAATCCGATTCCGCTGTGCCGGTTCAAACGTCAGGATTTTTCCAAACGCATACCCCGCTGCCATCACGCCGATCCAGGGAACGATGGAGTAGAGCACGATCAGGTTGGGACCGTCAGCCCCGAATCGGATCGGTCCCGCAAAGAATCCCAGGTAGAGGATTTTCCAAAATCCCCCGAGGCTGCCGTTACCGAGTGCCGGGATCAGCTCGTCGAGGTATGGATCGATCAGGTTGTGGCCGGCGATGATAACAAGGCCGATGGCTCCGACCACGGCGGGCGGCAGTTTCACCAGCCCTGCCAGCAAGATCATGCACCAGCCGATGGCCCAGATGACGCCTGCCATTTCGTAATGCGCAAAATCAAGGTTGAAGGTCCATGCCACACGCAGGAATGTCAGCTCGAGAAAGATGAGCCAGGCGCCGCGGATCAGAAGATTGCGCGCGAGGTTGCCGTGCTTCCGGCCGTAAAAAAAAGCACTGGTCCCGGCCAAAAACAGAAATGCCGGCGCGCAAAAGTGAGTAACCCATCGCGTGAGGAAGATCCCGGGCGTCGGGCCGCCGGCGGGCAGGCCGGAATAAACCCGCACATGGTCGATTGCCATCAAAATCATGACTGCGCCGCGGATTAAATCAATGGCTGCGATGCGCGAACTCGGCGCGATGGGTTCCTGAGACAAATCATATTTTTTGGCAATTTCTTTTATCTGCATAACGCTCCTGGTTATAATTCACAAAGCTTGAAAGCGCAATCTGCTCGCAAGCCTTCTCTCTTTTCAAGCACCGGCTGGCGGTAGCGCCCAACATTCACCATTGGTCATTCCTTTCGAGCGAGCAAAAAAGACGTGCCACCGGCGAAAAGCGATAGGAGCTCTTCAGGCACACCGGCTTCCCGCGCAAATGCTTCCAGATCACGGTGCACGACGGACACACTCGTAAAACCGGCCTTGCGAGCAAGGCTGCCCAATTCTTCGTCCTCGTAGAATCGCAGGCGGGAAGCCATTGGCTCCGGGGCGGCCGGCGTGCCCCGCATTTTGGGATCACTTCCCAAGACAACCAGGCGGCCACCCTTGGTCAGGACTCGCCGGATTTCTGTTAGCGCGCCGACGGGATTGGGTAGAAAACCGAGAACACCCGTCATCGCGGCGCAGGTAAAGGTAGCATCGGGAAATGGAAGCAAATCGGCACTGGCTTCGAAGATTTTCAACCTGCCTCGAAGCTGTTTTGAATAACACGCCCTTCCAAACCAGCCTCAAAGTGAATTTCCAACCGGGGAAGTGCAAGAGTCAATTCATTGACAACGACCTCAAATGCTGCGCCGGGCTCGAGTGGGAGGTCGATGCCCGTATAGACGATAATACCTTTGTCTTTCATAATCGTGGGCTTTTTAGTTAATATCACTTGGCAATCGTGCTCATCAAGGCCATGGCGTTGTCTTCGGAACTCTGGAGCTCGAATGACATTTTGATTTTTCGGCTTGATATTCTTACGGCGAATATTTAAACTACAACATGTGCAAAAGAACAGCGATCATATTTGTCGCCGCGCTATTAGCCGCCTTCTGCGCCAATGAAAAATCATCTTTTCAAAAGCGCATCACCGCGCAATTGCAGCGCTATCCTGCTATGCAAATCCAGGATTTGTACAAGCTCGTTTATCAAGCCGCGCTGGGCAACGAACATTTGATGACGGACAGCGCAATGGTACACAATTATCTCATTCACGAGCTTGAAAGCGTTCAAGCTTCTTCCGCTGAACCTTTGTTGGAAGAAATTTCTCCCGACGGCGCGGTCGTGCGCCTTAATCTCCGTCCGTTCAAAGCGCGGCATGGCGACCATCGTGTTTTGTTTCAAGCGATGATGCAGACGTCGCGAACGTTTCAGAAATCGTCAGAGCGGTTGGCGCAGTATTTGAGTCATTTAGAACAAATGGCCAACTCCGGCGCAATTCCTTTTGACGCCGTTACCGTGAAATCTTACTTTCGGGCAATGCGCCAGAAAGGTTATCCTGCGGTTCATCATTCGACTGCGTATGGAGAAAAATACTCACCGGCTTATCGGGTCATTCTCAAAAAGTATGCGCCGAGCCTGAAATAAACGATGCAATTTTGAGCTTGTTCTTCCTAACCAATAGGGAGCGCCTGAAAGGCGGCTACTACCAAATTAAAATCTCTCATACGCCTCAATCAACTGCCGCTCAAGCTGCTGCTTGATTGAAGCAGGCAAAAAAGCCACGTGCAGCGCATTGAGATTGCAGCGCAGAAAATGCTCTTTCCCCCAGCCGAAGGCTTGATGCAAGCGTTCATATTCCTGCGTCAACGTGGTGTTGACAAGCGTGCGCGCATCCGTGTTCACGCCGACCGATACGCCGGCCTTGTACAAACGGTCGATAGGATGATTGGAAAGCGGCACGGTGTTTGTCAATCCCGAAACCGGCTTCATCTCCGGCAATGTCGAGCGCGGCGACTCGCGTGTCTTTAAAGCGTTTGACGAGATGAGCGGTTTGCAGGCTTTGCTCCTCGCTGAAATGGCGAAGCGTGCACAAAATCAACCGCGCCTCGATTCCGGTTGATTCGCTGGCTCGTGCTGCTGCCGATTCAACGATCTCGACAACCCGGTCCGGCGCCAGTCCCTTTTCGGTGTGAAACAACGGTGCAAATCTGATTTCGGCATAAATGATGCCGTCACGTTGGAGTTGCTGAAACATATCTGCCGTGACCAGGCGCAACTCGTCCTCGGTTTGCATGAGCTGGATGCCTTTGGGCGCACGGGTGAGAAAGTCCGCCAAGTTCGTGCATTTAGCCGGAGCAATGAAATCGTTTTGATATTCTTCTCGCGTGATTGAGGGGTTCAAACGAGAAACGACCTCGAAGCTCAACGAGCAATCCAAGTGCAGGTGCAGTTCGATTTTGGGTAATGAGGCGAAATTCATCGTTGCTCTTTAATTTACCAACCTCGGTTCGCTACGCACGACGGCAGCGAGCTTATAATACGCCCAGATCGCCGTTGCGCCCAAACCGATGAAAGCCAAAACATTCGTCCAGAATTTCAAGTCGGCGCCGGTTTCCCCAATGAGAGGTTGGGGAGTTGCTGTTGACGACCACAAAAGCTGGATGTAGCGCAGCGCGTCAACGATCGTGTGCAGTACAATCCCCGGCAAAATCGAGCCGGTAAGATAAGCCAGCACACCAAAGATTGTTGAGCCGGCCAAATAATACGGCAGAAGGCGCCATGACATCCACGCATGAGAAAAATGGCCAACGGCGAAAACAGTTCCGACCACGATGATAGCGATGATCGGGCCGTGGCGTCGCTCAATCGGCGCTTGCATATATCCACGATATCCAGCTTCTTCAACGATACCCGCAACTGCCGAGCTCATGAGGAAGATGAGCAGGACCGGGACGAATGGGTATTGCGAGACCTCGGGAAACAGCGGCGCGGGCAGATCGACCAGTCTTTCGGCAAACTGCCGGAGTGCAATCAAGCTCGCCGCGGCCAGGCTTCCAGCCCCAAGCGACCATCGCCAAGCGCGGGGCGATAACGCATTTGCACGCAGATTCATGCGCCGTGTTTCTGCCGTTGATGGCGGCCATCCTTTGCCTTTGAGATATTGCCAAAAGAGCCAGAGATACAAAGCCATTGCCGGAACCGCCCACGGCAGCGAAGGGAAAAATTTTAGCGGATAGCGCAGGTTGGCGGCTACGAGAATCGACCACGGCAAAACGCCGGCAGTTACAACGATTAGGCCGGCAATCACGGCGCACAGTATTATCGGAAGGCGCTGCCAGATTGTAATGAGAAATTGCATCAAGCATCATCAGATAAAAGACCGGTCACTCGCAGTGACCGGCCTGTGGCTGAAACGATGAATGAACTAAAAGCTAATTCCGCGCCACCTCACTCATCAAGCAGAGCAAGTTGTTTTCGGAGTCGCGAAAAAATGCCAGCCAAAGATCATAAGTCTCCAGCTTGGCAACCAAATGCGGTTGGCTTTCGAATTGCACGCCGCGCTCGGAGAGAACTTTGTGAGCATCCTGAATGTCAGCCACTTTGAAATAAATGATCGAGCTGGGATGATCGAACTCCGGTTTTTCGGGAATGCCAAGCATCAGGCGGATGCCGTTGCAATCGAAAAAAGCCATGTGCGGCACGGTGAATAAATGCCTCATCCCCAGCTTGTCGCGGTAAAAGGCAACGGCGCGCTCGAGGTCGTGAGCGTTTACGGAAATCTGGCCGATTTGCGAAAGCGCAACTGCAGTCGGATTTGGCATGGCGATTCTCCTTTCCTTTGAGTTGAGGGCATCAGGCGTTTTCGTTTGAGAGCCTTGCGCGAGGAGCGAGGCCGCAACGATAAGGCTGAAAATTACGGACATCAGGGTTTGTTTCATGGCGACCCTCTCGGTTGATTTTTATGATGGTGATTTATAGCACCACCGCATCTTTACCTCAGAGGCTCGGTGCGTAAGGCTAATATACGAATAGAGCAGCATGCGGCGCTTCTTCAAAATCACCTTTCTTGAGATGTCGCTTTTTGCATCTTTCTTCGGCGATACGCCTCCGGAGAAATGCCAAAGCGTCGTCTGAACAGCCAGCTAAATGAGCCCAAACTGGCAAATCCAACTGCGTAGCAAACCTCGGTCACGGAAAGCCCGGTGCCGGTGAGCAGCTTCTTGGCGCGCTCCAAACGCAAGGTGGTCAAATACTGGTGCGGTGATTGTCGAAAAACCTGCCTGAACGTACGCAAAAAATGGTTGGGTGAAAGACAGGCGATTTGCGCCAGCTCATCCAAAGTGATAGATTGATCGAACATGGCGTGGGCATAATCTCTGGCGCGATAGAGCCTGCGATACAATTCCTCGCGGGTGGATGCACGCACGGCGTGCAGCGCCTCCACTTCTTTGTAGATTTGCCGGTGTACCCGCAAAAGGCGTTGCATGATTTTGTGAAGTTGTTCTTGAATCCAACCTGGCTCATCTTTCCTTTGCGCCAGCAAGGCGCGGAGATGCCGCAATGCGGGAGAAAGAATATCATCGTGCGAATAGATTTTTTCGAAAAAACTGATTGATGGCACCGCAGACATTTCCGGCGCATCCACCAAGCGCGCGGTATTGGTGCTGAGACTGCGCTGCACTTCTTCAGCAAAACCGCCAGCAAAGAAAATGCAGAAGGATTCCATCGGGTTGGTGGAATCAATGGTGATAGAATACGGCTGGCCGTGATTCAAGATCAGATAGGAGTTGTCATCGACAGCAAAGCGGCCGCGTCCGACCTCATAAAAAGCCTGGCCATTGTAAAACGATTTGATGGATAGAGAGCCTATTCCCTCTGCATTGTATCGCCGGTAGCCTTTTTCGTGGAGGATGAAGCTGGCGTTGTCCGACGCCTCTGCGGGCATTCGGTTATCGAGCGACGGGCGAAACAGGTTGGTTTTTAAGGTGACGATCATGACGGTTATTTTTTAACGCGGCTCAAAAAAGCAGATTCCCAATTAATGCATTTTTCAGGCTTGCTTTTTTCGCCAATATTGCTTAAACTTATTTCAATAGAACACTTCAAATTTGAGGCTCAGCCATGTCAACCGTAGAAGTCAGTTTTGCCATGCCGAAAGACCTCATCGACGATCTTGATAGCCCCTCGGATTTTGGTTATCAAAGCTTCGTGCTCGGGCTGTTTCTCGACGAAGAGATCAGCCTCGGCAAGGCCGCCAAGCTGCTGAACATGAGTTATGATGAGTTCATCGATTTTCTGGGAAAAAAGAAAATACCCTATTTTCGCAACACGCCCGAAGAAATCAACGAGGCTTTAGAACAGCTAAACTCAATACTTGGACAAAAGAACATTTTTTTGAACCGCGAATTGAATCGCGAAGTTCAGAATTTTCTTGATCGCACCTGACAGCCGATAACTTTTTTACATTTGCTTACGCTTCACGCATTACGTTTTACTTCCCTCACCCCATCAATCAGCTCATACACCACCGGAATCACCACTAAAGTTAGCAGCGTCGAAGTGATCAATCCTCCGATCACCGCAATCGCCATCGGCGCGCGCAAACGCGCGCCCTCGCCGAGACCGATGGCCAACGGCGCGAGCGCCAGAATCGTCGTGGCGGTCGTCATAAGAATCGGACGCAAGCGGTCACGGCCGGCTTGCAGGATTGCCTCGCGTCGCGCCATGCCGGCGGCGCGCAGGCGATTGATGTAATCCACCAAGACAATCGCGTTGTTGACCGCGATGCCGGCCAACATGATCACGCCGATGTACGCCATGACGCTGAGCGGCTCGCCAACCAGAAGGAAGGCGAACACCACACCGGCGCCGGCCAGCGGCAACGTGAGCAAAATCGTGAACGGGTGGAGCAAATTTTCGAACAACGCCGCCATCACCATATAAACCAGCACGATCGACAAGATGAGAGCAAATTTCATTTGCTCGAATGATTCTCCCCGCGACGCCTCTTCGCCGGCGAAGCGCAGCTCGTAATCCGGCGGCAGCGCAATATTGATGAGTGTCTTTTCTACCGCCGCCACCGCGCGGCTCAAGGTCATGCCCTTCTCTAATTGCGCGGTTACGTGCGCGATGCGTGATTGATTGTGGCGCTGAATTTCTTTCGGCCCCTCGCCGGAAATGAGCTGTGAAATATCGCGCAAACGCAACACCGCGCCGTTGGGAGCGCGTATCGGCATGTCCGACAGCTCGGCAAGAGTCGCCGGCGTGAAAGCGACGCGAATATTGCGATCTTCACCCTCGCTGTAAAAATCCGAGACGATTTCGCCGGCGAGGCGTTCTTTGACGCGCTGGCCGATCTGTTGCACATCCAAACCCAAACTGGCGGCGAGCAAGCGGTCGATGCGCAGATTGATCTCCGGCCTGCCGCTCTGAAAACTCGTCTCGACATTGTGCAGGCCATTGAGCTGCCGCAACGCTTCGGCAACGCGCGCGCTCGTCTCCTGTAACGTGGGCAGTTCACTGCCGCGCACTTCCACTACGATGGGCGCGCTGCCGGTGCCGATGGTTTGCTGCAAGCTCGTCTCGCGAATGCGAAACGTCGTGGCGATGTCCGGCAAGTTCAAATGCGGGCGCAAAGCTGCGATCGCCGTTTCGGGTGTGATGGCCGGCGCCAGATTGATCGTTATGGAAGCGCGATGCTCGCCTTGTTCCGTGCCGGTAAAGAGACTTTGCGACGAGCTGACGTTTACAGTGGAAAACAAGCTGTTGAGCCTCTCGCCTAAAATTTGGCGCGTGCGTTCCTCGACGCCGGCGAGCACGGCGGAAGTTTTTTCCAACGGCGCGCCCGGCGGCAAATTGATATCGACTTGCAATTGGTTCTCGCCGCTGCGCGGCACAAATTCGGAGCCGACGACCGGCAAGAGCGCCGCGGCGACGGCTATCAAAAAAATCGCCGCGAGCACGACCGCGTTGCGATGATTCATCGCCCATTGCAAAGTTTTTTCATAAAAGGCAAATTGTAAAAACTGTTGCTCGAAAACTTTTGTATCCTTGAAAAGCAATCTCGCCGCGAGCGTTGGAATCAGCAAAAAGGCCACCACGAGCGAAGCGAGCAGAGAGTAAGCCACCACCCACGCCTGATCTTTGAACAGCTCGGCGGCCACACCATGCACGTAAACGACCGGCAGAAAGACAACGATGGTCGTCAAGGTTGACGCAAAGATCGCCACCCCGACCTCGCTGGCGCCGCGAATGGCGGCGTCTGCGGATTCTTCACCCAACTGGCGGCGGCGAAAAATATTCTCAATCACCACGATGGCGTTGTCCACCAACATGCCGGCGCCCAACGCGAGGCCGCCGAGCGTCATCATGTTGAGCGTGAGATTTTGAAAATACATCAGCGTAAACGTCGCGAGAATCGAGAGCGGAATGGCAACACTGATGATGATGGTCGCGCCAAGATTGCGGAGAAAAACGTACAGAATCAACACCGCGAGAATCACGCCGATGATCGCCGAAGCTTTCACCTCGCCGATGGCGCTGTCGATAAAAGCGGCCTGGCTGTAGACCAGCGTAAATTCAAGGCTGGGAGAATCATCCTGCATGCGAGCGATGGTCTCTACAATCTGCTCGGCCACGCGTACGGTGTTGTCTTCCGCCTCTTTATAAATGTAGAACCCAACACTTTCCTGGCTGTTGAGACGAACGACGTCGGTGCGCTCTTCCGGCGCGTAGCTCACTTGCGCCACGTCGGACAAATAAATCGGCACTTTGTCCGGCGCGAATTGCGACCCCGTTTGTTGCGCGCCGAGCGCGGTGGTGTCGTTGCTCGCGCCATTGGCGGCGGATTTATAACCGACCACGGTGGCGGCGACGTCTTCGACGCTGGTGTAATTGCCGATGCCTTTGATGAGATAAGCTTTCTCTTGCTGCACCAACCTGCCGCCGGAAGCATTGGCGTTGGCTTGGCGAATTTTGCCGGTGACGTCGGTGGGCGTCAAGCCATAAGCTTCGAGCAGATACTCATTCAGCTCGACGCGCACTTCGCGCTTGATGCCGCCATAAATTTGCACGCGCGCCACGCCGTCCAATCGCTCCAATGCGCGCTTGATCACATTTTCCGCGATGCGCCGCAGCTCATCGAGATCGTGCTCGCCGCCGCTTTGCAGCGCATAAATCATGATCGGCTCTTCCTGCGGGTCGTAGCGCGCGATGGTGACGCGATTCACTTCCGGATCGGATTCATAATTGGCGATTTTTTTCTGTACATCAAGCAATGCAAAATCCATGTCCGTACCCCAACTGAACGTCGCCGTGGCCAGCACGCGCCCGAGACTGCAAACCGCGCGCACGTCGACAACCTTGCTCACCGTGCCCAACTCGCCTTCGAGACGGCGCGCGAAACGCTGCTCCATTTCCTGCGGCGAGCGCTCGCCGGATTGCAGCTCCACCACAATGCGCGGGTTATAAATCGCCGGCAGCAAATCCGTGCCGAGCCGGTTCAATGAAATAACGCCGAGTATGCCGATGGCGAGCATGAGCATCGCGACAGTGACAGGATAACGGACGGAGAATTGGGGGAGGTTCATTGGTGTCGATTTTTCGCTTGAAAATTTTGTTAGTGTTAGCTATATTGTTGGGTATCAATCAAAAGTTTAAAAATACGAAAGCGCGAGTATCCAAATGGTAGATTTGACTGACAAAATAATTGCTGAAGATATTGCAACACTCCGTCAAGCCTGTCAATTGCGACAACGCGAATACGAAGCTTTGCGCGCCGCCGGAGAATGGGCAGGGGCTGTTATGCACGCGGGTATGTTGCTTGAATTGGCATTGAAGATCGTCATTTGCAAAAATATGGATGTAGAGCATTTGCCCAAAGTTTTTCATATGAGGCACTCCTATGTTGCGACGAGAACTTGCCGAAAAAATCAAAAATTCCGTTTACGATTGGGCCAAGCAATATCCTCATGTCGAAATCTCGCGTGTCGAAGTTTATCCGAGCGGATTTGACGATGACGTCGATGTTATCGTTGTCGCCAAGAAAGGATTCGAGAATTGGCCCAAGATCGCGAGACAAATCGATATTGCCGATTTTATCGGCAAACAATTGGGTGATGCTATCGCTGTAAAAATTCCGATCCTTCATGCTTTCACCGAGGAGCAGTACGAGAAATACGAAACCACCGGCGACGGAGCTTTTGTTTAGCATATTTGTGGCGCAGTAAAATGAAGCGCAAACTTATAGAAAAAATCGCCAAGGCCATTTACGAATGGGCAAAGCAATATCCGAACGTCGAGCTCACAGAGGTTGAAATAGCCAATGCCGGGATTGGAGATCATATTCACGTCATCGCCGTAGCTAAACAAGGTTTTGAGAATTGGAGAGAACTTGACAGATACAAAAATCTCTCTGAATTTTTAAGAAAACAACTTGGCTATGCAGATGCTGTAAGAATTTCCAAGCTGCTCACCATGACCGAAGAGGAAAAAGACAATTACGAATGGGAACAACCGGACTATGCTTATTTGATTAGAGTTCATCACATCGAGTTTGGCGCCGACGGCAGCATTCACGACCGCGCTTTTACACCGGCTTTAGAAAGCCCATTCATCCGACGTCCGTCTGTTACAAAGATCGAAAAAGCCGTTCATGAATGGGCGAAACAACATCCGCAAGTCGAGATCGCCGATATTGAAGTATATCCAAGCTTGGTTCCGAATGCCTTTGACGTTATCGTTGTCGCCGCAAATGGATTTGAAAATTGGGATCGCTGGGATAGAACCGACGATCTCTATGAGTTCTTTTACCAATATTTCGCTGACTCCAAACACATTGGGATTTCAAAATTGATGACTTTTACCGAAGATGAAAGCGAGAGCCACGCGCGCATGCTTAGTGATAGCACTGATTGAATGAGACTCTTGAAATTGCACTTATTGCGCCCTTCGCTCTTTGCCACACGCCACTCACTCCGTCACCCTCACCTTTGACTTATCCCGCAGCGTCTCGTGACCTTTCACAACCAAACGCTCGCCTTCGGCCAATCCTTCGAGAATTTCCACCTCCTCGCGCGTTTCGATGCCGGTCGACACTTCACGCAAGGCCGCGCTGGCGCCTTCCACCACGAAAGCTACGGGGCGATTGTCGCGCGTTTGCAAAGCGGTTTTCGGAATGATGACGGCGTTGGCATGATTGTCGATGACGATGTCTGCTTTGACGAACATGCCTGGCCGCAACAAAAATTTCTCGTTGGCGGCTTCGATGGTGACAGTGAACGTGCGCGTTTGCGGATCGATGGTCGGATCAATGGCCGTCACGCGGCCGCGAAAAGTTTGATCGGCGATGGCATAATTGCTCACCACCACTTCCTGGCCGATTTGCACGCGCTCAAGATCGGTGTTGGGCAGATTCACTTGCGCCACCGTCGTGTTGTAATCCATTATGCTGCAAAGCCGAAATCCGACCGGCACGCGCGTGCCTTCGGCGTTGGATTGCAAATTGGCAATGAAGCCGGAAATCGGCGCTTTCAAACGCAGCTTGTCCACTTTGATCTGGGCTGCCTCATAATTCAAGCGGGCATCCAGTGCATTGCGGCGCGCCAGCTCCAACTCCTTCTCAGTGACCCCGCCTTCTTTAAAAAGTGCTTCCTGTTTTTGCAATTCACGACTGGCATTTTCCATCGCCAGTTTTTGCGATTCCACCCGCACGTTGAGCAGATATTCTTGGTTCTCGATCTCGGCGAGATGCTGCCCGGCCTGGACTCTCGCGCCGGCAACGAGCACGGTACCGTTGTTTTTAGCCATGCGCAACACGCCTTCAACTTCCGCGACGACGCGCTCTTCACGCTGCGCGCGCAACGTGCCGGTCGCCGACACGTAAGACGCAATCGGCCCGCGCTTGACTTTTTCCACCACCACCGGAATGGCCAAGTCGGCAGCGGATTTGTCTTCGGCGGAGTCGCAGGCCAAGAATAACATCGACAGGAGAGAGACAAATAAACTCGCACAACTGATTTTGGCGGTCATGAAAGCTCCATTAAGATTTTTTTATGCGCGTGTACAGAATTGACTTGAAAGTTATGTATTTTTTTGGCAAATTCATTATGAAGAAAAGAACGAGAGCTTACTAATTAAGGTTGCAAGATATGAATAGAATATCTGTCGATCCCAAGATAAGCCATGGGAAACCTTGTATTAAAGGAACGCGCATTCCCGTGCATCTCATTCTTGATTTGTTAGGCGCCGATGAAACTTTCGAGAACATTCTCAAGGCTTATCCACACATTACCCGAGAAGACATCCTTGCATGTATACGATACGAAGCAGCTTTGGCTATCGAGAAAACCTCTCTTCGCCCCAACTGATAGATGAACCCAACTGAAAAGCAAATCCGTTGGGTTCATCTATCAGTTGGGAAATCATTTTAAACCCAACAATCCAATACTCCATCAATCCAATACTCCAACGATCCATCACTCCAGATCATTTCGGTACTTCGATCCTCACCGGCTCATCCCTCTCAAAATCCCACAGCGTTTTGCGGCGCAGGTCGGCGAGCGCTTGCTTGTAGTCGATGATCGCATTGAGCGAATTGGTGCGCGCTTGCGTCAAGCGGTTCTGTTCCAGCGCCAGGTCTTGCGAGCTTAAATCGCCATTCTCAAATTTCAGCAAGCTGATTTTGTAGCTCTTCTCCGCCAGCTCCTCGCTGCGTTGCGTGATTTCCAAGCGCTGCTGCGCGGATTGCAAGCTGCGCACGGCATCGCGAATTTCTTGTTTGATCAAATCAACGCGATTTTGTCTGGTCAAGTGGTTGCTTTCCAATGAAGCTTGCGCAGCTTGCACTTCGGCGCCGTTTTTCCCCCAATCCCACAGCGGCACGGTGAGTCCGAACGTGGCGCGGCGGTCGTTGCTGAAATCCTGAAATGCGTCGCGAAACCTGTCGCGGCGGTTGAAAATGCCATAACTCAGAAACAGCTCGCCGGTTATTTGCGTCTGCGCGTCGGTTTCTCGCACGCTGATCTCGCTCAATTGAACGCTGATGTCGTCGGAGCGCAGCTCGGTGCGGCGCTGCAAGGCCTCGGCGATGGCTTTGTCGAGAGAAATGGTAATTGACCGGTACGACAGTTCCGTTGAAACTTGTACCAAGTCTTCAATCGGCAAGCCGATAGAAAGCTTGAACGCATCTTCCGTTCTTTTTAAATTGGCCTCGCTGTTGGTCAAGGTGTTGCGCGCGTTCGCCACCTCGACTTCCAGCCGCAGGACTTCCAGCTCCGGAAACAACCCCGCCTGCTGCTTGAGCCTGGCGAGGCGGTGCGCATTCTCGGATTGCTGCACCTGCGCGCTGTCAATTTCCACCTGCCGTTGCGCGCGGAAGAGATTATAAAAATTCGAAGTGACGTTATAAATGATGTCAAGCTGGCTGCGGCTGTACGTTTGCAGCGTGTTTTCGAGATTGAGATCTGCTTTGCGATAGCCGGTTTTCAATTTATTAATGGTAAACAGCGGCTGACGAAATTGCAAGCGCAATTGCGGCGAATAGTCCGAAGGGTCTTTGCGCCTCAGCGTATCCAATCCGGTTTCGAAGCTAAAGCCGACCTCCTCGAACGTGCCAAATTGCTGGAACCGCTGCAATGAGCCCACGAGCGAAAACACCCCGTCGGTTGCCGCCACGGGTTGATTGACATAAATTTCCGTCTGAAGATTCATGAATTTTTGGCGGTCGAAAGCGAATCCGCCGCCAGGCAACGGCGTTTGCCTCTCGCTTTGTTGATAATTCGGCAAGCTCGAAAAGACCAACTGTCCGTTGCTCTTGAAGCTGGCGCGCGCGGCTTGCAGGCTCATTCTGGAATTGACGAGCGACTGCTCGAGCTGCTTGACTTGGTAGCTTTTGCCGAGCGCGATGTTGAGGCTTTCTTCCAGCGTCAGGATGCGGGTTTCTTGGGCAAAATTCACCGTCGCCGGCATCGTTAGCAAAATCGCAAGCAGCTTGAAAATGATTTTCTTCTCATTCAGAGACACAAGTTCCTCCTCTTCAAAAAGCTTTGAATCGCTTCCGCAGCTTGTTTAGGCATGCACTGAAGCAGTAAATGGGGTGCGTCAATCAATGCGATTTCAACATCAGGGCGAATTTTTCTAATTTGCTCCAAACTTCTTCGGGATACGATTCGATCTTTAGTCGCGTACAAATAAAAAATGGGTTGAGGGCAATTTGCAAGCGACTGTCTATCATTCACTGCAAAAACAGATTGTATTCTTGTTGCCAGCACTTTGGGGTTCACCGTTTTTAGATTCTCACAGAACGTATCAATCATATCGTTAGAAGCATTCTTTCCCATCAACAAATGCCGAATCAAAAATTTGGGAAGTGCTAGTTTAAACATTTTTTCAGCCAATGCCGGCGAAAAGAGCGTGCTCATTTTAGGAAGCGGATTTTCAACAAATGTTGCACAAAGAATGACGGCCACCAAATTTGGGGGACTTTTCGCAGCCAAACGCAATGCCAAAGGACCGGAGAATGACTCGGCAAGAATGACAAACGGCTCTTTGGCGTTAATTCGCTCAACAAGATAATGCTCCAGATCATCGTAGTCAAGTGGCCAATCTTTGGGATACGAAACGACGATTGGCGTCAATTGTTTCGACAGAACCGCAATAAAGGGCGAAAAAAGAGCGCCAGTGCCGTCAAGTCCTGGCAGCAAAACGATCTTGAGTTGGGAATCGATGCTAATGCTCCATTTTAGTCGTCTTCAGACGACTTCCGCTTTTTAGCTGTGGGATTGATCCCACAGCTACTCCACAAACTCCCACCGCACCGCATCGGCGATGACATACCCACTCCCTTCATCGGATAGCTCGACAATGGCCGGCTTCTCGCGATCAAAACGGTAGCGGCCGAGCGGCAGCCAATCATCGATGGTTTCGTGCGGCTGCAGCTCGATTCGATTCGTGCCGTCAACGCTGGTGACTTTAATTTCAAACTTGCGGCTCAAGCGTCTCGTGCGCCAGTCCTTGTCGACGGGAAGGTGAAAGCTCAGCTCGTAATCGCCGGTGCGCGGCACCTTCATTTCCCAACGCGCTGGATATTCGCCGCTGCCGTCGCGCTTGAGGCGCCAGCCGAAATAGTATTTGCCAAACGCAAAAGGATTGGTGTCTTCCCACCAGCTTTGTCCTTTGGAGCGCGGACGCAGATACTTGGCCTCTTCGCTCACCGGCGTAAAAAATCCGTCATCTTGATCATCCAAAACAAAAGACAAAGAATCGCTGGGCGAAGCCGTCGTCGTGAAGATCGTGTCCACCGGCGCGCCGCGGCGAATGCGATTGGACAGTGTGATCTGCTTCATGATCTCGCCGCGATTGCGCGAGAAATACGGAATGAGTTGGATGTTTTTGGGAACTTCAGTCACGGGGAAATGAATCTCTTTCTCTTCATAACTGGCGAGGCTAAGATGGCGCCGGATTTTATCGTTTTCCGTATGACAAACGAGTCGCACGAAACCGTCACCCTTCTCGCCGTTTTGCACGCGCACTTTAACTTGATGCACGATGCGCATCTTGCCGGTATCGAGCTTCTCCGCTTCGGCCGCGGTGATGCGATAACCTGGAAAAGTTGCCTGCTCGAACCACTGGCTAAAAAAGCCGGACAGATCATCTTGGGAAAAGGATTGAACGACATTCAAAAAATCAGTCGGGCTTACCTGCCGATAGCGATATTCTTGCAGCAGTTTGCGCAACGCGGCGAGATAATTTTTCTCGCCGGCGCGCTCGCGCAGCATTTGCAAAACCGGCGGCGCTTTCAAATCCACGCAGGCGCGATAGAGATTGCCCTCGCCTTGCGGACGGAGCTTCGCCAGCGGCGTCTTCTCCAAAGCCGCGAGCACCGAATCCATTTCAACGCCGTAGCGCCAGCGCGTGACCCAATCGTCTTCCAATTGGCGAATGCGATCGTTCGCGCTCAGGTGGGCATTCCAGCGATCCGGATAAAAGGCGTCTTGCGCGCGGCGCTCGCATTCCTCGAAGAGCTGCATTTCCACCGCGCGGGCGAGCACGGGATCTTTGATGTCGATTTGAAAATTGAGATAATTGCGCAAGAGCGAGCGGATGCTGCTGTCGCCATGCCAGTATTCGTCATCCATGAAAAAATCCAGCACCGTCTCGACAAAAACATCGCGTTTGATGCGCGCCGGCGAATCATCCTGGCCGCGCCGGCGCACGCGCTTGGTCCGCTGTTCGGTACGTTTCTTCAACCGTCTGGCCGCGATCATCACCTCGTCAATCATCACCACACCTGGCTGCAACCCAATGTTGTCAAAACCATGTCGCGTCGCATAAATTTGCATTTGCGTCGGCGTTTCGACCAGCGCCAGCCTTTTGTAAGGATACGGCACGCCGGCGACTTCCTCGAAAATATCAAACACCCGCTCGACGGCCTGAAAACAGGTGTCGGCCACGTCGCCGAAGACGTCGTAATCCAACAAATGTTTGTCGCGAAAATAAAGCTCGACTTGCGTTTGCTTGAATTTTCGTTTCAAACTTTTGTAATCGCCGATATTCAATGAGAATCCTGGCACCGGCGTTTCCACAACAAAGGCTACGCCTTCATCATTTTCTTCTATCTTCTCTCCCTGCGTGATGATCGTGAGATTTCTATCGGCATGAACGCCAATTGTCGCCGTGGCAAAGTTCAACGGCCGCGGCGACTCGAAAGCATATCCCGCTGCCGCGCCAGGAATCGGATACCAACCGCATTGCGACGGCAGCACCGCAAAGTCGTCGCCGAGCCAGGCCGAGAGATTGTCTTTGACCCACGGGCCGTCATCTCTTCTTCCAATGCCCTTGCTCTCCGGCAGGCGATCCAACATGAAACCGTCGGCGTCGATCGTGCCGGCATAAAAAACTTGCAATGTATCCGTCGCGCCAGGTTGCAAAGGCCGGTCGCTCAAATTCAGTAGCAGAAGTTGATGCTCTTGTCGAAAGGAAATTGTTTTATCATCCTGCCTTCGCGCTGCCGCTACATGCAGTGCTCCATTTAATGCGAAGACGAGTTCCGAAAGTGGTTGCGTGTGCGGGTTGAAAACGGCAAGCTTCGCGGCAACTTGCAGCGGCGCGGATTTGCCGTCAAGCGTCACCTCGAGATCGTAGTGTTTAACTTGGCAAGTGGGTTGAGCAATCCATTGTCGTTGGTAAGTGAAATCGTTCTGCCGTGTTTTTTGCTCGTCGCGATGTTGGCCGACGATCTTGTAGCCAACCGCGGCCGCCGCGAGCAAGAAGACCACTGCCGAGATTTGTGACAAGCGCTGTGAAAAAAGGGATTGCTGCAAGCGCGGATAGAGAATGACGGAAAACCCCAACAAAGAAAATGCGAGAAAAACGAAAAAAAGACGCTGCCACAACACGGTCGAGATGTCACCGAAGCCGACGAGATCGCTATAAAACATCGGCGCGAAAAAAGCGCCGTAATCGAACAGGCCTTGAAATTTGTGGTGAAAATAAAAAAGGATGGAGGCGACGTATCCCAGCGGTAAAATAATAGCGAGGGCTTGTGAGCGCAGCAGGCTGACGAGAAAAAACACCAGCGCGGTCATGAACAAAATCGAAGGCAGGCCGGCGATGACGAAGTATTTGACGAATGGCAGAATGTTGAAGCCGGCGCCGGTGAAAATGACTTTGAAGACGCGGCCAATCGCGGCGAGCGCCATCAGAAACAGGTTGAGATAGAGCAGCGCGCCGACCACGCCGAAATATTTTCCAATCACCAAATTCGCCGTGGTCATCGGCCGCGACAGCATCACCTGATCGAGTCGTGCCTTCTCCTCAGCCTTGCGAAAATCACCGGCAACAAAGATGATCAAAATCGCCTGCACGTAGCTGAAGAAATAGAGCGCGAGAAAGCCGTCCGTGCCTTCCAGCAGAAACTCGCCAGGGAAGTTGCCTTCAACAATCGAAACGACGGTCATCACGACCATGAAAAAAACGACCATCAGCGCGCCAATGCCGCCCAGCACCCAAAACTTGGCGGTGCGATAGAGCATCACACGTTCCGTGCCCGCAATCGTCAAAATGTAGTTAAGGCTCTTTGTCACGATGGATTATTGGATTGGTGGATCGATGGATTATTGGATTTTTGGATTACTGGGCTTCTTGAGGATGATGATCATCAATGTTTTCCGTTGCGCGTGTGACCCAAGAGCCTTCATCTCTCTTTTTCTCCAAACTTTCCAAATAAACGATTCTACAAACCAGTTTGTATAACTCTATGGCCTTATGCCATACTCGTAGTTTCATGTAACCACGATTTTTGTTTCTAAACCGCGTATATTCTGTCATTTTTCCCTCCGGAGTTTAAATGATAAATTTACCAAGTTTATATTTATTTACTGTCGTATCCTTGAAACCCAAAACCTCGACAATCCATCAATCCAAAAATCCATCACCCCAAAACTCCATTAATCCAACGATCCATCACTCCACAACTCCATTTTCCTCTTCCACCCGTTGTCCAACCACCGATCCCATGAAGTGCATGTATGCATCTTCGAGATTCGGCGGCATGCTTTGCATATCATAGCCAGGAATCGGATCGCCGACGACGCGCAGGAGCAGATTCGGCGGCTTGGGAATGGTGGAAATCACTTGCATGCGGCCGGCGATGTTCGGGAACTCCGCTTCGTCGCAGAGCACTTGCCAGACTTTTCCGGCGGCTTGCGCGATCAACGCGGCGGGATGGCCGCGAAACGCGACTTGGCCTTTCGCCAAAATCGCAATATCTTCACAGGTGCTCGAAATATCGCCGACGATGTGGGTGCTGAGGATGATCACTTTGTTGCGGCTAATCGCGGTGAGCAGATTGCGAAAGCGGATGCGCTCTTCAGGATCGAGGCCGGTGGTCGGCTCATCAACGATTAGCAAGCGTGGATTGCCGATGAGCGCCTGCGCGATGCCGAGACGCCGCATCATGCCGCCGGAGTAGGTTTTGGCTTTGCGGTCGCGCGCCTCCAACAATCCGACGTGCGCCAAATTTTCATGCACCGCCTCGCGCAAATTTCGGCGCGGCACGCCGTTCAGCTTGGCAATGTAACTCAGAAGCTCCGCGCCGGTGAGCTGCGGATAAACGCCGAAGAATTGCGGCAAATAGCCGAGCGAGGAGCGAATTTGCTGCCGCTGCGTGCGAATGTCTGCGCCGTTGACAAAAACCTCGCCGGAGGAAGGCGTTTCGAGCGTCGCCAGAATTTTCATCAGCGTGCTCTTGCCAGCACCGTTCGGTCCCAACAAGCCGAACATACCGGTGGCGATATCCAAGTCGACGTTTTGCAGGGCATGAACGCCGCCAGTGTAAGTTTTGTAAAGGCTGCGGATTTGGATGGACATGCGTTAGTTGTACTGATTTTTTAGACAGAGGTTGCGACGATTTTGTTACATTTTAAGCAAACGCAGCTTCAATTTCAAATAAAAATTGCTGTGACTATCCAGCGAAGCTTCGTTTCAAATCGTAGAGCACCAAACTGATAACACGCGGATCAAAAACTCACACGGATTTTTAATAGTTCTGCCCCAAATTATTTTGCCGTTATTTACTTTGCGACAACCGGTCTTCCAAGTAAAATGTCATTCTGGAAGAATCCTGTTTAGGCCAAGCACCGTGCTTGGTATTAACAAGATCGTTCCACGATGACATTATAGTGCTACTTGCAGTACTAACGCCGACAACGGGGTCAATCGCTGAATAGTTACAAATTGCCTAAAGTAAGATTCCTCTGGTCGCGCCAACGTTACAAGAAATTCATTCACAAGAGGAAATAATGCCGGCGCTCCAGTTGTTATTTCGACAAGATACAACAAGGCCGCATGAGAAACATGAGTCAATTGTGAGAATCTTATAAATACTTTACAGGAGAAAAATGAAAGTCGTCACCAAGATTGCCGCTTTGCTCGTTTGTCTCGCTGCAGTAATTGATACCGGTCATGCGCAAAATTGGTTGCAATTGACGCCGGCTTCCGGCAACGCGCCGGCGCCGCGAAGCAATGCTGCCGCCATTTATGATTCACTCAATCACCGCCTGGTTATTTTCGGCGGCAAATCGGCTTCCGGCAATCTCAACGACGTTTGGGCGTTTGATTTGAGAACCAATACTTGGTCGGAGCTGACACCAACATCCGGCCCGGCTCCGGCGCTGCGATTTACGGCCAACGGCGTTTATAATCCTGCCGTGCAGCAAATGATCATCTGGTCGGGGCAAGGATCGGGATTTTTCAACGACGTGTGGGCGTTCGATTTGAACGCGGAGAGCTGGTCGCAGTTTACACCACCCGATCCTAAACCAAATACTCGCTACGGCGTGGCCTCGATTTTCGATCCGAAGGCGAAAGAGATGGTTGCCTTTGCGGGTTTTACCGATGCCGGACGTTTTGATGATACGTGGCGCTTCAATATCGCTAACGCGACTTGGAAAGAAATCTCGCTCACCACGCATCCGGAGAGACGTTGTTTGCACTCGGCGAGTTACGACGCGCTCGAGCACCGCATGATTATTTACGGCGGCCAAACCAGTGGCCCACGCGGCGATATATGGGCGTTTGATTTGACCAACAACACTTGGGCAGATTTGACGCCACAAACCAGTCCGGCGGGCCGCTGGTTTTCGACGAACATTTACGATGCGGTGAACAATCGCGCCATCATCTTTGGCGGCGGTTTCGGCGGCGGGAGTGTAACGAACGAAGTGTGGGGGTTTGATTTGGCGCAAAATTCCTGGCAGCAGATTTCGGCTTCCGGAACTCCTCCATCGGCGCGCGAAGGTGCTGTTGCCATCTATACTCGTGCTGAAGGCCGCATGGTGGTTTTCGGCGGTTTGGGAAATGCGTATTTCAACGACATCTGGGTGTTGAATCTTTCGTCAACGACTGGAGTAGATTCTAATTCCGACAATGAGTTCCCAATAACTTTCCGGCTGCTGGGGAATTATCCGAACCCTTTCAATCCAGCAACGATGATTGTATTTGAAATGCCCGCGCCGGCTAATATATCGTTGCGAGTTTACAATCTGCAAGGGCAGCAGGTCAAAAATTTGTTCGAGGGCAAGATCGATGGGGGGCGGCATCAGATGGTTTGGGATGGCACGAATGATTTAGGAGCCAAAGTGATTTCGGGAATCTATTTTTATGTTTTGAAAGCCGGAGCGATTTCGGTTTCGCGGAAAATGACCCTAGTAGAGTAGCTATTGGTTCTTGAGAGCAGCATTGAAAAATTCTCATTGTTTTTTTGTTGGAAATCATTATCTTATCAAAAAGATGAAAACTCTTGTCAAGCATGGAGATGAACGCTTATGCAAACGATGAGCATTGAGCAACTTTATGAACGGCACATTAAACCGTTGCCATCTCATAAGCAGCTCAAGTTAGTGGAACTCATTGCAAGAAAGATGGCGCAAGCCATCGAGACTGCTAACTCTCCTCAACGCAGCCTCATGGAATTGCACGGTCTTGGCGCGGAAATTTGGGAAGGGATTGACGCGCAGGAATACGTTAATGAATTGCGCAAAGAATGGGATCACCGGCCATAACTGTGCAGGCGTTTGGATGAACTTGAATTGTAAACAGTATTTCGGATGAAGATCTAAAATGGCAGAACTGGTTTTGAAAATTGACGACGGTGTGGCTTCGCGGTTATCAAAGATAGCCCACGAGAACTATGACGGCGATCAAAATGCCGTCATCTCTGATGCTTTGTCGTTGTTATTTTTGCAACCCATTCGGAAGGAACGGCGGCAATTGGCCAGGCTTATTGATGAAATTCGCGGTCAAGTTGAAGCTGCCGGTGGCATAACCGAGAAAGACATTGATCGGCTGATCGTAGAATATCGGCAAAACAAATATCCAAATTCCTCAAAGAAGCAGAAAAGCAATTCCTGAAGTGACAAACATTTTTAGCGCCCTTCACTTTTCTCACTTTCCCCCTTCGTTTTTGCAATTTTTCTTTTTTATCTTTTTTGTTTCAAAAGCGCCTCCACCTCGGCGCGCTCGTGCCGCTCCGCCAAGACCAGACTCTTTTGCGCATACTCGCGGCTGAGATGGGTTTGGCCTTCGGCTTGGGCCACGCCGGCCAAATGAAAATAGTGTAAGCCAGCACTGCCGTACTGTCGCCGGCAAGGGCGCGGTTGTGACTGAGGCTCTTTTCCAACCATTGCCGTACTTGCGGCCAGTCTTTTTTGAGTTTGTTCGCTGAACCCAAATTGTTGTAGAGTGTGCCCACCATTTCTTGATCGTTCAACCTTTTCGCCAAAGACAAAGCCGCTTGCAAATAGCTAATGGCCGAATCAGCCAAGCTTTGCTTGACATAGCCGAGGCCGATGCCATTGCAAAGCCCAAGCGAATCTTCCGCTGAAAGCGCTTGCGGCGATGTTTTTAAATTTTGCAGCAACATTTGTGTACCCCAATGCCATTGTTGTTGCGGCGGCAAAGAAGAGAAATGAGCGCGATTGCGGTTCTCGCGCACTGTCCGAGTATCTGGATGGTCGGAGCCAAGAAATTTTTCTAAAATTGCCAATGCCGAATCATATTTGGCCGCGTTTTTTTAATAGCATTTCCAAGAGTGCCCATAATCCGATAATCGCCGTTGAAAAAATATAGGTCATGCGTGGCGTAACCAAAAACCAAGTATTGGCAAGTGTGTCAAAAAATTTCCCTGCCGCAAGCATGCCGAGCAAGAGAAAGATCAACCAAAGCCATGCTTGTTGATAAAAGGGTGGGGTTGCTCGAGAATAACTCATCTATGCTTCAGAAACACAACCCGGACATGCCGGAACCAAAAAGAATTTATCGCTCACAGAATTGGAACTCACTCAGAAATTTATTTTGAAAATTTTTCTGTGCGAGTTCGATTTCTGTGAGCCTGAAAGTTTTTGATTTTTTGCAAAGCTTTGACTCCTAACAGACTACAGCGGGTGACACGAAGGTCAATTTTTTCATCCTGCTCGAATGCCGCCGCGTCTTTCAATGCGCCGATTAGTTCGTCGAGGAGCTTTTCGTCCATAGCAGCATCATTCGCCAAATTTTTTCTTGAGATCACCCCAAACATGGCGAACCAAACCCTCTGCTATCCAAATATCTTCTCGTTTGATTAGGGCTTCAAAAATAACGTCGATCTCAGATATGTTTAACACGCTTTGCCGAACTGTATCAACAAATACGCCAAGTGTGCCTTTTACTTGTAGTCCCAGTTTTTTAGCTTCAACACGAGCCTGCATATCATCAAGCAAAACCCAGTCTGCATTTTCTTTCATTGCTAAATGAATAGCATGCTTTTCACCGCGATCCAATGGCAACGTAGTTATCACCGATGACAAATCAGATTCTGCCATTTCGATCATCCGAAGGTGCTGACGGCGAAATTCCATCTCGATGGACACCGCATCGGGTTCGCCTCGCGTCCATCCACTCAGAACCGCCTCCCCATAAACTGCCGAGGGAATCAAAACTGTTCCATAAAGTGGATAAAGCAAATGAACCTGCCCGATCTTGCCAAGCGCCATCAAAGGGCCGGAATTGCAAACGACTTTCATGCCAGTTCTTCCTGCGCCATTTCCTCAGACCACCGAGGTTGCACACCGGATGCGCGTGCATGGCGTATCATTTCAGTCTCGGATAAACCCGCCCATTCCGCCGCTCTTCCAAAGGAAGCCAGGCCGCGTGAATAGAGCAGCAAAGCCTCTTGTATTTTCAATTGCTGAAGACCCAGCAAAACCAGCTCCGGAAGCTTATCTCTGTAAGGCTGGAGCTTTTGTGAAACTTCGTCGGGGACTTCGAGATTGATTTTTTCCATTTTGATCTCAGATCTAATTCTTTGTGATGGAAATTACGGAGCATCTTTTGCTCGGAAAATAGATGCGATGAACAAATATACGATTTTAAAGTATGTAACGCAACAAAACATTTCACGCTTTCTCCCCCATCCCCAACTTCTCCAACTTATACAACAACGTCGTCGCCTTGATTCCAAGCAGCCGCGCGGCTTCGGCTTTCACGCCGTGGGCGCGAGACATGGCGCGTTCGATGAGGGCGCGCTCGACTTCTTCCAACGTTTGATTTAAATCCAAATTCTCGCTGGGCAATTGGAACACGGCGGAGCGGTCTTTCACCAGCGGCGGCAGGTCGGCAACGGTGATGTGCTCGGCTTCGCAGAGAACGGCGGCGCGTTCGAGCACGTTTTCCAGCTCGCGCACGTTGCCGGGCCAGTGATAGCTTTTCATCATCTCTAGAGCGAGTGGCTCAATTTTCAAATTGAGCTTGCGCAGCTCGTGGCCGAGGCGTTGGAGAAAGTGATTGACGAGCACGGGCAGATCATCCGTCCGCTGGCGCAGCGGCGGCAAATTGATCGGCACGATGTGCAGGCGATAATACAAATCTTCGCGGAAGCGGCCGGCGGTGACTTCTTCTTTCAAATTGCGATGCGTGGCGGCAATGACGCGCACATCCACGTTCACGGTCTCTTCGCCGCCGACGCGCTCGAATTCTTTTTCTTGCAGCACGCGCAAGAGCTTGATTTGCAGCGCCGGGGAGATGTCGCCGATTTCGTCGAGAAAGATGCTGCCGCGATGTGCCAGCTCAAAGCGGCCGAGCTTGCGTTTCAGCGCGCCGGTGAAGGCGCCTTTCTCGTGGCCGAACAATTCGGATTCCAACAAAGTTTCGGTCAGCGCGCCGCAGTTGACGCGGATGAACGGGCCGGTGGCACGGTTGCTGTTTTTGTGGATGGCGCGCGCGACGAGCTCCTTGCCGGTGCCGCTCTCGCCGTAAATGATGACGCTCGAATCCGTCGGCGCGACTTTTTGCAACATGCGAAACACTTCCTGCATCGGCGGCGATTGTCCGATGATCTCGCCGAAATTGAATTGGCTCTCTTCTTCCCGCCGCAGGTAAAGATTTTGCTCCTGCAGATTTTCCAATTCGCGGCGCTGACGCAATCGCTCGGCGAGACGCTCCAATTTGACCGTCAGCTCGTCCGGCGAAAACGGCTTGGTGATGAAATCTGCCGCGCCTTTTTGCATGGCGTGCACCGCCAAATCGACGGAGCCAAACGCGGTGATGACGATGACTTCGCAGGCGGGCTGCGACGCTTTGACTTTTTCCAGAAGCGTCAAGCCATCCATGCCGGGCAGGCGATAGTCGGAGATGATGACATCGGCGGGGTTCGATTTTAATGCGTTGAGTGCTGGTTCGGCACACTCGAAGGGTTCGACTTGATGTCCGAGACGATGCACGACGAGCTCGAGGCCTTCGCGCATGGTGGCGTTGTCTTCGATGATAAAAATTCGAAGCTGTTCTTTCATTATTGTTATATTCCCAATCGCATCCGCTCTATCAACTAAATCCGTTTACAAAAAACTAGAGGTAAGCGGATTAGGCAGATTTAGCGGATATAGAGATTAAATTTAAAAAGCCACAGTGCAAAAAACTGTTTTACCTTGCTTTTGGCAGAATCAATTGAAAATGCGCGCCTTTGTCATTCGGCACCAGCTCGACGCGGCCGCCGTTTTGCTCGGCGAGGCGCTGCACGAGCGCGAGGCCGAGGCCGCTGCCTTGTGACTTCGTTGTAAAGAATGGCTCGAAAATTTTCCCGGCCAATTCCGCCGGCACACCGGGGCCGGTATCATAAATTGAAATCGCCACGCGCTGATTTAGTTCCTGTGCGACGAGGCGAATCGTGCCTTTGCCGTTCATCGCTTCGATGGCATTGCGCAGCAGATTGAGCAGCATGCGCCGGGTTTGATTGTAATCGGCTGCAATCGCCAAGTCGCCCGGAAATGCGATTTTCCACTCGACGCCGTCCGCTGATTCGCCAAGCGCCTCGCGAACTTCGTTGACGAGCGCCGCCAATCGGAGGGGCTGGCGCCGGCTCTCTTCCGGTCGGGCATACTCGAGAAAATCCTGGACGATGAAGTTGAGATGGCGAACTTCCTGTAAAATCTTTTGCACTTGCGGGCGCAGCATTTCCGGTACGTCTTTCTCCAGCAAGCCGGCGAACAGCTCGATGCCGCCGAGCGGATTGCGGATTTCGTGCGCGACGCCGGCCAGCATCATCCGCAAGTTCTGCTCGCGGCGCGCAATCGCCTGGCGCATTTCATCCATTGTATGCGCAAGAAAGGTTACTTCTTCACTGCCGGTGACTTTGAGAGAGGTGGGCAATTGTCCCGCGCCAATAGCGGCGGCGGCTCGCCGCAAGCGTTCCAATGGTTGGGAGATTTGGCGGGCAAAAAAAGCGCCGCTAATTGCTGCGACAATCAATCCGATCACGCCAATCGTCCATAATACTCGGCGCGTTTCCGCCACGGCCTGCAAGCTCTCGGCTCTGCCTTCAACGCCGACGGCGGCGCGAATTTGATTGCCCTCCCGCAGCGGCGCGTAAGCCGCCTTGAACGGTTGGCCGTCTGCCTCGGTAAATAATTTGGCGCTGCTCGGTTCACCTTTGGTGGCCTTGGCTATTTCCAAAGCATCGAAGCGCAAACGAACATATTCCTGGCTGATGGAAAGCTCGTTGCGGCTGTCGAAATAAATTTCATATTGTTGATTGAAAATCACCACGCGCGACAATCCCGCCATATCGACAACCGGTAACAGCTCCTGACGCAGGTCGTTCATTCGCCGTGATTCTTCGTCGCCGGGCTGCAGGCTCGTCACCGGCCAAACTGCCGCGGTCTTTTCCGCGATTTGCGCCGTCACTTTGGCCAACGCGACCAGGCGCTCGCCAAGCTCTTTTTCCAGCAAGCGCTGCATTTGCCATTGGAGGTAAAATCCGGCCAGCGCCAGCAGCAAGCCGACTTGCGCAATGACGAAGACGATGAGTTGTGTGCGGATGCGAAAGGAGAGCATGCAACCCAATACGGTTGGAGTAATGGAGCACTGGAGTAATGGAGCACTGGAGTAATGGATTACTGGATTAATGGATTATTGGATTAATGGATTATTGGGTTACCCATGCAGCACCCCAGTAATCCAACAATCCAACAATCCATCAATCCAACACTCCTTTACTCCAACACTCCGTTTTATTTCTGCCGTTTCAGCAAGAGCAAAACACCGATAATGATCAGAACGACCGGCCAGTAGCGGCTATAGGAGCGTAGTGGCCCGAACGCCACAAAGAAGACGGCAGAAAGGCCGATCAGAATAAACGCCGGAATCAACAAGCCGCTCTCACGTTTGCCGAACCGATACATCATCAGCAAACCCAAGCCGGGGCCGAGAATGAAGGCCGGCCACAATTCCGACATGTGCCACCAGCCGGCCAGCGCGCAATATTGAAACAGCACGCCGTAAGTGAGCAGAATCGTTGCCGGCATGAGCACGCCGTAGTTGCTGCGGTTGCCAAGAAAGATGGCGAAGTTTATGGCAGCGCCGGCAAAAAACAGCGCCGGCCAAAGGTCTCGCCACCTGATCTCCAAAAGATTGGCCGCCAAAAAGAGCGCGCCGAAAACGATCAACAGAACGCCGAACCCAATCGAGCTGCGCTGATTCACCATCTCTCCGCCTCCTGGAACTCACCTCTCTCGGCTTTTGTTATTTAGTTCCATTTGTTGTTGCAATTTTGTGTTTTGCAGCGTAACATTGAGTTACTCCTGCAATTAATAAAAAAGCCGTTCAAATGTCAAGGCATATTTCGCAACAAAAATTTTACTTGACAATTTGGGTCGTTTTTATTAATTTTTAGAGGCTATAGTGCAAAGCACGCTAGGCCTGCAAAAACTGAGTGGCAACAGACATAGTCTTGTAAAGGAAATGACAGGGCATGGTCGAAGTTCGGCTATGCTTTTTTTTTGGTTGATATGTTGTTAAACTAAACGCGCGTGCACTTTTTGAAGCTTTTACGGTGCACGGCTAAACCCCTTAAGGAGGCATGTTTTATGAGAAGTAAGACGTTTCTAATCGCCGCAGGCTTGGTTTCCATCCTCGCCTTGCTATCCGGCTGCGCCAAAGCGCCGCAGGAAAGCATCGATGCGGCAAAAGCGGCCGTCGATGCCGCGAAAGAGGCGGAAGCCGATCGTTATCTGGCGGATCAATTCAACGCCGCCCAGGATTCGTTGAACGCGGCCATGGCCGAGCTCGAGGCGCAAAACTCCAAGTTTGCACTAACGCGCAATTATGATCGCGCCAAGGCCCTGTTCGAGTCCGCGGTGGCCGCCGCCAATGCCGCTAAAGACGGCGTGGCCGCGAAGAAAGAAGAAGTCAAGGCCGAAGCCCAAAACCTGATGGCGCAAGCCCAAACCGCCGTGGAGGAAACAAAGAATCTGCTGGCCAAAGCGCCAAAGGGCAAGGAAGGCAAAGAGGCTTTGGAGCAAATGCAAGCAGAGTTGTCCGGAGCCGAAGCGGCCATCACCGAGGCGACGAGTGCAATAGATTCCGGCGACTTTATGACTGCGCGCGACAAGCTGAACGCCGCGTTGGAAAAAGCCAATTCGTTGAACCAGGAATTGGCTGACGCCATCAGCAAAAAATCCATGTTGTCCAAGAAGATGTAACCGTTTTGGTCGAATGGCACGAAAGCCTCGGTTTACGATGAATTATTCAGTTGCGTCGCGAGCCGGGGTTTTCTCTTTTTGGATTGGACTGAATCAATCTCACAGCAAGATATGACTTTGCAACATATCGGGGAAATTATTTTCAGGAGGCTGTTGGGCAGAAGGAGTCTTGTGGTTGCCGCCGTTGTGGTTGTGTTGCTGGCGGCTCTTGTCGGACTTCGGAGCTTTTCCGCTTCGCCGCCGATCGCCGCTTTCGAGCGCGCACGCCTCGCGCTGAGCCGGGCTCGCCGCGCCGGCGCCAACATCTACGCCGCGGAACTTCTCCGGCCGGCCGAGGCCGGTTGGAAACAAGCCACCCAAGCGTGGGGAAATGAAAACAAGAAATGGTTTTTTCGCCGCGATTTTAGGGCGGCGTGGTCTTTAGCTGGAACCGTGCAATGGCAAGCCCAGCGCGCCGAAACTTTGGCCGTGGCCACTCGTGATTCTTTGCAATTCACTGCGGCTGCCGAGTTGACCATGGTCAAACAAAAAATCGACGAATTTAAGAATGAGTTTGCCCGCGTGCCGGTGGCAGCGGCGCTGCGGAAAAAGTTTGTTACCGGCGAGCTGGCGATGATCGAAGGCGAGTATGCGTTCAATCGCCAGGATTATTGGCAAGCCGCCGCCAAAGCGCAGAGTGCGGCAGAGTTGGTTGGCAGCGCCGGCGCCGATGCCACCAAAGTTTTACAGACTTATCTGACGCAAGTTTCAAAATGGAAACAATGGGCGGTCGAAACGATTGCGTGGTCGGCGCAGCAAAACGCCGCCGCGATCGTCGTCGATAAGATGGCGCATCGCAGCCGGCTCTACGTGGCCGGCCGCTTGAAGGCCGAATACCACGTTGATCTCGGCCCGCGCTGGCTCGGACATAAAAAGCAAAAGGGCGACGGCGCCACGCCGGAAGGCCATTATCGTGTGATCAAGAAAAAAGGGCCGGGACAAAGCAAATATTATAAAGCGCTCGAGCTCGATTATCCGAATGAAGACGACCGGCAAAATTTTCTCGCCGCGCAGAAAAACGGCGAGCTGCCGCGATCCGCGCATATCGGCGGGCTGATCGAAATTCACGGCGACGGCGGCAGAGGCGTGAATTGGACGGCCGGATGCGTGGCGCTGCGCAATCAAGACATGGATGAGCTGTTTGCGCTCGCCCCGGTTGGCACGCGCGTCACCATTGTCGGCGCGCTCACGGAAAGGCCGGCCGTGAGCCAAACCTCGGTTGCCCTGGCGAAAAAAAATCTCAACGGCGCCAGACCCATACCGGGTTCGTCGCAATAAATCGTAACGCAGACTGCCAGTCTGCAACAAACCAGATTGTAATGCCTTAGTTACGGAGGAAAGGCACGTCATTCCGGAGGAATCTTTTTCTATCCAGCACCGTGCTTGATCGTAACAAGATGCTTCCAGCCCTGGCCCGGCAGGGCAGGCATGACAGGTTAGGTATCCACTCGTAACGGAGGGCTACACGTGATTGTGTAAATGAGAGCGGGAGTGATGAGCGACACAATAGAAAAAAGTTCCGAGAGCTTGCAGCCTATTTATCTGCGCCCGGCGGAAACCGGTGACGCGCAAAACGCTGCCGGCGCTATTTCGGTGCGCGAAAAAACCGGTGAAGCGCCGGCTGCCCCGAACGCCGCGCGCAAAGCTCTTGTGGTGGGATTAGGTTGGGGGCTGGCCTTTTCCATCATGACGCTCTTGCTCGCGCCGGTGTTGCGGGAATGGGCGTTTGCGATTCTGCCGGAATCGAAATTTACCATGCAGCTTCGCACCCGCGATCTCAAAGGGCTCCAGCGCGAAGCGCTGCGTCTGGAAAAACGTATCGCCGGTTTACGGCGACGATTCATCCTGAAGACGCCACGTGTGCCGTATTTGGTCGTGAATACCTCGGAAAATCGTATCCGGGTCATGGCTGGCAACCAACTGCTTCACGAGGGTGTTTGCTCGACGGGGAGTTACGTTTTACTCAAGGCCGCCGACGAAAGGCAGTGGGTCTTCTTTACGCCGCGCGGTAGGTTGCAAGTTCTTGGCAAAAGAGTGAATCCGGTCTGGGCCAAGCCGGATTGGGCTTTTATCGAAGAGGGCCTGCCGGTGCCGCCGCTCGGCTCGCCCGAGCGTTTTGAAGCCGGCGTGTTGGGCGAATATGCGCTCGAGCTTGGCGACGGCTATTTGATCCACGGCACGTTGTACAAACGCATGCTCGGCATGCCGGTCACGCACGGCTGCGTGCGCTTGGGCGACGATGAGTTGCGCATCGTTTATCGAAATCTACAAATCGGCTCAAAGGTTTTTATCTATTGAAATGGCTCAACCTCTCTGGCCGGCTTTTCTGAATTATCTCAAAAGTTGGGGCGAGGCGGCAACAAATTCGTTTGCAAAAAAATTTCGTTTCTTGCGGCAGAACCGCAGAGTCCAGGTTGTTTTTTTTGTCTCTCTCCTCGTTCCGGTGGCGCTGGTTTTCGTTTTAACCGTGATGTTGCCGGTCGGGGCCAATCCATTTGCGGAATCCGCCGAAGAAGAGCCGAAAGAAAGTGCAGAGCCTTTGGCCGACTCGATACTTACGGAAATCTCCACCGAACGCCGCGAGCTGGCCGAGAAAATGGCGACGTTGGAGATCGATCAAGCCTTTTGGCAGACCCGGCTGCAACTGGCCAATGGCGACTCGATCAGCCTGAGCGTCGATTTGATTGACAGCGTTGCAAGCCTCGAGGTCAAGGGCGTGCCGATGCGGCAGTGCAAAATTCTTCGCTACCGGAGAAGCGGCGTCATCAAACGCTTGCGGGCGCAGGGCCGGCTGCAGCCGTGGCTTTCCAAGCCTTTTGTGGTGCAAAAAGAATTGGCCACGCTGCTGAAAGCGCCGATTCGCATCAAGGAAGCTCCGAAGGATACGATTGAAGCCAGCGAATCCAAAGGCCAGGATCTTCCGATCGAGCACCGCGACGCGGAATTTACCCTGCACTTCGACCGCAGCCTGACGCTCGTCGTCGAGCAGGCGCAGCCCCCCTCGTTTAAAGGCCGGTTGCGAAGAATCTGGTACGATATGCGCCGCGTCTTCGGCGACGCCGGCAGCGCGCTGGTTGCTCTGCTGCATCTGCAATTGCCGCAGCACCGGATCTGGATCGAGATCGAGCTTTCCCGCGAAGACGCCAAAGCCATCTACCGCGCGCTGCCCAGCCGCGCCGGTTTGGCGCTGCGATTATAAAAATATCGCATTTGCTTTTTAGCGCCACAGGTTGTAAATTAGTTGTGAATTTGGTTTATTCAAAAATTTAAAAGTTTTTCCCAACGGATAAAGGCGGCCAACGGATAACCGAAAATTAATATCCGTTGGCCGCTTTTATCCGTTGGCATAACCAAATTTTTTTAAAGCGTTTTTCATTTGAATAAAAAGGTTGTCATTCCGAGCGTAGCGAGGAATCTGCTGCTAAACAGATTCCTCGTCGCTGCACTCAGAATGACATGCTCACTCAATCTAAAAACGCTGCAAGTTTACAAGCTACCTGACTTCATTATGTCTATAGATCCCGATCTCTTTCGCCAAGTGCTGAGCCAATTCGCCACCGGCATTACGATCGTGACCACGTGCGCCGGCGAGGAGATTCACGGTTTGACCGCGAACGCGTTTTGCTCGGTCTCGCTCACGCCGCCATTGGTGCTGGTGTGCGTGGACAAAAGCGCGCATAGCCACGATCTGATCGCGGCAGGCCGCAACTTCGCGATGAATATTCTCAAGGCGTCGCAGGAGGAGCTGGCGCGGCGTTTTGCCACCAATAATTTGGCAGCAAACGAGCGCTTTGCCGGCATCCCATTTCGCACCGAAGCGACCGGCGCGCCGATTTTGTTGGAATCACTCGGCTGGCTCGATTGCCGGCTCTTCGCTGCGTACCCCGGCGGCGATCACACCATTTACGTCGGCGAGGTCTTGGCGCTGGGGCGGAATCAGGATGACGATCCGTTGCTGTATTTTCAAAGCGGATATCATAAATTTGAGGCGCGGAGAAACCCGCATTAATTTTGGATTTGGCCAACGCCATCGCCCCAGCCGAAGCGGAAACTGCCGTTTCGGCTTTTTTTTTTGCTGCCGAAAATCTTGACTTTTCCAAAAGATTTGAGTATCTTGTGCCACGCTTGCTTCAACCCAGTGGGATAGACATCTTGCCTCCAGGCAGGCGTTTTTTGCCGGAAAACCGCCAACCCAATATTTCAAAATCACCGGAGGGAAGCTGTGATGAGAAGAGCGCTTATTGTGGGAATCGACCACTTAGATTGCTGCCACAGCGGCGCCCTCGGCTTGATTCCCGCGCTCCAAAGCGAGCAGGTGCATTTGCGTGAAGGCGTTTCGATGAAGTATGCGCTCGATCAGAAAAAACCCGGCGTGCATATCAATCCGATAACCAGGCACGTGTCGGAGATATAGCGGTAAATTGAAATCAAAACATTTCCGGAGGTGGCAAAATGACTGACGAATTGAAACAACTCTATCGCGAGCTGGGCTACCTCGGCCCTTTGCCGGGCGACGACGAGCCAGGAAGACGCAGCGGCGAGCCGGAACGATCTTCTGAGCTGCCGCCGCTCGATGAGCCGGGACTGCGCGAGATTGAAAATCTCTGGCGCGATCAGCCGGAGGCAGTGTTGAACTTTTTTAAAAACAACTATCCGCTAACGAATAAAGCGATTCACACCACCATCGTCGAGGCCCGCGAGGCATTCGATGATCCTGCTGCTTTTCTTGAAAAAAGGCACGCCAGACGCCGAAAAGACGCCGGCAAGCGCCCGCGTGGCAAAAAAAATAAAGTGCCGGCGGAGCTGATCCAATTTCCGGAAATCGAAATCGACCCGGATAATCACCAATTTGAGCAGAAGGCAGATGCGTTGGGTTGGTTTTTCAATGCGGGTTACTTTGTCCTGCGCCAAAACTTGCAGCCCAACTTCTTCAAAGCTCGCTTTCTTTTGCATACGCAATTTGGCAGCGGCTTTAAATATGAGATGAAAGATCGACGAGGCCAGCCGGCGGATCCGGAACAAAAAATCTCTTTTGCCCTCTTTGGGGATTTTGGCACCGGCCTCCATCACTCCCGCTATATTGCCAAGCATATCGCCGGCCTCGATCCGGATTATGCCATTCATCTCGGCGATGTTTATTATGCCGGCCGCTTCTCGGAGTTCCGGCATTATTTTATCGAGCCGCTCGAGCCAGTGGCCCAAAGCGCGCGTGTGTTTGCTTTGAATGCCAATCACGAGATGTATTCCGGCGCCATTCCCTATTTTGACAGCATCTATGAGCGGCGCAACACCAAAGCCGGCTGGACCGTGCAGGAGCAGGAAGGCAGCTATTTTTGTATTTGGAACCAAAAATACCAGATCATCGGCATCGACACCGCGTTTCATGCCGACGGGCGGCACAATGTGACAGCGCTCAATCAATGGCTCAGCGAGCGCTTGCGCGAAGGCAAAGCCGCCTCGCCCCAGCGCACCAACATTTTGCTAAGCCCGAACGAGCCGTACAAGCTGGGCAACAAAGAATTCAGTGCTTTGTACCGCGACTTGGAGACATTCATTCAAGACAAGCTGATCGACTTTTGGTTTTGGGGCAACACACATTATTGCACGTTGTTCGATAAATCGGAGAAGGCACCGTTCATCGGAAGCTGCATCGGCCACGCCGGCCATCCGATTTACAAAAAAGACGTTGAAAAAAATCACGCCAAACATTTAAAATTAATGCAAAGGGGCAGTGAGATACCACCGGCGTTCTGGGTCGATTTAAGCCCGAAGTTTCCGGCCTGGACGAAGCTGCGCCCGGATTTGGCGAATCAGGGCTTTTGCTTGCTGGAGCTGGAAAGTGATAAAATCAGGTTGACTTATTATGATTGGTTCAAAAACGTGCAGCATCAAGCTGAGTTCTCTCGGTGATTTGGTTTACTCGTGAGATTAAAGGAGAGAAAAATGAGCAGCCTCAAGACCATTCAAAAGTTTCCGCAACAAGAACTGGAAATATGGGAAGGCGGCCGGATCAAGATGCCCACCTGGATTACAGGAGAAAGAAGAGGCCCCTACCGTCCGGTTTTGGAAATTTGGGTGGAGGAGCAAACGGGAGCGATCATCATTCACAACATGGAGCGCGATCTGCCCGCTCTGCAAAAATCAGTTGACCTTGTGCTCAAGGCCATGACCACGCCGATGGCCGGGCCGGCGCGCCGGCCAACCCACTTGCGCGTGGTTGAAAAGGAGTTTGCCGAGCTGCTGCGCGAAAAGCTCGGGAGCATCGGTATAGCGGTCGAGCTGGTTGACCAATTCAAGATCGTCGACAAAGTTGTGGCGTTCATGAGGAAACAAATGGGGAAAGATGATGAAGGAATATCCATGCCTGGTTTGATGAGCTTGGAAGGCGTCACGCCGGAGCGCGCCGAGGCATTTTTTCGGGCTGCTGCGTTTTTTTATGAACAGGCGCCGTGGCGTTTTATTTCAGATCGCAGTCCATTGCAGGTTTCCTGTGCCGCGTTCTTTCGCAGCCCGGTTTATCTGGCCGTCATGGGCAGCGGCGGAACGGAATTTGGTCTGGGGCTCTTTTTCAGCGCCGAAGAGCTTGAGCGAGTTTATGAAATCGGCTCTCATTTCGATACGGATCGCATGTCCTTTCGAACCGCCAGCGTCATTTTTTCCGAGCCAATCTATCTTGCTTTTGAAGATCTCGATGCCATCGAGCTGCATGGCTGGCCGATTGCCGGGCCGGAAGCTTATCCCCACCTGCTTCAGGTTTTGCCGGGAGCCAATCCTCCCATCCAGCCTCCGTCTCCGGATCACGTCAATATTTTCGAGGCTTGCCTGCTAGCGTTGCCGCCAACGATCAAGAAGCACAAAGCCGATATTCGAGCGGCCAGGCCTTTTGAGGAAGAAGTTGCGGTCGGCACTTTTCACGGCAAGTTGCAAGTGAAGATTGGGTCACCGTCTCGGGCATGGCAAGGTTGAGCTTTGAGAATTCGGATTGACTTTTAACGTTGCATTCCCTAAATTTAAATAAATCATTCGGCAACAATAAACCGATCAGGGTATAGCCATGCGGCAGTTCAATATTACCGGCAAAATCATTCCGGAAAAACATTACTTCGTCGATCTCACGCCACAAATTGAAAAACTGACGGTTCTGGCCGAAAACGGAACGTATTTCGTCATTAATCGCCCTCGGCAGTTTGGCAAGACGACGGTGCTAAACTTTTTTGCCCAGCATTTGCTCAGATCGAATGTTTTTCTGCCCATTCTAATCAGCTTTGAAGGCTATGGCGAGAAACCAGATTTGCCTCTCGAAGAATTTTACCGCGTTTTTTGGCACAAAGTCAGGCTCTTTCTCGAAGCAACAGGATTTTCATTGACTTGGGATCCAACCGCGGCTCAGGAAGAAATGAGCACCTTTAATTTTCAAAAAAATGTTCGGGCTTTATGCAAGGCCGTCGGTGACAAGAAATTGGTGCTTCTGGTCGATGAAGTTGATGCCATTCCCGAGACGGCGGTAATCAGCTTTTTGCGCGCTCTGCGGGAAATGTATTTGGAGAGAGATTGGCTGCCCACTTTTCATACAGCAACTTTGGCCGGCGTGCACGATATCAAGAATCTCAAAGCGCGTGTTCGCGACGAAAGCCGGACGCTCGGCTCCGCTTCGCCTTTCAATATCGCTATCGACTACGAGCTGCCTCCTTTTAGCCTTGAAAATATCCACCAGTATTATGCGCAACACACCGCAGAGACGGGACAGGCGTTTGATGAAGCTGTCATAGCCCGCGTTCATCACGTCACCAATGGCCACCCCTGGCTGGTTTCGGTTTTGGCCAAAACGATGGTCGAGAATATTGTGCCGGATCGCCAGCAAAAGATTCAGATCGATTATGCCGAAGAGGCGGTTCAGAAACTCGTCAAATCCCGCAATCCTAACTTTGACAGCCTTTTCAAGAATGCCCGCCGGCCAGGAATTTTCCCAATCGTGTTAGATCTATTAATTGGCGCTAAGCATGAATTTAATATTCACTCGGATAGCATCGATTTGGGTGTGAAATATGGCATCTTCGCCGAAGGGCAGCAGCAATTGATCCTGGCTAATTTCATTTATACGCAAGTTCTCTATCAACATTTCAAGGAAGAATTAGGCGCATCAGAGGTCAGGGCCATCGTCGCCGGCAATCAGTTTGAAAACGAAAACGGCTATCTTGATTTTCGACGCGTCTTGGGCAAATTTCAAATTTTTATGAAAGCCAAAGGCGCCTCCATCACCAAACATCCGGATTTTAGAGAAGCAACGGGGCAACTCTTGTTGTTGAGCTATTTGGATTTGTTGGTGAATGGCAAAGGTTGGACGTTCAAAGAAGTGCAATCCGGCGAAGGGCGAATCGACGTGCTCTGCTGCTACAGAAGTCAGAAGGAAGTGGTGGAACTCAAGCTGTGGTACGGCGAGCGCAAGTATGAAGATGGTTTGGAACAGTTGGTGCGATATCTCGAAAGCGAAAGCCTGAATCGCGGTTATCTGGTCGTTTTCGACCGTCGAGAGAATGCTCCCAGAGCGTACACGTTTTCTGAGCACGAGGTTGCGGGCAAAAGAATTCAGGCGTGGGTGGTGTGATTCTGGGTGCTGGTTGCTTGTTGCTCGTTGCTGGTAGCTTGAAGCGGGTTACGGGTTTGCACATCGAACGATTTGCCAGCTTAGCTGTCTATCTTGGCAACAATTCTTTTTCCGTAAATTCCTTTCGACGCGAAATTGAAATATGCGCGCCCCAATTTGGTTTGCGTTACTTATCATTGCTACACTCGCCTTGCTGGTGAGCTTTGCTTCTCAAGAGAAATCACCACAAACCAATCAACAAGCAAAACTCCCCACGCGCCGGCAATTGTGGGAATCGGCCTATCGCCATCGCGGCACGCAGATCGTTTATCCGGCGGCGCCGCAAGCGATCGCCGACGGCTATCGCGAGTATTATAAAAGCGTACGGCGCAACCGCGATGCGGAGTGGTTTAAACGATATGTACGCAGCGACGCCGAATATCCGGCGGATAGCCTCGGCCGCAAGCCGCTGTCGTTGGTGGGCGCGATTGGCTCCAACAGGATTTTGCAGCAACTGTTGCCGCAATTGCCGATCGAGCTTTTGGATCATGGGTTCCGTTTTCGCGGGCAAGACTACACCGCTCCCGATGATATTTTGTATCTGCTCAATCCCAACCCGCAAAACCCCTCTCAGCTTCTCACCGTGCTGACCGGAAATAGCGACAACGCCATTCTCGATTTTCTGAACAAAAGCTCACGCCGGCTGCGCCAGATGAGTGAATATTATGTGGTGCAACAAGGCCGCATCGTACGGTTCGGTTTTTTCCAAGATGAAGGCGAACAGGCCTGGCAACCTGAAGGGGCGCGCGAATATGATTTGCACGGCCATGAGAAACAAGCCCAAATGACCTTGCACTTTTCTTATATCACGCACGGCAAAAATTTTTCAAAAGCGGAGATCGCGGCGTTGGCCGAGCGCAATGAAGAAAATCTTTTTAAGCTGATTCGCCGTCTTCACGTGCCCAAAGAGAAAATGGATTTATTGCCTCGGCTGACCGTGCATTTGTGGGACAGCGCCGAAGAGAAAGGGATGTTCACCGGCAACACGGACTTGCGACATCTCGACGCAGCTCGCCACGAAGCGCATCTGCTGTGGCTGCCGGATTTTCGCGGCGATGATTTTTTTGCCGAAGCCAATTGGTTCATTCAACAAGCGTTGGGCGAGAGCAAGTCCGCGGCGCTGCGAGAAGGATTGGCGGCGGCATTGACTGATCGCTGGCGTGGTTTCGGTTATGCCGGTTGGGCGGCACGAATAGTGCAAACACAAAATGTGCCGCCATTGGCCGAACTGTTTGAAGCCAATATATGGGAAACCGAATCGGATTTGGTGCGCCAACCTCTGCTCGGCAGTTTCGTAGCCTATTTGTTGGAAAAATTCGGCGCGGATGAGTTTGCAAAACTCTATCAAACCTGGCCGGAAAATGGAGTGCCCAACAATTTTCCAGAAAATGAGACGTGGCAGAACTTAGTTGCGGCCTGGCAGGAGAAGATGCGCGCAGCGGCCGCGAATGCTTTGCGCCATGCGCAGCCGCCTCCAATTACGGCGAGCGATTTTCATCGCGGGTTTTGTTACGCGCACGAAGGCTATCAAATTTACAACGGCTATCTCGGCCACAAATCTCGCGAGGCGTTGGCAAATCTCGCCACGCTCGGGGTGAATGCCATCTCGGTGACGCCGTTCGGGTATCTTCGCCAAACGGGCGAACCGGCGTTTCTCAATCGCAGCAACGGCCCCAATGGAGAAAGCGACGAGAGTCTGATCATCGCGCAAAGCTTTGCCAAGCCGCACGGCATGCGGGTGATGCTCAAGCCGCACATTTGGATGGGGCGCGGCTGGCCGGGTGACATCAAAATGCCGGCGCCGGCTGCGTGGAAAATCTTTTTCGACCGCTACGAACGGTGGATACGCGGCTATGCGATGTTGGCCGAGATGTATGATTTCGACATGCTCTGTGTCGGCGTCGAGCTGGTGCAAGCAACGGTCGGCCATGCTCCGGAGTGGCGAAGCATGATCAAGCGCCTGCGCTCACTTTATTCCGGGCCGATGGTTTACGCCGCCAACTGGGGGCTGGAATTTGAGAACCTGGCGTTTTGGGAGACGCTCGACGCGATTGGGATCGACTGCTATTACCCACTTTCCGAAAAAGAGAACCCGACGGACGCGGAGCTGATGGCGGGCGCCGAAAAGGTGGTTGAAAAAATCCACGCCATCGCGAAAAAATTTAACAAGCCGGTGCTGCTGACGGAGATTGGCTTCTGTTCGATGCCGCAAACGTGGAAAAGCCCGCATCAAGATTCGCGTGGCACGACGGTAGATCTCGAGGCGCAACGCCGCTGCTACGAAGCGATCAGCCAGGCATTAAAGAAATCCATGGAAAAAGACGGCGACTGGCTGGCCGGAATTTATTGGTGGAAGTGGCCGACGACGCTGGAGGACGGCGGGCCGCAGGACAATCAATTCACGCCGAACGGCAAGCCGGCGGCAGAGGTGGTGGCGAGATGGTACAAGCAAAGAGCGGGTGAGCCTGCAATAACAAGTCAATAAAGCTTCGACAATTCTTTTTTATTCTTTTCTGTCAAATTTTTGAAGCAATCCCGACATCTCGAGAATGCGTTGCGACCATTGGCTTGCTTCGGCGGCAATCATACTGCGCCATCCCTCGTCATGCCAATTTTGCCGGCTTTCCAAATCCCACCGGGCCAATTGTCTCTGCAAATCCACCAACTCGGCAGCTTTTGAGATTTCAAACTCTTTGGCAGTCCATTCGATAAACCATCTGCTCTCCAACAAAATACTCGAGATCACATCTCTAACGCCATCATGTTTCGAGAAGCTGGCAATGCGCGAGAGATTTGCTGCCAATCCTCCCAATCTGATGGGCAAAGCATCTTGTAAATATCGGGAGCGCCGTTGCTCAAGATTGCTCATACACCTTCCAGAAGTTGCCGTGTTATTGCGTTGAACATCAACCGCCAATTTGATGAAGCTGCCCAACTCTTGCAGCATCTCATCGACTTGCTGTCGCGTGGCTTTTTGGCGGAGAAGATGAATCAATGCAAGCCTCGTTGGTAATCGGCAGACGAGCCGTCTGCGTTACTTCTCTCCCAGATACAAATACCTTCCCAGCAAATTCACAAACTTGCTCCACTTCGCGCCGGCGGGCCGCTCATCTTTGCTAATGCGGTCGAACGCGTTGAGCTTGGAGTCGATCTCATCGGCGTAATAGAGCAAAAAGGCTTCGCGCGTCATGGGCACAACCGGAGATTGCTGCTCCAGCTTTCCCTGATGGCTCAAAACCAGATGCTGCAATTTCATCGCGAGCTCTTTGGGAAACTCGGGAAACTCGTTGATCTTTGCCGCGACCATCTGGCTGCCGATGACGATGTGGCCGAGCAGGCGGCCGGCGTCGGTGTAATCGAAATTCGGCCCGAACGTGTACGACTCGATTTTGCCAAGATCGTGAACCAGCGCCGCCGCCACCAACAGATCACGATCGACCGCCGGATAGATTTTCGCCAGGCGGTCGCAAATGGTGGCGATATGCAACGTGTGCTCCATCAAGCCGCCGAGATAATTGTGGTGCCACAGCTTGCCGCCCGGGGCGTCGATGAATTTTTTCGCGATGGCTTCGTCGTCAAAAATGCGGCGTAGGAGGGAGAGCAAAAAAGGATTGGTGACGCTGTCGATCATTTTGCGAAAATTTTGCCACAACGCTTGCCGGTCGGTTTCAACCGCGGGCACCAGCTTGGACATATCGACCCCATCTTCCGGCTTGGCGCGGCGAATCTTCTCGACGCGAATTTGCCGCACGCCGTGATACTCTTCAACGTTGCCGGCCACTTTGACGACGTCGCCGACCTCGACAATGTCCGTATCATTCTTGCCAAAAAGATCGGGCGCAAAATCCCACCAGACGGCGTCAATATGTGCGCTCGCGTCGGCGAAGTCAAACGTGACGTAGGGATCGCCATTTTTCTTCTTTTTAAGCTCTTTGCGGCGCACCACGAAAAACGCGGTGAAGCGTTCACCGAGCATGAGGTCAGCGATTTGTTTCATACCGCCTCCGGCAACGAAAGTTTTTTATGAACGTGCAACAAAATGGGAACCGCAACGAAAAAAGCCACAACCTAAATTTTGCACTCACAATGAATCGCAACGAAAAACGAAATCAACAATTATAAAAGATTTGTGATGATTCAGGTGCATATTTAAAAGCAAACTCATTTGGGGCAAAACAATCGATCTCAAATGCAGCTTTAATAGTTTTACCGCAAATCGTTTTGCCTTCTGGGAAGCCTCTGTATGGGGCAAAGTTTTTTTCGTTGCAAAGTTGAGATGCCAACTAATTTGGCCGCAAAACCAGCGTGTTTCTACTCGTCGCAACGATTTCGTCGCGGCGCTTGGAAAGCTGGCGATACTTTCCGTGTCGCCACAGCTCGACTTGATCTTTGTAATGCTCGCTGAACGCCTGGCCGGATTGGCCTCCAGGGATGACATGCCATGCCACTTCTGGTTTCGAGAGATCGACAATGCGGCGCACGGAGGGGCCGGCATCCACGGCGAAAGGATCGTGGAGACGATATTCGCCCTTATTGATGGTGTCGGGCGAGCCGCCGCAAGGAAACGGGCCGGCGTTAAAAAGATTGTCAAAAGGCCGTTGCTTGCCCAAGGCATGCTCCAGCGTCAGTTGATGAATTTTCCCCCATTGCCAATCGACCATCAAATCACCGAGCTGCGCGTGGAGGAATTGCAAGGCGCGGCGATACGATGCCAACACGATCTCCGGCGCGGTCTCGACGGCTGGCGTCGCGCGATTGTCGAACCACGGCGATTCCGGATGCCGCACCAAATACTCCAGCGCGCGAATCGCCAACGACGACCACGCCGCGTAGGCTTTAAACAATGTGTCGCCAAGCTCATCTTTGATGGTGGCGAGCAGAAGCTCTTGCGTCCATACTTGAAACAGCGCCGCTGGCATACTCTCCGGCGTTTCGTTGCCGTCCCACGCCGCCAGCAACGCGCGCGCATTTTTTTCATCTTCGCTCAACGCCGTGCCGTTTCCGCCGGCTTGCGCCACGGCACTGCTGTCGAGCATGCCGAGCAGAACCGGCAGCATGCGCCGGGCATGAGTGGAAACGACGTCGTTCTGCATCGCCATGAACGTTTCAACGCTGCTTTGGGCATTGGCGGTGATCAACTCGGTAATGCGCTCGATGCGGCTCGTTGGCTCCCACGCATTCGAGAGATAGTAAGGAAAATTCTTGCCAACAATCAAATTGTTTGCTGTGGCCACGTATTGCTGAGGGGGATTGTAAACGTGCGGCATTTGCTCGAATGGGATCACGCCGATCCAGTCGCCGGCATTTTCCCAGCCGCGATAAGGCAGGTAGCCCTTCCCGTCGCGGCGGATGGGCACGCGACCGCACGAATAATAACCGATGTTGCCGGCGGTGTCGGCGTAAATGACGTTTTGATTCGGCACCGCCAAATGGCGCATCGCCTGCTGAAACTCATTCCACGTCTTGGCGCGGTTGAGCCGTTGAGTGGCGTAAAATTCATCGGTCGGCTCGAACCCGGTCCAGCGGAAGCTCACCGCCAGGGAATCATATTGCGCCGCATCATTGATGGAACTCGCCACCGGGCCGTGCGCCGTCGAGCGAATTTTAAAGAGCACGGGATCGCCGTCTTTGACGGGAATGTACTCTTCAATCACCTCCATTTGTTTCCAGCCGCCCTCGTGCCAATACTCATCCGGATTGGCGGGATTGATTTTCTCGAGATAAAAATCGAGATCGTCAATCATGCCGTGCGTGAAGCCCCAAGCAATGGCGCGGTTGTGGCCGAGCACGACACCGGGAAGTCCGGGAAGGGTAACGCCGGCAACGTCGATAGTCTCCGCGCCCGGCGCACCGGAAACGAGATGCATTTCATACCATATCGAAGGGAGGTTGAGGCCGAGATGAGGATCGTTAGCGAGAATCGGTTTGCCGGTGGCGCTGCGGCTGCCGTTCACCGCCCAACTGTTGCTGCCGAGCACGGCCGGCGGGGCGCCGAGCCGGGCGCGCGTGTCAAAAGCGAGCTGCACGAAATCATCGAGGCGCGCGCCGACGTGCTTGGGCATTTCCGGGACGATGCTCGGGCTGTTTTCCAACACCGCCGGAAAAATTTCCATCGCCATCGGCATGCCATATTTATCGGCGACTTTTCCGAGCGCCGGCTCGAAAAACCAGGCAAAGTTCAGCATAAATCCCATCAGGCGGGTGTAGCCGATGCTGTCTTCGATTTGCCATTCATCGGGTTTATAGCGCAACAGACTGAACTCGAGTGGCAGGCGATGCTGATTTTCTGCGATAAACCGATTCACGCCCTCGGCGTAAGCGGTGAGCGCCCGGCGTGATTCCGGAGAGATATTTTCGGCAATGCGCCTGGCGAGACGTTGAAAGCCCCAGGTGCGAAGAAATTTGTCCTGCGCGAGAGCCGTTTCGCCGAAAATTTCTGCAAGGGTGCCGCGCACGGCGCGCCGGTTGAGATCCATTTGCCAAAGACGGTCTTGCGCCGCAACGTACCCGGCGGCGCGCCAAAGATCGTCTTCATTTTGCGCGAAGAGATGAGGCACACCGTATTCATCGCGATAAACTGTAACGGGCTGTGAAAGAATGGAAAGCTTGTTGTCCCCTGTCGTTTGCGGCAATGACTTTTTGACCAAACGCATCCCCAAAATCACGATGGCGCCGAACACCACCAAGAAAATGACCGAGATTCCCAAAAGCACTCTCAGGCCTTTCGACATCGTCACGCCTCCTTGCAAAATGGAACAATGGATTGCTGGATTATTGGATTGATGGATTTCTGAAGTATTGGAATAATGGATTACTGGTGTCCACAACTCCAATACTCCAACACTCCAATAATCCAGCATTCCAACAATTCAGTAATCCACCACCCCAACAATCCACCACTCCATTTTCTATGGTTTGCGCGTGCGGCGTTCGCCGCTTTGTTTTTTTTCGGAGTCTCTCTCTTCGCGCTTATTCGTATTCTCGGTTTTTGCGGGCGGGTTTGGAGGAGCGCCGGGGTCGGCGGGCTTGGCCACTGTCGCCGGCGCCGGAGTTGGGGAAGCAGGCGTGCTGGCTGATGAGGGCGCAGCAACAGATTCTTCAGGCCGGCTTTGGTGACGCCGGTCGAAAGGCCGTTTTTTCTGCTCTTCCTCCGTTGAGTTACCCGGCGTGTAGTAGGTCATCCACCAGGGATAATCATAGTAGTAATCCCAAGCTGGTGAAACGAACCGGCGTGGCGGCGGCACGGCGGGATGGTGAACTTGCAAGCTGCCGGGGCTGTGGCAGGAAGCGCAATCATCGGCAAAGCTGATTGCCTCATTGTCGTAACCATATTCGTATTCGCCGGCATAAGAAGCTTTATCGTCGATTTTCAAGTGAGGGTGCTTCAGCATGGTGTAGCAGCCCACGCTCGTTCCCAGCGCACAAGCGGCGGCAAGCGCGATCAATAAGCCTCGAGTAGATTTCATAGTCGCACCGGATTTACAAAATGTATTGAAAGAAAGTGATTTTAAACTCGCGATTGAAATATTGGGCGTTTTTCTTGTTGTCCAAAAGATTTTTTACAAAAAGCTCGAGATAAACGACCTTCTTGATGTTCAACCTGAGGCCGGCGTTCAAATAACCGTTGCCGGAGCCGAGCGACTGTTCTTGCGTATCGTTGAGAGCGAAGTCGTATTCACCGAGCACTTCGACGTGTTGGTTAATGGCGAGCACGCCGCTGGTGAAGAGATCGAGATCGCTATCATCCTTGCGCTCGAGCGAATAGTTGATGCCGCCATGAAAATCGAGGCGCTCCAGAAAAGCGTAGCTCTTGCTCGCCACCACGTAAAATCCCCGCGATTTGTTGGTGTAGCGGCTGGTGGAGTCGAGATACGCGCCGTAACCCTGTGACTCGAAACCGATGGAAATCGCCGGCAAGGCGAAGCTTTCCTTGATTATTTGATAGCGCAGGAGCAAGCCGGGGGCTTTGTTCCACTCGAGAGAGTCTTCCCCGAGGATTTTGGTGCCGCCGTAAGAGGCGCCGAACATAAACTCACCCGAAACCCCGACGTTCATGCTCATCAGGGCGCCGCCGTCTCCGTAAAAACGCAGGTTGAGATCGAAGCCGGCGCGCGGCAGCGGCCAGGCCGTCGGCAAATCGATGACGTGGCGCGGCGGCACTTCGATGCCTTGGCCAAGAATGACAGCCGGAAGTGCTAAGAACAGCGATAGCCAAAGAACGGTTTTCTTCATGTCCATAACTCCCTTCCTGGTTAAACTTATCTATAGCGACTACTTCATGGTACTGGCGACGGAAGGCAAAAGTTTCCATCAAAACAACTTTGCGCTAAAGAACCACTCTCGAAAAATTGTTAGTTCTTTTGCTTGCGCGCCTCTCGCCAATTGCGATAGGCTTGGGGGCCGGCGAGAAGAGTAATCAGGACAAAAAAAATCAGCATAACGATGGTGAGCTTATCCATTTTTTATCTCCTCAAGGCGGCTCAAGATTTTCTCACTCCCTTTTCTTGCGCGCCTCTCGCCAGTTGCGATAGGCTTGAGGGCCGGCAATGATAGAAAAGAAGATGAGAAACGCAAGCATTACTAAAACCGGTTCGATCATTTTTATCTCATCAAGTCAGCCCAAGATTTTCTCACTCCTTTTGCTTGCGCGCTTCCCGCCAGTTGCGATAGGCTTGAGGCCCGGCAACGAAAATAATCAAGGCGAGAAAAATTAGCATGGCGATAGTGGGTTCAATCATTTTGATTTCCTTAAACTGGCCCAAGATTTTCTCACTCCTTTTGCCTGCGCGCTTCCCGCCAGTTACGATAGGCCTGAGGCCCGGCAAGAAAAGTAATAAAGATTAGGAAAATTAAAACAACGAAAGTTGCCTTGTCCATTTTTATCTCCTTAAATAAAGCGCCAATAAGTAACATCCGATCCAAATGACCAATGCTCCAACAACGGGAAACCATCCTACCTTTTCGGCAAAAGCCGCTAGCACAAAAACTCCTGTTCCAACCAAATTTCCAAAATCGCCCAGCTTGTCGCTCAAAAAGTCTTGCTGGCTTCGATTCAGTTTCATCGCTCCCTTCTCCGCCAAGGTCTACGCCAGGTTTTCAGACAAGCTGAAAACCGGAGCCCTTCGGGCAGCTATGAAAAAAACAAAATTTTCCCAACGGATAGATGAACCCAACGGATAAGGCTTTTACAGTTGGGTTCATCTATCCGTTGGGCACAAAAAAGTTAGAATTTT
>JAKEEU010000142.1 GCA_022616415.1 Candidatus Zhuqueibacterota bacterium | reverse complement strand
TCCGATTATGACTGCTAAAAAACTTCTAACGGCGTACATGTTACCAATTATTCCACCTCAAAATTTTTCAAAAACCGGTATTTCTGGACAGACACTAGATATAAAGAAAAAGCGGAGAACTTATGAAGACTTTGCAGGCTGTCCCTTTTGCCGCCTTTTGCACCACCCTGTTGATCGCGTGTGCGAGCAATCTCGGCACCAACGCGGATTCGCCGGCACAGGTTACGACCGAGAACGACTTGATCTACATTACCGACCGCACCGGCAAGCGCTGGGAGGTTTCTCATGCCGCGAAAAATTACGGCATGCGTCCGGAACGTTTTCAATTCGGTCTGGGCCCGAACGCAATCCGGCCGATTCTTTCGCCGCAAATGATCTCCCCAGGCGAGCCGGGGTATCCGGTTGCCGATGCAACGTTTCTGGTTCTCGCCACACGAATCAGTCAAGAGGCCAGAGCTTACCCCATTTCGGTGATGAGCCAGCACGAGGTGGCCGATGAGAAATTCGGCGACGCCCATGTTGCCGTCGCCTATTGACCGCTCGTCGATTTGGCTGCCGTGTACAGCCGAGTGATTGACGGCAAGGTGCTAACCCTAGCCGCGAGCGGTTGGACGTACGATTTCACTTTTGTCTTGTACGACAAGGAAACCGAAAGTCTGTGGTACCATCTTGCCGGAACGACGGGCCTGACTTGCATTAGCGGCCAATTCAAAGATCGCAAATTGGAGGAGTTGAGCTCGGTGAAGACGCGATGGAATAACTGGCGTCAGCAAAATAATGACACCAAGTTTTTGAAGTACTGATCGGCTTATCGCGTCAAAACCACCCCAAGGGAAAACGTCGTTCCGCTGACGGTATTTTTTCCGGCAACGATGTGGAACAACTCGCCATTGATCGCCAGCCCTGGTTTGAGCTGAAACGCAAAACTCGGGCTGATTTTGGTCACATTTTGATCGCCAATAATGACCGTGTATTGTCCGCCGGGGATGGGCGTGATCACCGGCGTTCCGACAATGTCCTGTGGCGCGGTCGTATTCTCGATTCCCTCTGTTACAATTTTTAGCAGCCACCGGCCTTTTTGCAAACCGATTTCCCCCGCATAAACGATTTCGTCGTGATAAACGCCGCCGCGGCGACGATAGCCGATGCTGCCGGTCACATAAAATGGGTATAAGCTCGTGCCCACCAGCAAATGTCCTTCCGCATCGACTTCACCGCTGCCCAAAGGCGGGCCACCATCGTTGGGATTTTGATCGTATCCCAGCGGGAGACGAACGCCGCTCTGAATCGATGCAACAAAGGGCGACGCCAAAAGCGGATAGCGCGCGGCAAGCGTGAGATCGCCGAATCCCACCGTCGTTGTTGAAACCCGGCGTGACTCAAAATATGGCGCACCCAGCTCGGTGCGCTCGGCGCGCAGTGACTTGAATGGGAGGTTCGCGATAACTGTCAGGTTGCTGGCGAGACCATACTCAAAATAAAGCGTTGCATTTGCATCCAGGAAAGTGGCATCGGTGAAATTCAAGCGCTCGTGAAAGATAGGGAATTTCTGGCCGGTAAAATTGCGCTCTTTATCAGTGGTAAGATAATTGACGGAGAATTTTAAATAATAACCGTTTTTCTTCTGCGTCCAAGCTCCGGATCTTGCCGGCTGCCAAGCGGCTAAAATGAAGATACAGCAAAGCACCATTGCGCGTCGATTCATCACAACCTCTGTAAATTTTTTATCGAACAGAGCTTATTTCGCTTTACTGAATAACATCTGCTCTCGTGTCTGCTATTCCTGAGAATTTTCACTTACGGAGGTTGTTCGGCTCACTGTTTCTCTGGTGGTCTTTCCTGCTCCAGCTTTTCCACCTGCTGTTGGCGTTGATTCAGGAGCTTCCGGATTTGTTGCACCTGTTTGATTTGCGCTTGCAAGTTTTTGTCCTGTTCTTTCAGGCGGGCTTCGTGTTCGTGCAGTTCGTGCTTGCGCTGCGCATAATATTTTTCAAACTCAGCGCGGTTCCAAAAGCCGAGGCGCTCAAAATAGCCTTTGAAGAGCCAGTTGTGTTTGAGCGCTTCCATATTCTCGGCAAAACCGAGCGCGCCAGCGCGAGCGATTTTGCTGATGTCAGTCAACTCGTCGTTCAGTTGGGCCAGGCGATAGAGAGACGAATCGAGCTGGCCTGCCAGCGCCTCGTCGGAAACGGCCTTGCCGATCAACCCGTCGCCGTGGCGCATTTCGCCGATCAACCCCTGCAAGGAATCTCGAATACTACCGATGCTGGACAAAGCGTAGTCATGGAGATCGTCTTTGTAGATCAACGCACCCAACGTGCCTTTGCCTTCCCGCACTCTGTTGATGAATGAATCAGTGGAGGCGGATACTTGCGTAATGATGTGGCCGAGTCTGCCGGTTTCTCTGAAGATGGCGGCAGAGATGGAGTCGCTGTGCCGAGCCATGGAAATGAGCTTGTTGTAAAATTCTTCTTCATACACCAGCTTGCCGATCGTGCCTTTGCCGGCGCCGATCTGCGAAGTGATGCCTTCCAGGCTCTGCGTCACCACTTGCATGTAGCGCGAAGTCTCGTCAAAGGTGTCGAGAATGGCGTTGAGATCGATGGGGCTGCGGCTGTAAATCGAATCGCCGTCCGCGACCGGCGGCGCTGCGAGCGAGCTGCCTTTGAGCGAAACGATTTTGCTGCCGACGAGGCCCTCGGTTTCAATCACGGCGTGCGCATCTTTTCTAATTAAAGGCTGCGCATCCTGATCGAGACGCAGCGAGATGATCACCTTTGCGCCTGGCGCTTCGGGCAAGCGGATTTTGTCAACGACGCCGATGTCGATGCCGGAAAGCCGCACGGCGGTGCCGGCGCGCAAACCGACGACGTTTTCAAAAGGGACGTAGAGATGAAAAGTTTGTTCAAAAATTTTTTCCTTTTTGCCCAGGAAAAAAATTCCCCAAACGATCAAGGCCAGACCGCCGGTGATGAACAAACCCAGCCAAAAGAGACGGTTCTTCCTCATGATTATACCTTAATGTTGCCATATAAAAGTCAAACCCCGATTTTCCTTTGCTGTTTCGTAAAGAAATAATGCAAAATCGGGGTTACACCAATTCGTTAATCGATAAATGTGCAAAATAATTTTCCACAAACGGATGCCGGTTTTTGAGCAGCTCGGCAAACGTGCCGGTCGCAACGATCTCGCCGGCGTGCAGCACGGCGATTTGGTCGGCGGTGCGAAAGGCGCTTTCCACGCTGTGGGTGATGCTGATCGCCGTCACGCCGGTCTCACGCTTCAAACGCGCGATAAGCTCGTCGATTTCCGCCGAAGTGATGGGATCTAGGCCGGTGGTCGGCTCGTCGTAGAGCATAATCTCCGGCAACAACACGAGGGCGCGCGCCAAGCCAACACGTTTTTGCATGCCGCCGGAAAGCTGCGACGGATATTTGTCAATGGCGACTTCCATGCCGACAAATTGCAATTTTTCTCGAATCATCTCCTCGCATTCATCGGCCGACAAATGAAGATGTCGCGTTAAATGAAACGCCAGGTTTTCCCGCACCGTCATCGAATCGTACAGCGCCGCGTTTTGAAAAACGTAGCCGATGCGCCGGCGCAAAGCATCGAGATGGGGTTGCTGCAGCCCGACCACTTCGATGCCGTCGATTTGTATGCTGCCCTCGTCAGGCTGCATCAAACCCACCACGCATTTGAACAGCACACTTTTGCCGCTGCCGCTGCGTCCGAGAATCACGTGCGTTTGCCCTTTGGGAACAACCAGGTTGATGTCTCGCAAAATTTCTTGATTGCCAAAGGTTTTGCGGAGATTGGAGATGGTGATCATTGCTTTGTTTACTGTCGAGAGCATTGTATATCAACTATAGATCAAATTTTTTCCCCCAACGGATTAAAAAACGACCAACGGATTAGCTGAAATGAGATCAAAAAGATTTCTCGTTGAATGGAATCAAGGCTTTTTAGCATTTTATAAATTCATCCGTTGGTCGCTTTTGCATCCGTTGGGAAAATTTTTTTTGTCGATTTGAGACAACGCTTCGCTGAGAAATTACATCCATTCACCCAAACAGAATCACCGTCAGCTTCACCAAAACCACGTCGGCGACGATGATGAGCAGCGATGACAAAACCACCGAGATCATGGTGTTCTTGCCCACGCCGGAAGTGCCGCCGGTGGCGTTATAGCCGAGATAGCAGGCAATCGAGCCGATGATGAAACCGAAGACAACGGTTTTGCCGAGCGCGGGAATCAAAGTTTGGAGGTTGAGAAAGCGTGTCGCCGAGTCGAAATATAATTTGAAGGACATGCTGCGCTCGAGGCTCATGGCGAAGTAGCCGCCGACCAATGCCAGAAAATCCGCATACGCCGTGAGTATCGGCAGCATGAGCATGCACGCGAGAATGCGGGTGGCCACGAGAAATCGAAACGGGTTGAGCGCCGCCACTTCCATCGCATCGATTTGCTCGGTGACGCGCATGGAACCCAATTCGGCGCCGATGCCCGCGCCAACGCGGCCGGAAACCACCAACGCCGTGATGATCGGGCCGATCTCGCGCAACACCGCGACGGCGATCATGCTCGGCAAAAGCGCCTGGCCGCCGAAGCGCGCCAGTGTGCTGCTGGTTTGCATCGCCAGCACCATGCCGATCGCCGCGCCAGCCACGCCGACGAGCAAAATCGATTTGGCGCCGATTTCGTGCATTTGCCGGCCCGTTTCCATCCATTCAAAAGGCGGTTTGAACAAGTTGCTGAGAAAGCGCCCGACAAACAAAAAATAGAGCGAGATGCCCTCAAAGAGTTTGACCACCGCGTTCATGATGATTTAATATAAGAAATTAATAATGAAGATGTCAAGCCTGGTGGGATAAATTTTGCCAACTAAAATTTTCCGAGGCGTTTTCAATTTACGCGGTACGGCGACGAATCAGCCATTTCTGCAACTCCACGCCAAAGAAGACGAAAGTGCTCAACGCCAAACTCAGCGCCAAATCAGTTGCTGATAGGGCAGTCGTAGCAAATAGTTTTTTCAAAAAGGGCACGTATATCACCGCAAGCTGCAGCACAAAAGTCAGGATCACGGCGCCGAGAAGCGGCTTGTTTGACAACAGGGCGATGCTAAAGAGCGAAGCGCGCTCGGCGCGAATGGCCAGAACGTTCGCCATCTGCGCGAAGGTGAGCGTGGCGAATACCATCGTTTGCCAGCCGCTGTCACCGTTGCGCCAATACCAATAGCCAACGCCGAGTGATACCAGGCCCATCACCAGGCCGCCGAAAATAATTTGCCGGCCCATCCCACGGCCAAAGATGCTCTCCGCGGGTGGATATGGCGGGCGTCGCATGGTATCGCGTTCGGCCGGCTCCACACTTAACGCCAGGCCCGGCAGGCCATCGGTTACGAGATTGATCCACAAGATTTGCAGCGGCAGCAAAGGCAAGGGCATGCCGAAGAAAGGCGCGAGCAGCATCACCAAGATTTCGCCGAAGTTGCTCGCCAAAATATATTTGATAAATTTTCGGATGTTATCGTAGATGACGCGCCCCTGTTCGACGGCGGCAACGATGGTGGCGAAGTTGTCGTCTTGCAGAACCATATCCGCGGCCTCTTTGGAAACATCGGTGCCGGTGATGCCCATGGCCACGCCGATGTCTGCTTTCTTTAAGGCCGGTGCATCGTTCACGCCATCGCCGGTCATCGCCACGATGTGCCCGCGATTTTGCAGCGCTTGTACGATCTTCAGCTTGTGTTCCGGCGAAACCCGCGCATAAACTGAAACCTTTTCAACAACGGCTTCCAATTCCGCAATCGGCATGCGGGCGAGATCTTGGCCGGTGAGCGCGTGATCGTCCACCGCAATGCCTAAATCACGGGCGATGTATTGCGCCGTAAGCGGATGATCGCCGGTTATCATCACCGGCCGGATACCGGCGCGTTTGCAAGTCGAGACGGCGTCCTTCACTTCGGGCCGCGCGGGATCGATCATGCCCACCATCCCGACGAAGATCAAGTCGCGTTCGAAGTTTTCGCTGCGCCCATCAATCTCCTGCGGCTGCACAGGCCGGAACGCGATGCCAAGAACGCGCATGCCGTTTTTGGCCAAACGCTCATTATCCTTGATGATGCGCTGCCGCCACATTTCGCTAAGCGGCTCGACGCTTTTATCGACCCACGCCGCGGTGGTGATTTCCAACAAACCATCCACCGCGCCTTTGGTGAAAGCAATGTAAGGCGCATTGGTTGCAGAGTGTAGAGCGTGAAGCGTGGGGCGGGCAAAGCGGAGAACCGTTTCCTGTGCAGGCTCCGCGCTCTTCGTTTCAAGCTCGACGATTTTGTGAACAGTGGTCATGCGCTTGCGCTCGGAATCGAACGGCGCCTCCGCGATGCGCGGAAAAATATTTGTCAGCTCACCCTTCGAAATTCCCAGCCGCGCGGTGAGCATGAGCAGGGCGCCTTCGGTGGGATCGCCAATGATCTGGTAATCGCCCGTTTGCGCGTTTTTGATTTCCAACAAAGCATCATTGCAGAGGGTGCCGCCTGCCGCCATCAAAGCCAAAGCCGGTTGCTCCCGCAGCTTCGCAATCTGCTCGTCATTCGGAGTTGCAACGAGTCTGGGCCGGCGCAGCTCTTCCGTTATTTTGACTTCGTGATTGGCAATATCAACGACGGTGACGGTCATGCGATTCTCGGTGAGGGTGCCGGTCTTGTCGGAGCAAATAACGGTGACGGAGCCGAGTGTTTCGACCGCCGGCAGTTTGCGGATGAGCGCCCAGCGTTTGAGCATGCGCTGCGCGCCAAGGGCCAACGCAATGGTCACTACCGCCGGCAAACCTTCGGGCACCGCGGCGACGGCCATGCTCACGCCGGTCAGAAACAACAGTTTCAAGTCATCTCCACGAAATAAACCGAGAATGAAAATCACGCCGACGAGCGCGAGGGCGACGCCAGCCATTATCCGGCCAAGCTGGCTCAGCCGTCGCTGCATCGGCGTCGGTTCTTGCGGCACGGTTTGAATCATCTCTGCGATGCTTCCCAACTCGGTTTTCATTCCGGTTGCCGTGACGACGGCTTGACCACGCCCATAGCTGACGACCGTTCCCATGTACGCCATATTGCGCCGGTCACCGAGCGGCAAATTCGCCTCCGCCAGCACACGCGAATGTTTTTCCACTGCCTCCGATTCGCCGGTCAAGGTCGCTTCTTGTATGCGCAACTCAGCACTCTCCAACACCCGGCAATCTGCCGGCACCAAATTTCCTGCCTCCAATATCACAACGTCACCCGGCACAAGCTCGCGCGCGGAAATCTCCTGCACGTGACCGTCGCGACGGACTTTGACATTTGGCACCGCCAGTTTCTTCAGCGCGGCTATCGCTTGCTCCGCCTGATACTCCTGCCGAACCCCCAAAAGCGCGTTGAGTATAACGATGACCAAAATGGCCGCCGCATCTTCATAATCGCGCAGAATCATCGAGGCGGCAGCAGCGATGATCAAAATGACCACCATGATCGAAGTCAACTGTTCCCACAAAATCCGCCACGGACTTTTGAGGCCGCGCTCGACAAGTTCATTGAGGCCGTGTCCTGCCAAACGGCGTTTAGCTTCCGCTGCGTTCAGGCCGGCGGTCGCCTCGGTGCCGAGTTGATTCAGAACTTCTGCGAGGTCTATTTGATGCCAGTTGTTCATGTCACCTTTTGCTTAAAATTTATAACCGATATTCAGGTGCGCCAGCAATCGATGCTGGCTGCCGCCCATCACGGTAAGCTCGATGGGGCCAATGAGTGTTGGTGCGCCAACGGTGAGAGCAGTTCCGGTGACAAAGCGTTGCCGGTTAAAACGCACTTGCCATTTATCAAACGTGTTGCCGATATTCCAGCGCCAAAGCACGAAACGGTGTGGAAGGATTTCATACTGCAAACCAAGCTGCATAGCTTGCAGATTTTTTCCGGCCAGCTCTTGTGGCCGCAATCCCACAAACGAATCCACACCGCCGAGAAAAAATTGATAGTGCAGAGGCAAGCCGGATTTGTGGGCGCTGCCGAACTGCAAGCGGCTCAGCAATGAGAGTCTCGGATGCACAAGGAAGAATCCCCGCCAGTCTAAATAGTGGTGGATAAATTGCATATCGCCGCCGATCTTTTTGTATCCAGCCTCGCTTGTTAAAAAGACGGAATGGCCGCGGCTTGGAAACACCGCACGGTCGAGCGTGTCGATCCAGAGCAATCCAAAGATCGAAGCAAATTTTTTATCCGTCGCTGCAAAAGCCCGCGGCGCAATCTCCGGAGAAAAGTGATCAAGCTCTCCCTTCAAGCCGAGGCCCGAAACGACCGCATGAGAAAAAATGGAGCCAAAGAAAGCTTCCAAAAAAGTTGAACGCAGGCGCAAGCTGGCGATGCGGCGGCGCTGCTCATAAATCTCGATCGAAGTTCTGGAATAGTTGGCGCGCCCCCGCAAGCCGAGGCGCGGCCGCAGACCCAAATGAATAAAATACTGCGAATCGAATTGAAGCTGCTCTCCCAGCTTCAAATCAAAAATCAAAACCGAGCCGTGCTCGGCGCGATTGCGAAAAGTCGTATTGAGCAGAAGCGCGGCTTTCGCGTTGCTGTCGTAGCGCAAGCCGAAGCGGAAAATATCGGCGTTTTTTTCAATCACCTCCACAATCATTTTGGTTCCCGCCCCTACCGGTTCGAGCCGGTAAGTCACGCGCTCGAAAAATTGCGAGCCATAAACCCGCGCGACCGCTTTTTCCAATTCTTTGGTGGCTGCCCAACACGGCGGAATCAAGCCCAGCTCGGCCAGCACGAGGCGGCGGGAGACGTCGCGCAATCCGACGAGGGTAAGGTCTTGAATATAGATCGAATCTATGCGCGGAATGGTGTATTCGTATTGCCGGCGCGAAAAGCGCTGGAGCGAATCGGCCAGTGCACGCAACCGAGGCAACAGGCGCCGCGCCGCCATTTCTCCGCGTGCGATCAACGTATCGGCGCGATCAAAACTCGCGACGGTTAGTCCGGTCATGTCGGGTGTGATGAGAATATCGCAAAGCTGGCGCTGTTTGGCGTTGATCTCGGCGCCGCGAAAACTCATCGATTGGTCGATGATGCTAAAAAATGTCGTGAGTTTTTCCGCCGGCGACAAAGGCGCTCCCACATCGACGCCGATCACGATGTCCGCGCCCAAACGCCGCACATCTTCCGCAGGCAAATTTCGCACGACGCCGCCATCGACCAAGAGGCGGCCGTTCAGCTTGACCGGCGTAAAAACCGTCGGGATCGCAATGCTCGCGCGCAGCGCTTGCGGCAGAAAACCATGATCCAAGGTGACGGCTTCGCCGTTTTCCAGATCGGTGGCGACGCAAGCAAAGGGAATCGGCAACTCTTTGAAATCGGAGACGTGATGCACCGGCCAAGTCAGGCGCGCGAGTATGGCGCTGATCTTTTGTCCGGCAATTAAACCGATCGGCAATTGCACATTGCCTTTGCGAATGGGAAAGCTCGCAATGTAACGCGCATCCCAAAGTTTTTCTTCCATCGGCAGATCGCGCCTGGTGGCCGTGTCGTTGAAAATGGCCGGCCAATCTTCTTGCCGCGCCAGCGCAGCGAGCGAATCAGGAGCGTAGCCGATGGCGTACAGGCCGCCAATGACGCTTCCCATGCTCGTACCCGCTATGCAATCCACCGGCATGCCGATTTCTTCCAAAACTTTCAGCACACCGATATGGGCAAATCCCTTGGCGCCGCCACCGCTGAGCGCCAAGCCAACTTTAAGTCGGGGGTGAGTTTCTTGAGCGAGGACGACGGAACCGGAAAATGAAAAGAAGGCGACCACTAAAAAAAATTTTTTGAAGGAAGGTTTCAGTGCAATTTCTCCCAACACGGACTAGTCGCTAACAAACAGGTTTAAAGAATTTCCAACTGATAGAAGAACCCAACGGAAAAAGCATTATCAGTTGGGTTTTTCAATCCGTTGGAAAAAGTTTTGCTTTCTTGCAAAGAACTTTAAAGAAACTAACGCAGACGCAGCGTAATCAAAAAAACAAAAGCGCCTCCCATCAACACGAAACAGATGCAATAAAACTTTGCCGTGGACTTTTCAAATGCTTTCGGAGACTTCTCGTGCTATTTGCAAATAAACATTTTTTATGGCCATTTCAAATTCTTTTTTTTCTTTTAAAATCTGCGCATTCCACTGCGCGCCATTCCAATGCCACCAGCCCATTTGATTCACGTGATCGGCGGGCATGGGAAAGTCATGTTGTTTGATGATTTTGGCGGCGCCGTTTTTTCCTACCAACCGGTCTTCCCATCTCTGCGATTTCACCGACACCAGGCCTTCGTTGTCACCTTCATGGTCGTAGGTAATTTGCCACGTTTTCTGGAAGAGCCGGAAAGTCAATTCGCGTTTTTGGGCGCTCGCATAAACTTGATAAACGACCGAGTTGGCCGCTTCGGCGTCGCGGGCAAAATCATTGAATTCACGGCAGACCTTGGTAGTTAAGCTTTTAAAGCCTTCCAGATTGATCACATTGCGGATGGTGCCGACGATTTTGTCCAAGCCGATCGCGATGAACCAATCCGCCACGCTCGCGCCCAAGTGCGGCGTGCCGATGGTCGTCAGCGAGGCCACTTTATAGGCCATGCCATGGTTGACGATCATGTGCCGCGCATCCAGGCCGCCCATGCTGTGGCCGATGATGTGCACCTTTGGATGGCCGGTGTTGGCAAAAATTTTGTTAATCTCTTTGGTGAGATCCTGCGCGCGCGTTTCGACGTCCGCGGCAAAGCTGACGCTGGTGTGATAAACTTCAAATCCGTGGTGCCGCAAAAAGCTGGCAATGCCTTTAAAATAATGAAATTTTTCAGAAACCAGACTAACACCCTTTACATTCAATTTCCGTTTGATAAAGTCGATGATATAATCAGGTCTGGTGATACCGTGGGCGAGAATAATCGGATGGTTTTTGTTCGTGGCCATTGCGCTTGCCTTAATCATTTGCAATATCAAATAATGGCAGACTTGACTTTTGGGAAAAAGTTCAGTAGCTTTGAATCAGCAAAAGTAGAGAGAAAATATATGTTAAGTGAATCCGACAAAGCCGTCATTATCCGGTGCGCACAAAAATATAATGTGTCTGCCATCTATCTTTTTGGCTCGTCATTAGATGCAGAGGCCCAGGCTCGCGATATCGATCTCGGTGTGAAGGGCATCAATCCAGCCTTTTTTTTCAAATTTTATGGTGAGTTGCTGCGGCACCTTTCCAAACCGGTAGATTTAGTAGACCTTTCACATAAGACCATCTTTAACGAACTGGTCGAAAAAAGAGGCGCCAGAATTTATGGATGACCTTCTCCAAGACATTGCTGCTGAAAAAGAACGCATCGAAGATACCTTGAGCGCTTTGGACAAAGTGCTGCGCCGCAAAAGAAGAACGTTCGTCGAGCTGGCAGCTATTGCCACCTGTCTACACAATTGCTACAGCGGCATAGAAAATCTGCTGAAGCGCGTTTTGAAGTATATGAAAATCCCTCTGCCGGATTCAACTACTTCTCACAAAGATTTATTAACGCTGGCCGTGGAGCAGGGAATTATCCAACAGGAACTATCCGAAGCCCTAGACGAGTATCGCGCTTTTCGGCACTTTTTTGTGCACGGCTATGGCATTCTTTTGCAAGAAGCACCCCTTCAGCCTCTAGCCCAAAACCTTCCGGAAGTTTGGCATCGCTTCAAGTCGGAATTGGACACTTTTGTTACTTCCCGACGAGAGCAATGAGGACGTTAGTTTTTGCTTTCCCCCTATTTTTTCCCATCGAAAAATTTGGAAGCGCATTACTTCCCAAAAAAGAAAAATATAATACTCGAAGCAAACAGCCCCGCCCACAGCAGCGGATGCGCGCCATAAACGTACGCAATGACACCGCCAATGATGCAAGCGCCGGCCATCAAGCCGCTGCGCAGGCCGTGCAGAGGATTTTCCTGCGCCGGGGTGTTGAACATCTGCTGCAAATAACGCGAGCTTGCCGAAATCAGTTCCGGCAGGCGCACAACGATATCGACGATTTCCGGCACGCCGCGCATGAATTGCTTGAAGAGGTGAACCGGATTATAATGCTCGCCATAAATGGCGCGAATGTATTTGCGTGAAAGCTCGGGTATATTGAGATTGGGATCGAGCATCAGCCCGACCCCCTCGAACGTCACCAAGGCTTTGACCATCAATGTCATTTCGACGGGGAAAAAGATGCCATATTTTCCGCCGATGGCAAGCGACTCGAGGATAAGCTGGGCGAGGCTGGTGCTGCCATTCGCGGCGGCAGAGCGCAAAAGATAGCGCCGGAACAAATCGGAAACCGATCTTTTAAATCCCAGCGGGTCGCCGTTTTTGCCAATTCGCGCCATCGCCATCAGATACTGAACGGAGCTTTCCACCGCGCCATTGACCAGCGAATGAAAATAATACAGCATGTTGAGCTTCATCTTTTCGTCGAAGCGCCCGACCATGCCGACGTCGATGAATCCGACCTTCGGCCCGGGCAGAACGATCAAATTGCCGGCGTGCAGGTCGGCGTGGAAAAAACCGTCGGCATAGAGCATTTTGATAATGGCGCCGGCGCCCACGTCGATGATCTTTTGCAAATCATCGTGGGTGAATTGAAAAATTCCGGGGTCGGTAGGCTTCATGCCGTCGAAGTATTCCATGCAGAGCACGTCGCGCGAGCTGATGCCGCGATGGATGCGGGGGAAGACCACGTCGGGATTTTCGGCGAAGTTGGCGGCAAAAATTTCCGCATGGTCGGCCTCAAAAGTCAGATCGATCTCTTTTTCAGTGTAGGCGCAAAATTCGTTGATGATCATCCTGGGCTGATAGCGTGGAATGATCCACTCCAATATCGTGGCCAGGAGCTGCAGCAGCTTGATGTCGGAAAGAATGGCCTCGCGAATGCCGGGCTTGATCACTTTGATGGCGATCATTTCGCCGGTTAGAGTCGTGGCGAGATGCGTTTGTGCAATAGAGGCGGAGCCGATGGGAGTTTTATTAATTTCGCGAAACAGCCTCTCAACTGGAGCGCCGAGATTCTCAGCGATGATTTCGCGAATGATTTCGAACGGCACGTCCGGCAGGCGATCCAGCAAGCGCTTCAACTCGTCGGTGATGTGCTTGGGAAGAATATCTTCGCGAATCGCCATAATTTGGCCGAGCTTGATGTACGTGGGCCCTAACATCTCCAGGCGGCGGCGCAACTGCACGGCGAAAGGCAGATTGCGCAATTCTTTTTTGACGAACGGGCGCACCAGCAGCGCCATCACGCGGGCGCCGGGGGAGTGGAAGTATTTGCGTTTGTAGGGAGGCAGGCTGTTGACATAGGCAAGGTGTGCTCCCGCGAGCAACCCGATGCTATGTCGAGAGAGCAGAAAAAAACGATGGAGAACACGGCGTCGAAACGCCGGCGGCAACAAGGCGCGCTTGGTTTTGTTATGATATTTGCCGTCGGTTCTTTGATGCAGTTCCTGTACTTTTTCGGATGCTTGCGCGAGATCATCCGCCGTGACGGTTTGGAAGAGCTTGACCGTTTCCATCATCCATGAGTTATTTTTTATAGGTCAAGAGGTATCCGGTTGCGCCCGCGGGGATTTACCGAATCACCCGGATACCAAGGTGTCGTCCTGTCCCTAATGCGGACGGCGTCCGTGCCGACACGTGGGGATGCGGTCTAATACAATATAATTCTTTTTTCTAAAAAACAAAAACTTTCTCTATTTTTGGCCTACAGGCCGTCATCTGGATTTTTAGGCAAATCTGATACAAAAAGCTTTTCCCTGTTTGGCTACGCCCGTTGAGTTCCGGCTCGTTAGAGTTGTGTGTTCGAAATACAGAAAAAGCTGTCGTGGCGTGACAGCTTTTTCTGTGCATTTTCGACGGCCTCATTCCCAGCGGACAAACGAGATCAGAAGTTAGTGGCCGCCTTCTTCGTGGATTTGGTGCTCTCTTCCATTTTTTGCACGAGCGCAGTCACACTCTCCGTGAGCTTGTCGACTTTCTCGGTTAAGTGCTTGATCTCATCGCGGGTCGAGTAAGTAATGCCTTCGGTCAGCCCGGAGACCCGCTTGCGCACAAAATCGGCAGCGTTGCCCACGCCCGTAACGACGTCGTGGGTAATCTGATCGACTTTCTCGCTGATGTAAGTGGGCTTCACTTCACCATTCTGCTTCACTGTCGCTTTGCCGCTTTCGGACAACTCGCGGCCTCTCGCCACGAATTTGTTGAACAGGTTGGTGCCTTCTCTGTCGATGGTGGCAAAAACGCCGAGGCCGGCCAGCCAGATTTCGCGCGAGGTTTTGGAGAGTCCTTCTTGCAACAGCTCGAGAGTTCCCTTTTCCTCAACCTCCTTTTCGATCGTGGTTTTTTCGGTGGTCATGATAGACTCCTTTAGAGTTAAATCTGTGAAAAAAAGCAAAAAAAATTGGCACGGAAAAAATTCCGTGAGATTTCCATTCCGCGAGCAATAATCTTTTTTAGTTCAGGTTATACAAAGGTGGCTTATTTGTTTCCTTTCGTCTCATCCGGTTGATCTTCGAGCTTCTGATTCATCAACGCCTTGATGATGGCTTCCAGGGACTCGACTTTTTCGCGAAGCTGCTTGAGAGCTTCCGAATCTGCCGCCGACGCGGCGCCGAAGATGTTATTCAAGACATTTGGCGTCAACAGGTTCAAGCCCTGGCGCATCTGTTGTATCCCGCCATCGATGAAGTCGCTGCCCAGACGAATCACGCTGTGCAACAAATCCTTTGACAACGGGTTTCGCCCTTTCTTGCCCTCCTCGAAAATCACCTGCGTCAAGGTTTGGGTGGTGATATCTTCACCGTTTGTGTTGTCGACGACCTGCACCTCTACGCCGTTTCGAATCAACTCGGCAATCTCTTCCAACGAGATGTAGCGGCGATTTTCCGTATCGTAGAGTTTGCGGTTCTCGTAGCGTTTGATGATTCGGCTCATATTTTCTACTTTCTAATATAACACACTGCGTCATAAAAGTCAAGCTTTTTTTGACGCAGTGCGTAAAAAATTTTACGCTCGTTTGCTGGCCGAAAGGTGCAAACTATTAGCTTAATTTTGCTTGATTTTTTGCCTCGACTATTGTATCTTCTGCTACGCTTCGGCCAATTTATAGATTTTATTATAACACATTGCGTCATTGAAATCAAGCACAACTCGCCGATGATCACTTGGGCAGAACCCACGTTGACTTCTCTCATTCGAGAGAATCAAATGATCTACACCGAGTTTTGGGATCCGCGTTTTGCGGAGCATTTGGTGAAGCATGTGCTCGATCCGCTCGACCAATGTTATTTCCGCTCCGAATTTGTCGGATTTGACCCGCTTCCGGAACGCAACCATCCGAAGCGCCCGTTGATCTTTGCCAGCAACCATTCGGGCATGGCCTTCCCGTGGGATGCCATCGTTTTCACGGCGCAACTCTTCAAGCGCAATCACTATGATTTTGCCAAAGCGGTGCGCCCGTTGTCCGCGCCGATGCTGTCGCAATCCACTTTGATGAATCCGTTCTTGTTGCAAAATTTTTGGAAACGCGTCGGCAGTGTCGAAGCCAACTCTTTGAATTTTGAAACGATGATGTTTTATGAGGAATCCAACTTGTTGGTTTATCCGGAGGGGGTGCCTGGCATCGGCAAAGGCTTCGACAAAAAATACCAGTTGCAGAGATTCGCCACCTCGTTCATCCGCATCTGCCTGAAATACAAAACCGACATTATTCCGTTTGCCACCGTCAATGGCGAGTATATCAATCCTTATGCTTACAACTCCACAGCGTTGAACAAAACGGTGAATAAAGTCGGCATTCCATTTCTGCCGATGGGATTTATGACGTTGCTGATTCCTTTTCAACCTTGGCTTTTTTATTTCGGCTTTCCCGCCAAGCTCACTTATGTGATGGGGAAACGGATCAAGCCTTACGAAATGATCGACAAGCCTCTGGAGAAAATTACTGAACATGAGGTGGGTGATCTTACCGAAGCGGTGCGCCAGCAAATGCAAGCCGAGCTGAATGAGGCAGTGAGCAAGCATGGCGCCGAGCCTTATGCCGCCAAAGAGTTTTTCGCCGCCTGCCGCAAGAACGCCAAAAAGTTTCCTTATTTTTTGCCGTTTTTCTGGCCATCGTTGTTTACCGAATGTGAGCGGCGCGTCAGCGAAAACGATGGCAGTGATTGGGAGCTAACACTGTTGTCTGGCATCAAAACTTTTCTAAAACGCCCGCTGAATTTTGCCTTTTTTCTGCCGATCATCGGCTGGCTTCCCATTCTGTGGCGCGGATACAGGAAATGACATCATGCACGAAGCTTCCATTCAAGTCTCCTTGAAACTCGATTACAAAGAAATACCGGTTCCCCAAAAAATCATCATTCAATTGGAGCCTGGAGAGATCAGATTCATCAAGCGCATCAAGTACGCGCAACACCAGACCGATCCCGTCAGCGCCACCAAGCTGTCCTTCAAGTATGCCGGCGGCAATCAGTTGCAAATTGCCATGCAACTGGCCGGCCGGATTGTTTTGGATCCCGGCGGCGAATTCAAGTTTGGCGGCACCAGTCTGGTTTTGGTTTGCACGCCGGTGCTGGCGGATCAAAAGCTGATGCTGCAGCACGCGACGATCAAGCAAGTCGAGCTGCCGATGGCGCCGAGATTCGTCAAAGATTTCATCGTCAGGGTGATGAACAGAAGCTTCGTTCCGAATTTGGGCAAATCGCTGCACTTCGATTTGGAATATATTCTGGAGGAAATCAGAAAAAAAGTAAACGTTCTGGCGCCGGTGCCGTTGGAAATTGGCAAACAGCACTTTCTGTTTCGCATTGCACCCAATATCGACGAGGGCTTTCATCGCTTGACGTTGTCGCACGACTCGATCCATTTGCACCTCGACCTGAATTTTGCCCCGAAGCTGACGATGGAAGAGCGGCGGTGGGGAGAAAATGGTTGGAATCTGGTTTGAAAGCTTAAGTGCGACAAACCCCAATTTGCCGCTTGCTCAAAGAAGAAGAACTTGCTTTTTTAGAATAATCTTGTTAATATTGTGGTAAGTGAGGGCTTGGGTTGACAAACCCGTTGAGCGAGCCACATGGCTTGGAAAGGAGAATGAAGTGGCGACTGACAAGCTGTTCCACGAGTATGCGACGTACTTCCCAAACGCAGTGGCGAGGTTCGTCGATGCCGAGGCTGACGACTACGAGGCGAAGAGCCTGACGTTCAAGGAAATTGAGCAACGAGCCGACATCTTTCTGATAGGCCGCTCCGGCCAGCATGTGGTCTTGGTCGAAATGCAAGGATACGATGATGCGGAGTTGCTCTATCGCATGGTTAAAAAGATCATGCTGTATTGCACGCAGTATAAGTATTGGGGGAGTATCGGTGCCACCGTGATTTTTCTGGATGAATCGCATTATCGCGCGGCCCAGTTGTTTGAGCGGCAATTTAGCGGCTCTTCGTTACTCAAATTTTCGCCCAAGATTTTTATACTCAGTCGAATCAAAGTAGACGAGTTGAGTCAGCATAATGACATTCACTTGACGCCGCTTTATCCGCTGTGTGATATTTCACCCGAAGAGATCAAACAACAGGCTCCGGATTGGGCGGAACAGATCAAAGGCGCGCCTGACCTGACAACGGCGGAACGGAAAAACCTGTTGAGTTTTCTCGGTGGAGCGATTTCTCATCGGATCAGAACTATGACAGGAGATGAAATTGGCATCTTATTTGGAGGCATTATTATGGAAGACACACCACTCGGTCAAGAAATTTTGTTGAAAGGAGAGCAACGAGGAATTCCCAAAGGGATTCAACAAATTCTCCTCAAGCAAATGGCCGCCCGCTTTGGGGTGGTGCCGGAAGACCTCCGGCAAAAAATTCAGGCGATCAATAATACCGAAAATCTGGAAAAAATCGCGACGATGCTGCTGACCATTCAAAGCATTGACGAGTTGAAGGATTTGGTCAACTAATCCGGTAATGCCTGAAACGATCTAGCAAGGAGCAATTTATCCCTCTGGCTGAACTCAAAAGCCTGCTCGAATCATTCGAATCGAGCGGGCTTTTGTACAATACGCTTAATCGCGAAAATTCAGTCAATAGCCTTTATCAGTAAAGTCGGATGAACGATTTTTGGGCTCTGGCGGAATCATCTAATATCCGAGGAGACTTTATGGCCATCATTCCCAGTCTCGTGCTCAAACAACTCTACACGTTTGGCAGCTTGAAAAACGTCGAGGGTGGAATCAAATTCTCGATCAAAAACCGTCTCAGCGACGCGATGCTGACCGGTGTCGGTAACATTATCATCAATGGCGCCGAAGTGCCTCGACACGCCCTCTCGCTCGATCTCGGCAATGGCCAAATCCTCACACCGGATCAAATCTCATCAAACCATCCGATTGACTTTCCGCTGCGGAAGACGCTGGATATTTTGGCGCGCATCGCGCCGCTGGCCGAAGGCAAGCACAGCCTCGAGATCGCTTTTGAAACCAAGGCCTTCGGCAAATTGAAATTGAAAGTCGATGATGCAATTTCCGAAACGACTGTAGCTCGCATCGTCATTCCGCGCCATCCCCAAGACGATTACTCCGACGAGGCGATCAAAAAGCGGCAAAAATTTGTCGAGCAGCTCACGGGCGCCAAGCTGGAGCACGTCGCCAAATTTTCCTTTGACCCGCATCTTGCCAAAGGCAATTGCGAGCATTTTACCGGCGTAGCGCAAGTGCCACTCGGCTTTGCGGGACCGCTCAAGATCGATGGCGAACATGCTCAGGGTGAATTTTTGATTCCGTTGGCGACCTCCGAAGGCACGCTCGTCGCTTCCTACAATCGCGGCATGAAAGTGCTGAATCTTTGTGGCGGCGTCAAGTGCAGCGTCGTCGGCGATGCGATGCAGCGCGCGCCGGTTTTCGTTTTTGCAGATGCCCGCGCCAGCCGCGAGTTCGTGAAATGGGTGGACGCCAATCTCGACAAAATCCGCGAAGAGGCCGAAGCAAGCTCGCGGGTTGTCAAATTGCTATATATCGATCCGTATTTGGCGAGCAAGTTCGTTTTTCTGCGCTTCAATTTTTCCACCGGCGACGCCGCCGGGCAGAACATGGTCGGACGCGCCACCTTTGCGGCGTGCAGTTGGATGATCGACAATTTTGACGGCATCAAACATTTTTATTTAGAGTCCAATTTCGCCACGGACAAAAAGGCCTCACAGATCAATATCATGCGCACGCGCGGCAAGCGCGTCACCGCAGAAGCGGTGATCAAGCGCGACGTGCTCATCCAGCAAATGCGCGTGGAGCCGGAGAGCCTGACTTACCACAACGGCATCGCCAATGTTGGCGCCATTCTTTCCGGCGCGAACAACAACGGCTTGCACTCGGCCAATGCGATCACGGCGATGTTCATCGCGACCGGGCAGGATGTGGCGAATGTCGCAGAGTCCTCGGCGGGTATCATTTATACCGAGTTGACCCCCGAACGTGATTTGTATCTCTCCATCACGATTCCCTCGCTGATTGTGGCGACGTATGGCGGCGGCACCGGCTTGGCGACGCAGCGTGAATGTCTCGAGCTATTGCGATGCTATGGCAAAGGCAAGGTCAACAAATTGGCGGAAATCATTGCGGGCGCGGTGCTGGCGGGTGAAATCTCATTGGCTGCAGCGATTTCCTCTTCGGACTGGGTGTCGAGCCACGAGCAGTATGGGAGAAACCGATAAAGCGGGAGTGGTGGAGTAATGGAGTGCTGGATCGTTGGATAGCTGGATTTTTGGATAGCTGGAGCACTGGAGCACTTTGCGTCCCATCACTCCATCAATCCAACAATCCATCGATCCATCGATCCAACCATCCAACTTGCGAGAGCAAAGAAATGCCCAAAGTTCAACTTCACACGCCGGCGCCGGATTTCACGTTGAATGATTTCAACGATAAACCTGTGCGCCTTGCCGATTTTCACGACAAGAAAAACGTCGTATTGGTTTTCAATCGCGGCTTCTTCTGACCATTCTGCGAACAGCATACGGCGCAGTTGCGTCGAGATTACGAGCAGTTTGTCCAGCGTGACGCGGAGATCGTCGTGGTTGGCCCCGAGCATGAGCAACTCTTTCAAGATTATTGGGCTAATCATCAACTGCCCTTTGTCGGTTTGCCCGACCCCGAGCATCGCGTGCTCAAGCTCTATGGGCAGGAAGTCAACTTATTCAAGCTCGGCCGCATCCCGGCACAGGCCATTGTCGATAAAAGGGGGCTGGTGCGCTTTGCTCACTATGGCCATTCGATGAGCGACATCCCGCGCAACAAGGAAATACTTGAACTATTGGATCAACTCAATCGCGAGCAAGCGGCCGAAGCGCGGAACTAAGCTATGCAGTTGCGGTAGCAAAAGAAAAAAATACCCTTGGTAATGTTAAGTTGGCTTGAACAAAAGCCAAGACAGAAAAATGAAAGGCAGAAAAATAGAGTTTGGTATCATCAAGGCAATGCTCACCGTGGAGCAGCGAGGAGATCGCAAACATTCCGCCGTGCGGAATCATGACAACTTTGATCCGTTTACGGATCATTTTTCTGTCCTCCATCTTTCTGTCATTTGAATGTTTTTGCGTGATGATTCTGTTATACTATTCGTTTGTTGTCCCACTATTATGGAAGTTGTCTGAGCTACGTTTTATCCTCCTTGTCCTGAATTTCCTTCAGCATCTTGGCCGCTTCTTCTTGGGTCACCGGGTCATCCCATTGCGCCTGCGGCAAGCCAACAGACGTTTGGAGTTGTTCCCTTGCCTCCGCGTGCCGTCCCAACTCGATTAAGGTGCGGGCATATTCCAAACGCTGCCGCATTGATGCAAATGGGATTGCCCGCAGCGAATGCGCAAGCATTGGAACAAGGAATGAAAGCGGCGGGGTTGAATCCGACCGGCCAGCCATTCCCTGAAACCATGTCGCTCACAGTCACCGAGAACGATGCGATCAAGCAGGCGGTTGATGGCTTCAACAACACGCTTCAAAGTCTGGCAACGCAATTCCAAGTTCCGATTGTTGATGCCAACTCAATGCTCACTGCGTTGAATACTGCCGGATTGGATGGCTATTCTGGACGGTTTGTCATGATGGATCCGGCGAACACAGCGTTCAGCCTCGATGGCGTGCATCCCAACGATGGCGGCTATGCAATCGTGGCGAATGCGTTCATCGAGAAAATCAATGCCACTTTCCAGCTCACCATCCCGAAGCTGAATTGCGCCGAATTTAAAGGCCAGTATGGCGGCAGCGTTTCGGCCCAAATATCGATGGAAGCGGTTGAGCAAGTGAAAGCGATTTTCTAAACGAGGCGGGAGCGCGGACATTCTTGTCCGCGATGCACGCGTGTGGACTAGAAAGTCCACACCCCCCTCAACGGTAGGAGCCAAAAATGAAGCGCGGTGTTTTAATCAGCCGGGTCGTGGCGCCGGGAGTGATTCCATGGCGCAGTGATATGGTGAGGGACGTACAAAGTGCGGTTTGTAAAACCGCAATCACTGTTTAAAAAATTTTCAAGCCCACTCGGCCTCTTTAGCCGAGTGGGCTTTCTTTTTCATCAACTTTTAACCCAGGATGAATTTTATCTGGCGCAGAGGAGGCGATATGACGATACCGAGTCTTTTGCTCAAGCAGCTCTACACCTTTGGAAGTTTGACGAACGTCGAAGGTGGAGTCAAGTTTTCAATCAAAAATCGGCTCAGCGATGCGATATTCACCGGAATCCAGAGCGTCAAATTTAATGGCACCGAAGTACCGAAAAACAACATCAAACTCGACCTCGGCAATGGCCAGACGGTCTCGCCGGATCAAATCTCATTGAGCTGCCCCCTCGACTTCCCCCTGCGCCAGACGCTCGATATTATCGCTCACACCGTCTCGTTGCCCGTCGGAAAGCATCAGATCGAAGTTGAGTTTATGGCCAAACCGTTTGGCGAGTTGAAATTAAAAGTCAATTGCGCCATCGCCGAAGCGGATGATCATCTCGTGCGCATGCCCCGCAACACTAGGGATGATTACGCGGATGAAGCCGTTAAACAACGTCAAAAATTTATCGAGCAATTCTCTGAGGTCAAGCTGCAGCATATTCCCCACTTTTCTTTTGATCCGCATATAACCAAAGGCAACTGCGAGCATTTTACCGGAGTAGCGCAGGTGCCGATGGGCTTTGCCGGACCGTTGCAGGTGAACGGCGAGCATGCGCAGGGCGAGTTTTTGATTCCGCTGGCGACTTCGGAGGGCTCGCTGGTCGCCTCTTACAATCGCGGCATCAAAGTGTTGAATCTCTGCGGCGGCGTCAAGTGTACCGTGATCGGCGATGCCATGCAGCGCGCGCCGGTTTTTGTGTTTGATGACGCCCGCGCCGCCCGCCGTTTTGAAAAGTGGGTGCAAGCGCACACCGGCCAAATTCGTGAAGAAGCCGAATCGACCTCGAGTGTCGCCAAACTCAAATACGTTGATTTTTATCTGGCCAGCAAATTCGTTTTACGGTTTGCATTCGGCCAACGGCATTACCGCCATGTTCATCGCCACCGGCCAGGATGTTGCCAACGTGTCGGAATCCTCCGCAGGGATCATCTATGTCGAGCTGACGCCGGATGAAGATATGTACATTTCGATGACGATTCCTTCGCTCATCGTCGCCACTTACGGCGGCGGAACCGGTTTGGCGACGCAACGCGAATGCCTCGAGATCATGGCTGCTACGGCAAGGGCAAAGTCAACAGATTGGCGGAGATTGTCGCCGGCGCCGTGCTGGCCGGCGAGATTTCGTTGGCTGCGGCGATTTCATCTTCGGATTGGGTTTCAGCGCACGAAGAATACGGACGCAATCGGACGGAGAAATTCGTAAGAATGGATTGATGGATCGATGGAGTGATGGAGTAATGGAGTTTTGGAGTGATGGAGCAATGGAGTGTTGGAGTGCTGGATCACGGCATCATTCCAACACTCCATCAATCCATCAATCCAGTAATCCAGTAATCCAGTAATCCAATAATCCAATAATCCATCAATCCAGCCATCTAAAACCTCGCGAGGATTTCAAAAATGAAGAACACTGGCCTCGACAAAGATACGCTTGATTTAACGCTTTCCGCGATCAAAGAATTTGCGACGGGACGTCTTCCTGATGAGAAGCTCATCGAGCTTGACGAGAAAGACGAATTTCCCGTCGACATCGTGCGGGAAATGTGCACGGGCTTGGGCATTCGACTCCTGTTCATCCCCGAAGAATTCAGCGGCATGGGCGGTGGCGCGTTTGATGTTTATCGCCTCTGCGAGCAAATGGCCCGCATCGATCTCGGCATCGCCACCGGCGTGCTCGCGACTTTTCTCGGCAGCGACCCGATTATGTTTGGCCGCACGCCCGAGCAAAAGAAAAAGTGGCTCACGCACATCGCCGAAGAAGGTTTGTTGATGGCCTACGGCGCAACCGATCTCTGCAGCATTTTGGCAAAAGCGCCTGGCGGCCCGAGCTGGTTCGTCGTGGAAAAAGGCACGCCTGGTTTCAGCCACGGCAAGCCGGAAGACAAGCACGGCATTCGCGCCAGCAACACGGCTCCACTTTCGCTTGATGAGGTCTATGTCGATGCCGACCACTTGCTCGGTGGCGTTGAGGGGCAGGGACTTATTCAGGCGTAATTGGTTTTTGGCTACACCCGCTTGATGGTAGCAGCATTCGGTCTCGGCGCGGGTTGGGCTGCTCTCGACCGCGCCATTCCTTATTCCGCCGAACGCATTCAAGCTGGCGGCCCGCTTTCCGAGAAACAAGGCTACACGCACAAGCTCATCGTGCCGCACGTGGCGCGACTCGAAGCCAGCCGCGCTTACATCGAAGAGACGGCCGAGCGCATCGATTCCACCGGCGACAATCTCAACACCGAAGGTGCGATTGCAAAATACATGGCCTCCGAAGCCGGCAACACGGCGGCGGACGCGAGCATTCAGGCGCTCGGCGGCTACGTCAAAGAATACATGGTGGAAAAAATCAAACGCGACGTGCGCATCACCACGATTTACGAAGGCACTTCCGAAATTATGGAGATGACAATCTGCCGTGACCGCTGGCAATTGCATCTCAAAACGCGCGGCCAGCATTATCATAACGAGGCGCGACGGCTCGAAGAACTGCACATGAGCCATTCCCAAGCCGGCGCGAATATCGCCGCGCTCGGCCTGCACGCGCTCGCCGAGTTGTTGGAAAGAGCGCGCCTGCGCCGCTTAACCCGCAATCAACACGTCATGTTCCGCCTCGGCGAATTGATCGCTTACGCCGAATGCGCCGGCAGCCTCGCCAACCGCGCCATTCGCGTCGCCGAAGGTAAATTGAATCCAAAAACCGACGCGCGATTCAATCCTGAAGCGTTGACCACCATCAGCCGCATCTTTGCGCGCGAAGCCGCCTTGAAAGTGGCGCAAGATGGCATGCGCTGGATCGTTGGCGCCGATGAAATCAATGATGCGGAGTTGGCTGAATTTGAAAAGAAATTGAAGCTTTCTGCCATCCATCGGACGCAAGCTGGATTGATTGCAGACATGGATTTTGTGGCGGATGTGGTTTATGGAAGAGTGGGAGGAAAATAAAAGACGAAAGCCTATTCCTTATCCTGATAAACGGCATAGCTGTAATGTTTGATGAAAGATTCGACACTGAAATCAAGGACTTCAGAAATTTCCAAACGGATACGTTTGGAAAAATGAACTTCGCCAATGAGCCAGCAATAAAATTTGCCTCGGCGTTGGAGAACTAAGCTTGAGGACTCAACATGCGACGAAATATCTCGAACGCTGTAAACCAGCTTTTCGTATTCACTGATATTCCACATGTTCGATCTTTAAATTCGGTATGTCGGCGAAGAGAGAAGACTGCATTACCACCAAATTTCGATAGGATTTCTCGCGATCCAATTTTATTTCGTAAGCACCGGCCCAAAGCGTGAAATCCGGATTGCCATTGTCTTCCAGCGATCCGTTCATATAAGCTGCATAAAAATACTCGGAGAGGATGCCGTATTTTTTTTCAAACAACTGGCAATCATTCTCGGCGGCATGCAAATCTGCTAAAATGTCTGCTGTTGTAAGTTTCATGATGATTCACTATAAAAAAGTCAAAACATGATTATTGACATCAATTTAAAGTTAAACAATTTTTTTGATCCTGCAAGAGAAAAAATGAAAATGTCATTCAGGAAGAACCAGGAGATTCACACAGAATGACGATTACCTAAAAGGAGTTTGCGCGATGAAAACTTCGACACATAAAGCGGTGGCCATCGTTGGCGTAGGCGCCGTTCTTCCCGATGCGCCCAATGCTACGACTTTCTGGAAGAATCTCAAAGAAAGTCGATATAGTATTTCGGAAGTGCCGTCCCATCGTTGGGACCCCGCGCTTTACTATGACCCCGATCCCAAAGCGCCGGACAAAAGTTATTCCAAAATCGGCGGATGGGTGCGCCATTTCGATTGGGATCCGCTGAAATGGAAATTGCCCATTCCGCCGCGCGTCAGCGAAGCGATGGACTTGGCGCAAAAATGGGCGATCATCGCCTGCCGCGAGGCGTTGGATGATTTCGGCTTTCCCAAACGCGGCCTCGATTCCGAGCGCACCGCCGTGATTCTCGGCAACGCTTTAGGCGGCGATACGCATCTGCTCACCTTGGCGCGCATCATGTTTCCGGAATTTGCAAACGAACTCGATAAAGCTCCCAACTTCGTGGAATTGCCCGAAAAAATGAGAGCGACCATCCTGACCGAGCTGCGTGACCGCGTTGCCAAGCACTTTCCCGAAATCACCGAAGACACTATGCCTGGCGAGCTCTCCAACATCATTTCCGGACGGATTGCGGCGCTCTTCAATTTTCACGGCCTCAATTACACCGTCGATGCGGCATGCGCTTCAGCGATGGCTGCGATCAACGCCGCCATCGAAGGCTTGGAGGAAAATGATTTCGATGCCGAGGCCCTTGTTGCCGTGAGCCAACGCGGCACCGAGATGACGAAAGTTTCAGTTGCAGACAACGGTTTGATGGCGGCGGTTTCCGGCCAGCTCAAAGAAATCGAGCGGATCATCGCGACGATTGACGGTTATGTCGTGGTCGCCAATCTTAACAGCAACACGCAAGCCGTGATCGGCGGCGGAACGGCAGCGGTGCAAAAAGCGATGTTTGCTTTGCAAGAAGCGGGCTACATGGTGCGACCGCTGCAAGTGAGCCATGCGTTTCATACCAAGATCGTCGCGCCCGCCAGCGCGCCGCTTGGTCGGGTGTTGCAGCAAATGCATCTACAGTCCCCGAACGTGCCCATCGTGGCCAATGTCAACGGTGAATTTTATCCGATGGGGCCGAACGTCGTGCCGGAAATGATCGGCCTCCTCACGCAGCAAATCGCCGCGCCGGTGCAGTTTGTCAAGGGACTTCGCACTTTGTATGATGCTGGCGCGCGTGTCTTCGTCGAAGTGGGGCCGAAGAAAGCGCTGCACGGCTTCGTCGAAGATGTTCTCGGCGAGTACAACGACGTACTGACGCTTTTCGCCAACCATCCCAAAATCGGAGATGCGGTTTCATTCAATCAAGCGCTGTGTGGATTGTATGCGGCGGGATTGGGGGAGCCAGTGGTCGGTGGTCAGTTGTCAGTGGTCAGTGAACAGAAAGAGACAATTCAAACTCAGCAAAGTAAAATGGTCACGCAGGAATTTCATTCACCAGCAACGCCTCCCACGCGAGGCGCTGATCGTTATCTTCAGCTCGGCCATCTTTTTGCCGAATTTTTGGAGCGCGGTTTTCAGATCTACTCTGATGGGAAGCCGGCGCGAGCGGCTGACCACGTCTGCATAACCGGCGCCTCGCTTGGTCTACCTGGGACGGAACGGGTTTTTGACGACGCCAATCTCGAGCGCATTTTGCAGGGAGATCAGTTTATCGACGTCGTTCCGATGCGGTTGCGCCGCGCCATGGTCGATAAAAATATCACCCGTCTCGTGAAGAGCAAAGAAGGCGACGGGCGGTTTGAGATCATCACCAGTCCGGCAGAGGTGATCAAGCTCGCGGCGCGTCGAAATAAATTCGACCTCTGCAGCGATTTCGGTTATCCGCAAGATCGCGTGCCGGCGCTGGACATCGTCACCGCGCTGGCCATCGGCGCCGGCATCGACGCGCTGCGCGATGCTGGCATTCCACTCGTCATGCATTACAAAACCACCACCAAGGGCACCCAGCTTCCGGATCGCTGGGGACTGCCGGAAGAGATGTGCGACGATACCGGCGTGATTTTCGCTTCCGCCTTCCCTGGCTACGATTCCTTTGCCGATATTATCTCGGGCTATTACAAGGATCGCATGCGCCGCGAACACCTGGAAGACCTGCATGAAGCAAGCCGGCATCGATATGCTGTCGCCCGAAGCGGGCATTCCCATCATTCGCCGCGAATTGACTGCCGGTGGAGCTTGCGGCGAAGTGATCATCGCGCAACGCCTGGGCATCATGCTCAACGAGTTTGACGAAACCGGCGGATTGGATACAAGCGCCGGAAACGCGCTCGACGAAATGCTCAAGAACCGCGGCGTGATGGTGGAGAAGATCGTTGGCATGAATCTATACAGCGGCTTGACGATTGAGACGACGCTCGATCCGGCGCAGCAACCTTTCTTGTACGATCACAAAATCAATGGCACACCGGTTCTGCCCGGCGTGATGGGACTCGAAGCGCTCGTCGAAGCCGCGAAGATTATTTTCCCGGAATTGCACGTGATCGGCATTGAAGACGTCAATTTCATGGCGCCCTTCAAATTTTATCGCAACGAGCCTCGCACGGTCACGGTTCACGCTCATTTCCGCCAAGAGAATGAAGACATCATCGCGGACTGCCGTCTGATCGGCGCTCGGAAGCTGCATGGACAAACCGAGCCTGAGGTGACGACACATTTCACGGCGCGAGTGCGATTAAGTGTTGAATCACCGCAAGCCGTTAAAGCCGAGGTTCCAGCGCCGTTAAATGGCAACAGAATCGCGGCCGGCGATATTTATCGTTTGTACTTCCACGGCCCGGCCTATCAGGTGCTTGACAATGCTTATCGCGCTGGTGAAGAAGTGGTCGGCCTTTTGGCCAAAGATCTGCCTGCCGACCACGATCCGATTGATCGCCCGGAATTGGTGGCGCCGCGCGTCATCGAGTTGTGCTTCCAAACCGCCGGCCTTTGGGAAATGGGCCGCAAATCGCGCATGGGATTGCCTTATCATATCGATCGCGTCAATCTCTTGCGCGACGCCAATGGTGGAAATGGCGGATTGCAGGCCGTAGTCACACCCGCATCCGACGGCTCGTTTGCCAGCCGCGTCGTTGATGCGGAAGGCAATGTGCTCTTGACGCTGCAAGGCTATCGCACGATGGAACTGCCAGAGGCGATTGATGCGGAGTTGCTGAAGCCGTTGCAATCTGCTTTGGAATAATTAATTGAATACCGCCTTGCAAGGGTGATTCGCGTTAACCCCGTTAGGGGTGGGATGTTTATAGCAAAAGAATCTCACTTATATGTGAACTCCGTAGGAGTGAAATGTGATGGCGACAAAATAATCTCGAACAGAGATCATGCCACTCCTACGGAGTTTTCGAGATTTTCTCGGCACGTGTCTATAAACATGGCACTCCTAACGGAGTTTGAGAAGGGGCAAAAGTTTGGTGGAGAGAAAGAGATTGCGAAGAAGTGAAGGGCTTTAGGCAAGAGGTTTACGAGCCATAATGTTATAAAGCAACATGGGCTTGTTCATTTAAACGTTGTTCATAACGATCGATGAAAGCATGTGCTTCTTCCAACTCGCTCTGTGAGAGAGGTTTGCGGCGCCTGAAAAATGCAAAGGCTACGCAAGCCAAAACATCTTCCGTCGTGATGCCTGGAAAATCTTGGAGTATCTCCGACATCGGCAGGCCTTCGGCAATCGCCGCCAAAATGTTGGTCACCATAATGCGCGTGCCTTTGACGCAAGGCTCGCCATGACAAACTTTCGGATTGATCGAAATGCGTTCGTGCAAGTCCATTTTCAGTAAACCTTAAAAAAGTTATGGTTAAATCGTGTTCCACTGACTAAACCAATATACAAAAGTCAGCTTTGAAACGCAAGACATGCCCTTAAATCATTATGAAAAAAAACGGCTCAATAAGAAACATGAGTAATAAAAGGGGTGGGGCTTTAATCATGGTGAAGAAAAAACCTTGTACAAAAAATCGCCGAATGGCTTTGTTTTGTCGTATTAATAAAACTTGGAATGAAAATTCATTTTCTGTCGTCGAATCGGCATCGGGCTTTCTGATGAATGATGGTGACAACTTATTCGATCAATAAAGATTTTTGTGCCGAAGAATATGACTCAAAATAAAACTATTGATTTTGTGCTTTCTCTCGAAGAGAACGCAAAAGATTCTTTGATCCACGGGATCGAGCATTTCACCTCTAATGAAAGGCAAACCGATTTAAAGTATGCTGTGTTGAGTTCGTTTCTTAGAAAGTTTTCTGGAAAAAGAACTTAATTTTATCTTAGAGAATGAAGTAGATGAGTTGACTTATCGGGTATTGTTAGAAGCTGTTTATGGCTATGAAGAGAGGCTTCGACGAGCTCAAGAAACGATGGAAAATGATTTGCCTTTTGATAAAGATGGATTATTATATTCGATTACTTATTGCCCTGAGTGCGACGAGAAAACTATAGCATATCCGAATCCAAAGGATGACAGTAGAAGTCATGTAGAATGCTATTTTTGTGGTACTGAGTTCCAAGCGAACATCTGTGTTGTTACAAACACTTATTACCCTATTTTAAAAACGGAGTTTGTTGAACATTGTGTGGAGTACAGAAATGATTGTTTGGCTTATTTATGCGATTCATTTTTTTTTACATTGGTATGAGAATAAAACAATAGTGATGATACCACTGGAAAAACCGCGTCTTCTTAAAGACCCTTTCTTCGCGACATTGCTCTGGGTTATACGATTGGCGACACATTATGGTAGTGTAATCGGAATTTGGTATTTGTACGGCTTTGGCTTAGCTGTTGGATCGTATGTGGTTAGCTATCTGTTTGGGTATAAAACCTTCAATTTTTACTTCAACAGGGCAGTTCACAATGCGCTACCATACTGCATTAGGGAAATTCAGAAGGAACTGAAAGCGAAAAATATAAATGCTAATGAGAATCAAATTATGGTAGAAGCTTTTAAACGAGCTGAGAAACTTATCACTCACGTGATGAAAAGTTAAATGAGCACAGAAAGCTCTTTAAACTCTTGATGCCAAATTGAGAAAATAAAGTTGTTTCAGAATGACAGCCCCACTGAGATACTGAACACTGATTACTGATCACTGCTCACTTCTCTTTGACAACAGGGTAGGTTATGGAAAAGGACTTCACCCGCATCGCAATCGTCAACCGTGGCGAGCCGGCGATGCGGTTCATTCACGCGGTGCGGGAATACAATCGCGAGAACGGCACATCGCTGCAGGCGATTGCTTTGTATACCGAGCCGGATCGCCGCGCCATGTTCGTGCGCGAAGCCGACGAGGCGGTAAATTTCGGCGCGGCCACGTACATCGATCGGCGCGATGGCCAGCGCAAAAATAGCTATCTCGATTATGAGCGGCTCGAACGCGCGCTGCTTGAATCACGCGCCGAAGCGGTTTGGGTGGGATGGGGCTTCGTGGCGGAACATGCGGAATTCGTCGAGCTTTGCAATCGCCTCGGCATCGTGTTCATTGGCCCCGGCGCGGAAGTGATGCGCCGGCTCGGTGACAAGATCACTTCCAAATTATTGGCTGAGCAAGCGGGCATTCCGGTTGTGCCGTGGAGCGGTGGGCCGGTGGCAACGCTCGATGAGGCGCGATTCAATGCCGAAGGCCTCGGTTATCCGCTCATGATCAAAGCCACAGCCGGCGGCGGCGGGCGCGGCATTCGCAAAGTGCAAAACTCCGGCGAGTTGACCAGCGCTTTCACCAGCGCGCAATCCGAAGCGCTCAGAGCGTTTGGCGATGCCGCCGTCTTTCTCGAAAAGCAAATCAAAAATGCGCGCCACGTGGAAGTGCAGATCATGGGCGATTACTACGGCACCGTTTGGGCTGTGGGCGTGCGCGATTGCACCATTCAACGCCGCAACCAAAAAGTTCTCGAAGAAGCGCCTTCACCGCTGCTCACGCTCGAGCGGGATCGCGATCTTCGCGCCGCCGCAGTTCGCCTCGGCCAAACGCTCGGTTACGAAAACGCCGGCACCGTAGAATTCCTTTTTGATCAAGGCACCGGCAATTTCTGGTTCATGGAAGTCAACGCGCGTCTGCAAGTGGAGCATCCGGTGACCGGGTTGACCACCGGTCTTGATTTGGTCAAGCTGCAAATTCACGTTGCACGCGGCGGCAAGCTCGAAGGAAGGCCGCCGGACGCCAATGGTCACGCCATCGAAGTGCGCCTCAACGCCGAAGATCCGGCCAATCTCTTCGCGCCTGCACCCGGCAAGGTTGCGCTTTTTCGACTTCCGACTGGCCCCGGCGTGCGCATCGATACCGGCGTTGCTGAAGGCGATGAAGTGCCCGCCGAATTCGATTCGATGATTGCCAAAATCATCGCGCATGGCCGTGATCGTCACGAGGCGCTGTCGCGACTGAAGCGCGCACTGGCTGAGACGGCAGTCATCATTCAAGGCGGCATGAGCAACAAGGGATTTCTTCTGGCGCTTTTGGATCGACCGGAAGTCATCACTTCGGAATTGGACGTCGCCTGGCTGGATCGCTTGGTGCAAAAAGGCGAGCATCTCTCGCGACGTTATGCGGAGATCGCTTTGTTGCACGCCGCGATTGAGGCCTATCTCGCCGAGGTTGAAATCGAAAAAGCCAAGTTCTTCACCTTGGCGCATCGTGGCCGGCCGCAAGTGCAACCGCGCAGTGGCATTACTGTCGATCTGTCCTATCAGGGCGAAAACTACAAATTCAGCGTCTACCGTCTCGGTTTGCTGCATTACCGGATTGATGTCGATGGCCAGCGCCTTCACGTTTTCGCCGAATCTCTGGGGAATTCCGAATGGCGGCTCACTATTGGCGGCGAAAGCTATCGCGTGCTGTCGATGGTGCAGGGGCATCCGCATCTCATCGAAGTCAATGGCGTGCCGCATCGCCTCAGCCGCGATCATTTGGGCGTGATCCGCGCGCCATCGCCGGCGGTGGTCATCTCAACATTGGTCAAAGCCGGCGAGATCGTGAAGGCCGGAGATCGTCTGGCTCTGCTCGAGGCCATGAAAATGGAGATGTCGATCGTTGCTCCTTTTGCCGGCACCGTTAAAGAGATTTTGGTGCGCAACAATATCCAGGTGGATACCGACGCGCCGCTGCTGATGGTCGAGCCTTGCGGCCAGCAAACAGGAGTCGTTGGCGCCGAACGGGTGAGCTTTGCTCATCTCGCCTCCGCGCCTGTTGCCAAGCACGATCTCGCCTCGCGCTGTGCGCAGAATATGGGCGAATGGAATGGCAGGTCTCTTTTGTACCTGAGATTTTGATGGCCAATAACCTTTACAAACAGAGCAAGTTTCTCCCAACGGATTGAAATCCCGCCACGGCGGGACAACGGATATAATTTT
>JAKEEU010000141.1 GCA_022616415.1 Candidatus Zhuqueibacterota bacterium | reverse complement strand
TCCATAACAATATATGGAAGCGGGACGGGGTGGGCGGCTCTCGCTACGAAGCTACTCTGTGCTATAACAGTGCCCCACAAGGGGGCAGGACTACGAGACCCGTCAATTTTGTTTTTACGAAACGTTCAAAACAAAAGCAAGTTGTTCTTTGGTTTCATCTTGCATCAACATCTCTTCCAGGTGGAAAGTAAAAACATTTGCGACCAGGGAATAAAAGATGGTCTGTCCGTCGCGGCGGGTTTTAACCAGATTTCTATCCTTGAGCTTACGCAAATGCTGTGAGACTGCAGAGTCTGTCAACTCCAGCACTTCCGCCAGATCACAAACGCACATCTCATGGTGGGCGTGCAGGAGATACAAAATTTTCAGGCGCTGGCTGTTGCCGGCCACCGCCAACAGATCGGCCAAAGTCTCCAAACCTTTGTGGTTGGCCAGATTGCGCTTGATGAGAACAAATTCGGCTTTTGAGAAATTCGGGCCGATGCAGAGTTTTCCTTCGACGTAGATTTTTTTCATACTCTCCCTTTTTGATGACCAGATTACATTTCGATCAAGGCAATTGAATCACCGTGACCGTATTATCGCCAAAGTTGGTGACATAAAGCTTGCGATCGTTGGCAGCGCTCACGACGCCAATCGGCTGTTTACCGACAACAAACTCCTGCGCTTGCTTGGCGTAAGTCTTGGCGTCATAGCTCAATACTTTTGCGCTGTTGAAATTGACGACGTGAAGCGTTGCTCCCGATTTTGACAAAACCGCTTCTTCCGGCCGGTCCAAGTCGGTGATTTCGTGAATGATCGTGTCCGTTTCCGTATTGAGAATGTGAATCTTGTTCAGCACGAAATTGCTGATGTAGAGCAGCGAATGATCTGCGTTGTGATGAATTAGCTCCGGCTTACCGCCGGTCGAAATAGCCGTCGCCGTTTTCGTGTTCACGTTGATGACGGAGATGGTTCCGTCTTTGGTATTCGTCACGTAAATCTTTTTGTCGTCCTTTGAAATGCCGATGCCATCCGGCCCGTTGCCGGTTTGATACTCGTCGAGAATTTGCAGCGTATTGGCGTCGACTTTCAAAATTTTATTCTCATCAGTCGCAACCACAAAGAGCGTTTTGCCGTCGCGCGTGGAAGTGATGCCGCCCAAATTTTGTTGATACCGCTTCGACTTGACGATCTTGTGCGAGGTGAAATCAACCACGTCGATGCCCTTATCCCACGCGCTAATCGCCACGAGGTTGGAACTCCCCAAACGGGCAAAGCCCCACGGATAATCCACGCCATCGATGGTTTGAACGACGCTGTCCTCGCGTGTATCGATGACGCTGATAAAAGCGTCTTCCACGTTCGCGACATAGAGATAATTTTCATCCGGCGTCAGGAACAGCGCGTCCGGCCCTTTGCCGACGGCAAGGGTTTGCGTCTGATAAGTCTCTTTAGGCGCCCGGCTTTGTTGATCCTGCCCGCAGGCCGTCATGGCAATCAGCAAGGCAAGAAGATAGCTTGAAGTTTTGATCATCATGATGAGAATGCCCGCGACTCACTTGTCGTTTTTCTTGTAAATTTAATGTTTGTGGTTGTCGATTGCTCAATTTTGAAAACGAGCACAGGTTGACTTACATTTTTCAGTTTCTGCTGGCCGAGCGGTTGCAAGGCATAGCGGGCGTTGATGATTTCTGCAACGGCGTCACTCACCAAAATCGCACCGTTCGTTGCCAGGGCGCACAGCCGCGCCGCAATATTGGTGACCGTGCCCGATGCCGTATAAGTCCAGCGTTCGCCAGTCGAGGTGCGAAATTTCGTGAAGCCGACGAAAGCATCGCCCGCGTGAATACCGATGTTGACCAAAACCGGCTCATATTCTTTTGATCGTTGGGTGATCAGCTCATTGGCGTGACGTTGAATATTCAATGCAGCGGCAGTGGCAGCGAGAATATTTTTCTGAAAATCACTTTCTTCAAAAATCGCCATGAAGCCATCGCCCATGATCTCGTTGATCGTTCCGCCGGTTTCTTCAACCACTTCAAAGAAACGAGAAAAATAAGTCTCAATGAGTTCATTCATATCTTTTGGCGGCAAATCTTCACAGAGTCGGGTGCAGCCTTCGATGTCGACGAAGAGAATAGCAACCGGCTTTTCCCGCTTCTCCAGCAGTAACGCGCGTTGCGCCGGATTCTGCCATTTCGCCAAAACGTGGACGGGAATACAGCGGAATAAATTATCGCTCAACTTTTTCATGTTACACCACACAGCAGCTCATCTTGCCAATGTCCGTCACAAACGACTGCGCCACCAATTTGATGGCTTCGCTAAAGGTCGGAAACACGTGCACCATGTCTATGATATCGTCAATGGTCAAGCCGAATTTGACGGCGAGCGTTGCTTCGTGAATCATGTCGGCGGCCAGCGGCGCGCAAATGTGCACGCCCATCACGGTGCGCTTCTCGTGATGAATCACCATTTTGATGACGCCGCGTGTATCTTTGATCGCCAACGCTTTCGGCAGGCGCGTGAAGTCAATCGTCTTGCAGTAGCAATATTTGTAACGGCGCATGTATTCCGCCTCGGTCAATCCAACCGCAGCAACTTCCGGCGAGGTGAACACGGCGTGCGGCACTTCGTCAAAATTGATCGTCTTCTTCGCTTTCTTCAAAGCATTCTGCGCCGCGAAATTGCCTTCTTTCGCGGCAATAGTTTCGAGAAACGGCGGGCCGATCACGTCGCCGGCGGCGTAGATATTGTCAACCGAAGTACGAAAATACTTGTCCACTTTGACGTAGCTGCTTTTCTCAAGCTCGACGCCGATTTTTTCGAGACCCAGGTTTTTCACATTGCCAACAACGCCGGTGGCCATGAGCAGCTCGTCGGCTTCGAGTCGCAACTTTTCGCCGTTGACCTCGACATTCACAATTTTGCGGCCATTTTCTTCCGCCATACTTTGCATGCGGGCGCTGGTGTAAATGGTAATGCCTTCGGCGGCCAAATTCTTGTGCAATTCTGCGGCAATTTGCGGCTCCTCCAACGGCAGAATTTGTTTTTCAATTTCAATCACCGTCACCTTTGTGCCAAAATGGGCAAACATTTGCGCAAACTCCAAACCCAACGGTCCGGCGCCGATGACAATGAGCGTTTGGGGTTGCTTTTCTAAATTCATCACCGTGACGTTAGTAAGATATTTTACATGATCAAGACCGGAGAACGGAATAATGCGTGTGGAAGAACCTGTTGCAATGAGAAACTTCTTGGCGCGATAGCGCTCGCCATTGACCGTCACTTCGTCTTCCAAAATAAATTCGGCGCGGCCTTTGAGGAAGGTCACGTGCTGCTTTTGATGTTCCAACACGTCGAGGTAGTTGGCCTGCCGCAAGGTTTCGACGAGTTGATTCTTTTCACGAATGGCGCGGACAAAATCAAAGCCATGATTGGCCGCCGCAACCGCCTCGAAACGCGGGCGCTGCGGGTAGAAAATTTCCTTGCCCACTTCGAGCAGATGCTTGCTTGGCACACAGCCGACGTTGACGCAGGTGCCGCCGATGGGCAAGCCGTCGTTAATCATGAGGGTTTTGGCGCCTAATTCACTGGCTTTGGTGGAGGCGGCAAAGGCTGCAGCGCCGCCGCCGAGGATGATGAAATCAAATTCATGCGTCATAGCGAGTCCTTATTTTAACAAGCGCTATAAACGTCCGCCGCGGCAATGTGCGCGGTCATCTCTTTCAAATTTTGACAAATCAATTTCTGGCGCGAATGTAAACCTTGTAGTGATGACGGTAGTTTTCCATATCAAACTCACCGTCCCAAACAGCAAGAGCGGTGTTGAGCCATTCGTAACGCTGATCTGTGGTGTTGAAGTGCACCGCTGCTGTCGCGCTCCATTTCCGAGGGTTTGACTTGCTGGGTCTCATGAAAAACCCCATCGTGTCAAAATTGATTTGGGCGCCGTCGTTTGTTTCGATTAAACCTCTCAAGTTGGATTTGCAAACCGGCTCTCCTTGCTCTTCGGAGAGATCCCAACGCAAGGCGCCTTGCAGCTTCGGCCCTTTGACAGCGCCGTCGCCACTGCCGAGATAGTGGCCGATCTTGTTTTCGGAAGAGGTAACGGCAGCCATCCCTTGCTGATACTGAAGCTCAATATCAAATAAGTACTCCAAAGCATGGCTTCCGCCATTGTTGGTTTTTTCCATTTGTTTATCTCCTTTGTTAACTGTGCATGAAAGATTTATCAACGCAGCGACAAAGACAAAGAGGATGAACGAATCTCGAGTTTTCATTGCAGGTTACTCCTTAAAATCAAAATCCGATATTGTAAAACGCCGCCAGCGCCAAAGTGCGGTCTTGCGCCATCTGCTGGCCGTTGACATCAAAATAAAGCGGCTGCTGATATTGCACCTGCAACGCGAGTTGGTTGTTCAAATTCACATTCACCGCTGGCACGAAGAACAACCACGTGCCGCCGGTGCTGGGCAATTCGAAGCCCTGAAAATGATCTCCGCGCGTGTGGCGGCCACGAATTTGCAAAAGCACATCAAGCGGATTGCAACAACGGTAACTGCTGCCGACGAAATAGGAAAGCTCGCGGCCAATTTTGTAGCCATCGGGATTTTCCGTTGGGAAGCGCAATGTCGCGTTGCCGAAGAAGTTGAAACGTCGTGGCAAGAATCCTTTAAACGCATAAAGCCACAGCAGCGCATCCCACGAGCCGGTGCCTGGCTGCAAATCGTAAGAAAGGCGGACGCCGTTTTCGCGCAACCGAAATTGGCCGGTCGGCGCCTTCACGCCAACACCAATCGCCAGCTCGCGCTGGTTGGCAAGATTGAGTTGCCAAACACCAAATTTGAGCAACGCCACCAAATCGCCGAAGCCGCGGCCTTGCGAAACGAATGAGCCGCCATTGTCAAAATTGATTTCGCGGCGTCGATTGGAATAATTGCCGACGAGATGTAAAGAGAATCGGTCGCTCAAACCGTAGCCGAATTCGAGTGAGAGATTGCCGACATCGGCTTCGCGACCAAGGGGGTCACGGATTTTTTGACTCCCTTGATAAGCGGTGGTTAATTTTGTAAATTCGTATGCTGTCGAAAAGCCGAGTTGATGGTTTTGCAGCAGGCCGGTTTGCAAACTGCCCAGCGAAGGCGAGCCGGCGGTGCAGCAGCCTTGCGCCGCGAGCTGCTTTGCCCAAAAAAGCGTCGAAGCGGCAATGAGAAAGGCAAGCGTGTTTCGCATGTTCGTTGCTCCTACGGAATCACGTCCACGTTGACTTGTTTGCTATCACTCATATTTTTGGGATCAGAGACGGTAACCTTAATCTGATTAGCGCCACTGCAACAAGCAGAAGCAGCGTATGTCACTGTCGCGCCGCTGCCGAGAATGTATCCCAAGCCATTCGCGGTTTCCCACTTGTAAGTGAGCGCGTCGTTGTCACGGTCTATCGCACGGCAGGTGATCGTCGTCGATTCACCGAGACGAATAACCGGCTTGGCAACCTCGACGCGGCTAATTTCGGGCGGCCGATTTTCTTTTTTCGGCTCGCTGGGCGATTTGACACAGCCTGCTGCCCACAGCAAGGCGGCGCTGGCAAAGAGAATAATCAATTTCATGATAGACTCCATGAGTATTTTAGCAATTGCTTAAATACTATAACTATGATACGAAATGAAATATTCCAAGTCAAGGCCCAGATCGACGAAATTTTACAAGGGGAGTAACAAAATGAAACCCGCTCTTATCTTTGTTTACAATGCGGGTAGCGGTCTATTCAACAGCTTGACCGATCTCGTCCATAAAATCTTTTCTCCCCAAACTTACCATTGCAACCTCTGCGCGATAACCTACTCTGTTGCCGGTATGAGAAAAGAGTGGAAGGATTTTCTCGATAGCCTTGATATGCCAATGGAATTTTTGCACCGCGATGAATTCGAGGCGCGCCATGGCCTAAAAGGGGTGCCGTTGCCGGCGATTTTCAAAAAAGTGAATGATGAGCTGGAAGTATGGATTGATGCCGAGGCGATCAATTCATGCAGAACACTGGATGATTTGAAACAGCTTATTACTCAAAAAACAACCCGTGAAAAAAACTAACACACCAAGATTTGCCAGTATGCCGGCGTTTTGATGGAATAATTCGTGCCGGAATGGGGTTTAGTTTATACGTCTATTTTGCATGCACATTCGTGCATATATAAGAGCGTTGCTGCTTCAAGTTTTACGCTGTAAATCAGAGCGCAAGCTTCTATTTCATCAGGAGAGATTGGATGGAGTTTGTTCTATTCGCTTTGGCTTTTATACTTGCATTTTTGAATGGCGCCAATGACATCTCAAAGGGCATTGCTACACTGGTCGGCAGTCATGTCATTCGCGCTTCTACAGCCATTTTGTGGGGCACGCTCACGACCACTCTTGGTGCGATGGCCGGCGTTGCCATTACCGGCGGCTTGCTCAAGACTTTCTCAAGCGGAATTTTAACACATTCCAGCAACTCGACTACGTTCCCGATCACTGTAGCCATTGGCGCCATTGGTTGGATTTTCTTTGCCACTCAAACCGGCCTGCCGGTTTCCACGACACATGCACTCACTGGCGGCATCATCGGCGCGGCATTAGCGCAACTCGGCGCTTCCGGTGTGCTCTGGCAAGCACTGCTGTTGAAAATTGCGCTTCCGCTTGTCTTAAGTCCGGTCGTAGCTTTTGCCATGGCTTGGCTGATCTTCCCCATTATCCGTCGTGTTTTGGCTGGTGTGAACAACTACTGTCTTTGTCTCGAAGTCCAACAGACACAGATTGTTCCTCTCTCAATTGGCCAGCCAGTCGGTGTCGCAAGCGCGGTTGTGTCCAACCATCCATCCATTCAGCTTGTCACAGACAAAGTCGAAACCTGTGAACGAACCGTTGCGCTCAGCGCCATCAAATTGCGCTTTGCGGATTCTCTCCATTTGCTCACCAGTGGTTTGACGAGTTTCGCGCGCGGCATGAATGATACGCCGAAAATTGCAGCGCTGCTCGTTGGCAATTCTTTGCTCGGCGGCATGAATACGGCAACGCTTTTTGGTTTTGTCGCCATTGCGATGGCAGCCGGAAGTTTGCTCGGCGGCCGCAAGGTTCTCAGCACGCTTTCCGAAAAAATCACTGCGATGGATGGCCTCGAAGGCTTCACCGCCAACTTTGGCGCTTCCGCATTGGTGACGGCGGCAACCTTTTTCAATCTTCCCCTTTCCACCACGCATGTCACCACCAGCGCGATTGTCGGAATCGGGGTGAGCAGTCGCGGTCACGCCAACTGGCATGTCGTGCGTGATATTCTCCTGGCATGGTTGGTGACTTTGCCGGCTGCCGCCCTCATGGCTTACACGATCAGCTTGTTGTTCAGCAAAATTTAACGGAGTAATATGATGTCTGAAAATGTCACTGGTTTTTTTGTGGAACGCGCCGTCAGAGAACGCTACGCCCATGCCGCACAAAAACGCGAAACGGCGCTGTGTTGTCCCGTCGAGTATGATCAAGAGTATCTCAAAATTCTCCCACGGGAAATTTTGGAACGCGATTACGGCTGCGGCGACCCCTCGCAATTTGTGCGGCCTGGCGAGGTCGTGCTCGATCTCGGTAGCGGCGGCGGCAAAATCTGTTACATTGTGGCACAAATTGTCGGGCCACAGGGAAAAGTCATCGGCGTCGATATGAACGACGATATGCTCGGGCTGGCGCGCAAGTATCAGGATGAGATGGCAGAGAAACTCGGCGCTCGCAACGTCGAATTTCGCAAAGGCAAAATTCAGGATTTGCGGCTGGATCTCGAAGAAGTGGATGAGTATTTGCGCACAAATCCGATTCGCTCCAGCGCTGATTTGCAGCTTCTCGAGGAATATTGCCAGGCGTTGCGCCTCAACACGCCGCTGATCGAAGACAACTCCGTTGATGTGGTGGTGTCCAATTGCGTGTTGAATCTTGTTAAAGAGGAAGACCGCCGGCAGCTCTTTGCGGAAATCTTTCGTGTGCTCAAAGTCGGAGGCCGCGCGGCTATTTCGGATATTGTCAGTGACGAAGAAGTGCCCGAATCTCTCAAAAATGATCCCACGCTGTGGAGCGGTTGCATTTCCGGCGCGTTCACGGAAGAAGGATTCCTCAAAGCTTTTGAGAACATCGGATTTTACGGAATGGAAATCGTCAAACGTGATGACAAGCCGTGGCAAACGCTTGAAGGCATCGAATTTCGCAGCGTCACCGTGGTTGCTCACAAAGGCAAGCAAGGCCCTTGTTATGAGCGCAACCAGGCAGTGATTTACAAAGGCCCGTGGAAGACCGTGACCGACGACGACGGCCATACGCTTTTTCGCGGCGAACGCATGGCGGTTTGCGATAAAACTTTCCGTCTCTATATGCGGGAAGGAAGCCCATACGAGCAAAGTCTTATCGCCATCGATCCCTACGACGATATTCCATTGGAGACCGCCAAAGCCTTCAATTGCTCAAAAAATGCGCGGCGCCATCCGAAAGAAACCAAAGGACAGGATTACAAAGTAACTGAAATCGGCGAGGGATCGTGCTGCGGGCCGGACGGGTGTTGCTAAACCGATGGCTTCTCACGTTCGGAAACTGATTGCATTGCTTCGGCGACGCGCTTCAGGCCCTCACACGCCTCTTCAAACATTCGCGCCAGTCGTGGTCTCACCATTTTATCCAAAAGAAAACCGATGAGGGGGTAGGGTTTGTAAGAAAAGATAAAATGCAAGCCTGTCCCTTCGCTTTCCCGCTTCAGGTGATAAATGGCAGAGCCATGCAAAATTGGCGCCGGAATCTTTATGCGATTAGTCACGAGCACTTCATTTTTCTGTTCTAGCACGCGATCGAGGGTGACGCTGGAGGTTGAGCCGTCGAAAAAGCAAGTGTGCGATAATCCGATCCGCGCCGGTGCCGTCGCATCGTATTCGACTTTCACCAAACCGGGATTCCACATTGGCATTTTTTCAAAATCGAAGAGCAGGGCATGAACGCTTTCCAGCGGAGCTTGAATCTGCTTTGAGATGCCGATGGGATTGGGAAATTGTATGCAGTAATGCAGCTCCGGCGGTGGTGGGACTTGCGAACGCAGATGTGACAAGGTGTACACATAAATAATCAACTCGCCGAGGTGGCTGTATTTCTCGCGGTATTCTTGCATCGGCGCGGGAAAATTCTCATCGGAAGCTTTTAACAGCGCTTGCGAGATCAGCAGGTATTCGGAGTTGGGAACATGATTCTTCATGAGCCGGTGGGCGACGATTACATCTTTGCCGATGAGCTTGACGCGATTTTTTATTTTGGTGAGAGACATCTCCCCGAAATGCGCAATAACTTTCAACGTCAGCGCGCCCACATTTTGACAAGCGCCGCACTTGCAAATGGTGTCGCGCTTGATTTGCCGGAGATATTGATGAAATTTCAGATAGAAGGTTTCGGCTTGCTCTTTTAAGATTTGTAGCGAAGGCGGCGGCCCCAAACGATAGAAAAGAATCGCATCCCCTTCAATCTCGGAAACCTCGAATCTAAGGTTGTTAGCATCGATGATGATTTCCAGCAGTTCGGCAATAATATGCTGGCTATGCAGCAGCTCAACTCCCGAAACAAACTCCGTGAAGCCGCTGATGTCGGGGATGAGCAAAGTCCCAACTTTTTCACCCGTCTTCATGTACGCCTGCATGCCACCGTCGAGATTGAAACACTAACAGAAAATTATGAGTGGACAAATTTAGTTCTGGATTCTCAAACGCTCCGGCTTCAAAATGGTGAGCGATTTGGTCGTGAAGTCGATCAATCCCTCTTTGCGCAGCTCGTTCAAAATTGTCGCCACGCTTTGACGGCTGGTAGCGGTGAGATGGGCGATTTCGTCCTGGGAAAGAAATTTGGGAACGGAAATTTGCCGATCCTTGATTTTGCCGAAGGCTTCCGCAAAGCGCAGCAGAAAAGTTATAATGCGCTCACGAACGTTTTTAAAAATCAGATCTTCCACTTTGGACTCCACTCGGCGCAGCTTCATGCCGATCAACTTGATCATCCGCAGATTGAGCTCCGGATTTTTCTTGAGGAATTCCAAAAAATCATTTTTACTCATGGCGCAAATCAGCACCTCATCCAGCGCTTCCGCAATTTCCACGTATTGCTCTTCCGGTTCGTCTACCAGCGCCAGCTCGCCAAAAATTTCTCCCGGTCCGATAATATCCAGAATGGCTTCGCGTCCTTCTGGAGAAAGCCGGACAATTTTCACGTGGCCGGATTTCAAAAAGTAGATATTCTTTGACTGCGCCTCGGGAAAATAAATAACCCCGCTCTTTCGCAGCCGGCTCATCGTAGTGCGTGCGGCAATAGCCTTCAAATCCCGATCGGGCAAGCCTTCGAGAATATTGATATTCTTCAGATACCACAGCTTGGTCTCTTCCGGCATTTTATTGCTCTCCATCAGGCTGGAATGAGAAAAGCCGCAACCACTCAGAAGTACAAATATTGTACGATCACACGTTTAGTTATTATGAACAGAGCGCTTCACGCAAATATTTCTCCTTAATTTATTTGAATGGCGGCGACGATTTGGCCGTGCTGCTGGCATGCGTCGAAAAAGCCGGCGGCAAAGTGGTGATGCCCAAAACTTCGCTCGGAGAAATAAGACTCGCATTCAACACGCCGACGCCGTGAAGATCCCGCATTCCCCACACAATGCGTTTAATTTTAAGTTCCATAAATGGGCTGCCGATCATTTTTTCATTTCATTTACGAGCTCCTGCAAAACCCTTTTCCGCGTCTTTTGTTGCTGTTGCTGTCGATAAATCACCGGCGGCGCGACGCGATCCTGGCATAACGCCTCCGAGAGGCCGCAGCGCTCGCAGGTCTCGTTAACCTCGGCGCGCGGCACCGCCGGATCTTCCCAGAAGCGCACGGTTTTCTTGAAGGCATCATTGATCAAGAAGCCGAGGCTGATGCTGGAATTGGCGCCCTCGGTTAACATCAGCGGCCGCGCCACGGTGATGACGAAAAATTCGGCGTCGCTTTCGATAAAGCGCGAGCGCTGCGCTGCGACGATGGCCGCGGGATGCTCACCTTGTTTTTGTTTTGCGGCCAGTTGTTTAAACAGACTGATGGAAAGCCAGCGCCGGCAATAATGCTCGTTCAAGCCGATGCCGTGCGGCACCAGCATCTTCGTCATGTTCAGCTCTTTGGTTAAATGAAAGACGTCGCTGCCGGCCTCGTTGTTGAAACGCAGATAAAACATCTCCGGCAAATCGAACCGCTTGGGGACGAGCTGGCTGAGGCGATAAAGAAACATCTCCGGCGTCGCCGCGTAGCGCTGCATGATGGCCAAAAAACTTTCACCATCCCATCGCTCCTTTTGGAAAAATCCCGCCATGTCTTGTTGCAGCAATTCGCGATTGATGAACAACGCGCCAGAGAAGTATGAAGCTTTGAAATTGTTGAGCACCTGCTCGAATGACTCGACTTTCAGCCACGATGAGGTGACGGCGCGCTCCTGCAGGCCTAGATAACGAAAACCGATTTCGCGGCCAAGAATGAAGGTCTTTTGCGCTGGCAGCAAGCGCGGATTCAGCAACAATCGCGGCGGCTTGCTGTCGATCCAGATGGAACGAAAACCTTGCAGCTCCGGATAGCGATCAAGCGTCGTTTCATCCAACACGTAACCGTATTCGTCGATCAGCACCGACTGCAAGCGCTCGCTGGAAATCGGAGGTGTGAGCGGCCAGTGACGTTCCGTGATGAATTGCGCCGCCGCCTGCTCCAACTCCTCAAAATAATTGTAGTGCATCTTCTGGTACGACCGCAGCGCCGCGAACAGAAATTGCTCCACCCGCACGTCGTAAGCTTGCCCGACTTCCAAAAACGTGCGAATGAAGGCACCTGCCTCCTTCGGCGAGTGGGTGACGAGATCGACAATTTCCCGCGGCGAGATGCCAAAAAATTTAAAAGGAAATTCCTTGATCAGCGGCGCGTCGAGCAGCGCCGTGAGCGGGTTAAGCTCGCCATCAACTTTGGTTGACACCAGCTCGTCAAAGGAAATGCCCAACGCGCGCGCGATTTGAATGATTTTTTCAGGCTTTGGGTATTTCTTGCCTTTTTCGATCTCGCTAAGGTACGAAAGCGAAAGATCGGTTTTTTCGGCAAGTTCTTTCAAAGAATAGCCCTTTTCCTGCCGTAACTGTTTCAGCTTGATCCCCAGAATCAGGCGTAAGTCATCACCACTCATGCTCATATTTGGGCTCCATCATGTAAGTGCCATATTCTCAACATAGCTAATGTATACAAAAAAATATTAAAAATCCAGAAAAATTTCACCAGTAGCGAAATTAATAAAAAGTATAATTACGCTGTTTATACATACTATAAATATGGCGAATTTTTATATTTGGCGAAATTTCGCTTGACTTTGATTTTTTTTATTTATATATTTGCACTAACAATGCAAAGTCATCAAACGCCCTAGTTAAATTTAAGGAGGTAGCTCATGAACCCGCGCCAACTTCTCGAAACCTGGGCCACTGACACCCGTTGGAAAGGTATCATACGGCCCTACCGCGCTGAAGAAGTGCTGCAACTACGTGGCTCCTTTGAGATCAAATACACGCTGGCTGAGTTGGGGGCAAAACGCTTGTGGCATTTGTTGCAAACCGAGGATTATATCAATGCCTTGGGCGCGTTGAGCGGCAACCAGGCGATGCAACAGGTCAAAGCCGGACTCAAGGCGATTTATCTGAGCGGATGGCAAGTGGCCGCCGATGCGAATCTCGCCGGACAGATGTACCCCGACCAAAGTCTTTATCCCGCCAACAGTGTTCCTCAAGTCGTGCGCCGCATCAATCACACCTTGCTGCGCGCGGATCAAATTCATCATAGCGAAGGCAAAAATGGCATCTACTGGTTCGCGCCGATCGTGGCGGATGCGGAAGCCGGCTTTGGCGGCCCGCTCAACGCCTACGAAATAATGAAGGCGATGATCGAAGCGGGCGCTGCGGGCGTGCATTTTGAAGATCAGCTTGCCTCCGAGAAAAAATGCGGCCACATGGGCGGAAAAGTTCTGGTGCCGACGAGCCAGTTCATTCGCACGCTCGTGGCTGCGCGTTTGGCTGCCGATGTGATGAACGTGCCGACGATTCTCGTCGCCCGCACCGACGCCGACAGCGCCAAGCTGTTGACGAGCGACATCGATCCGCGCGATCAGGAGTTCATAACGGGAGAAAGAACGGCGGAAGGATTTTTTGTTTTCCGTGGCGGACCCGAAGCCGCGATCGCGCGCGGTTTAGCTTATGCGCCGTATGCGGATTTGCTTTGGTGTGAAACTTCCAAACCGGACTTGGACGAAGCGCGCCGCTTTGCCGAAGCCATACGCGCCGAGTTCCCCGGCAAATTGCTCGCCTACAATTGCTCGCCGTCTTTTAATTGGGCGAAAAAACTCGATGACGTGACGATTGCAAAATTCCAACGCGAGTTGGGCGCGATGGGATACAAATTTCAGTTCGTCACCCTCGCGGGATTTCACGCGCTCAATTTCAGCATGTTCGCGCTGGCCCGCGATTATAGCGAGCGCGGCATGTCGGCGTACTCCGAGCTGCAGCAGGCCGAGTTTGCGCTGGAGGCTGAAGGCTACACCGCCACCAAGCATCAGCGCGAAGTCGGCACCGGCTACTTCGATTTGGTCACACAAGTCATCAGCGGCGGCACGGCGTCGACGACGGCACTAGCGGAATCGACCGAGGCACAGCAGTTTTATGCAACGGCGCATGGCGTTTAACGTTCGTAGTGATGCCTTGAGGCATTAGGCGTCAGTCAATGTGAGTTAGCGCATCATGCAGACAGTTTGTCACATCTATTGATCTCTAGCAATCTGCACGATTTTAGTTATTCAAAATTTATCGGGGAGATTGAACTCCATGAAAATCAATTCCGAGTACGACGTGTTTATTAGTTTTTATCATGAGGACGAACAAAAGGTTCGTCCTATTTACGATAAGCTAATGAGGATGGGTCTGAAAGTGTTTTGGTCAGTCAGAATCCTTGAACCGGGTAAACCGTATCCACCTGAGCTGGAAAAGGCGTTAGTCGGCAGCCAGCATTTTCTGCTTTACTTCTCTGAAGGGGCGGCCAAGTCCGAATGGGTTCGCAAAGAATGGCAAGTGTTTCTAGACCAGTGTCACCTTCGAGACAAAGAGCATAGACGAATGTATGTCATGCTGGATGGATCATGCAACACTGATATTATTCCAGCATTGCTCAAGGATATACATCGTCCAAAGTCTGATCAACTTGTTCCAGAAATTGTTCGGTCTATCATGAGTGAGCGAAGGGAGAGAAACGAGCTACTTCAACGTCAACTCGAACAGGAAAGAAGAAAAGCAGAGGAAGCGCAGAATTACTATCGCTATAATCGTTTTTGGGGGCCAATCTCGGTGAATCGAGATATACACATATTTACTTGTGCTCGGGATATTGCTCATGATCCGAAGAGTTCTCGTGGATTTGGTGGTCGCACGAACATTGACATGTGGGATTACCGTGCAGTTTTGGATATCACCCATTTTCTTGCTTCGAATTACCCAAACGCAAAGGTTACAATCGAAGATCCAATGAGTAAGCTTCACGGTGATGATCTGGAAAGGGCGCCATTGCTTGCAGAGCGCATGAGCCACATGAGAAGTATGATTGAAGGCAAAGATTGCATTATTATAGGATCGCCTGATGTCAGTGATTTTGCTGAGATAGTCTTGGCAAAAATCCACCAGATTGCACCTTACACAGAAGGGAGAACAAAAAAGCAGGGATTTGTAGTTATCAAAGCACCAAAATATACAAGCAGTTCTTTCTATTGGGAGAAACGGGCAAGCGAGGAAGAAGGTGCTGCAGAAATTTTGGGCACAGATGAATACAAGTACTTCCCGCACAAGCTTGCTACTGAAGGACACCCCGGAAAAATGTATGGGATTCTCGTTGTCGCAAATAATCCATTTGGCAAGGCGGACCAGCGACGAAAGATCATAATCTTGTCGGGATTCAGCGGTGTAGCGACGAATGCAATTGCGAAGATACTCACGGACGATAAGTGTCTCCACGAATTCTATAAACTGGATAGCGCATATGTAAATATGGATCGTGACGTTGAGGCACTCATTGGAGTGGAATACGTTGTAGACAAAAACTCGGATGATCGTGACACACGAAGGATCAAAGGCATAACGTTTGAAAGCCTAGTTGAAATATGAAATCCAAACTGATATGCTGAATTCACATTTGGTATTGCAGTATTTTAACTTCTCATGTGAATATAACTTTTACGCTAACAGCTTCAATCAGCCGCGCGCAGCGGGGGCATGAATTTGAGTGGTGTACTGTAATGAAGTTTGGTGATGTTGCGAAGTGCTGTGCAGAAATGCGCACGCCGGTTAAGCTGGGCGTTGTGACGTCTACAAGGCGTAACTACAAACCTTACAAGAGAAATAACCATGAAAAACACAACAACCTTCTATCCCTCCGAAGGGGTAGAAATAAAAGGCGCCGTCTCCGCAGATTTCGCTGAGATTCTCACGCCAGAGGCGCTGCGTTTTATCGCCAAGCTGGAGCGGGAATTTCGCGAGACGCGGCGCAAGCTGTTGCAGAAGCGCGTCGAGCGGCAGGCGGAGATTGACGCGGGTATCATGCCGGATTTTCTGCCCATCACCAAACACGTTCGCGAAGATGGCTCGTGGAAAGTCGCGCCGATTCCGGCGGATTTGCAAAACCGGCGCATCGAGATCACCGGCCCGGTCGAGCGGAAAATGATGATCAACGCGCTCAATTCCGGCGCCAATGTGTTCATGGCGGATTTCGAGGATGCCAACTCGCCGACGTGGCAGAACATGATTCAGGGACACCTCAATTTGCGTGATGCCATCGAGCGCACGATCTCTTTCACGAGTCCCGAAGGCAAGCAGTATAAATTAAACGACGAGATCGCCACGCTCATGGTTCGTCCGCGCGGCTGGCATCTCGATGAGAAGCACGTGCTGGTCGATGGCAAGCCGATGTCCGGTTCGTTATTCGATTTCGGCCTGTATTTTTTTCACAATGCCGAGCGGCTTATGGCAAAAGGCACCGCCCCATATTTTTATCTCCCAAAATTGGAGAGCCATTTGGAGGCGCGGCTGTGGAACGAGGTGTTCGTGATGGCGCAGGATGCGCTTAAAATTCCAGCCGGCACGATTAAAGCCACCGTGCTCATTGAAACCATCTTGGCGGCGTTTGAGATGGAGGAAATTCTTTACGAATTGCGCGATCACATCGCCGGCCTCAACGCCGGCCGGTGGGATTATATTTTCAGCATCATCAAAAAATTTCGCAATAAATCCGACTTTGTTTTTCCCGACCGCGCGCAGATCACGATGACGGTGCCGTTCATGCGCGCCTACACCGAGCTATTGGTAAAAACTTGCCATCGACGTGGAGCGCACGCCATCGGCGGCATGGCGGCTTACATTCCCAGCCGTAAAGATCCCGAGGTCAACGAACGCGCGCTGACCAAAGTTCGCGAAGACAAAGAGCGCGAGTCGCGCGACGGTTTTGACGGCACGTGGGTGGCGCACCCCGATTTGGTCGCGGTTGCCAAAGCGCCTTTCGACAAGCTTCTGGGAAAGAAGCCGCATCAGAAAGAGCGGCTAAGAGAGGAGGTTCAAGTCGCAGCGAAGGAATTGCTGAATTTCAACATTCCTGGCGGCCAGATCACCGAAGCCGGTCTACGCAACAATATTAGCGTGGCCCTGCAATATTTAGAGGCGTGGCTCCAAGGCACCGGCGCGGTAGGCATTTATAATTTAATGGAAGATGCAGCGACGGCGGAAATCTCTCGCTCGCAGGTGTGGCAATGGCTGCATCATCCCAATGCCGCGCTCAACGATGGACGAAAGATCACGATAGAGTTGTATCGAACGCTGCTGTCCGAAGAAATGGAGAAAATCAAGTCGATGGTTGGAGAAAAGCGATTTGAAGCGGGGAAATATGACTTGGCGAAGCAACTTTTTGAGCAGCTTGTGGCCGATAAAAATTTTGCAGAGTTTCTGACATTAAGAGCGTATGAACACATAGATTAAACACTGAAATTTACATACTGAACTTGAAAATAATTTCCGCCAGTGTTGGCAAGCTTAGAGTTTCACGAATGAATCAAGGACGAAGTTTTCAATGCAAAAAGTAAAGAAGATCTTACAATTAGGTCGAGGAGAACAGCTTAACGGTCAAGCCGCCAGATACAAAATCATAGAGCCTATGGGATCGGGTGCTTTTGGACTAACTTATAAAGCAGAAGTTTGCGAAATTCTCCGCGAGACAGAGGGACTTGTCCGAGGGCAGATTGTCGTGATCAAAACTCCTGCTTTGAACCCATACAGACCTTTTACTGAGAGGGTTTCTCATTTGACGGAAGTCTATCAAACTTTTGTCGCTGAATACATGAGCATGCAGCGTCTACGCGGAATGGCTTGTGTAGCACAGGCTATTGATCATGGAACATACCAGTTCGATCTCGGCCGTGGAGAAGACGCCCCTGCCTTCTTCATAATCCAACAACTCATTGACGGCGATCGGCTGGATCTCTATATGGAAAAAATATTTCCTTCTGGAAAAAATACTTCCAATTTAAAATTCAGAGGAATCTCAAATTCTACTCAATACTTCGAATGGGCTAGGAAAATTACCGCTGGCCTTCTTCAAATTCACCAGAAGGAAGTCATTCACGGTGATATTTGGCCACAAAATATTATGGTTAACTCAAGGGGGGAGGCGGTATTCATTGACTTTGGACAGTCTTTATTCCGCGATTTAGCTTTCGATGTGGTTGGCAACGAGGCCTACACTCATCCATACTGTGCTCCAGAACGTAGAAATCCTGATCGCAAATGGTATGTTGGAGCCGACATCTACTCGTTAGGTGGTGTTCTTTTCTATCTTGCAACAGGAAAAAACCCTCCGCAGCCAATCGAAGACATCGATGAACTTAAAAATAAAATTGCAGACACCGTGAAACAAAGCAACCCAAAACTCTATCATGATAATTCCGGAGTCGTCGATGTGATCGCTCGATGCCTTCGTTACAGTGAACATGGCAGAACGCCACATGCAGAGGGGGTCATCCAAGATTTGGATACTTTTTCATTTGTGTCCGTTGGAAACCATACCGGGTCACAACCAAATGATGTTAATGGGCTTATAAAGGATTTGAAAGAATTGGAACAACTGAGCAATCCTCTATTCTCCGGTTTTGCCAGACATAACATACGGCTCTTATGGCGGCAAATTGAGGATATGAAGCACGGGGTCTACGATTTAACAGGTGACCACGAACTTATCGCGAATGGTCTGTCGCAGTATTTATCGGTTCTCCAATCAGGGGATCAATACCTGACGGTGACTCTCCCCTCATTTTGGCATCCACGAAATCTTGGCATTAATGGACGTTTTCTGACCATGAATAAATTGATCGCTCAACGTGGCGTCACTGTACGACGGATATTTATTATCACTTCTGATGATGAGCGTAATGATCCTTATCTCAAAAAGATTATTAAAGCACACCAGAAGATAATGAAAGAACTTACAGAGGTGAAAGTTCAGACGACCGAATGGAAACTAGAAATGGGTGGTTTTTATACTGGTTTCAAGAAAGTAGACCAGGGCGAGCGTGATCTTCTGATTAGTGAAGGGAAGCATTTCGGTTTATGGCTTAAGCAGGGGCAGGGGATGCTGATTTCCCCTGTCTACGATGAAAGTGGGAAGATCGTTACTATTCGATTTCGTGCAAGTCCTGATCGTGCGGTTAAATTAAAAGATTATTTTGCAATCCTACTTAAACAGTCTAAACCTCTCTTTGGGTATGGTAAATGAGATTTTCACAACTTCTGTAAGTTGATCGAATCGTAAGAACATATCCACAACTGCCTTGTGCAATTACCGAAGCCGGACTGTGCAACAATATCAACATGGCCATTCAGTATTTGGAGGCCTGGCTCCAGTGCAGCGGCGCGGCGGGGATTTATAACGTAATGGAAGATGCGGCAACCGCGGAGATCTCTCGCTCGCAGGTGTGGCAATGGCTGCATCACGCCAACGCCATGCTTGCCGACGGGCGGGAGATTTCGACGGAATTGTATCGCGGCTTGTTGTCTGAAGAGATGGAGAAAATTAAATCGATGGTGGGTGCGCCAAGATTTGCAGCAGGGAAATACGAATTAGCCCGCCAGCTTTTCGATCAGCTCGTCATGGCCAAAAATTTCGTCGAGTTTTTGACGCTGGTGGCGTATGAGCAGTTGGAGTAGCCGGTGCAGAGTGAGAGCTTTGCTGAAAAAGCAATAAACTCAAACGGAGAATTATGACCAGCGGATAAAAACATCCTTTGGCCTTAATTCATCTGGACAGGTTTTTTGGCAACGGCCGCTCAAGGTCACTTTCGAGCTTGTCCACATTCGGGGAAAATCCAGCACACTTCATGAATATTGATGAAGTGCGTGAGATAACCGTGCCGTCTTGTTATTTTTTATCCTCTGGATAATAATTGCCCACCTTAATAGAACCATATAAAATAACAAAACAGAATAAGGCGACTACAAGGATAAGAGCGAATGTTGCCATTATAATTCTCCCAACTTTTTTAGATGCTTTTCAATTTGAATCATTATGCGCCATGCGGCATACAACAACACGGCAACTACCAAAATACCTACCCAAAACACCAAGCCTATCTTGTCAGCCAAGTGAAGATTTATCAACCCACCGATCGTAATAATCAACGCGCCAAGAGTAATGGTCAAAAAGTTTTTCAGGTAACTTATCCGCTCTTTGGTTTCGTCAATTTTTGCCATATACGGGCGTAGGCTTTTGAGTTTAGTTTGCGGCTAATTTCATTTTATGATACTAAAAATTAGCCTGAAAGTCAAGCAGGATTTTAAACGCCATTCTGACAGCAATCGTTAAAAGTTTTTAATATGGCTTTTCGGGCTTGCTTTTCAAGCGGAAATCGGTTAGCTTGTAGCTGTTTTCACGAAGAAGAGTTTACCACGTTGAAACCTATAGGTTACAGCCATGGCAAGAAAGGAATCTTCCATGCTCGAGCCTTCGTGGTTGGAGATGCCGATGCAAAACGAAGGCGTTTTTCACCAACGTTCCGCGGCGCCGGATCGCGCCGATAACTGGCAGGGGCTTTTTCGAGGCGCCGGTGAAGCCGTCAGCCAAGCCGCGACGTTGGAAGAGTTGTTCCGCCGTGTGGCCGAGGCCGTGCGTTTGATGTGGCCTGACCGTATCATGAGCCTGGCGATACGCACCGCTGATGCCAAATTCGTCCGTACGAAGTTTGTCGCCCGCCAAAACCAAATTTTCTCGCCAACGGCACACATGCCTTTTCGCCGGTTCTGCCGCGCCGTGAAATTGCCGGATGGCCGGCGTTATCTCGAACGTGTGCCGGACAAATTGTGGCCGTTGCTTTTTCCTAATTGGGCTGGCGCGCCACCGACCAATGACCTGCCTAATCCGGTGCGCGACAACCAAACCTTGAACCTCGACGCTCCACTTCATGATTTCACTCCGCCAAAGCTGCTGAGAGAAAATCCATCTCTGGAGAAGCGCCAAAGCGATGCCAACGGCGCGGCTTCGCAGCGGCAAAACTCGATTGCGCTTTCGGCAAAGCAGAATTATGCCTCGGCTTTTCTCGTGCCGCTGCGCAATTTGAGGGCGTTTACCGATGGCGCTTCCCTCTCCTTATATTCGCCGGACGTTCAAAATGGCAAGGCAAAACCCGAGACGATCTTTGGATGCATCACTATCGCCAGCCGTCAGGAAAATGCTTTTTCCCCAGGCTCTGGTGATTGGCTCGTGACGCTGGCCGATCTATTGGCAACGGGCATTTACAAAGTGCAGTTGCTGCAGGAGAGGAAGCACGCGCTTTACAGCTTTCAGCAATTCGTGGACGCCAGCAACGAGATGGGAACGGCTACAGATTTGGACACGGCGTTGCAAAAAATAGCACAAGCGGCGGTTCGGATGCTGCCGTTACCTGCTGCCAGCGCCGCCGTTCTCGAGCTGACGGCGGTGGGTGATTTGGAACAATCTTCGCTTTCACATTTCGATGAAAAAGACGGTGCAGCAGCAAAAGAGAGGGCAAGCCCGCCACCGGCAACGGCATTGGCCGATTGGCCGAGATTTCCGCTTCGCCCCACGCGCGGCATCGTCAAGCGTTTGCTGCGCAATCAACCATTCGTCGTGTACGACGTTGCCAAGAGCCGGATTTTTTCGGATGAGACAAAAGCGCTATTGGCGCAGCATCACATCCGTTCTTATTTCGGCCTGCCGATTTTTCTCGATCCGCCCGCTGGACAAGGCGCCAACACTTACACCACGCCGATGGCGCTGCTCAATCTCTACGCACACGCGCCGCACGAAATTGCTGAGCTGGACGCCACAATGCTGCGCGCCTTTGCCGCCCACGCCGCGCAAGTATTGGCAAAAGTCCGGCTTCATCATCAGCTCAACGACGAAAAAGCCTGCTTCGATGGTTTGCGGCGCAGCTCGATGGAAGAGCTGGAGAATTTTGTTTATGTGATCAGCCACAACCTGAAGACGCCGGTGGTTTCAATTCAGGGATTTGCCAACATTTTGCAGGAAGAAGCCGGCCCCGCGCTCGAGAGCGAGCATCAGCATTTTCTCGAGCGCATTTTGAAAAATGCCGCAGCGATGGAGAAAATGGTTCTCGATCTGCTCGAATTTTCGCGTTTGGACCGCACGGCGATAAAACTCGAACGCGTTAACATTAAAGCGCTGGTGGAGAGTGTCATCGACGAGATGTGTTGGCGCGGACAGGCTGGTGAGGTGGAAATCGTTTTGCCGCGCCAAGCGGCGGAACTGCCGAGCCTGCTGGCCGACGGCGCCGAGCTAAAAGTCGTTTTTGAAAATCTGATCGGCAACGCGGTGAAATATCGCCGGTCCGAGACGCCGCTGCGGATCGAAATCGGCTGGGAAGAGCAGCCGCGATTTCACGTGTTTTGGGTGCGCGACAACGGCTTGGGCATGGATCCGGCTTTCCAGGCGAAGGCGTTCGATTTGTTCCAGCGCGGACTTAACGTTGGGCAAATTTCCGGCACCGGCGTCGGCCTGGCGATCGTCCGCCGCATTGTGGGAAATCATCAGGGCTTGGTGCGACTCCATTCCAAACTCGGTGAGGGCACGACCATCTATTTCACTTTGCCTAAAATCGACGCGCCGCCGGTCAGCGATATGGCTGAAACCGCGTTAACGCCATGACTGGTAGAGCAATTCTCATATTCTTTAAATTGAGCATTTCCCTCCGCCGCGCGGATTTATTCGGAATCAAATTGAATACGGAAAAACTCTTTATCCTTGTGAGTTTTTGATTCGTGGGTAAACTTTATTTTATTCCGAGTTTTCACTCCTTCGTTTAGAACCCCTCCTCTCGTAATTCTTCAGATATGGTGGAGAAACATAGCGCAGTCATCCTGACTGCCCGCGAGCGGGGCGCTGCCACTGATAACTGAGGCATTACCTCCTCTCACACAACGTGCTTGCTTTTCAATTTCAAAAAGATTATATTGGCAGTGTAAACAACAGTTCGTCTTTTTGGGTGGAAAATTCGAGAGCTTTTCCAGCCAAAACCACCTTTTTTTCAAACGTAACGACGAGGAGGAAGCATGAAACGATTTATCGTGACGCTGGCCATGGCAGCGAGCTTGGTGTTCGCAGCCTGTGCGCAGAAACCCACGGTCGATGACGTGGTCAACAAAATGGTGCAGACGCTCGGCGGCGCCGACAAGCTTGCGACCATTCAAGATCAGGTTTCGACTTGGGACACTAAAACGATGATTCCCCAGAGCGATTCGATGATGATGGGCGCTATGACGATCACTTACAAACGGCCGAACAAGCTCAAATTTGAGGGTACAGATCTGAACGGCAACGTCGGATATGTTTCGATATTTGACGGCGCCAGCGGCTGGGTTTACATGGTCGGTCCGGATGGTCAAGGCGCATGGCGGGACATGACGCCGGAGGAAGTTCAAGAAACCACGGCCCTCGCCGAAACTTGGGCGGATGGCTGGCATGGCTACGCCGCGAAAGGCCTCACACTTGTTCTGCGCGCCGACACCACGATGGATGGCAAAGCTTATCATCGGGTTCAAGCCACCGACAAGTTCGGCAACGTCAGCATGAATTATTGTGACGCGCAAACCGGCTTGATCGAGCGTACGGAAACCGAATTGTTCGATCTCATGACCATGCAGAAAGCGCCCACCGTGATGACGTTTACCGAGGTTGCGTCGCATGATGGTTTCATAATGGCAGGGAAATTCACCCAACGTGACGCCACTGGTATGATGATGTTCGAAGCCATACTAAAAGAAGCGAAGCACAACACCGGCGTATCTGACGATGTGTTTGTCAAGCCCGCCACGCCAACAGCCATGGCGAACCCGAGCGAGCAGTAAGCTGCAAAGAAGCAACGTGCAGTTTGATGTCGGTTTAGCTCAAAGTCCCGCTGCCTAAACTGTGGTGGCGGGACTTTTTTTGTTTAAGGCCGGAGGCTAAATTTCTCATTGACAAACTCTTGGTGAATGCGTACATTATTCGTAATGAGTTCCGAAGTTGATTAGTCAAGGAAACAGGGAATGAATAATTCCGACAAACGATGGACGGTGTAAGATAGAGATGGGAATGCCGTCTATTAGTGGCGTGAAAAATATGTCAGCTAGAGATATCTACCACGATTGCGTGAAAAACGCTCTCATTAAAGATGGGTGGACGATCACGCATGACCCCCTAATACTCAAATGGGGTCTCAAAGATTTATATATTGACTTGGGAGCAGAACAGCTTTTGGCAGCGGAAAAGACCGGACAAAAGATAGCTGTCGAAATCAAGAGTTTTGTCAGTCCATCCGAAGTCGAAGACTTGAAAAATGCTGTTGGGCAGTTTATCTTATATCACGACATCTTGACCCGCACCGAACCTGACCGAGTGTTGTATACTGCAATCCGTGAAGCCGTCTTTGTCGATGTATTTAAAGAGCCCATTGGCGAAGTATTATTGGAGAACCAGCGTATCAGGCTCATCGTTTTTGACCCACAAACAGAGGTGATTGTAAAATGGATACCATAGAAACTTATCGCCAAATCATTCAAAAGGTGTTGACTAAATACATCCAGCGTCAGTATGCTTATGGGGAAATTCAAAATGAGGCTATTTTTGACCGTGAAGCTGATCGATATCTTGTCGTGTCTGTGGGCTGGCAAAAGGTCAAACGGATTCACGGTTGCCTTATCCATATTGATATTATTAACGGCAGAGTATGGATTCAGCGCGACGGCACTGAACATGGCATAGCCAACGATTTAGTCGAGGCAGGAATACCCAAAGACCACATTGTCTTGGGATTTCATGCTCCCGACGTGCGGCGATATACCGAGTACGCCGCGGCATAATTACATTTGGCCAAGTATAAATTTTCAACTCAACTTGACGCGAAGTGCGGCTGAAAGAAATTATCGACCCCATCAAGGAGGATTTGGAGGCGTTTGAAAAAGAGTTCAAAGCCATTCTTAAATCCGACGTTTTTCTCATCGACAAAGTCGTTCACTATCTCATTTCGCATCGCGGCAAAAGATTGCGGCCGGTGCTGGTTTTGCTGGTGAGCCGCTTGCAGCCCTCGGCAGCGCAGCCCGTGAACGGCGCCGGCGAGAACACGCCGGCCCGCGAAGATGGGCGTGTGGCGGCAGGCGCCATTTCGCGCGAAAACGGGCAGAACGGTTTCGACGACAAGCGCCTGAAGGCCGCGGCGATTCTCGAATTGCTCCACACCGCGACTTTGGTTCACGACGACGTGGTGGACGACTCTTACCGCCGGCGAGGATTCCCCACCATCAATTCGATTTGGAAAAATAAAATTTCCGTCCTCATCGGCGATTACCTTTTCTCCAAATCCTTGTCGGCGATGTTGCATCTCGGTGATCTCAAGACATTCTCGATCATCTCGCGCACCGCGGAGCGGATGAGCCAGGGCGAGCTGCTGCAAGTGGAGCGCAGCCGGGATTACTGGATGGAGGAGGAGATTTACTTTCGGCTGATCGGCGACAAAACCGCGGCGCTGCTGGCGGCCGCCTGCCAGCTCGGCGCGTTGGCCGGCGGACAAAGCGACGCCGAGATTGAAAGCCTCGGCGAATTTGGCGAAAAGGTCGGTATCGCCTTTCAAATTCGCGACGATATTCTCGATCTGCTCGGCGAGGAAAGTCGCACCGGCAAGCCCATCGGCAACGACATACGCGAAAACAAAATCACCCTGCCGCTGCTCCACGCGCTGAAGCAGGCGGAAAGGCGGGAGGCCAAAGCGGTCATCCGGCTCATCCGGCGCGGCGGAAGCCGGCGCTCACGCAAAAGTGATTATCGCGACATCGTCAATTTCATCGAGCGACACGGCGGCGTCACTTACGCCATGCAAACGGCGCAACGTTTCACCAATGAGGCGATCACGCTCCTCGACCCGTACGAGGAGTCGCCGTTCAAAATATCGGTGGTCAATCTCGTGCGCTTCATCACCTCGCGCGAGCATTGAAGGGAGCGCGTGAATTTCAGTAAGCCATTTATGAAGATCTACAAAATTAGCCCAGCGGATAAAAAGACGGCCAACGAATGGAGAATTCTTGCAACGAGTCTTAACTCTTCAAGATTAAAGATTAAAAAATTCTTGCCGCCATTAATTCCTATTTGGCCAATTCTGTTTTGGGGATGCCAACAGGAAGTGCAAACGATTCAAGAGAGCCGCGTGCTGATGGACACGCTGGTATCCATCAACGTCTACACGCATGATCCCGCAGCAGAACCGCCCATCCGTCGCGCCATCGCTGCCGCATATGCCGAAATGGCGCGGCTTGATTCGCTGATGTCATCTTATCGCCAAGACAGCGAAGTGGCGGCGATCAACCGTTGCGGCGCCGCAGGAAGTGAGATGGAAGTGTCAGCCGATATCGATACGGTGCTGCGCGCGGCGCAATGGGCGGCGCAAATTTCCGCCGGCGCCTTCGATGTCGCTGTCGCGCCGCTTTTGCGGCTGTGGGGATTTGGCACCGACTCCGCCGGCGTGCCCGCGCCTGAAAAAATTGCGGCGTGTTTGCCTTTGGTGAATTTCCATAATATGGAACTGGCAAACGTGGCGACGAACGGAGCTGCCGGCATTGAGAAAAGCAGCGTTCGCTTTGGCCAACCGGGCATGGCCATCGATCTCGGCGGCGTCGCCAAAGGCTATGCGGTTGATCGCGGCCTCGCCGTGCTCGCGCAAGCGGGTATTCACGATGCGATGATCACCGCCGGCGGCGATTTGCGCACCGTCGCCTCGCCAATGACCAGCGGCCGCCGGTATATATGGATTCGTCACCCTCGCGCTCCGGGTTCGGATACGGTTGACGATGCAACGACCGGTGCAGATGAGAAAACCTTCCTCGGACGATTCCGTCTCGACGCCGGCGCGGTGTCGACCAGCGGTGATTACGAACGTTTTTTTATAAAAGATGGCAAGCGCTACCATCACATCATCGATCCGCGCACCGGCTATCCGGCGGCGCAAGCCGTGAGCGCCACGGTGATGGCGAAAACATCGATTCAGGCGGACGCACTTTCCACGGCGCTTTTCGTTTTGGGGCCGGAGCGTGGAATCGCATTGGCTGATTCTTTGCCGGAAATTGAGG
>JAKEEU010000140.1 GCA_022616415.1 Candidatus Zhuqueibacterota bacterium | reverse complement strand
TGCGTTCATTGGCATCCAAAATATGCTTGTCCAGAAAAAGAAAATCCCCGGATTCGGCCATCGCATGTATAAGCATGGCGATCCGCGGAGTGGTATCATAAAAAAAGATGCGTGGCGTTTGTGCAGAGAGCGTTCGTGCACGGAGTTGCTTAAGATTGCCGAAGTAATCGAAATAACGATGTTTGCAGAAAAACATCTTTATCCGAACGTGGATTTTTATACCGCGATTGTGTATCACCTTTTCGGCATTGACCAGCATTTTTTCACCGCGCTCTTTGAAATCGGGCGTTTGCCAGGGGCTATCGCGCATATCATTGAACAGCGCGAGCTCGATACACTGATTCGTCCCACGGCGCGCTACATCGGGTCGCAACCGGACGAGGTATTGCATGACACCAATTCAGTTTGAAGAATATGATCAGGTTATTCAAGACATCGCGACGTATGTAGCTGAAACACCGATAGAGAACGAAGCGGCATACGACACTGCACGCCTTGCGCTCATGGATGCCATGGGGTGCGCGATGAAAGCAGTACGCATAAATGATTGCCGATCGTCCGTTGTGTCGCGGACTCTCCCGAGAGATAGAGAACTCGGTGCGCGTATTCCCGGCGCGCTATTTGAGACCGACCCTGCTTGCGCCGCATTTGCTTTCGGAACAATGATTCGTTGGCTTGATTACAACGATACATGGCTCGCAGCCGAATGGGGACACCCATCAGATAATCTCGGAGCGATTCTTCCGATTGCTGACTGCATTTCTCGGTGCGGGGAAGCAGCATTCACCATGGGAGATGTTTCAGCCGCGCTTATCAAGGCGTATGAAATACAGGGCGGCATGGCGCTTTTAAACAGCTTTAATAAGCGCGGTATTGACCACGTTATTCTGGTGAAGCTCGCGTCAGCCGCCGTTTCCGCGCACCTCCTCGGACTTCCAAAGGAGGGTATAGCCGCGGTGATTTCGCAGGTTTTTTGCGACGGCGGCACGCTTCGCGCCTATCGGCACGCCCCGCAGGCCGGACAGCGGAAATGCTGGGCCGCGGGGGATGTGGCGGCGCGAGCGGTGGAGCTCGCGGTTATATCTCTACACGGCGAACCCGGATATCCCAAAATACTTACCGCCCCTACATACGGATTTTACGATGTGTTTTGGGGAG
>JAKEEU010000139.1 GCA_022616415.1 Candidatus Zhuqueibacterota bacterium | reverse complement strand
GTTAGCGAACTCATCTCAATTAATCAGTGTATACAATTAACGATTTGTTTTTCATCTTTTTAACGCTGATTCCCGAGCGATTTTAGGAAACTCACGCTAGGAGTCAAACCTTTGCTTTTTTGGTAAAAATTTCAAAAGGCAAAATAATTTTTGACAATATGATTAAAAAATTATTTTGTCTTTTCTTGTCCAGTTCCTTCGGGTTAGGTTGATTGACTTGAATTGGTTTGTTTTAATTTGGTTGGTATCAGCCATGAAAGATGCAATAGCGTTCTGCTTGGCTCTGCTGGTTGCTCTCTGTGCGGCCTTGCTCTCTGGATGCACCGACAATCCTTTTTTTAAAGACAAAGTTTCGGGCGGCACCACGGCTGTGCGTGGCAGCGTCCAGCTTGCAGACGGACAAACACCGGAAGGCGTTTTTGTCTGGCTCGACGGCTTTAATAATAGCGCTCGCTGTGATGCGGCGGGACGTTTCCTGCTCAATTTGCCGCCGCAGAGTGCGTCTGCCGGCATCAATGGCACATTCCAGCTTTATTTTTACGTGGCAAATTACCAGCTTAATTCGGCGCAAGTCGTAGTGCGCAACGGTGAATTCGCTTACGATCAAGCCGACATCAACAAAAATGGTGAGTTGACCAAAACGCTGCTTTTGCACAAATTCTTGCGCATTGCCACGCGTGTCGAACCTTCGATAATTGGTCCGAATTTCGAGGGACGTTTGCTGATGACAGTGACTTTGGAGGCGATCGGCGATACCGTGACGGTGAAATTCCCCGGCCTGTTCACAGAATTTCTCGCCAAAGCCATATTGAAAAAGGTCGGCTCGGACGAAATCATGCTCTTGCTGCTCTCCAATGCCTTCGGTGCAGCATCCAGCGATTTGCAAATCGTCGGCAGGATACCTTATAGCCGCAGCATTGCTTTCGATATCAGCCGGGGTTCCATTCTGCCGGGCGACTACGAGTTGATTCCGTATCTTTTGATCAAGCATGAAACGATTCCGCCAAAGCTGATCCAAGGGCTGGGCAGCAATGTCGAGGCATTTGGGAAGGAATATCTTAAAATTCCTTTCCGGCGCGAAGGCGGCAACTTGAAGGTACTGACGGATTAATTTCTGTTCCGGAGTTCTTACGAAAAGAATCCCAACGAATTAAACAGCGGCCAACGGATTGCAGTCTTTTAAACCGTTGGCCTTTTTTATCCTTGAGGTTGGGTACTTATTTTGATCGAGGTGGAGAAAGTATGAAATTCAATCTGGCTGCCCTTGTTCTCTTGACTGTCACTCCCGCCGTTGCGAGAGAGGCGCTGGCCCCGTTGCGGACCGACGTGCCGCCGGTGATCGACGGCAAATTGAATGACCCGGTATGGCAAACGGCGCCAAGCGTGTCCGGCTTTAAAACCTTCACGCCTGATTTCGGCATCGACATGGCCGACCAAACCGTCGTCTATTTCGCTTACGACCGCGAGAATCTTTATTTTGCCTTTCGCTGCTTCGACAGCGAGCCGGACAAAATCAAAAGCTCGATCTCACGCCGCGACAACATCCGCCCCGATGATTGGATTTGCATTAATTTGGATTCATTCAACGATCAGCAGGCGCTTTACGGGCTTTACGTCAATCCGGCCGGCATACAAGACGACAGCCGCTTTGCCAGCGGCCGCGAGGATTTCGGCGTCGACCTCGTCTGGTACAGCGCCGGTCAAATCGACGACAAAGGCTACACCATCGAAGTGCGCATCCCGTTCAAGAGCATTCGTTTTGCCAATAAAGAAACCGTGGAAATGGGCGTGATCTTCGAGCGCCGCGTCAGCCGGCGCAACGAGCAAGGAACCTACCCGCCGCTCAAGCCGGAGCGCGGCATGTTCTTTTTGACGCAGATGATGCCGATACACATGCGCGACATCAAGCATTACAGGCTATTCGAATTGCTGCCGGAGATCACGCAAAACCGCAAGAACGGTTACAACCCCATCGCCGGAAAGTTGTCTCTAGCCAATCAACAAAGCGACTTCGGGGTAACCACCAAATATGGCCTCACCTCGGATTTGATTTTCGACGGCGCCTACAACCCGGATTTCAGCCAGGTCGAGGCCGATGCCGGGCAGGTAGACGTCAATCTGCGCTTCAATCTTTTTTTTGCAGAGAAACGCCCGTTTTTCCTCGAAGGCAGAGAGAATTTTAATTTTGCCGGCAGCTCTTCCAGTGATCCTCTTGCCGCGATCGTACACACGCGCACGATCGTGGATCCCATTGCCGGCGTCAAGCTTTCCGGCAAAATCGGCAAAAAGAATTTTCTCGCCGTGATCGATGCGTTGGACGAATTGCCGAATAGCGGCACCGCGCGCGATTCTACTGGCAAGTATGCGCATGCTTCCATCTTGCGTTACAAGCGCGCGCTGAGCGGGGACGGCTATATCGGCGTCTTTTATACCGGACGGGAATTGAAAAACAGCTTTAACCGCGTTTTCGGTCCGGATGGACAAATTCGAATCAACGAGTCCAGCATTTTGGGCTACAATCTTTTTCTGTCGAGTGATAAAGCCGGCGCCGCTGCCGCCGCACAAACCGGACACGCTACCGGAGTGGACTATGTGTACAACACGCGCAATCTTGACGTGAACGCCGGCGTGCAAGATTTGTCAAATGATTTTGATACGAAGACGGGCTTTGTCACCCGTACCGGCATTTCGATGGTTCGCGCCTCCGTCACGCCGAAATTTTATCCGAAGTCCGGCTTCATCCGCAGAATCGCCCCGAGTCTGTTCAGCGCGCAAATCAAAGATAAACCGAGCTATCTTTATGAAACCGACAACATTGTTTCCCTGCGATTTATCTTAAAAAGAAACGCCAGCATCTCTTTCAGCGCCAATTATTCCACCGAAATCTTTTTGGGAGAAAAGTTCAAAACCAGCGGGGTAAGCGTTTCGGGCAGCAGCCAATTTACCAAGCAGCTCGCGCTCAGTTTTTCTTATCGCTACGGCAAAGCCATCCGTTTTTCGAGTGATCCGTTTCAGGGTAAGGGCAGTGATGCTTCCGCCAGCGTAACTTACCAGCCGTCGGAAAAGCTGAACGCCAATCTCAGCTTTAGGTATTTCGATCTCTTTCGTGACAGCAATTCTGAAAAAATTTTTGACGTGAAAATTTGGCGCGGCAGGTTGACTTACCAATTGAACCGGTTTCTTTTCTTTCGGGGGATCGTCGAGCACAACACCTTTCGCAAACGCTTGCTGACCGACTTTCTTGCTTCCTTCACATACATACCTGGGACGGTCATGCATTTGGGTTACGGCTCGCTTTATGAAAAAAATCGCTTTGAAGGCGACGTGTTTGTCACTGGCAGCCGCTTTATCGAAACGCAAAGAGGCGTTTTTGCCAAAGCTTCGTACTTATGGAGGTTGTAACGAATGAGCCGCCCTTTAGCTTGGGTTTGGCATCGTCACCTTCGCCCCACAATCGGGCGAGCTAAAGGGGCTGCATGGCAGTAGCATCGCCTTAAAATTTTGCAAATTCTTTCGAGATCGATAAGACCAAAAACCATTCCTTGGTTCCTCTCGGCAGATCCCCAAAATCATAACCAAAACCCAATTGAACTGTGTTGTTGAAGCCACCTATACCGAGTGTTGGGGCCAGATTTGAAAGCACGCCGCCTTCTCTAACGGAGAGCAGGAGAAAGAGATTTACCGAGAAATCGAAGTAAATGTCCGTCGAGTCGCGCTGCGATTTTGTGGCGATGACGCCGTATGAAAGGCCGAGTCCTCCGGCATCCAACATATTGATATGGGGGCGCGTTTTGAGAACGGAATCTTTAAGTGATTCTTTGAAAGTTATTCTGAGTGCCGGAAATGTCCCAAGAAGCTTGAATTTGGGGCACGGAGAAGTGCACTCGCCCGGTTGCTGGGAAAAAGACGTGACACTCATCAAAAGCATCAACGCCAGTGTCAGCAAAAGCTTGACAGAAATTTTCATATTTTCCTCCGTTTGCCGGTTTGATTAGTTGTGCTTGTGCTGCCATACAGCGTCCACATTAATAGACACGAAAAAGGCGCCTTTACTCACGTTTTTTTGTGGGTAAATTTCCGATCCGTCCGGCATGAGTTGAAAAGGCAACGTCGTTTTGAACAAGGAAGTGAAAGAAGCTACGGCAAGATTGGCAACTACATAATCAACAGCGCTAATCCCGTAAGCGCAAACGCCAGATGGATCAGCCCGAAATATCCTAAAGCCAATGCCGGAATAAATGAGAGCAATTTGTTTTCGCTCATCTCTTTCACGTCTTGGCTCGCTTCCTCCAGCTTTTGGGCGAAGTCCCGCAGCCGTTCCGAGGTCTTTTCCACGTTTTCTTTCGCTTCGAGCGCGCGATCCTTCACATTGTCAACGCGGTCGCCCGTGCCGTCAATTTTTTCCTGCGCCGCTTCGACTTTGTCGCCCACGGCGTGAAACACGTCACCCACCGGTCGTAACGGATGAATGTCGGTCACGCTGATGCCCGTGACCACAGGAACTTGGCCAAGATTGAGGCCAACCGTTGTCGTGCCCAGGGTAATCGGCGGGCCATATAAAGTAAAATTGCCGCCTGGTATTCCGGGTGTAATATCGAGGTTGTATTTCTCAAGATTGACGCTGGTGACGACGGTCGCACCGAAGCTCAGGTTCAGCGTTCTGGTCTGAAAGGTGAGCGCCGGAACTTTGACGGCATCCAGCGCCGCTTCAATGCTTTTGAGCAATCCCGCGGCTTCGCCGAAGCGTTGGGCAGTCTCACGAATGATGGCGACTATTTTCGCCAGCAGATCGGCAGCTTTTTGCAAAATCGGGCTGACTTTGTTGATCCATTCGCCTGCCGTTTTCGTATGATCGCCGCTCTGATCCAGTTTTTTGGCCAGAAGCTGCAAGAGTTCGCGCAATCTTTGCAGCGGTTTCTTGAGCGCGCCATAGATCACGAAGGTTCCCACGACGCCGGCAATGCCGTAGATGAGCAGAATAATCGCGATGATCTTAACCATGCTTGTCTCCTTTGGAAAGATGCGGTGAAAGTTCCTGTTTGCTAATTGACCAACTGCTCACGAACTTTATAAACTCGGGGATCCATCACCCGGCGCCACAGCGGTGGAAGCAACGCCAGCAGCACCATGCCCGGATAACCGGTTGGGAGCTGCGGACTTTCGTCAAACGTGCGCAGGGTTTGGTAGCGCCGAACGGGATGGATGTGATGATCGACGTGGCGTTGCAAAAAGACTCGCCAAGACGCGCCGTCGCCGGATCCTTCGGTGTGCAAACGTTGACGTGGTGGCCGAGGTTGTGCTCGATGTAGAAATGCATGTAGCTCACCGTCATCAGCAACATTTTTCCCAATGTTCTCTCGACGAAGTTTTTCTTGTGACACAGCTCGTGCGCGACAGTGATGCCAATCCCGCCGGTGGTGATGGCGATGGATAAAACCAAACCGATCAGCTCGATGGTTGAAAGTGTAGCGTGAGTCACGACATAAGCGCCCCAAATCACCAAAGCCACCTGCACCGCCGCATACAGATTTGTCACTAATCGGAAACTCAGCCGGTGAGCGATCGCCTCTGTTTCTTCCGGCGTTGGGTTGGTGCGGTCCGGAGCAACGATGAGATCCAAAAGCGGAATGATCACAAAGGCAAGAAAAAGCGTCAAAAAAGCAAAAGTGCCTCCCAGTAAATAACCGGCAACCACGCTCGCGGGCATGAGATAAGCCAGGTAAAACGGCCATGCGCTCATCGCGCTCTCCTTATAAAAATGCTTTTTTCTTCGGGGGCATGAGCTGGGTGCCAATGAGTGCAAGCATTCAAACCGTCAAACTGATCGCATGACCGACGATTTGCCTGGAGTAAATGTCCTGAGAGTAAAAGTTGACCGCGATCATCTTAAGGATGATCTCCAGATTGATCGGCGGCGCGACAAAATGCGGCAGGTCTAAAATCACGTGCATGTGATATTCGGGCTTGCGGATCGGATCGGTTGTGCCTTCACGTTCGTATCGAAAGAAATAGCCGTTGGGGCGCTCGTAGTGATAAGAATAGTTTAGCAGATGGATTTCATTGTTGACAACTTGAACCTTTTCATAGAGCGCCAGTTTTGCGCTATCCCGAAAAACTAAATCAGGGTCACGCGCGCGGATGATACCTCCTTCATTCGGTGAAATCCCCTCTACAGGAGAAAATCTTACTGGTATGCCCCCGAGCAGAATACCTTGCCGGCCATACTCCGTCAAGAGAGCACGAACGTGTTTTTTATATTCTGCGTATATTGCGGGCATGGCTCATTCTTTCGGTTGCCTATGGTCTTGACCATTAAGAACTCGATAGGCCTCAAATAGGCCGCTCCAGTCCACAGACTCAGAAACCAAAAAAGTTTCCCCTCGTTTCCACTTCGCATAGAACTCCTCCGAGGTCATTCCATACTTGCGCTCGTATTTTTTGAGCGCTTCTTTGACCTCTTCGAGCGTCATGTCGCGCTCGTCGATGTAGAAGTCGTTTTCAACCATGATGATTGCCTCCTTTTGTAACGGCCGGTTTGGGTTGTTAAATCTGAAACAAATTAAACAAAAATTCAGTCAAGTGCAATGAAAAAGTTTGCTATCTTGGCGCTGTAATAGACTTGACAAGTAGCCTCGCTCTTGTTATATTGGACAAGCAGCGATATAACCAATTCAAACAAGAGTGGAAATTCCCATGCGCCTCACGGTTGTGCTTCCTCATTCTCCGCAAGATTACTTCGAACGAACCTTGCGCGAGTTTAGCAGTTCTCCTCTCGTTCAGAAAATCATCGTTGTCAATAATGGCGGCTACGCCGCTTCGCACCCAAAATGCGAATCAGTGCAAGCCAGCGCGCTGACAGCCGGTGCGCTGATAAATCAAATAACTAAAAAGCTCGATGCGGATTATTTGCTGTTCATCAATCAGGCGCAGGAGATCACGCTTGGACAGGCCGCGTTGGAACGCTTCACCGATATTGCACAGCAAACCGGCGCTGGATTGGCCTATGCGGATTTCTACGATATAAAAAATGGCGCGCGCACCGAACATCCACTGAACGATTATCAATTCGGCAGCATTCGCGACAACTTCGACTTCGGCACACTGATGCTTTTTTCTGTGGAGGCAATTCGAGAGGCCGTGAAGAAATACGGCTCTTGCCCCGAAGTGCAATGGGCCGGATTATACGATCTGCGGCTCAAAGTTTCCATCGACCGGCCGGTATTTCATATTCAGGAATTTCTTTACACGAAAACTGAAACCGACGTTCGGAAGAGCGGCGACAAGCTGTTTGATTACGTTGACCCGCGTAATCAAACGGTGCAAAAAGAGATGGAGCAGGTAGCGACGCAACATCTGAAAAATATCGGCGCTTATTTGGCGCCACGCTTCAAGCCACTTCCGCCGGCAACAACAAATTTTCCGGTTGAAGCGAGTGTGATTATTCCAGTGCGCAACCGCGTCAAAACCGTCGCAGATGCGGTGCAAAGCGCATTGAAGCAAAAAGCCGATTTTCAATTCAACGTCGTCGTTGTCGATAACCATTCGACTGATGGGACGACAGACTTGCTTGCAAAACTCGCGCAGCAGGACAAGCGCGTGAAGCACATCATTCCGGCGCGCCACGATTTGGGCATCGGCGGCTGCTGGAACGAAGCGCTGCTCTCCGCGCACTGCGGCAAATTCGCCGTGCAGCTCGATTCGGACGATATTTATTCGGATGAGCGGACGTTGCAAAAAGTCGTGAGCGATTTTGCGCGCGGCGATTTTGCGATGGTCATCGGCTCGTACCGGCTGGTGAATTTTGATTTGCAGGAAATTCCGCCGGGTGTGATCGATCACCGCGAGTGGACGCCGGAGAACGGCCGCAACAATGCGCTGCGCATCAACGGCCTCGGCGCGCCGCGCGCCTATCGAACCGAGTTGGCGCGGCAGGTCTTGTTGCCCAATGTGAGTTACGGCGAAGATTACGCCATTGCTTTGCGCCTTTCGCGCGAATATCAGATCGGCAGAATCTTCGAGCCGATTTATCTCTGTCGCCGCTGGGAGGGCAACACCGACGCGGCGCTTCCCATCGAAAAACTCAATCGCCACGACCTCTACAAAGATCGCCTCCGCTCGATCGAGATCATGGCGCGACAACGCATGAATCGGGAGGGAAAATAAGCCGCCGTGAATACTGTTGACAACAGAATTTTTTCCTCTTACGATTCTTCCACTTCTACGACGTTACCCGATCTTTTGCTCCAGCTCTTGGAAGAGCAAAAGTGCATTTGGCCGATGGCAGCGGATGGTTACGCCTCGCTTCAGGACGTTCAGATCCGTGAAGTGAAGTGCAGCACTCCGGCGGGCGCGGCGTTTTCGGTGTGGCTGCAATTCAATCCCAAGCGCATCGTCAGCACCGGCGCCAAGGTGGATGCGAAGTCAATAAACTCGCGCCGATGTTTTCTCTGCGTCGATCATCTGCCGCCCGAGCAAAAGGGCATCTTGTGCGAGAATGAGTTCCTCGTGCTCTGCAATCCGATGCCGATTTTCCCGGCGCATTACACGGTCTCACACGTCAAACATCTTCCACAGTTCATCGAGCCGTATCTTGACACCTTTTTGCGGCTGGCGCGCGATTTAAGCCCCAAGTTTACGATTTTTTATAACGGCGCCCAATGCGGCGCTTCGGCGCCGGATCATATACACTTTCAAATCGCGCCGGCTGGCAAGATTCCCATCGAGCTGGAGGCGGTGGAGTCTCAACGCCGCGAACGCATCGGCGAGATCGACGGCGTTGCCATCTTCGTGTTAAGAGATTTGGGACGCGCCGTCATCGTCTTTGAAGGGACGAGCACCGAAAGAGTCACACGAGTCATTCGTCGCCAGCTCGAAAAAATGAAGGCGATTCTCGATATTGCGGACGAGCCAAAGATTAATGTCATCTGCAACTATAGCACACCGCAATGGCGCGTGATTCTATTCCCGCGCCACAAGCATCGCCCCGAGGCTTTCTTCAAAGACGGTGACGCCAAAGTGGTCATTAGTCCCGCCTCGGTGGATATGGGCGGTTTGATCATTACGCCGGTAGAGAAAGATTTTAACTCGGTGGATGCCAACATGATCGAGGAGATTTATCGGGAGGTGAGTTGGGATGAGAAGACGGTCAGAAAAATGTTGCTTGTTTGAATCCCACAACGCTAACAAACTTTCTCATGAAAACAATTGCACCAACGGATAAAGGCTGCCAACGGATTCAAAAAATCAAAAGCAGATTTTTGCCATTCATTTGAGCATCCGTTGGCCGCTTTTATCCGTTGGTAAAATTCTTCGCATTGCCTTTATATAAATTATGAATCAGATAATGCTTGACCACGAACCCACCATCTCGATCGGTATCTATGAAGGCCGTTCCGTTGCCACCGGCGTATTGACGGGATTATTTTCGATTAATGAAGGCGCGCGCTTGGATGGAGAATTTCGAATTGAAGTTACATCCGGCCAACTCGTCATGACTGATGCGAACGGCAAAGAAATCGCGCGTGGCAAAGAAATCTCGTGCGCACCGATTTCCCGTGGAAGGTTCACGCTTCGTGAGGTGACCATTGGAGTCAAGTTCCACTGGGAACGCCAGGAAGATCAAACCTTCACGGGCAAGTTGCTTTTTTTGCGGCGAGAAGACGGCACCATCACGGCGATCAACCAGATTCCGGTTGAAGCGTATCTCAAGAGTGTGATCTCTTCGGAGATGAGCGCCGAAGCGCCGGTCGAGTTGCTCAAAGCCCACGCCATCACTTCGCGAAGCTGGCTGGTGGCAATGTTGGAGCGGCAAAGGAAATTCAAAAATATTGATACGCCTTCCCGCTGTTCGTTCGAGTCCGGCGACGAAATTATTCGTTGGTACGATCGCGAGGATCACCGCGACTTCGAGGTTTGCGCCGACGATCATTGCCAGCGCTATCAAGGCATCTCGAAAATCATTTCAGCCGCTGCGGCACAGGCCGTCGATGATACACGCGGCGTGTTTTTGGTTTATGGCAATGAAATCTGCGACGCGCGCTTTTCCAAGTCTTGCGGCGGCATCAGTGAGGCGTTTGAAAATGCGTGGGAAGACGTGGCCGTGCCTTATCTCCTGCCGATATCGGACGCGCCGGTTCAACATCCGCACATCATGAGCGAGTCGCAGGCGGAGCAGTGGATGCTTTCGTCACCGGAAGCGTTTTGCAACACCAACGACGCGAATATTCTCCGCCAAATTCTCCCCTCATTCGATCAGGAAACGACGGACTTTTTTCGCTGGACAATGCGTTACGAACGCCAAGAGCTTGAAGAAATTCTTGCTGCAAAGTCGGGCATGAATTTCGGCACGCTGCTCGATCTTGTGCCGGTGCAGCGTGGGCCTTCCGGAAGAATCATTAAACTGAAAATTGTCGGCTCTGAAAAGACCGTGGTGGTTGGAAAAGAATTGGAGATTCGGCGTTGGCTTTCAAAAAGCCATTTGTATTCTTCCGCCTTCATCGTTCGCACCGAGCGTGCTGAAAATGGAATGCCGCTTCGCTTCATCCTGCACGGCGCGGGCTGGGGCCACGGAGTGGGATTATGCCAAATCGGCGCGGCGGTCATGGCGACGAAAGGATTCAAGGCGGAGGAAATTGTGAAGCATTATTTTCGAAATGCCGAGCTGAGAAAGCTGTATTGATCAAACCGTGCAGCGGCAACCGCATTCAAGGTCTATCTGCACCGGCGAGATCCGACGTGTTACACCGTCCCGACGCACGTGGAGCACCAGAAGCGTGTAAGGATCGAACACCACCACGTCTTTCACACCTTGTGAGAGATAAAAACGGGGACCAATTTCAAGGTCTTTGGCCTCGTAGCCTTTGCTGACGACTTCGATCACTGCTTCCGGAATCAACGTGATCATCTCGTCCTGCTCTTCCGGCTCGCGGCAAAAAATGGCAATATCCGGACGTTTCACCGAGCCGTCTGGAAAATTGATGTACACATCATCAATATGAATGCACGCACAATTTGCATCTGATTGTGGCAGCTTTTCGATCGTGTTTCGAATTCGGCCGATGGCTTTCTGATGTCGATAGGGAGGATGGCCTTCCCATATTGGAAGGCCGCCGACAATTTCGAGGCGGATGCCGATTTCATCAGCGGATAAAAACGTTGCGGTCAAAGTTTTTAAATCCGGTCTTGCCATACTCGCGGGTCGCGTTTGGCATGAAAAACTGCGATCACGACAATCGTCTGCTGTTCGACTACATAGAAGACACTGTATGGAAAACGATGGACCAACGCCCCTCGTACAACTTTTTTATACTTGAAAGGGTAAGAAAAAGGATTTCTTTGTATTGAGGCAATGCAAGTATCAATTTGAAACACTAACTCTTTGCCTAATCCGGCCTTCTGGCTTTCATACCAAAAATAAGCCTCGTTAAGATCTATTTCAGCTTCAGGGCGGATAAAGATCTTGTAGCTCATAGTGCATTTAGCTTTGCCCGCAGTTCCTCCCACGGAATTCCTGCTGCACGGTCGGAATAATAAGCTTGCAACCGATTTTCCAATTCGCTGCGTTGAGACTCTGTCAAATCTACCGCCTCTGGGAAAGGAGTTATGCTCTCCCAAATAGCTTCCAAAAGTTGAAGTCTTTGAGGCACGCTAAGCTTGAGTATTTCAGTTAAAAGCGCTGTTTCCATATTGCCTTCGTATGTTTGACCTATTGTGGTGATGTCTAAAAATACGCAACGCTTCTCTCAAAGTCAAGCCTTGAATTCTTTATGAGTGTTCTCACTCATCTAAAACCATAAACAACGTATTCAATCCCTCCGCCAGCGTCGGATGCGCAAAAATGGTATCTTTCAAAGCCGAATACGGGACTTTTCCCATCATCGCAATTTGCAGCATCGCCATCAGTTCCCCGCCTTCGATGCCGAGAACGGCGCAGCCGAGAATTTGTTTGGTATCGGCGTCGACGACGGCTTTCATGAAGCCACGCGATTCGTCCATCTCTAACGCGCGCGCCACGTAGCTCATCGGGATTTTCGCGACGCGAATGTTGCGGCCTTGCGCTCGCGCTTCGGCTTCGGTTAATCCCACCCGGCCGAGCTGTGGATCGATAAAAACCGTGTTCGGCACAAAGCGGTTCGTCATCGTGGCATTGCCTTTTTTGAGAAGATTGTCTCGAATAATGCGATAATCATCATAAGAAATATGTGTAAAGGCCGGGCCGCCTTTCACATCGCCGAGCGCGTAAATGCCTGGCACGTTGGTTTCCAACTTTTCGTTGACTTTGATAAATCCCTTTTGATCAATTTCAACTCCGGCCGCGGATAAATTCAGCCGATCCGTATTGGGCACGCGACCGGCAGCGACGAGCAAATGGGAGCCGGTTAGCGTCCTCTCACCGGTTTTCGTCCGCACGGTTAAATTGATTTTGCCTGCGGCATTTTGTTCAACGCGCTGCGCCGCCGTTTCCAGCAGCACCTCGATACCGTCTTCCCGCATTATCTTGGCAACTTCCTCGGCGACATCATTGTCTTCGCGCGCCAGCAACTGCTTGCCGCGCTGCACGATGGTCACTTGACTGCCGAAGCGGCGAAACATTTGCCCAAATTCCAAACCAATGTAGCCGCCGCCGAGAACGAGCAAATGCTCGGGCAAAATATCCAATTCCATGATCGAAGTCGAATCGAGAGCAGGCACACGATCCAATCCCTCGACCGGCGGCTTCTCCGGACGGCCGCCGGTGTTGATAAAAATTTTGTCGGCGGTGAGCTGGCGAGTGCCGCCGCTGTTCAATTTCACTTCAATCGTCTTGGCGCCGGTGAAGCCCGCCTCGCCAAATATCAGTGCGACATTTTTGGTGTTCTCAAGACGCGCCTGTCCACCATTGCGAAAGCTTTCTACAATAGCTCTTTTGCGCTGGCGCACTTTGGCCATATCGACTTTCACCGAACCGGTTTGAACGCCATAATCCGCGCCACGCCGCGCCAAATAAGCCACGCGCCCGCTTGCGACCATCGTTTTCGTCGGCGTGCAACCGACATTCACACACGTGCCGCCAACATGTTCTTTTTCGATAATCGCCGTCTTCCATCCGGCGCTGCCGAGGTCGATAGCGAGCGGCTTGCCGGCCTGGCCGGAGCCGATGATGATGGCGTCGAATTTTTCTACTGTTGAAGTTGGCATAATGATCTCCAGCAGACTTTATTTTCTCAAATTTTACAAAAACAAAAAGAGCTATTCCATTTTATACGACAAGCGGATAGATGAATAAAATGGATTAGCTTTATCAGTTGGGTTCATCTATCCGTTGGGGCAGATTTTTTTGAAATAATCATCTGTAGATTTGTCGGTGAGCAGACGAAATTCTTACGCCAATTTTTTATGTAGAATAACCAGGCCGGCGGTCTGGGTTACTTAAGCAGACTGGCTGCTTTATCATCCACCCACCAAATCACCTGCCCATTCGCCGGTTGCACGGCTTGCGCCGGAAATTTTTGCCAATCACGCGGGCCTTGGAGAGTCGAACGCAACGCTTCCGCTTTCTCTGCGCCGGCGACGAAAAAGTGAATTTGTGCGGCGTTATTGATTGCGGGTAGCGTCAGGGTAATTCGAGTTGGCGGCGGTTTGGGGCTGTCAGTTACGACGGTGACGAGACGCTGTTTTTCTTGCAGCAGCGGCGAGTTGGGAAACAGCGAAGCAATATGCCCGTCGAGGCCTAATCCCAACTGGATTAAATCGAAGCGCGGCAGCGAAACCGGCCAGAAATCTCGCAGCGTCTTTTCATAATTTTGCGCCGCGGTTTTGGGTTGGATAAATTCCGTGGTCATGCGATGAACGTTTTCAGCAAGTATGGGAACATGATCAAACAAGGATTCTCGCGCCATCCGGTAATTACTATCGGGATCGTTGCTCGGCACGTAGCGCTCATCGCCCCAAAAAAAATGTGCACGCGACCAATCTATTTGCTCGCGATACTCGGTTGCCAATAATTGGTAAATCGTCCGCGGCGTATTGCCGCCGGCGAGCGCTACGGTGAAGCGGCCTTTTTCTGCAACGGCTTTATTCGCCAATTGCGCAAATGCTTCTGCGGCGGCGCGGTTTAGGGAAGCTTGGTTTGGAAAGATTCGGATGTCGGGCTTTGTGGGCTCTTTCATTATATTTTTTGCGAATGGAATCAGTGACTTTCGTTTTCGACTTTTACATGATCAACATGTACCGAAACTGCGGCTAAGAAAAAATTCACCACAATTGTTTGATCACTTTTAACAACAAGGTGTGCATGAGTATAACTTTCATGGCCAATAAACGATGCTTTCAAACTATAGACTCCTGGAGGCGCATTGGAGATTCGATATATTCCGTATAAATCTGTGGCTGCTCCGATTTGTGTATTTGGAATAAAAACATTGACTCCAGGCAATGGCGCGTCCGTTTCAGCATCGACGACACGTCCTGTTATCGTTCCACGCCTATTCAGATTCATATACTGAATCTCACTCACTTTGGAGCTGCCGGCTCGTTTCGATGTCCCGCAAGAAATAGTTATTGAGAGGACGACGCACAAGACAAGCCGAGGAATGATTCGAATCGAGTTTTTCATTTAGGCTTTTCCATTTACGCAGAACACTTGCGTTTATCATGATGATTACAGGTCTCCAATCTCTCCGCGTTCAGCAATCATCTGCTTGGCGACATCAACAAGATTCGCCGGCTCATCCACAATCCAACGCGGGTTGAGCAATTTACTGTCATAAACAGCTTCGCGCGTGTATTCGGTGGTCACGACGATGCACCACATTCCGGCAGCGATGGCGGCTTTAACGCCGGAAGCAGAATCTTCGATCACGAAGCATTGAGCCGGCGGCGTATTCAATTGCTTCGCAACAAGGAGGTAAATCTCCGGATCGGGTTTGCCATGCTCGACATCGTCGCGCGTGGCGATGAAATCGAATTTGTCCTTTATTTCCAAAATTTCGAGCACACGGCCGGCTTGCTCACAATGCGACATCGTCGCCAAGCCGGTGCAATAGTCGTTGCGTCTCGCCCAGCGCAGCAGCGCCATGTTGTACGGACAGCGATGCCGCAACAAGATTGTTGGGTCGGCGAGCATGGCGCTGTACGTTTGCAAGCGCACTTGCACGAAGGCTTGCCACGGCGAGTTCACATTGAACTCCGCCATGCGTTGGCGCGCGTACTCTTCCAGACCGAAGCGCGCAATCAATTTCTCGGCGACTTCTTGACGAGAAAGACCAACGACATCTTTGAACGCTTCAATCACCTCGGCTTCGGTCAACGAAGCAGGTGAAAGCTCCACCGCGGCGCGGGCATACGAGAGCGCTTTGAGCTTCTCGGTTTGCGCCAGCGTGCCGTCGAGGTCGAAGATGATGGCTCGGATCATGTCAACTTTTTTATATCTCCTTACTCCTACTCGCCGTTAAAAAATACCAAAGCGAGTAAGAGTAGGAGAATTTTTTGCATTACCCAATCATTTCCACCAGTTTCTGCAATTCACCAACAACATCCCCGCCGAGATGAAAGCGAATGACACGGCGACCGGCATCGAGCAACGCCTGCCGATCACCTAACGCCTGCGCTAATTTGAGCACGCCGAACGTCATCGCAGATTTTGCCTTGCCGGCTTCGTCGGGAATCGCCGCGTCTTGTTTGGGATCGGAGGTGAATTGAATAAAAAGTCCATTGCCAGCATCGCCTTTGTGCAACTGGCCGGTGGAATGCAAAAAGCGCGGGCCGTATCCGATCGTCGTGGCAAGACGCAAGCTGGTTTGAATTTTTGTGCGCAGCTTTCGCAGTGCCGCATCGGTTTCCGGCGTTGGTTGGATATAAGCTTGTAACGCCACATATTCGCGGCCTGAATTCGCTTGTGCCAAAAATTTGTTGAGCGCTTCGTCCAAAGTTTTTGCAGCAACGTCTGAATAAATCGTGACGCCATTGGCGCGCAGGCTCGGCGTCTGCTCCGGCAGCTTGCCTTCCTTTTGATAAGCGGTGACCATTTGCCGCGCCAACACTTTTGCCGATTCAACGTTCGGCTGATCGAACGGATTGATGCCGAGTCGCCGGCCAGCAACAATTGTGGCCATCTCCCAACGGAAGAACTCTGCGCCGAGATCGTACAAATCACGCAAGTTGAGCTGCACGGCCGGATGTCCGGCTTGTCGCAGCGCTTCGACTTTGGCATCGTATATCGTGTCGCCTTCGAGACGCAAATAAACAAACAAGCGATCGTTGGCATACACATTCGGCGCGCCAAGCTCTTCGCCATCGACCGGCAAAATCCCTTTGCCTTCTTTTCCGGTGCTTTCGGCGATCAACTGTTCGGTCCATGCGCCGAAATATTTGATCGGCGGTGAAAGAATCAATGTGACTTTGTCGCGACCGGCAACGGCCAATTCTCCCATAATTGCGCCCAATTTGGCGGAGGAATTGTCGCCGCCATGCGGACAATTGCAGCCTTCGCTATTGCAGGCCATTGTTGCGACGCGTTCGAGGAGTAAATTCAAATCCATGCCAATCAGCGCTGCCGGCACCAAGCCGAAACAGGAGAGCGCGGAATAGCGGCCGCCGATGTTCGGATCGTTGAGAAAAGTTTTTCGAAAATTATATTTCTTCGCGGTATCAGCGAGGCCACTGCCGGGGTCAGTGACGGCGATGAAATGGCTGCCGGCTTTTTCCTTGCCAAGCCTTTCTGCCGTCCAGTTGTAAAAATATTTAAAAAAGGAAAACGTCTCCACCGTGCCGCCGGATTTGGTTGAGACGATGAAAAGCGTCTTTGCCGGATCGAGTCGTTTGGCATGAGCAAGTACCGCGTCGGGATCGGTGCTGTCGAGCACGGCGAGGTCGAGATAGCCTTTTTTCACGCCAAAGGTGAAACGAAAAACTTCCGGCGCGAGGCTCGAGCCGCCCATCCCGAGCAATAGCGCGTGGGTGTAACCGCCAGCGCGAACGGCATCGACGAGCGCGTTGATTTCTGGCAAAGCGTCGGTCATCACTTCCGGACTGTGCAGCCAGCCGAGACGGTTGGTGATTTCCGTCGGGTCGGGTTTCCACACGGTGTGATCGTGTTTCCAAATACGCGCCATGATCGAATTGTCGCGCAGATCGGCAAGCGCTTTTTCTACCGCTGTTTGATAATCGCCGAGACTGAAACTATAACTCTTCTGTCCGGCGAGCAAGCGGTCGCGCTTCTCGGCGACGCTGGCCATCAACGCTTCGAATGATTTGACAAAAGCGGTGACGCCTTCATCCAGCAGTTTTTTCGTGACGGCGTTGAAATCGATGCTGAGCGCTTGCAATTGCGCCAATTGCGCTTTGGCTTCCTCAACGCCGGTTTCCAATGTTAAAGCAACTTTGCCATGATCGAGAAATGCGTTGAGCGTTGCCGGCGGCACGGTGTTGACAGTGTGCGGGCCAATCAGTGCATCGACATAAAGCGTCTCGGGATATTGCGGATTTTTCACACCGGTGCTCGCCCACAGCGGGCGCTGCACTTGTGCTTTTTTTGCCGCGAGCTTTTCCCACCGCGGCCCGTTGAAAATTTTCTTAAATGCGGCATACGCCATCTTCGCGTTAGCAATAGCGATTTTTCCTTGCAGCGTCGTGTTTCCTTTTGCGGCTAAAAAAGAATCAACAGCAGTATCAATGCGGCTCACAAAGAAGGAGGCAACCGATGCGACTTTGCTGGGATCACCGCCGAGTTTTTCCAATCCGGCAATATAAGCTTCGGCCACGGCTTTGTAAACCTCGTTGCTGAAAATCAGCGTGACGTTGACGTTGATGCCTTGCGCGATCAACGCGGTAATGGCTGGAATGCCTGCCGGTGTGGCAGGCACTTTGATCATGACATTGGGTTTGTTCAACGCTTTGAACAAACGTTGCGCCTCGGCGATGGTACCATTCGTATCATGGGCGAGTTTCGGACTCACTTCGAGGCTCACATAACCATCGAGGCCGTTGGTCGCGTCATAAACCGGACGCAACAAATCCGCCGCGCGTCGAATGTCTTCCAACGCCAGCGCTTCATAAAGCTCGTCGACGGATTTGCAGGTTTCGACGAGCCGCTGCAAATCTTTATCGTAATCCGCGCTGCCAGCGATGGCTTTCTCAAAAATAGAAGGATTGGAGGTGACGCCTTGCAATCCCTGCTCAACCAACGCGCCCAATTCACGCGGGGTGAGAAAAGCGCGGCGGATGTAATCGTACCAGATTGATTGGCCGAGCTTGGTAAGTTCATGTAGCTTGGACATTTTGTTCTCCTCTGCAAGCAGTGATCAGTGAACTGATCACTGGGTACTGATAGTTTCCTTCGCCATTTTGACCACCCCTTCTACAGTAAGTCCGAATTCCGGCAGCAAATCTTTGATCGGCGCGGACGCGCCATACGTTCTCATTCCCAGCACATTTCCTTCGCCGTGCCGGCCAACGTAGCGCCGCCAGCCAAAAGTCGAGCCGGCTTCAACGGCGACGCGGGCGCGGACGGAACTGGGCAACACGTCTTCCCAATATGCCGGGTCTTGGCGTTCGTAGAGACTCCAGCACGGCATACTGACGACGCGCGATTTGATGCCTTCTTTTAACAATTGCTCGTGCGCGCCCAAACATAATTGCACCTCGGAACCGGTGCCGATTAAAATTACCTCCGGCGTGCCTTTGCAATCGGCGATGATGTAAGCGCCACGCAATGCGCCTTCTGCCGAAGCATATTTAGTGCGATCAAAAGTAGGAAGAGATTGGCGGGTGAGAATAAGCGCGACGGGACGATCTTTGAGCTGCATGATATGTTTCCACAACGCAGCTAGCTCATTCGCGTCAGCAGGGCGAATGACTTCAAGCCGCGGAATCGCGCGCAACGAGGCGAGATGCTCGATGGGCTGGTGCGTCGGGCCGTCCTCGCCGACGCCGATGCTGTCGTGGGTGAAAATGTAAATCACCGGCTGCTCCATCAAGCCGGACAAACGAAACGCCGGACGCATGTAATCGGAAAAGATGAGAAAGGTGGCGGTGTAAGGGCGGAGCTTGCTCAGCGCCATGCCATTGGCAATCGCGCCCATTGCATGCTCGCGAATGCCGAAATGAAAATTTCTCCCGCTGTAATTGCCTTTCTCAAAGTCGCTGGCGTCTTTGATCAGCGTTTTTGTCGAGGGCGCCAAATCCGCGGCGCCGCCCATGAGCCAGGGAATTTGCGCGGCAATGGCGTTCAAGACTTTATTGTTGGCTTCACGACCGGCGAGGCCTTTGGCATCCGCCTGGAAAGTTGGAATGCAACAATCCCAACCTTCGGGCATCTCGCGGTTTTGGACCAACTGAAATTGTTTTGCCAACTCGGGGTAAGCCGCGGTGTAGGCGGAAAATTTTTTGTTCCACTCTTCTTCAAATTTCCTGCCTTTGTCAAGAGATTGTTCGCGATAGTTTTTGACTTCGTCCGGAACGAAAAATTTCTTGTCGGGATCCCAACCGTAGACGATTTTGGTAGCGCGAATTTCCTCTTCGCCGAGCGGCTCGCCGTGCGCCGCATGCGTGTCTTGCTTGGTGGGGCTGCCGTACGCGATGTGGCTGTCAACGATGATCAACGAGGGCCGCTCGGTTTCTTTGCGCGCGTTTTGAATGGCGCGCTCCAACATGCCCAAATCGTTGGCGTCGCCGACGCGCTGCACGTTCCAATAATGAGCCATGAAACGCGCCGCCACGTCTTCGCTAAATGCCAATGAAGTGTGGCCTTCAATGGTGATTTGGTTGTTGTCGTAAATCCAAATCAGATTGCTCAAACCGAGATGCCCCGCGAGCGAAGCGGCTTCGCCGGAGACGCCTTCCATCATACAGCCATCACCGGCAATCGCGAAAATTTTGTAGTTGATTATCTCATGTCCGGGATGATTGAAATAATTTGCCAACCATCTTTCGGCGATCGCCATGCCGACACTGTTGGCAACGCCCTGTCCCAACGGGCCGGTCGTGGTTTCGACACCGGGAGCCAAGTCAAATTCCGGATGTCCTGCGCATTTGCTGTGGAGCTGCCGGAAATTCATGATGTCATCGAGCGTAACGTCGTAGCCGGTAATATGTAAAATGCTGTACAAAAGCATCGAAGCGTGTCCGGCGGAGAGCACGAAGCGATCGCGATTCGGCCAATCCGGATTTTGTGGATTGTAGCGCATGAAACGATCCCACAGCACGAACGCCACCGGCGCCAGCGCCATCGGCGTCCCAGGATGGCCGGAGTTGGCTTTCTGCACCGCGTCCATCGCCAGCGTGCGGATGGTGGTGATGCAGAGATGGTCAAGTTTGGATTTGGCGATTGTTGGCGTATCCATTTTTAGCCTCGGTTAATTTTTCTTTCTTGCAAGGGCTCAAGCAGATAAAAAATGGCCAACGGATAAAAGCTGCCAACGGATTTTACAATTAAAAAAGACAGCAACAAAGCAATTTTACCGGAAGATTTCTTATCCGTTGGCCGCTTGCATCCGTTGGAAAATGAAAATGCTTGCGTTTTCAGCTTTTGCCTGCTCCATAAAGAATTTTCCCCGGCCGTGCGCCGGTGTGCTTGCCCTCGCTGACCACCATCTTCCCATTCACTAACACACAGCGAATGCCGGTCGCATATTGATGCGGATTCTCGAACGTGGCTTGGTCAGCGACTTTCCGCGCGTCGAAAATAACGAGATCGGCGGCAAAACCTTCGCGAATCAAGCCGCGATCCCAGAAGCCAAACGTTTGCGCCGGCAGCGAAGTCATCTTGCGAATCGCTTCTTCGAGGCCGAGCAATTTTTTCTCTCGCACGTATTTACCGAGCACGCGCGCGTTGTTGCCGTAACCGCGCGGATGCGGAACGCCGCGCCCCATTTCGATGACGCCGGCATCGGAGGCGACCATGCAAAACGGCTGCTGTATGATGTAATCGACATCTTTCTCGCTCATGCCATGATAGACCATGCCGATGCGATTCTCGCTGGTCAGGTACATCTCGATAATTTGCTCCGCTTGGGCTTCGGCGTTTTTCTTGCCGCGATTTTGCTTGGTGATCTCGGTGATGCTTTTGCCATTGAAAGTCGTATCGGGGCGATAGCTGGCGACAAAAGCGTGCGAATAATCCTTGCGTCCTGCTTTGCGTAGATTTTGGATCATTTCTTCCTTGATCTGTTTGCGCAGCTTGTCGTCTTGCAGCCTGACGGCAGCTGAATCACGCCCGCCATCGAGAACCCAATCTGGAAATTGCGTTTCGATCCCGGTGCTCGATGCGGGATAAGCATACTGGTCGATCGTCACCTGCAAGCCGCGCTCTCTGGCTTCACGCACCAGTCTTACTGTCATTTGGCTCTTCCCCCACAATTTTTTGCTTGAAATTTTGAAATGTGAAATTTCCACCCGTACACGGGCGGTCTCGCCAATCAGAATAGCCTCCTTGATCGCAGCGACCACTTCATTGCCTTCGTTGCGAATGTGGCTGGCGTAAATGCCATCGTGCTTCGCGGCGACTTTCGCGAGCGCGACGATCTCATCAGTTTTCGCAAACGTGCCGGGAATGTAAATGAGTCCGGTTGAAAGTCCGACCGCACCGTCGCACATCGCTTGCTCGACCAATTGCGCCATCTTTTCCAATTCTTCCAGCGACGGGTCGCGCGCCTCGTCTTTCATTACAGCACGGCGCACGGTGTTGTGGCCGACTAACGTGGCGAGATTAATTGAAACGCCTTTCGCTTCGAGTGATCGCAATGAATCGCCGATGGCCAGCCACGAGCCGCCGCAGTTGCCGGTGATGATCGTCGTCACGCCCATCATCAGAAAATTGTCGGCGGTTGGCATACGCATGATGCTGTTTTCCACATGCGCATGCACGTCGATGAACCCAGGCGCAACGATCAAATTTTGCGCGTCGATAACTTGCGCCGCGTCGCTTGTATCGATCCGGCCAATTTTGGCAATTCTGCCGTCGATAATGCCGATGTCCGCATAGAACCACGGATTGCCGCTGCCGTCCACAATGCGGCCGTTCTTGATCACCAGCTCGTATTTTGAGGAAGCAGCCGGGCTAAAATTGGCTGAGAGAAGAAGCGCGGCTCCCGAGATCAGGACGCAAAGCTTTTGCCGTTTCATGGTTACTCCTTTTGAGGGGAGTGTGGACTTTCCAGTCCACACGCGCATCGCGGAAAAGAAAGTCCGCGCGCCCTCTTTTTCATGAAAATTTTGACACTACTCCAACTGATTAGAAATAATACTGCCACGCTTCCAGTTTTGGGTCGTGCGGACGTGGCTTGCCCTTACGTATTTCGCGACATTGTATTTGAAATCGGCATAGCTGAAACACGTCGCGTTGCGCACGACGTAGCCCTCTTGCTCTTCTCCATAAAAAGATACGCCGCGCCAGCACGCGCGGATTTTTTGTTCGTCCCACTTGCCGCGATACAATGTCGGCATCGGCTCCAATTCCAGGCGGCGACACCATTCTACGGTTTCGTCCCACGTCAAACACGCGTCGTCTTGGAAAATGGCAAAAACATAAAAATAGCTTGTCAGTGCGTTATAAAAAATGCTGTGCTTGGCGAACAGATTCTCGCCGCAGATGCGCATATCCAGCGGAATTTTGTAGCTCATCTCGGCGTGAAAGCGCTTCAGCCAATTGCGCGAAGCATGTGAGGCGCTGTCGATGCTGCGCGCGTGCAGATAGTCGTGATACAGCGTGGTATTCTCGCCATCCAGCTTTTCGGTGACGACGACGTCTTTGAGTTTTTCGAGATGCTGTATTGACTCTAACAAAATATCGTCACCGGTTCTTCCGGGCGACCAGGGCAAATGCGGGGTGCGAGGATATTTGATGCGCTTGGGTGTTGCCATGATGGAATACAATCTGCAAATTTTCCAGCTTGCTTTTTAAAGCGAAATTTAGTATTAAAGCAACTCACGGCAAAAACTCTTTTGGAATTGGATTATCCGACCGTTCGTCATCCCACACCGCCGAGACGATCCACCAGCGCTCGCCATCATAAAAAAGCTGAATACTGTTGATGCCGCGACCGGTTACCGGCCCGTCGGGAGTTTGTCGCATCTCGTACGTGCTGAAGACGTGCGTGAGATTGCCGAACGCTTTCGTCACGCGATGAATCTCTTGCTCAAAAAATCCTTCACGTACGAAAAAATCGTTGGTGCGGTCAACATACGTTTGGTGATCCATGATTTCCGCGTGCGGCTTTCCGTCGCGCATTTCCAGCGAGACAAAGCGCATGTCCGGAATGTACAAAGTGCGATCACGCGCCCATTGCCGATGCTGGCCTTTCGGCCCGCTGATCGTTTCGTAGAAAGCTTTGATGATCCCGTCCAGCGTGGCCACGTCTTCCTGACGCGGCGCAATCGTTTCGACTTTCACGTGTGCTTTTGCCGTCTTCGCGGGTGTTTGTGCTAATACAGGGAAAAAGACGACGAGAAGTAGAGCCGAACCAATGCGCCAGGGAAGTGCATACCGTGATCGAAACAAAAGCATAATGCTCACTCCTTTTCGATTATTGCAATATACGAAGAGTCTTTGAATTTCAAAAATCGGCTGACGCGCCAACCGGTGCCAGCCAGAATTTTTTTCATTTCGTCCGGCGAGACGAGAAGATAGTCGAACCACGGTGTTGCATAGCTCTGATATCGTATGCGAATTCGCAACTGCCCCGACATTCTGCCCCTGCTGCGGTTGAGTTTGTGGTAATTCAAATGGAAAGGGTTCTTCGTATTGTACGGGTCGCGGCTTTCGGTAATAATCCTGGCATTGGGACTGGTGAACCGGTGGAATCTTTTGAGCAGCCATCTTGCTCGATTGAAGCTGCCAAACAAGCCAAAGTTATTTCCTAGCATGAGAATCGTATCAAAGGTTCCCAGTTTGGGGTTGATCTGAGTTATGGGCATTACTTTAGCCTTTTTAAGCCCACGCAGCTTGCAGACTTTAACAGCGAGGGGAGATCTGTCGACACCGACGACATTTAGTCCTTGCTTCCAGAGATACAATGAATGCCTGCCGGCGCCGCACCCTATGTCAAGAACGCGGCCTCGGGCGTATTTGATGCCCTGTTTCTCGTGCGGACGCCTGTTCTTGTATTCAGTGAAATAATATGGAGCGCCGCCGGAAATCGAAAAATGGCCATCGTCTCTTTCGACGATTTCGTATCCTCCCTTTCCAGCATAAAAGTCGTAAACTTGGTGACCGTAAGCGTCTTGGTGGTTTTTCATTGCTATTCTCACGTTACGATTTCAGGCGCGGCAGAAATCTGCCTGTACGCTGCATATACTCGCGGTACGCATTGCCAAATTTTTCAATCAACTGGGCTTCCTCTTTTGCCACCAGCGCCGGCAGTGTCGCCATGATGAGCAATATCATCAGCAACATAAACCAATTGGCAGCCAAAAGGCCGAGCGCAAAGATGCCGATAGAAGCCACGGTGTACAACGGATGCCGTATCCAGCGATACGGACCGTGTGTGATCAGCTCGTGGCGTTCTTTCGTGAGCACAGTCTCGCTCACATTTTTGCCCAAGCTGCGGAAGAGCCAATAGAGCAGAGGAATCATGGCGAAGCCCAAGCCGGCGCCGAGCCAGTGCAACCATGCCGGCAATGGCAGCGCCGACCATGCCATCCACTGCGGATTGATCATATACGCAAACATAGCGAGATACAACGGCACAGCAAGAAGCAAGCGCAAGGCAATGAATGATTTTCCCTCCGCCTGCCGCGGGATTTTCCCGCTCTGCTTGCGCGCGTGATGGCGATGGTAACCCGAGATCGAAAAACTCAGCGCGAAAACGGCGATGAAGATCAAACGGAAGGTTGCTTCATGGTTCATTTATCTTTTCCCAATGTGGAAGAGCCGCATCCAAAAAGAAAAACCACTCGAGTCGCGAAGACTCGCCAAGATATTTCTTGCAAGATGATTGTGGCAAAATAATTAAAAAGCTTTTCAATCATCTTGCCATAATTATCTTGCGTATTTAGCGTGTTTCGTGAGCAGCGACTTTTCATTATGAATCTCTGAGTCTCTGCACGAAATTTCATTCCTTTTTCTCCGCCATGTTGGATTTCAGCGACGGAACGGCTTTGGATTTTCGCCGATACCTTCTGAACGCCCAAATTAAAATAAAGAGCAGCACGAAAAGCGGAATTCCTGCAATGGCAAAAGTGATGCACGCACTGAGAACTTCCGAAAAACCGGAGACGCCGTTTTCGATCCCGCGCCGCATTTGGGCCAGAAAACCATATCGGCCTGATGCCATCAACGGGTAGGGTTCGTGCAAATTGATGGTGATGGTTGACAACGCGATCTGATCTTCGAGATAGCGCTTGCGGCCTTCCATGCGCTCGATCTCTTCGCGGACATTGGTCAGCGCCTGTTCGACCTCCAAAATGTCTTTGGTGGTTTTGGCCGAAGCGAGAATTTCCTGGTAGCGCTTTTCCGCTTTGCGCTTGTTCTCCAATCGCGCGGTCAAATCATAAAACTCTTCCGTGACGTCGTTGCCCTGTATACTTTCGGTTTCAACCTTCCTGGCTGATTTTTTGATTTCTTGTAGCGCTGTATCGAAATGCTTCGCATCGATCCTGAGCGACACGCTGCCGGATTTGACATTGTTTTCATGAACCTGGGTTGTCGAAAAGATTATGTAACCACCAAATTGCGCCACGATTTTTTGGATTTGCCCGAGCGCTTCATCATAATTTGTCACTTCACAACTTATTGTAGCGGTTTTAATCACCAGCCTGCCAATTGGTCGGAGCGCTTCTATAGGCTTTTGCTCCAACTGGGAAAATCTCCCTGCTGCCTCTGAGTGAGATTCCGGAGCCTCCATCATCATCCTGGCGACTTGAACTGGTTGGGTTTCCTCGCGTGAGCCGCAACCGATAAAGAGCAAAAGCAAGGCCCCAACCTTTAAAAATTGAGTTTTCATAAGTTTTAATCGACTAAAATCATTTTTGCATTTGTAAAACCGACCGGCCACTTCGATTAACCAGTCGGTAGTATTAGTTTCAAAAACTGATTTTCAGCGCAACGATAAAATTCCTCCCCGGCGCAACGATGCCGGAAGAATAAGGCCGGTATCGTTGATCCGTGAGATTTTCCACGCCGGCGCTGAGCATGAGCAAATCGGCCAATTGATACTGCACTTTCAAATTCAACGTGTACCAGCTTGGCGAATAGGGATTGCCATTTGCATCAACCGCGTAGATATGCGGCTTACCCTGCTCCTCAGGCGCCAAATCCTCATAAGAAATTTCACCATTGTAAATTCCGTAAAAATCGGCTTTCAACCGGTCACGGCGATAAATCAGATGGGTTGCGCCAAACCAGGGCCCGGCATGGCGCAACGGTGCGGTGCTGCCGTCGTCCAGCTCTTCTTCGCCCTTTTGAAAGTTGAAGCGTGACGACAGCGTCAAGCCGGCGGGCAGCTTGAACTCGATGCCTGCCTGAATACCGTAAACGTGCGCGTTGGCGGCATTTTGAATCGCCTGCACCTGGCTCAACGCGCCGTCATACACGATGCTGTCCTGGCCGTTGAGTGTGAAGTTGCGCCGCACCAGCGCCTCGTCCAGAAAAGTGAAATAGCCGGCGACATCCGCTTTCGCGGCGCTGCCAAAAGTTTTGGCGATCCCCAACTCGGCGTTGTACGCATACTCCGGCTTCAAGTCAGGGTTGGGAACGACGACCGAACCCGGCTCGGAGTCGAAAACTTTGCCGGCATCGTCGATATTGGGCGCGCGGAATCCGGTCGAGAAATTCACACTGAGGTTCCAGCTTTCGTCCGGATTGTAAACCACGCCCGCGCTGCCGGTCAGCGTGCCGGTATTCAAACTCGCGGAGGTGAAGGGAAATAGGAAAAACCTCGTGTCAAACTCTGCGTCGAATGTTACCAAGTTGTACCGCAGGCCGGACTGCAACACGACTTTACGGCTGGCATTGAAGCGGTAGCTCAAGTAAGCGGCATAAGAGTTCCACGTCGAGCCGTTGGGGTAGCGCGTGCTGATCGGCGCCGCTTCTCCGGTCTCGATGTTTTCACCTGACGCCGCCGAGCCGACCCGGTTCAACACAACTTCTGCACCATAGAACAGCCGGTGCTTCTCTCGAAAGTTTTTGTCAAAATCGAGGTTGGCACTATAAGCATTCACGGTTTCGGTGCGGTGGTTGAGCAGCGTGTCGCCGAAATTTCGATCGTGACGGCTTTCCTCGAAACGCTGATAAGCCAGCGTCAAACGCGCTTTATCGTACAAACCGCGGTCTCGCGCATGTTGCAGGTTCAATGCGTTCATGAGCCATTTTTGCGGGCCATAATACCATTCGGCTGACCGCAATTGGCCCCGGCGATATTCGATTAGCCGATCGTACCTGGGCACATCTGTTGACGCTGAGTAGTGAAAGCCATAACTGAAATTCCACGCGGCGTTAGGCTCGAAGCGGATTTTTTGCATAAAATTCAATTGGCTGTAGCCGCTTTCGGCCTGTTCTTCGGGATCGGGATTGGTTGTGGCAACGTCCTGTCCATTGATGCGATCCTGAAATTCCGGTCGCAGATATTCGTCCGGCCCGTCGCTGCCCATATTCAGATTATCGAAATCGGTGTAAGTCACGCTGGTCAAGAACGCCCATTTTTGCAGCCCGATATTCAAATTGGCATGACCGGTTTTCTCGAAACTGGCCGAGCTATTTCTAACCGTTGCCGAACCTCGCACCAGCGGCTCGCCATGCGTTGAAAATCTGGGGGCGAGAGTATGAAAACTCATCACTCCACCGATGGCATCGCTGCCGTAAATCACCGAGCCCGGCCCGAACAGCACCTCGACGTTCTCGGTGGCAAACGGATCGAGCGCGATGACGTTTTGCAGGTTGCCGCCGCGAAAAATGGCGGTATTCATGCGCACGCCATCCACGGCAATGAGCACGCGATTGGTGGCAAAACCTCGAATCATCGGACTGCCGCCGCCCAACTGGCTTTTCTGGATGAGGATTTCGCCGGAAGCGCCGAGCAGGTCGGCAGCGGTTTGCGGATTCTGCAGATTGGCTTCCGCCGCGCGTATCGAAGTGATTTTGTTGGGAACTTCGCGCTCCGATTGTGCCCAACGCACGGCTGAGACAACCACGCCGTTCAGCGGGATCGAGGTCTCCGCCAGCAATAGAATGAATTGCATCTCCTCGAGCTGTTTAAAGCTGTAAATTCCACGCTCGTAGCCAATCAGCTCGATATGGATGCTGTCGGCGTTTTTAAATCGCGACAGATCGACGCGTCCGCGGGCATCCGTTGCGCCGGATGCTGCCGGATTTTTGCTATGAACACTCACACCCGCCAGTGGTTGGTGTGTGATTTTATCTTTTATCGCCAAAACCTGAGCCTGGCCGGAAACCGCCAACGCCAGGATTAGCAATAGGAATATGTTTCTTTGCACGGTTTCCTCCACGTTAGCAGGCAGATGCGCCCAAAAGCGTATTTGAATTATTCGGGCCTGCTCAAGCTTCAGGTGGAGGAGTGGAAGGAAGAAAATCCCAGGTTTTTAAACTGAAGAAAAAAAATGCCGCAGCTTTCTGTTGATTGGAAAAAATAAAAAAGTCATCAATCTTATGGCTGAAATATAAAGCGCCGAATAAACGCAACAGCTCGTCGATTTGCTTCCGGTGTTGTGGATTCCCGGCCATGTCCTGCTTGACCAATTCATCCAGCTTGGCAAAAAGCTGTGTCTCCTTTTCATCGGAAAGGCAATAATACCAGGTGGTGTCGCCATGGCTCTCCTGCCGGACGATGTCGTACATGCCGCCGTTGTAACGAAACTCCCGTTGGTGAATGCGCTGGAAAAACCGGTTGGGTCGGTCTTCCATCGTTCTGGAGATTTTGAGCAAGACCAGCTCTGCTTCCGGCACGCCGGCTTTGATTTGCCGCTTGATTTCTTGCCGAATTTCATACTGTTGAATTTTAAAGACAAAAAAATGGCTTGCCGCTTGAAACAGCATCAAAAAAAGCAAGGAAATGGATACGGCGCGTCGCATTCCGTTACGAAGTAAAAATTGAAAACTAAAAATTTATCAGAAAATCTCTTTATCGCCAGCGCTATTTTTTCTTTGCTGTTTGATCGCGCCCGCCTTGGTGCAAAATCAAGCTCGTGACCTTGCCGTTGCCGTCCTTTTGAAACGTGAGCTGCGCGTCAACCACTTTATAGAAAAATTTCGTTTCGGATTCCGGAAAAACCGGAAAACGCGGCTGGCCGGTGAGCTGCACCATCAATTGATTGTTCTCAACGATGACATCGAAAATGAATCCCGGTGCCAACTCGTATTGTCCGACATACGCATCATAAATTTTCGGATCGACTTTGATCGCCGTTCGTTCTTGGACTGGTTCAAGCTTGACTAACTCAAATTTTGCATTGAGCAAATGCCGCCCGATGTCATCGATATCGTTAGTCGAATTGGAGAGCACCACAACGCCGAGGCTTTTGCTTTTGTCAAATCCAATGAAAGAATGATATCCGCCGGTGCCGCCATTGTGCCAAATGATTTCGCTGTCATGCTTTTTGAGAATATGCCAACCCAAAGCGATTTCCAAATTCGGCCTGCCTGTGCTGTTTTGGGTTGCATGCGTTTTCTGTATGACTGGCGTCAGCGCGGATTTGGTGAAGCCCAAATTGGCACCGAGAAAAAGCAGCATATCGTTTGCGGTCGAACGCAATGCACCGGCGCCGGCCAATGTCGGTATGTCCCAATTCGACGCCGGCCGTAAAACTTCGTTATGTCCTTGTGCCAAGCGGGCTTGCATATCCGGCGAGAGTTTGATGGCGGTGCTGCTCATTTTGAGCGGCGCGCAAATTCGCTTCGTCACCAGCGTTTCGTAATCCGTTCCGGCTTTGAGCGCGAGCAGATGCCCCAGCAAGCCCGCACCATAATTCGAGTATTCGTATTTCTCACCGATGCCGTGCGTGAGTTGATGGCGCGAGAGGAAATCATACATCTGCGCGACGGTGTAATCCGCATACGGATTGTCGGCGTTCTTCATATCGAGATTGTCAGGCAAGCGCGGCAGTCCGGAAGTGTGCGTCGCCAGGTGCAGCAGCGTAATCTCTTTGCCATCTTTTGTCGGAGTTTTGACAGACTTGGGCAGGAATTTGGAAATCGGATCACTGAGACTCACTTCGCCGCGTTCCACCATATCTGCGAGTAAGATCGCTGTGAAGACTTTGGTTATTGAGCCGATTTCAAACACGGTATTGCCATCGGGTTCTTGCACACGATCTTTGTTGAGCTTGCCATAGCCAACGACTCGACTGCCACTTTTGTCAATCAAGCCAACGACGATGCCGACACTTTTTTTGTTTTTATCAATGCGCTCTTGCAGAATGGCGCGGATTGCGGCGGAATTGGTTTCGTCTTGTGCCGCTTGCAGTGGCGGCAAGAATGGCAGGAATAAAAATAAAAAGGCGAACCGCGTGAATAGCTTGGTCATCCTTGCTCTCCTCATTTGTTGGCTTATTCTGTGTTGTCAAAGTTACAGAAAAGATACCAAAAATGCAAGGACGGCGTTGCCAAACTCAAATAACCATTGCGAGCTTCCCTTGCGCCTTCAACAGTCCCGGCTTGAGCATGGCGTATGCCAAACTCATCACCGGAGTCGGGACTCCCGCTTCGGCTCCCAAACGCACAACCACCCCGATCAGCGATTCGAGTTCACTGACACGCCCAGCTTCGATATCCCGCTGTAACGATGGCTTCAACTCCGCAGCACTTTTGTCGATGAAAGCAAGCGTATCTTCTGCCAGCGACGCCTGCAACTTCGCACCGTTTGCCTGCCCCACCGCGATGATTTCTGCAATCGCGGCTTTCAGCGCCACCCGCGTTTCATTCACCTGGTGAAACTCACCAAACGTCACCCGCGTCAAACTCCCGATCGCACCCACTGCCGCTATGAACACCAATTTTGACCATAACACCGTGCGGATGTCCGCGCTGATCTCAACTGATATTCCGGTGCGCTGAAATGCTTCAAAGGTCGCCTGCAGTCGCGGCGTCACTTGCCCATTGAACTCGCCCAACACGACACGCCGAAACAGGCTGTAATGCCCGATAACCCCCGGCGCTTCAATCGCTGCCGAAATCCATGTTGCGCCGCCGAGCATAGGTCCTTGCCCAATAACCGCACCCAGCCGCTCAACCGCATCGACGCCATTCTCAAACGGCAGGACCACGGTGGTTGGCGCCAACAGGGGTGTGAGCATCTGCGCCGCTTCATCCAAATGATAGGTCTTGACCGCGACAACGATTAAATCGACCGGCCCGATTTCAACGGGCGTTGCCGTAGCGCGCACCGGCGAAACCGCAAAATCGCCCAAAATACTTCTGACTTGCAGCCCTTGCGCGCGTAGGGCTTGCAGATGCTCACCGCGCGCGATAAATGTCACCTCATGCCCGGCGCGCGCGAGCAAGGCCCCATAATATCCTCCCACGCCGCCGGCTCCGACAATGGCTATTTTCATTTCTCCAAGTCGATGTTGTTGATGATGATGGCGGGATAGCTTCCATCGTTAGACCCAGTTCAAACCTCCAAGATTTCTATCCACCTTTTTGCATAATTTTAGCAATACGTTCTATCATCGATTTCGGAGGATTGAGAGACACCTGTTCTTCGATTCGGTGTAATCCAAATGCACTGGCAGCTTTCTTAAAAGTTTGGCGGAAATTTTGCGTGATCTGAAACGGTGGTCTCGGATAACGGTGAAGCGGAAATACTTGGATAGCTTGAAATGGATAATCTTTCTCGTATGCCTTTCTTTCGGAAGGCTTCACTGGAACCACGAAATCGACAAACATCCAAGCAAAATTTCGGACGCTACGACGGTTGACGATCTCGAAGCAAAGAAGCCAGTCTGCTTTTCGAACTGTACCATCTGCGACATTGAGCGCTGCTTTTGGTTCTGTCCTTCCGTATTCAATACGGGACTTTTCTTTTGCAGATGTTGCTGTTTCTAACTCCGAGTCTTCCCACCACCCTAGTTTCCATGAATCTGAATCACGGTAGGGAGAATGATACCATGAAAGATAATCGAACGTCGCTTTTGTACTATATTGATCGGGATCAGATTGCAGGTTTGGTGGAAGCAGCCTATTTGCGCGCTGTAGACGTTCTAGCGCTGAGCGTGTGACCGGTTTGGGAGATTCATATGTTATCAACTTATCAATGTCGACTTCGCCAGGAGGAAGGTAGACACCCGCTTCCTTCAGATTTCCAACTCCAAGCGCGTTGGAGGAGGCATTGGCGGATGAAATAATACAACCTCCGCGATTAGACCAATATACTTTCATATGAAGGTAATCTGAGAACTCCACTTTAGCGCCACGCTGAATCAACTGGCGAATTGCTGTGGGACTTGTTCCTCCAGGTGTAGGGCTACAGATGATGTGTAGACCTTTTGGATGTGGCAAATAGGCCCCAGCACTTTTACCTAAATATGCAACCAAGACGACTCGACGATCATTTGTACTTGGATCACCAAGCACTTCTTTAATCTTTGCAAGAATAGACTTGGACGAATAGAGTACAGTAATCATTCATATTCCTCCTGAATTAAATTGTCCACAATGAATAATCGTAATTTCACACCTTACCACAGCAGGACTAATGTGAATTCACCTGACGAAAATTTCCGGCAGCTCCGGCATAAAGCGTAGCATAAACAAAAAGTCTCTTTTGCCAAACTACCAATCTCGAGCGCCGGCAATCAAGGCATGGCAAACAAGTCGTTTTCCGATTACGCCTTGAGATTCAAATAAATCAATCCCAATTTGCTCCGCAGCGCAACCGCCATTTGGTTAAAGAAGCCATGATGCCCCAGCAGATTGCGTTAAAGCGGATACTCCGAGAAAAGTATTTTCGTTTTATGTTGAAGGCTTGGAATGATTGAGATTGTCAAGCGTTGGTAGTTGCCGATTTAGGCCGGTGTTTTTGCCTCGGAAGCTTCGCGAAGCTTTTTTAAATAAGCTTCGATTTCTTGCGCTGACAGTTTTTTCAAGATATCTTCCAGTGGCAGTCTTTTGAGAAGGTCATCTACCGAAAGACTTTTGAGTATATCATCTACCGACAATCCCTTAAGCCGCTCTTCCGGCGTCAGCCAATAGAGATGCTCTTTCGTGAATTCGCGGTAGAAATCTTCCGTTGTGTAAGGCATGGCTATATTCTCCACTTGATATTGTTCATACAGTTTATAAATAATCGTGCTGCTATTCGGTCGCCGCCAGCGATATTGCGAAGCGCCATATCGAACCTGTTCCGGTATCCCGCTGAATAATTGCCAAATTGCATTACGGTCAGCTTGCGGAATTTGAGTGAGAACGATAATCCGAATACGACGACTGCCCCATTGCACTTCATATACCCCTGCGTCAACCGGCGCGAGTGCGATCTCTGCCTTTAGCTTTTCAGGATCGCGAGTGCTGACAGCATATAATCGAAAGTCATCGACAGGCAACAACTCATCCAAAGATGAACTGATCTGTTTGCGATAGTTGACATAATGGCCAACAAGCTCGTCAAGCGCCCAAGCATCCAAAGGCTGGCGCAGGGATTTATAGGTCAAGAGATTGTGTCGCGCCAAATTTTCGAGGCCGTCAGGCAGTTCTTGAATTGGCCTGCCGGATTCCTGCTCGATAATAACCAAATCCAACAACTGCTGTTTCAGTGAAAGATCTTTCTCCAGCTCGACTCGATATGCAGTGTCGGTAAAATAATCCGTCAAGGTCAAGCCGAATAAGCGATGCCAGTCCATTATAGCCCCGAAATTATCTTATCACAAATAAAGTTAAAGAAGAATTGGCAAAAATGCAAGGTCTTGCCGGTAAAAAGGCAGCGCCTCTGTGCTACGTTTTATTTCTCACCCCACCGGTTGCCCCTTCATATTCATGATCTTCACCGGTGCAGAATGCCCGTTTGTCTCGCCGAAGCTCAAGACATCCATCGGGCACACGCTGACGCAGATGCCGCAGCCGATGCACGAGCTGGTCGAGTTGTCCAGCACTTGCTGCTTCAGCGAGTAGTTCATTACGTCGATGCCGACCTGGCAATTGCGCGAGCACTCGTAGCAGCCGATGCACTTGTCGTTGGCGACGATTTTGAATTTCCCGATTTTGATTTTCGCGAAAAGATGCGATTGCAGATGCATGAGCTTCGCGAGCGGACACCAGTAACGGCACCACACTTTGCCGCCGAGAAAGGGATACAGCGTCACCGGCAATATGCCGACGAGCCAAACATCGGCGTAAATGCGATAGAGACGAATGCCGAGATCTGCAGTGCCGGCAATGGCGTTATACGTATCTTTCGCCAACACCAACACGGTAATCACCGTGGCAGCGCCGAGCACGACATAATTCATCCATTCCCACTTGATCGAAGTTTTGCCCTTGGGCGCGAGATGCCGCCAGCGGTCGCCGAAAGTTTCCGCCAGGCCGCCGCAGCCGCAAATCCACGAGCAGTAACGCTTGCCGTTGAAGAGTGCAAAAATCGGAATGAGCACGAACGTCAGCAGCACGCCCCAAACCACCCACACTTGATGCGGGCTATAAAAGAACGTGTAGAAAAATAGCGGCCACGCGTAAATGAGGCCGTAACTGCGCCACGCTTGCTCGGCGAACACCGGGTCATTTGCCAGCTTCTCACCGACCCATTGGTATTTGACCGCGTATTGAAAAAGAAACTCCGGAATGAGGAAGAAGAAAATCCACTGGAAGCTGAGCAAGCTGACGTAGCGCCAGATTTGAAATTTATCTTTGCGGTCGAGGCCCCAGCGTTTGAGCGCTTGCAGGCCGAACACTGTCATCAGCGCCGTGTACATGACCGTATACCAAAACGACCAGGGCCGGTCGAAGAACGAAAGAAATTTGTAGCCCCAATCTTTGTACGGCCAAAACTCCTCGCCTTTGCCGACTTTCGCGCCGTAAATCGTATACCACACAATGAACGAGAGCCCCACCCACGCGAAGCGGTCGCCTTTGACACCAAAGAAGATCAAGCCGGCAAGCCCGGCAACCCAAATCAGTGCGCCGATCCAACTTGGCGCAAACGACAAATCGAAGCCGAGAAATGATGGGTGGCCGCCATACGCCGCGCCGAAAATCGACAGGCCGATGAAACCGAGCAAGGCAAGGCCGATGGCGCGCAAAACGCTGCCTTCCCACTCGTTCTCCATTTTAAGGCCGAGTGATTTGAGAAAAACTCTCGGCACGTCCGCGCCGACGAGCACGAAGGCATGATCATACGGAATTTTGCGAATTTCATCCGACCCGCCGCGATTGATTTTCAGCGTCGCCTCGTGTTCGGCAAACTCGGTAACGTTGGAGTTGAGAATAGGCTCGATCCGCTTCGCCGCAATCGCCTTATTGAGCTTGCGCTCGTTGTCTTTGAAAATGCGCGCGAACTCGCTGCCGCGATAGGAGAGATAAACTTGGTTTTGCTCGCTCAAAGTCAGTGCGGCTTCAACCGCGCTGTTGCCGCCGCCGACAACGATGATGTTCTCGTTTTTGTATTTGCGCGGCGAATAGAGCCGATGATAAACGTGTTCGCGATCTTCGCCTTTAACTTTGAGCTTGCGCGGATTGCCGCGTTGCCCGGTCGCCAAAACCACGCGCTTGCTGCGATACGTGGCCTTCGGCGTTTTGACGCGGAAGACGCCGTCTTTTCTCTCCAGGCCCGTGACGCCTTCCGAGGTGCGGACGTCGAGCTGATTGTCTTTAATAATCTGATTCCAGCGCCTGGTCAAATCTTCTTTTGTCGCGCCATCGAGCCAGAGCTTGCCTTTGGGCGGTTGGCTGTCGGGCTCGGCATAAACATATTTGCCTTCAGGAAAATTTTCGATGGTGTTGGCGATCTGCTCTTTTTCGAGCAGAACGTAACGCATGCCGCGCTCTTTGGCTTGCAGCGCCGCATTCAAGCCGGCGGCGCCCGCGCCGATAATAACGACGTCGTAGATATCTTTATCGCTGCCGCCGATGGCATTCGGCAAAGCCGCAATGTGTTCGATGACTTCGAAGCCTTGCGCCATCGCGTATTTGATCACCGGCGCGCCGGCCAGATCGCCGACGATGAACAGCCCAGGAATGTTGCTCTCGTTGTGCTTCTTCAAAAAAGGCCGCTCGTTCTGGCTGCTGCCGGAGTGCAGAATGGCGACGAGTTGCTGTTTGATCTTTTCTACAAAAGAAAATTGTTGCTGTTTTTGGGGCATGGTTCTTCACCTAATTGTTGGCCAGTTGGCTCGTTAGCCAGTTTGCCGATTAAAAGCCTAACAGGCGAACTGGCAAACCGGCGAACAGGCTAACGTCATTTTGCCATCCGTTTCGTCAACAAATAACGATCGTGATCTTCGAAACCGACTTTATGATAAAATGCCTGTGCCTTGGTGTTGGCGCGTTCGACTTCGAGGTGCAAAGCCTGCACTTCGAGGTTGCGGCAAACTTCTTCCAAAAATTGGATGATCTGCGTGCCGATGCCTTTGCCGCGATGGCTGGCGCTGATATAGATTTCGTCAACAAACGCATCGCGGCCGTGATATTCCAGGCTGTAACCCAGCGTGAGCACGACGTAGCCGATAGCCTGCTCGCCATCTTGAATGAGCCACACGCGGCCCAACGCATGATCTTGCAAGATATTTTCCAGCGCCTGGCGCGCGGCGGGTTCGTCAAACGGCAAATGGTCGTAGTCGTAAAACTCGCGCATGAAGCGCACGAGCAAGTCGACATCGGCGCGCGCCGCCAATCTAAATATTGTGCCCATTTTGCAGTTGGGAATGGGTGAAAACTCAACCAAACGCGCT
>JAKEEU010000138.1 GCA_022616415.1 Candidatus Zhuqueibacterota bacterium | reverse complement strand
GGGTCTTTCATCTCAGGGGGAACCCACATGCGGCACCGGGATCCATGCTGCTGGAAATGGACTTCATCAAGCGCCCAAAGCTCAAAGAGTTCGCCGGAAGGCAGCCATGCGGTCAGTGACGGATAGACTTGCGCCTCCGAGGCCGGCACAAACGTTTTGCGGTCAATGTCAACCCAAGTTGGGGTTTTTGGGGATTGGGAGAGAATTGTCGAGAAATAATTTCTGACAAAATCGTCGAGCAACCCTGATCCGGCATGGCCGGTTCTGGGCAGACAGACCCAGAGCCACGGCTTGCCCGCGGCCCGGCCTTGTTTGAAGTAGATCAGCGATGCGCCCAGCCTGTGATCCTCCTCCCCGCATGCCACGATACCGGCCGGGTTTTGAGGATTCCTTTTTGGCGCTTCCCACCACTGCGCCGAATACGCGCACCATGCGAGCACCTGGCGCGGTTTCCACTCCCTGCCCGGCAAATACGCCAGCACATGCGGCCATAAGGAGTTCCAGGGAAATTTTCATGCCTGCTAGTCATCCATGAAAAATGTGCTGGAACAAGCAAACAAGCCAGTGCGCTGTCCCGGAAATAGGATGCTACGCGTTGCGGGCAAAATGGCCCCCTGCCAAGGCACGAGGAGGGCGCGATGCCGCAGTGCATCGCAACCGACGAGTAACGCGGGAGTAATTTTCTCGATTGCACGGGAGGAAAAGGACGGATAGTTCCTACGGGCGATGCTTGAGGATTACGTTCCGGTTCTGCTTCATGCGCTGGTTGCGGTGGGTTTTGCCACGGTCGCGCTCCTTGCAAACCTGCTGCTTGGACGGGCCGGGAAACGCAACCCCGTCAAAGACTCCGCCTACGAATGCGGCATGCCTGCCGAACCCGGCCCGCAGCCGCGCTTCAGCGTGAAGTTCTACCTCGTGGCCATGCTTTTCATCCTCTTCGATATCGAAATCGTTTTCATGTACCCTTGGGCTGTGGTCTTCACGACCTTTGTGGCCAAATACGGGCCGGTCATTTTTTGGAGCATGCTCAGCTTCATTGTCATCCTGCTTTTTGGCTACGCATACGCTATTAAAAAGGGCGCGCTGGACTGGAGCCGCTGACTCCTTGCTTCTGCGCTCATCTTCACCGTCCGCCGATATGCAAATAATTTGCATTTTTTAAAAAAACGGGCATATTTCCCGCCATGAAATTTGCAATGGCATGCCTTCTTGTCCTCGGCGCGGTTGCGGTTCGCGCCGG
>JAKEEU010000137.1 GCA_022616415.1 Candidatus Zhuqueibacterota bacterium | reverse complement strand
CTCCCTGCGGGAACAAATGCGGCCAATGGTCCTATTCATTGCGCCGGAGAAATACAATTACTTCTATGTCCGCCTGGAAGCCGGCAATACCGCATCGGCGTTAGCCAATCTCAAACAAACCTGGCAGATGCTCTCGGCGGATTTTCCGTTTGCGTTCACTTTTTTGGACGAGCAGTTGGATCAACTCTATCGCAGCGAGCGCCGACTCGGCGAAGCCGTAAGTTATTTCACCGCGCTGGCGCTGATTGTGGCCTGCATTGGATTGCTCGCCTTGGCTTCATTTACCGCCGAGTTGCGCACCAAAGAGATCGGTGTGCGCAAAGTGCTTGGCGCCAGCGTTTTTAATATTGTAACCATGCTGTCCACCGAGTTTGCCAAGCTCGTCACGCTGGCGAACCTCGTCGCCTGGCCGATCGCATGGTTTGCAATGAACCAGTGGCTGCAAAATTTTGCTTATCGCATCGACCTCGGCTGGCAGGTGTTCGTGCTTGCCGGTGGAGCAGCATTGCTCATCGCCCTGCTGATCGTGAGCACGCAAGCGATCAAAGCCGCACTGGCGAATCCGGTCGAGGCGCTGCGGTATGAATGAGCGGAGGGCAGAGGGCTTAGAGCAGAGGGCCAACGCTATACGCCATGTCGCAGACAACGCGCCACGCGGTGCGCTTCGCTCTGTGCAACAATTGACTTCGGACATTGGACAAAAAAACTTCGGACTAATGAACATCGGACAAAAGACTTCGGACTGTCATGTTCAAAAACTACCTCAAAATCGCCCTGCGCACTTTGCGCCGCAATAAAGTTTATTCATTCATCAACATTACGGGGCTGGCGATCAGCATTGCTGCGTGCTTGCTGATTTTGCAATATGTCAGCTTCGAGCTGAGCTACGACACGTTCCATGCCAACGCGGATAACCTCTACCGGTTGACCAATGACCGCCACCAAAATGGCCAACTGACCCAGCATGGCGTGATCACTTATCCCTCGGTCCCCAAAGCCATGAAAGCGGATTATCCAGAGGTGGTCAACTATACGAGGTTGATACAAAACCGGGTCTATCTCCGCCACGGCGAAACCGGCTTTGATGAAAGCATCGTATATGCCGATTCGGCTTTTCTCAGCATGTTTTCTTTTCCCCTCCTCCTCGGCGAGGCCAAAACCGCTCTTGCCCCGCCCAACTCGATTCTGCTTTCCGAGTCCTCGGCCAAAAAATATTTTGGCGGCAAATGGCGCGAGCAAGAAATCCTGGGTAAACTGATCAACAGGAACAACCGCGTCGATCAAGCCATTACCGGCGTTTTTAAAGACGTGCCGGCAAATTCCCATATAAAACTCGATTTCCTGGTTTCATATAGCACGTTCAGGCAAACGTGGCCTCAGGCGGAGGACAGTTGGACGAACTCCAATTTCATGGTGTATCTCCAATTGGCGCCGGGTACGGACCCCAAAGCTTTGGAAAAGAAATTTACCGCTTTCAGCGAACGCTATTTTCAGGGCACGAAGGTGACCAATAGCCTCGAAAGTTTTTATTTGCAGTCGTTGAAAGATATTCATTTGTATTCCGATTACGAGTACGAAACCTGGGCGCACGGCAACGGCACAGCGGTTTGGACGTTGTTGATGGTGGCCGGGTTCATTTTGCTGATTGCCTGGGTCAATTATATCAACCTGACCACGGCGCGCTCGCTGGAACGCGCCAAAGAAGCCGGCGTGCGCAAAGTGGTAGGCGCGCGAAAACGCCAGCTTGTCGAACAGCTTGCCATCGAATCCCTGCTCTTTAACCTTTTGGGGTTGATGGTGGCGATCATGCTCATTGAATTGTCGCGGCCGTTTATCTCGGAAAAATTGGGCATTTATTTTTCTTCAGCATTTTCGACCGGCCGGTTGGGTTTGGCTTTCATCGCGCTTTTCTTGCTCGGCACGCTGGCCTCAGCTTTGTATCCCGGCTTTCTCCTTTCCTCATTTGAAACGATTTCGGTTTTGAAGGGGAAGCTCACGCGCTCGGCTCGCGGATATTTGATGCGCCGCAGTTTGGTGGTTTTTCAATTCGTCATGTCCTTCGTTTTGATCGCGGGAACTTATGCCGTCTATTCGCAAATCGATTTTATGCTGCATCAAAATCTCGGCATGAATATCAGCCAGACGCTGGTTATAAACGGACCGCGCTTGACCCGTTGGGATTCGACTTATTACGATCACATCAACAGCTTCAAGGCCGAGCTGCTGCGCTATCCGGCGATCAGCTCGGTAACCGCCTCGCAACGGTTGCCTGGTCGCCGCACCGGCCGGATTTTCGATTTGCAACGCAAAGGAGGCGATCCGGCGCAGCGCTACACGACGAGCGAAATCGGCGTTGATTATCAATTCTTTGAAACCTTCGAAATGCCGATTCTCGCCGGCAGAGGCTTTGGCCGTTCCGATCACAATATGGATTTCAATGCCATCAAAACGGTGGTCATCAACGCGACCGCGGCCAAACTGTTGGGCTTCGAGAAACCGGAAGCGGCGATTCAGCAAGGGCTGCGCTACTGGGGCAAAGAGTGGGAGATTGCCGGCGTGGTTGCCGATCATCACCAGCAATCGTTGCACGTTCCGGTCGAGCCCATCATTTTCATGCCGCTGTATTCCACGAGCAATTTTTTCTTCGTCAAGCTGCAGCCACGGAACCTCGAAGAAACCATCGCGGCGGTGCAAGGCAAGTATCTGGAATTTTTTCCGGGCAATTCGTTCAGCCATTTCTTTTTGGATGATTATTTCAACGCGCAGTATCAAACCGATCGGCGCTTCGGCGCGGCTTTCGGCCTTTTTGCCGGCCTGGGCGTGCTGCTGGCGTGCCTCGGATTATTCGGATTGTCTTTTTTTACCACCGCCCAACGCACCAAAGAAATCGGCGTGCGCAAAGTTCTCGGCGCTTCGACCGGCAGCATTTGGGGGCTGCTGTCAAAAGATTACTCCAAGCTGGTTTTGTTGGCGGCATTGCTGGCTTCGCCGGCGACTTATTTTGCCGTGAGCCGCTGGCTTGCCGGCTATGCTTATCGCATCGATCTGGGCTGGCCGATTTTTTTGGTCTCAACGCTCATCGTTTTGGCCGTCGCCTTGTTGACGGTGAGTTACCAGACCATCAAAGCGGCGCTGGCGAATCCGGTCGAAGCACTAAGATACGAGTGAGGCAAAAAAGATGAATGGATAAAAAAGAAAAGGTGCAAAAGTAGCCCCGTTTGTTAATTGACTTCGGACATCGGACAAAAGACTTCGGACTTTGCCATGTTCAAAAACGACCTCAAAATTGCGCTGCGAAATTTGTTGAAGCATAAAAGCCATGCCTTCATTGGCATTTCAGGATTGGCCGTTGGCATTGCATGCTGTATCTTGATTTTGCTCTACGTTCATGATGAGCTGGCTTTTGACGGTTTTCATCAGAAAGCCAATCGCATTTATCGCGCTATACAAGTTCGGTATATACCAGATCAGGGCGACCGGCATTTTGGAATTACAGAAGGTCCCTTGGGTCCGGCGCTGGCCAACGATTTTCCGGAGGTTTCGCATTATGCGAGGCTTTTCACCGGCTTGCGATTAACTGTCAAGCGTGGCGCCACCCGTTTAATCGAGAGGGAATACTTCTTCACCGAGCCCGGCTTTTTTGACATATTTGATTTTCAACTACTCCAGGGTGATCCGAAAACAGCGCTCGTGGAGCCCGGGTCGGTCATACTAACGAAAGAATCGGCGAAGAAATACTTCGGAGATGAAAACCCTTATGGCAAAACCCTTACCGTGGAAACTTTGGGAGATTTTCGAGTCACTGGCGTAATGCAGACTGTCCCCGGCAACTCTCATTTAAATTTCACCATGCTTTTTTCATTTGCGAGCCTCGAAGCGCTCGAAGGACTGCCGGAATTGATGACTTCCTGGGAGCGCGCAGCATTCATTACTTATGTGGCGCTGAAAGAAGGCTCTTTGGCGACAGCGTTGGAAGCAAAATTCCCCGAATTCATCAAAAAATACCGTGGCGAGATTTCCTGGGCAAAACGAAAATTTTATCTTCAACCCTTGACCGGCATTCATTTCCATTCCTCGCACATTCAATTGGACAGCAATCAAAACAAAGGGGAGACAGTTTACATTTACATTTTATCTGCGATTGCCTTCTTCATCATGCTCATCGCATGCATTAATTATATGAATCTGGCAACTGCCCGGTCCATGCAGCGCGCCAAAGAGGTCGGCGTGAGAAAAGTCATCGGCGCACAAAGATGGCAACTGATTGGGCAGTTTTTAAGTGAGTCGGTTCTTTTATCAGGTTTTGCGTTATTGGTTGCCATTGCACTCGTTGAGCTTGTTCTGCCTGCGTTCAACCAGCTTGCCGGCAAGGAGCTGATTCTCAATTTCGGCACCGATGAGTTGATTCTTTTGAGTCTCACGGCTATTACGTTGCTCGTGGGAATAATTTCCGGCAGTTACCCTGCATTTTACCTCTCCAAGCTTCAAGCCGCAAGGGTTATTAAGGGCGAAATGAAAGTGGGTTGCGGCAAATCACGGTTGCGGAGTGGTCTGGTCGTAACCCAGTTCACGTTATCCATCACGATGATGGTGGCGACGCTTGTTGTTTATGATCAGCTTCAATATGTCCGCAACAAGCGGCTCGGCTTCAACAAAGAACATTTGGTCGTCATCGATATTAACAGCGCAGAAATGCGAAGGAACGCTAAAACGGCCAAAAACGAGTTTGCCGGCAACTCCGCCGTGCGCACCGTGGCCGTTTCATCACGAGTGCCGGGCGAATGGAAAAATATTCTCCAAATCGGTGTGGTGCCCGCAGGCGTGCCGGCCCCCGATACTCTGGCGATGAGTTTTTTAGGAATCGATGAGGATTTTCTGGACACCTACGAAATTGACCTGGTCGAAGGCAGAAACTTTTCGACGCAGATGGCCACAGACTCAACCGCGGTTTTGCTCAACGAAACGGCGGCAAAAGCGCTTGGGTGGGACTCGTCCCTCGAGAAACCGATCGCGGTTATGACGCCCTGGGCCGGCTATGGAGCGCAGGTCATCGGTGTGGTTAAAGATTTTCATTTCCGCTCTCTGTACGATAAAATCGGGCCTTTAGTAATGGGCCATTTGTCGAATCCAATCCAGCCGATGGATTACTTCACTGTTAGGCTCGGCGGCGTCGATCTTCCCTCAACACTTGAATTCCTGCAAAGTGTACATGAGCAATTTGATCATACCACGCCTTTCGAGTACAACTTCCTGGATGAACGGCTGCAGGATTTCTATAAAACAGACGATCGGGTGGGCAGACTTTTCGGCATTGCTGCCGCATTGGCGATTCTCATTGCGTGTATCGGCCTGTTTGGGCTTGCGGCTTTTACGACGGAGCAGCGAACAAAGGAAATTGGCGTACGCAAAGTCCTTGGCGCTTCGGTTGCCGGCATTTTGTTGCTGCTTTCCAAGGATTTCACCAAACTCGTCGCTGTCGCCTTTGCGGTCGCAACGCCAATTTCATACTTGGCTATGAAACATTGGATACAAGACTTCGCCTATCGCAGTGACATCGGCTGGTGGGTTTTTGCGCTGGCGGGCGGAATGGTGCTGCTCATTGCGTTGCTGACGGTGAGCACGCAGGCGCTCAAAGCCGCGCTGGCGAAGCCGATCGAGGCGTTGAGATATGAATAAAAATACCACGAAGCGGAATGGAAGCTCATCAGTACAGCCAACTTCTTTTCAATATGCTGTGTCTAAAGCTTATAGCGGTTTTTATGTGATGCACGGGAAACGTAGCCCTGCCCCCTTGTGGGGCACTGTCGCATAGACAACCGCCCACAAGCCTACGCCTGTAAGGGGCGGGGACTACGAAAAACTGTACACGCATCTGAAAACGGCTATTAATCTCACAATGCAGAGATATTAAACTACAGAACAAATTTGTGACCAGACACAGCAAGGAGAAAACATGCGCACAAAATGCACGTTCAAAATCGCCCTGTTGTTGGCAGCGTTTGCGCAGTTGGCCGCGGCGCAAGAGGTGGTTCGTCATCCCGATGCCGCGCAGCCATTGCAACAGCGTTGGTCATGGGCAGTGGAGCAAAGCAGCCAATCGCGCTTCAAAAAGGGATATTGGATCGGCTACAGCATCGAGCGCTTGATGGAAGAAAATTCCACCATCGGCAGCATGCACATCAAGAGTGGCCGGATTTTTCGCGGCGCGGGGAAAAGCTTGTCGGAGCTGATTTATGACATTGCAACGCCGCTGGAGCTGCCATCGCGTCACGAGGGAAAATCCGAGCGGATGGTGATGAAGGAAGTGGGAATATTTCTCGGCTTCACCTCCGGCGGCGACGAGCTGCGCAAGGTTCAAGAAAGCACGTTCGAGCTGAGCGTCGATTTCAAAGAACTGCCGTTGCTCTGGCTGGGAGAAGCGCAAGATGAGCAAAGCCTCGCCTTGCTCGAACGGCTGTATCGCCGCGCTGCATCGAGCGAAACCAAGAAAGATTTGATTAGCGCCATCGGCTTGCACAGCGAATCGGCGCCGCGCCGGACTTTTCTCGCCGGTGTGCTGGCCGGCAATGAAGACTCCGAAATTCGCAAACAGGCGGCTTTCTGGCTGGGGCAGGTTGATGATCCGGAAGCGTTGCGCATTCTACAGCAAACCGCGAAAGCGGATCGTTCGACCGAAGTGCGCAAACAAGCTGTGTTTGCGATGAGCCAAATGCACTTGCCCGAAGCCGAAGACGCCTTGTTCGAATTGGCGCGGGCGCAAGCCGATCGCGAAGTTTGCAAAGACGCTATTTTCTGGCTGGCGCAAAAAGGCTCGGAGCGGGCCGCGACTTTTTTGAAAGATATTATCTACAAAGGCATCGACGATTCCGAGATTCAAAAGCACGCGGTTTTTTCGCTGACACAATTGCCGGACAAGCAGGGCACCGTTGTTTTGCTCGACATTGCAGAGAACCATCGCAGCACCGCGGTGCGCAAGGAAGCGCTCTTCTGGCTGGGGCAGAGCAAAGACACTCGCGCCTTGCGCATCTTGAAGCAAACCGCCTTAACGGAGCGCTCGTTCGAGCTGCGCAAGCAGGCCGTGTTTGCTTTGAGCCAAATGCACTTGCCCGAGGCCGAGGAGGTTCTGATCGAATTGGCGCAGAATCAGACCGACCGTGAAATCTGCAAAGAGGCGCTTTTCTGGCTGGCGCAAACCGCAGCGGAGAAGGCGGTGCCAATTTTAAAAGACGCGGTTTTCAAAGATGCGGATATCGCGATTCAAAAACAGGCGGTATTCGCCTTGACGCAGCTTTCGGATAATCAAGGCATTCCCATTTTGATCGACATTGCCAAAAATCATCGCAACCCCGCCGTGCGCAAAGACGCGATTTTCTGGCTCGGCCAAAGCGGCGACTCACGCGCCACCGAAGCGCTGTTGAAAATCGTGCGCGGGCAAAATGATAAAGAAGAGTAATCAGTGATCAGTGATCAGTAATCAGTAATCAGTTCACTCATTACTGAACACTGATTACTGATTACTGGAACAAAACCATGTTCAAAAACTATCTCAAAATCGCTGCCCGAAATCTGTTCAAGCACAAAGCGTATTCGTTCATCAATATCGCCGGCCTCACGTTCGGGTTGGCGTGCTGCTTGGTCATTTTCCAATACGTCGCGTACGAGTACAGCTTTGACGACTTCAACGCGAATGCGCCCAACCTTTATCGGGTCAACCAAACCGAATCGCGGAGCGGCCGCGCGCCGGAGACCGAGGCGCTCAATGGCTATGCGCTCGGTCCGGCTCTGGCGCAAGATGTCCCGGAAGTCGTTCGTTTTGCCCGCCTGCACCCGGAATACAGTGCGCCGGTCATTGCGAACCCCGCACAGCCGGACAAAGTTTTTGAGGAGAAGCGAGTCTACTATGCCGACCCGGCTTTCCTTCAAATGTTCTCCTACCCACTCGTCTCCGGTGATCCCGCACAGACGTTGACCCAGCCCGGAACGATTCTGCTTTCCGAGTCTGCAGCGCAGAAATACTTCGGCTCGGAAAACCCCATCGGGCAAGTGCTGAACTTCACCGGCTGGATCAGCGGCGATTTCCACGTCAACGGAGTTTTCCAGAATGTTCCCGCCAACTCTCATCTGCAGTTTGATTTCTTATTGCCGATGAGTGATCTGCTCGAAAAAAGTGGATACAAAGATCCCAGGCAAGCCTGGCCCTGGCAAAATTTCTTCACCTACGTCGAGCTTCGCCACGATGCAAATGTGCCCGAGGTCGAGCGGAAGTTCACGGAAGTGCTCATGAGCAATCGCGGGGAACAATTCAAACGCACCAACACGAAGGCGCATTTGAACGCGCAGCCTTTGCGCGATGTTCATCTCGACGGCGCCGTGTTTGCGCCGAAAACCGTGCAGGGAAGTTATCGCACCGTTTACTTTTTCGCTCTTATCGCGCTCATCACTTTGATCATCGCCCTGGTCAATTACGTCAATCTGGCCACGGCGCGCTCGCTCGACCGCAGCCGCGAAGTCGGCGTCCGCAAGGTGATCGGCGCGCAGCGTGGGCAGCTTATCCTGCAATTTCTTTTTGAGTCGGCGCTGACGAACCTCGTTGCCATGGCGTTTGCGATCGCGCTGGCCGACGCGCTCAGGCCGTTCGTGAACAATCTGGCCGGCACACAGCTCACCAACTTGCTGTGGGCCGATGCGCAATTTTGGATCATCTTCCTGGCCACGTTTGGTGTCGCTACGCTGCTCGCCGGACTGTACCCAGCCTTCGTGCTCTCCTCTTTCAAGCCCGTGTCCATGCTGAAGGGAAAGGCCGGTTCGTTCGCCACCCGGCTTTGGCTGCGACGCGGGCTCGTCGTGCTGCAGTTCTCAGCTTCCATCGTGCTTTTGGCAGGGACAACTATCGTCTACTCTCAGCTCGATTATATGCGCCACATGGATTTGGGAATCAACTTGGAACAAATCCTCAATGTGCCTGGCCCGCGCGTGCTCCCCGAAGGCGCCGATCGCGCGCAAGTCATTCAACGGTTGGCTCATGAGCTGAGCCAGATCCCGGCCATCAAGCAGATTGCCAGATCCAATACGGTGCCCGGACAGGGATTCGATTGGTACTCATCAGGATTGCGACGCGCGATGGCCGATCCTTCGACCGGCGTGGGAGGCGCGCTCGCTTGGATCGACACCAGTTTCGCCCAGCTCTACGGCTTGCAGTTGATTGCCGGCGACGACGTCGAATGGGCTTCTGCATCCTCGCCGGAAGGAACGCCCCTGCCAGTCATCGCCAATGAAACCGCGATTCAGGCAGTCGGTTTCGAGTCACCGAACGACGCCCTGAACCAATTGGTGGCCATAGGTGGCGAGACCTGCAAGATCGTCGGCGTGTTCAAGGACTTCTCCTGGTCGTCGGCGCATTCGCCACGCGAACCCGTGCTGTTCACCCAGTCGCATGCAGCAAAACAGCTTTCGCTGAAAGTGCGTACGGTAAACTTGCCCGAGACGATTGCCGCCATCGAGCGCATTTACAAAACCCTTTTCCCCGGCAATCCCTTCCTTTATGCCTTTGTGGATGAGAAGTTTGACGAGCAATACAAAAACGATCAGCGGTTCGCCACGCTGTTCAGCGTTTTTGCCGGCCTAACGATTCTGATTGCATGCCTGGGCCTCTTCGGCCTTGCCTCCTTTGCCGCCCGGCAGCGCACGAAGGAGATCGGCATCCGCAAAGTGCTCGGCGCCACCGTCACCAGCGTCGTCAACCTGCTCTCAAAGGATTTCGTCAAATTGGTGCTGATCGCCAATCTTATCGCGGCGCCGGTCGCCTATTTCGCCATGAACAAGTGGCTGCAAAATTTTGCTTATCGTATCGAGGTAAGTTCGTGGGTGTTTATATTGGCCGGCGGACTGGCGCTGATTATTGCGCTGCTGACAGTCAGCGCACAGGCCATCAAAGCGGCGCTGGCGAATCCGGTCGAAGCGTTGCGGTACGAATGATTGCGGATTGTGGATTTCGGTTCTGCAAGCAATCAAGCTTCCGAAATCCGCAATCCCAAATCCGAAATGGAGAAGCCATGTTCAAAAACTACCTCAAAATCGCGCTGCGCAATCTGCGCAAGCAAAGCGTCTATAGCTTTATCAACGTCACCGGGCTGGCCATTGGCATGGCGTGCTTTATCCTGATCTTCCTGTTCGTACGCAACGAAACCAGCTACGACCGGTTTCATCCCAATGTGGCGAATTTGTATCGTGTTTATGTTACCGAAGCGCCGCCGGACCGCGATCCTTTTTCCTATTCCGAAACGCCGGCGCAAATGGCGCAAGCCTTCGAGACCTCCTTCCCCGAGGTGAAACGCGCCGTGCGCCTCGACATCAATCGCGATCTGGTTCGATACCAAAACACCACGTTCACCGAGCGCATTCATCTGGCCGACACCGATTTTTTTGAGGTTTTCCATTTTCCTTTGCTTGCGGGAGAGCCGTCTGCGGTCTTGCAAGATCCCGGTGCCGTGGTGCTGACGGAAAGCATGGCGAAAAAATACTTTGGCAAAATTGAAAATCCAGTAGGGACCGAGCCGCTCGGCAAGCGTCTTGCGATCAAGCTGGGCAATGAGTTTCATGATTTCTTCGTCAGCGGCATCGCGAAAGACGTTCCGGAAAATTCCAGCATTCGATTCGATTTTGTCATCCCGTTCGATAATGTTCGCACATACAAGAGCGACCCCGCTCTGCGGGGCTGGCTCAATGTTTCATTCGAAACGTATGTCGAGCTCGCCGGCCCGCTTACCGCCGCGGAGATCGAAGGCAAGCTGCAAACCGTGGTCAAAAACCACTATCCGGAACGGATTGCGCCGATGATCACGCTGCATCTGCAGCCCATGGCCGATATCCATCTCAACCCGGAGGTTCCTACCGGATTCGAGCCTACCAGCAATCCGGTTTACTCGTACATTCTATTTGGCATCGCGCTGCTGATCCTGGTCATCGCGTGCATTAATTTCATGACACTCGCCATCGGCCGCTCCGCGCATCGCAGTAAGGAAGTAGGCGTGCGCAAGGTGCTGGGCGCGGTGCAGGGCCAGCTCGTCAAACAGTTCTGGAGCGAGGCGATTTTGATGAGCTTTCTGGCGCTGGTGTTGGGCATTTTTCTGGCGGAACTTTTTCTGCCGTTCTTCAACGGATTGGCCAACAAGCGCCTGACGCTCGTTTACGATTTTCCGATGCTGCTGGCCTTTGCCGGTCTCGCGTTGCTCGTCGGGTTGATGGCCGGCAGCTACCCGGCCTTTGTGCTGGCGCGAATGCGTCCTGCCATCGTCATCAAAGGCGAAACACAAATTCGGGGGGCAAGATTTTTCGGGCGCAGTTTGGTCGTCATGCAGTTTTCGCTGTCAATCCTGCTGATCATCGGCACGCTGGTGATGGCCGACCAGCTTCATTACCTGCGCACGAAAGATTTGGGATTCAACCGCGAGCAAGTCGTCGTGATCCGCAACAACAGCCCCCAGCGCGAGGGCGCCATGCTGATGCAACGCTTTCGCCAGGCGCTGGCGGACTATGAAAGCGTGCTCGGTGTGGCCGGCTCGTCCAACACGTTTGCCAGCCAGTGGGCGGCGATGGGATTCGCTAGCGAGGACGGAACCCACCGCGAATTTTTTCAGCAAACCGTTGACTACGATTATTTGAAAACCATGAGCATCGAGCTACTGATGGGCCGTAATTTCTCACCGGAATTCGGCACCGATTCCAGCGAAGCGATTATCGTCAACGAGGCGATGGTAAAATATTTCAACTGGGACTCGCCCCTGGGCCAGCGCCTGCCCGGCGGAAAGTTCCCCCCTCATCGGGTCATCGGTGTGGTCAAGGATTTCAACTTCCAGTCCCTGCAAAACGAAATTGCCCCGCTGGTGCTCACGCTCGATCCCACGACCGTCTTGCGAGGCATCAATGACATCACCATTTCGGTCTCTCCAAGAGCCGTCAATTTCATCAATGTTCGCCTCGAGCCGGAAAATATCTCCGCTACCGTGGATTTGCTGAAAGGAACATGGCAAAAGGTGGCGCCGAATCAGCCGTTTGTCTTCAGTTTCCTCGATGACGACGTCGAGCAGCAATACCGTGAGGAAGAGCGCTGGGGCAAGATTGTCGGCTATGCTTCCGGATTGGCAATTCTCATCGCCTGTATGGGGTTGTTCGGACTGGCCGCGCTGATGGCGGCAAAGCGCACTAAAGAGATCGGCATCCGCAAAGTGCTGGGCGCTTCGGTGACGCGAATTGTCATCCTGTTCTCCAAGGATTTCACCGGACTGGTGCTCATTGCATTTGCCGTGGCTGCGCCAATCGCTTTCTATTTGACGCAGAAATGGCTGCAATCATTTGCGTTTCGCATCGACATCGGCTGGACGGTGTTTGCGCTCGCCGGCGGCCTGGCGCTGGTCATTGCTCTGCTGACCGTCAGCACGCAGGCGATCAAAGCCGCGCTGGCGAATCCGGTGGAAGCGTTGCGGTATGAGTAATAAAACGTGAAGCGTAAAAAAGTAAAACTTAATTGTAATTGTCAAATGATTTTTCGCAAAAAATCGTCATTTGGGGGTAACACTTTTCGCCACGTTTATTCCGAGCTCGAGCATACGGGTTTCGACGTGG
>JAKEEU010000136.1 GCA_022616415.1 Candidatus Zhuqueibacterota bacterium | reverse complement strand
ATGACACGCCTGGCTGATGATTCGGGCGGTCGCGCTTTCTTTCCAAAGGAAGTGAGCGAGATGAAAGGCATAGCAGCACAGATTGCAAAAGACTTGCGTACACAATTCATCGTCAGTTATTACCCGACCAACGAAAATCGTGACGGAACCTACCGTAGTGTCAGAGTGACGGTCAGCCCAAAAGGCACGCGTAAACTGGTTGCACGCACACGCCAGGGATATTTCGCGCGAGACAATAAGGGGCAATTGCCGACGCCAGCGGCAGGTAAGAAGCCGAAGGGCAACTGAAAATCAAAAATCAAAAGGCAAAAGGCAAAAATCAAAAGGCAAAAATGGCTGGAGCTAGCTCTTCCCATTTTTGCCTTTTGATTTTTGCCTTTTGCCTTTTGATTTTTGATTTTCAGCCTGACACTAATTGCCGCGCAATGACCAGCCGCTGTACCTCACTTGTCCCCTCGCCTATCGTGCAAAGCTTCGAATCGCGCCAGTATTTTTCGGGTGGGTAATCTTTTGTATATCCGTACCCGCCGTGAATCTGAATTGCCTCCTCGCTGACCTTGACCGCGATTTCAGAAGCGTAAAGCTTGGCCATCGCAGACTCTTTTGTAGTTTGTCCTTTTTGATCCTTCATCCAGGCCGCGCGCATCGTGAGCAGTCGTGCGGCGTCAATCTGCGTTGCCATATCGGCGAGCTTGAACTGGATTGCTTCGAAATCATAGATCGGTTTGCCGAATTGCTTACGCTCCTGCGAATACTTGAGAGCTGATTCAAAGGCCCCTTGTGCGATTCCCAAAGCAAGTGCGGCAATTGAAATGCGTCCGCCGTCCAGAATCTGCATCGCGTTGACAAAGCCCCGACCGGGTTCTCCGAGTTGGTTCTCCCCCGGTACCCAGCAATCTTCAAAGATCATCGATGCCGTCTCCGAAGCGCGCACGCCGAGCTTATTCTCCTTCTTGCCCGCGATGAAGCCTTTTGTGCCGCGTTCGACGATGAAGGCGCTAATGCCGCGCGAACGCATCTCGCGGTTGGCGATCGCCGTCACCACACAGATATCTGCCGAAATGCCGTGAGTGATGAAATTTTTCGAACCGTTGATCACCCAACCCCCATCGCGCCGTACGGCCGTCGTCTTCATTCCCGAAGCATCGGAGCCGGAGCCTGGCTCTGTCAGGGCCCACGCGCCAAGCTTTTGACCCTTGGCCAGCGGCGTGACGTACCTGCTTCTTTGCTCCTCGTTGCCGTACTGAAAGATATGATTAGTGCAGAGTGAATTGTGTGCGGCCAGGGACAGACCGACTGAGCCATCAACGCGTGAAATCTCTTCGATCACCGTCACATATTCGAGATAACCCATCCCTGCGCCGCCGTACTCTTCCGGAAAGATCACTCCCATCAAACCCAGTTCGGCCATCTTTGAAAACAATTCGCTCGGAAAATGCTGCGCTTCATCCCATTCCATCACGTGCGGTTTGATCTCTGCCTCAGCAAATTCTCTGACCATTCGTTTGACCTGCAACTGCTCCTCGGTCAACTCAAATTGTATCGACATCAAGAACCCTCCTCCCTTGCTAAATACCGTTTATAGCCCAAGAAGAATGATATTTCGTAACTACTCAGCCT
>JAKEEU010000135.1 GCA_022616415.1 Candidatus Zhuqueibacterota bacterium | reverse complement strand
AGTGGACGGCCACGCGATCCGATTGGGCGCGCCGCGAATCTTTTTACTCAAACCATCGCCGCAACTCTACGCCCGCATCGTGACGATCAAAGGCTTCACCGAGCCGGAGCCGTTTCTGGACGCTGTTTGCCGCAAGTTGGATGAACTGGGCGTGAAAGGCGAGCCGGTGGTCGGCCCCCGCCGCGTGGTCAAAGTCGGCCAACACACCATCGTTGGCTTTGGTTTGGCAATTCACGAATTGAGCGACGAAGGTTCAATCATTTTGCAGGAACAGGGACTGGGCGGACGGCGGCGGATGGGATGCGGGATTTTCTTTCCTATTGCAATAGATGACCTCATCGGCGAGCGACCGCAGCAGATTCAGGAGGCAAGAAATGAACAATAACCAAGCTCTTCAACCGTTACTCGCAAAGAGTAAGCGCAATGGCAGGATAGTCACACTGGAAGAACATTCCTGTGATACGGCGAAAGCTGCCGAACTTATCTTCAACCTGGAAAAACGCTGGGGTCGGAACTGGTGTCGCTTCTTTCGCATCGCGGCGGTAGACCGCGAACGATTTTTGCTGAACCTGAGGGTCGCGGCGCTCTTGCACGATCTCGGCAAGGCGAATGAAGACTTTTATCGAGCCGTCACGAACTTTGCCGCGCCGCCTCAGACGTTGCGGCACGAACACATCAGCGCCTTGATTTTGTTTTTGCCGGAAGTGCGCAACTGGCTTGCCCAAAACTCCGCGCTTGATTTGGATGTGATTACAGCGGCGGTGTTGTCTCATCACCTCAAAGCCTCAGCCGCTACTGAAGCTGAAAAATATGGCTGGTGCGCGCCGCGCGGAAAAACAACGTTGTCACTTTTTCTTCAGCATGCTGAAGTCAAAGCTGTTCTGCAAAAAATCCGCGAAGTCGCACAAATTGAACAGAACATTCCCGAACTCCCTTTGAAAGCGTGGGGAGAACATTCGCCTTATCTGGAGGCCACAAAAGCCGGACGTGAAGCAGCAAACAAGTTCAGGCGCACAATAAAAAAACAGCCTGAACGGCTGTCTTTTCTGCTCGCTATCAAAGCTGGCGTCATTGCTGCTGACTCTGCCTCATCCGGCCTTTGGCGTGAGGGGCATTCAATCGAAGATTGGGTCAACAGAGTTGTTCATACCACGCCGATCACACAAACAGCATTGGTTGACGCGATTCTGAACCCGCGCGCTGCGCAGATTTCGCAACGCCGCAAAGAGCCATTCACTTACAAGGATTTCCAAAAGCTAACCGCAACAAAAGGTCCGCGCGTTTTGTTGTTGGCGGCTTGCGCGGCAGGCAAAACGCTGGCGGCCTGGAAGTGGGCAGAAGCGCAGGTTAGCCAGTACGAGATCGGCAAGGTGATTTTTCTCTACCCAACGCGCGGCACGGCGACTGAAGGCTTCCGCGATTACGTGGGCTGGGCGCCGGAAGACGAAGCGATGTTGGATCACGGAACCGCTGGTTATGAACTGGAAGCGATGCAGGAAAACACAGTCAATAATCTTAATGAGGCGCTGAAAGGAAAAACTCTGGGACTGAGTGAAGCGGAGGAGCGATTGTATGCACTTGGTCTGTGGGGGCGGCGCTATTTCAGCGCCACTGTAGATCAATTCCTCGGCTTTATGGAGCATCAGTACAACAGCATGTGCAAACTGCCAATGCTCGCTGATTGCGCGTTGATTATTGACGAAGTTCACAGCTTTGACCGCAAGATGTTCAACACGTTGGTTGCCTTCCTCAAGAAGTTTGATTTGCCTGTGCTGTGTATGACGGCCACTTTGCCACCGCATCGGCAAAAAGAACTCGAAGCTGCAGGGCTGAAACTGTATCCCGCGTCGGATGATGCGACGTTGAAAAAGCAGGAAGAACATCCGCGCTATCGGCTTCAACCGGTTGCTGACGAGAACGCAGCCTTTGCGAAAGCTGTCGCCGCGTACCGTGAAGGCCAGCGGGTGCTATGGGTCGTCAACACAGTGGCGCGTTGTCAGTCGTTGGCCGATCGTTTAGCCGATGAGCTGAAAGTCGGAGTATTGAGCTATCACAGCCGGTTCAAGCTCGTGCATCGTCAGAAGGTTCATAAAAAAACCGTAGCTGCGTTTCAGCAGGAAGGCGCGCCTGCGATTGCTGTCACAACACAAGTTTGCGAAATGAGCCTTGATCTGGACGCCGATGTACTGCTGACTGAATTCGCGCCAGTGCCTTCGCTAGTGCAACGATTTGGGCGTGCGAATCGGCATCTCAAACGGCAGTTCGCCGTACTGCATACTTACAAGCCCGAAAACGACAAGCCCTATTTCAAAGATGACATTGAGATGGCGCTGAAGTTTCTGAATGCCATTGGCGCGAAAGATGTCAGCCAGGCGGAGTTGGCAAAGCTGCTTGAGACACACTCAATAGCTGAGCCTGCGGGTGATGATTCGGCGAGCTTTTTAGAAAGCGGCTATTTCGCCACGCCGGGCGAATTCCGCGACATAGATGAATTCGCATTGCCGTGCATTTTGGACGATGAAGTCGAGATAGTCATCGCGCTGAACAAAAACAAACAGTCTTATGATGGCTTTGTCGTCAATGTGCCGAAAGGCTTCATTGATTTGAAAGCCGAACGTCCCGCAGGGCTTCCCAAACATTTATTTGTCGCTGACCACCGGCGCTACAACGAGCACCGCGGCTTTTTGTCGGAGTAAAGGAGGAAAATCGCCTTTCGGCATCAATGGATCGAAATGCATACAGCCTGCCCAACGTCCAACTGTAGTGCTCAACGCCCTAAGGCATCTGAAAAAAACGCTTGACAGCTTCTCAGAACGAATATATTTTGCCACTCATTCTTCCTGATGTAAAGGTGGACAATGGGAAGTATGAAGGGGCAAGATTGATGGATCATTCTCTCGAAATCATTAGTTGTGAGCACTGCCAAGTCAGTGAAGATAGTGAGACAGTCTTTGGAATCGGTGCTTTGCTTTTCCTTGAAGAACTACCAGAGGCACAGATCCCGCTCGTATGCCCTAACTGCCGCGCTAAATTAGAGAATGGTGATTTCGTCATGATTGATATTCCCTGGACTGCCTCCGAAAAAGCATTTTCAGCAAGGAGCGACTTTTAGCATGAATTACATCGAGTTGAAAATCCCAGTCACCGGAAATCAAATCCCAACACATCACGGTTACGATTTGTTCGGTGCCATATGCCGCCACGTCCCTGAAGCTCACGACTCTGACTGGTTAGCAATTGACACTTTGGCCGGATTGGCTAAGGGCAACAGCACGATAGAACTTAATCCAAAAGCAAGGCTAAAAATCCGGGTTCCTCAAGAACGAGTGGCCTTAATGCTGAAGCTTGCGGACAGGCAATTGAACTTGGGGCAATATCAGATTCGTCTTGGCACGCCACAGATCAGTATGCTTCGTCCTTCATCAAGCCTGCACGCACGCATCGTCACGATCAAGAATCACCAAGAAGAAGACACGTTTTTTGAGGCCGTCCGCCAAAAACTAGATTCGCTGGGCGTAACCGGAGAAATCGCAATCGGTATGCGGCGAGTCGTCAGAGTATCTAACCACATCGTCGTGGGCTTCGCCGTGACGCTCCACGGTCTCAGTAACGAAAACTCAATATTGCTGCAAGAAAAATCTATTGGAGGCCGACGGCACTTCGGCTGTGGCTACTTCAATCCAATTAACTCACTGCTCTTACGTAACTCATCGGAGTGACCGCCAATGGCAAAAGCAAAAAAGACTACCGAGAAATCTGATGTTTTGGAACTGGATTATCAGCTTGCGGAATTGCCTTCT
>JAKEEU010000134.1 GCA_022616415.1 Candidatus Zhuqueibacterota bacterium | reverse complement strand
GAATTTTCTCCGTTGTGTTCGTCGTTAGATGACTGTAATATAATAAATTGCAGAGAAAATTCCTCCGACTTTTTTCACTTTCTTGAATAATTCAGGTTAAAAAGATTCCTGCGGAATGACATGAAAAAGTTAAGGCTCTTCACGTAAACAAAAACGCTGTGAGCCGGCCTATTCACTTCCATCGCTGCGTCTAATGATCTTCGCCTCCGCCCAATTCGCCTGATCCCCGCTGCCGCCTTTTTCGCCGCGAATGACGCGCAGGATGAGACGGTTCACGCTGGTGATGTCGAGCTTGACCGGAATCGCGCCATTCGCTTTAGTGACAAACCCGCTGCGCCACAGTTCCTTGTCATCACCGAGCACCACAAACTCGACGTGCCCCTCGCGGTTGTGTTCGTCATCAATGCCCACGATTGCCGAGAAGGTTTTGAATAATCCCTTCAACTCATAACCAAGCTCCGAATTGGGCGGAATGCCGAGGCCGCGCTCGTATGGCTTGCCGCCGAGCACCATGCCCTTCTCCAAAACCGTGCGATTGATTTGAGCATGCCGCCATTCCAGACCGACTTGATACGGCTCAAGATCGGAAAGAAATATTTCATCCGGCACCATCGGCTTGAGCGTGAATTCAGCGGGAGTTTTTTACAAAAATTAGATTGGCGGGAAAAATCACTATCCTTTTTTCCTGCCAAATCCCGTTACCGCCGCAACGATCATCAGCGGGAACAAGAGAACACAATAAAATGCGAACGGCGCAAACTGGTCGTAGGACAAAATCTCGACAAAACCGTAGCGTTTGGCGACTTCCTGCTGGATTGCAACCGCTGCGACCGTCGTGGCGGCGTAGGGCAGCAGGTAAGGAAACGAACAGGAAATCGCATCCATAAGATTGGCGCTGCGATAAGGGCTGAGGCCAAATCGTTTGCGCAGAACGTTCACGAGAGGGCCGGCAGCGATCATGGCCACGGTGTTGACGGATACGCAAATATTGGTGAGTGAGATCAAAGCCACGATCGCGAGCTCCGTGCCGGTTACCGACTTGGCAATCGTTGCCTGCAGCCAGGTGATATGGCGTTCCAGAAAACTACTGGCTTGCATGATGCCAATCGCGGTGACGAGCAAGAGGGTAAGAATGGAAATGGGAACCAGCGACATGGCGCCGCTCACGGCGCTCCCGGCAACGGAATTGCCGGTGATGTTGAAAACCTCATGAAGCGAGAACACACCCGCGACCGGACCAACAATCATGGCGCTGGCGATCCCTGCGGTCAAGGCGCCGAGAAAATGGCGTCCGGAAAAAGCCACCAAAAACACGATGGCTGCCGGAATCAACATGGGCAGGCCTCTGGGATCAGCGGTCTCAGCGAGCAGTTGTTGCGCCTCGCTTGCGGATAAAGCCGTATTGCCCGCGCCGAAAATGAAAAAGAGCACACAGGAAATGCCGGCGGCGATGAGAACATATTTGAGCCGGGATCGCACCACTCCTCCAACGTCGGTTTCTTGCGTGGCTGCCGAAACAATCGTTGTGTCGGAGATGGGTGCCAGATTGTCTCCCAGAGCCGCGCCGCTGAAAATCGCGCCCATGAGCGCCGCGGGATTTGCTCCGAGCACGATACCGGCAGGATACAGGACGGTTGTAAAACCCACAACAGTTCCGAGACCGGTTCCGACGGAAGTCGCAAAAAGGGAGGCGGAGACAAACACCGCCACCGTGAACCATTCTCCTTGCAGATTGAGTTTCCATCCCAGCCACACGATGGCTTCCACCAGGCCCGAGGCCGCCATGATTCCTGAAAACGCGCCCGCCCAGAGCCAGCACACCACCGCCACCGTTGCAATTCGATTTGCCATCAGCGAAAAAACTTCTTCGCTATACTGCGCGACGTCTTTGGCGAAGATCATCCCGATGGAAATTCCGAGCATGGCGGCCAAAATCATGCCCTCCACTGCCGGCGCGCCTTTCAAGACCAGAACGATGGTCGACAACAAAAAAACGGCAATGGGCAACACGCTCACGGCAGGTCCGCCGTGGAACTCGAGCTTTCGCTCCGAGATCGTCATTTCCTTTTCCTCAATTTTGTGTTTCCGTAAGCCAAAGCAAAGGCTGCCGAATCGGATATAATTATGATCGCAAACAAGCTTTTGTAGATTCTTAGTCCTCGCATCAATGTTCTTCCTCTTAAAACTTAAACCGCGGGGCTCCGATCAAACTAAAAGCGCCCAACAGATAGAAACAACGCAACGGATAAAAAATTTTTGCATTAAATTCTTTAGGCACGGATGCCTCGGATCTCGAGGGCATTCTTGCCGAAATTGATAATGATGCCGACTTTTAAATCCAATGCGCGCATATAAGATTGGATTTTGGCGATGTCGTAAAAGTCAATTTTTTCGTGAAGAGCTTTGATGTCACAAATTATGCGCTTCTCAATTAGAAGCGGTTTCATTTTGAAAACACTAATGATTTCGCCATCATAACTGAGTTCAATGGGAGTTCGGTTTTGGTACTGAATTTGTCGAAAATCGAGTTCTTTCTCGAAAATTTGCCGATAAATATACTCGTTACGGGTTATTTTGTAACGTCATTGCGAGCGTTTTTCAGCGAAGCAATCCTCTGAAAATCAAGAGATTGCTTCGGCAAAAAGCGCCTCGCAATGACTGTAATTTTATCCCTTAACGAGTATAACATCGCTATAACCCAAGCCATGAACTTCAAAGACGTAGAGAATCGCGTCACGTAACCTGACGAGAATTTCCCCATCTCGTGCGGCTATACAGTCTCTGATATAATCATAATTTTCGTGAATTATTTTCTCTTGTAATTAGGTCAGCTTTAAACTCCCGCACTTTGCGAGCACGATGCAGGAGCGCTTTTCGTTCCTCCGACCGATGCTCAAATCCCTTTTTGCAAAAACTCCGCTGAAGAGCCTTGTGATAAGCCGGCTCATCATATCCCACACCAAGCGAGTTATGTACATCAAAGAAACATCCGATCAATTCACGCGTCGAGTCTTCATAAATAAGTTCCATTTTGTTGCCCTCCGTTTCTTGTTTTTGTTTCTTATCCGTTGCGTTGTTTCTATCCGCTGGGAATTTTTGCGTTTTATGAAAGGCCAATCTTCATCGTCCCCTGCGGCCTAATCCTCAGCACCAAAACGGCATGCTCTCCGAATATGCCTTGCATGCGTTCGACGTATTCACCCAATGCTGTATTCGGCAGAAAGACTTGAATCGTTCCGGCAAAGCCGCCGCCGTGCACGCGACAAGCGCCGGCGCCGATTCTTTTTTGATAATCTTCCGTGACCGCGAGCGCCAAGTTGAGGCCTTGTTCCGACGGTGACTTGTTCGGATAAATGTTCTGCAGCCACTTATTGGAAGAATTGCCGGATTCATTGACCAACCGCAGGAAGGCGTCGAAATCGCCACTTTCCAAAGCCCGCACTTGCTCCACCACGCGCACATTATCTCCGAGAAAGTGCAAAGCCCGCAAGATGGCGCGGTCGCCGACTTGGGAGCGGAGCGTTCCAATATTGTTCAATAATTCATCAAAAGCAATTTCCCGACAGACATTTTTGCCCAAAGCTTGTGCGGCCATTTTCATTTCTTGATGAATGGCGGCGTAATCGTCCGTCAAATCCGCATGACTGCCGCCGGTGTTGACCACCAGCACGCTGTAATTTTGCGCGCCGAAATCGAAATTCACTTTTTTAAAGATCGGCTTTTGCGGATTCTCGAAGTCAATCGTCACGATGCCACCGAGAGCGATGGTGAGCTGATCCATCAGGCCACAGGGCTTGCCGAAGTAATTGTTCTCGGAATACTGGCCGATGAGTGCGATAGTTTCCGGCGCAACACGATTCTCGTTATATAAATGGTTGAGAATGGTTCCAATCAAAACTTCAATGGAGGCGGAGGAGCTCAATCCTGAACCGATGGCAACCTGGCTGGCGATGCAAGCCTTAAAGCCGCCGATTTGAAAATCCAATTCTTTGAACCGTGCAGCAATGCCGCGAATGAGCGCGGTCGTGGTTCCGGTTTCGTTCGCCACGGGCGCAAGCTGGTTGAGATTAACGATGAATGGATCGGGAAACTCTTCAGAGTAAAGCGTGATCTTGTCATCCCGCGTTTTTGCAGCGGCGGCGATGGAATCCAAATTGACGGCAGCGGCCAGCACTCTGCCATGGTTGTGATCGGTGTGATTGCCGCCGATCTCGATGCGGCCCGGCGTGCTGAAAAGCTGAATGTCATCATCGCCGAAGTTCTGATGATATAGGTCGATCAAACGCTGGTATCGGTCGACATGACGCCGGATTGTTTCTTCGTCTTTGCCGTAAAGCTCGACGAGCGATGTCTTAAACCTCGGCGCGTCAAAAAGCTTTTTGGTCTCTTGAATCTTTGGCATGAGTCATCTGTTTATTGACCGGTCACTCGCAGTGACCAGTCAATGTCGTCGAGCAGTTATTTTTTACCAAAAAATAACATACAGGGCCAGCGTCAGCACAATAACCGTCGTCCCCAACCACACGACCGCAGGCGCGGGGCGCATGTCAAATTTTTCACGAACAGGCAAAGTGACCGGCGCGGATAAAGGCCGGGCCACGGTGATCGCCGTCATCACGGCAATGATGGCAATAAAGGTAATGGCGATACGATTCAGAAAGGCAACTTCAGGAAAAAATATCAAAAGGGTTCCATAAAGGATTGGGCAAAGCACCAGCGCGGCAACGCCGGCGCTGGCGGGCGCGCGCTTCACAAAAAGCCCGAATATAAAAGCCGCCAACACGCCCGGCGAGAGAAATCCCTGAAACTCTTGAATGTAGTTAAAAATTCCTTTAAAGTTCGGGTTCGCCAGTTGCGGCGCGATGAAACAACCGACGAGCACGAAGATGGCCGTGGTGATCCGTCCCATGGTGATCAAAGCCCGATCCGAAGCCTTTTGGTTCCAATGGCGCTTGTACAGATCCATCGTGAAGATCGTCGAAGCCGAATTCAACATCGAGGCGAGTGAGCTGATCACCGCGCCGGAAATAGCAGCAAAGATAAATCCTCGCAAACCGGTGGTGACGAGATTTTTGATCAAAAGCGGATAAGCGGCGTCTGCCGTAGCGGTAAGTTGATCTTTGTAAAGCTGAAAAGCCATGATGCCCGGAAAGATGATGATGAATGGAATGAGCAATTTGAGAAAAGCCGCGAAAATCACGCCGAGCTGGCCTTGTTTCAGCGTCTTGGCCGCAAGCGTTCTTTGCGTGATGTATTGATTCAGTCCCCAATAATAAAAGTTGGGAATCCAGAGGCCGATCACCAGCGCCGTCCACGGTAGCACCGGATGATCGCTGGGAAGGATCATGTGCAGTTTATCCGCGTTCGTTTCAAAAAAATTCCCGACGCCGCCGACAGCGGCGAAGCCTAATACCATCGTGATGGCGCCGCCGAGCATCAAGGCCGAGCCTTGAAAGAGATCGGCCCACACCACGGCTTTGAGTCCGCCCCAGATCGTGTAAACCGCGGCAATGCCCCCCACCATCCAAATCGCGTTGATCAATTCGATCTCGAAAATAGTGCTGATGGCCAAAGCGCCGGAATAAACCACTGCGGCGATGGTGACGCCGACGTAAATGAGCATGGTATAAAAAGCCATCAAGCCGCGCGCCGTGGCATTGTAACGATATTCGAGATATTCGGGGATGGTGAAAATGCCGCTGCGCAGAAATTTAGGCAAAAAGAAAATCGCCACGAAGGCCAGCGTGATGGCCGCCATCCATTCGTAACTGGCGACGGCCAGGCCGGTAATGCCGGCGCCCTGTCCCGCCATGCCGACAAAATGCTCCGAAGAAATATTGGCCGCGATGAGCGAAAGCCCGATGAACGGCCAAGTCAACCCGCGGCTGGCCAAAAAGAAATCTTCGCCGCTTTCCTCCTTGCGGCTTTTGTACATGCTGACGCCGATCACAACCGCGAAAAACGCCAGGAACAGCGTGATGTCCGGAAAAGTCAGTTGCATGTTCGCTCCCTATTCATTTGCTCATGAAAACCCACTCCGCTTGTCCATAATTGTACGTATTGTGGTCGAGTCGTTTTATTTGGACATTCAATGCGCCGTCGCTTCTCTTTATTGCCCGCAATTCCGTCCATGAATAAGCGCCGTTTTCGTAGTCGTAGGTTTCGCCGTCGTCGTCATAATAAATGACAAACGGCAGGGAGGAGGCGCCGGCATTCGAGCCGCGCACCAAGCCATAAGTTCGGATTCCTTTTTTGCGATACGCTTCTGTAAACGTACGCTGCAAAGTGAGACCAAAAGTTTGCCGCATCTGCTCGGCTTCGAGACCGGAGGGAAATGTTGCCACCTCCGGCCACAGCCAGTGATCATAGCCGTCGCATTCATCAATTTTAACACCTAATACGCCAATGTCAAGTTGATTTTTCTCATAAAATTCCATGAATGCGCGTCGCGCTTCGGGAATCGAGTAATCGGGAACGATGCCGGTCCAAACACTGTGGGAGCCGGCGTAAGGCAACAGCTTAGGATAAAGAGAAGCCTTGGGCGCGACATACGGATTCAGCCACAGATTCGTTTTCACATTCATCTGCAACAGCGTTTCAACGAATTGTTTCGGATTGGGAAAACGTCCGGAATCCCATTCGTAGGTGCAAGGGTAAGCCATGCTCTGCCAGCCAGGTTCCAATCCGATGAAGTCGAGCGGGAAATTTTTCTGCTCAAATTCTCTGGCTTCTTTGATAACATCGTCGGCGGAATAAAGTCGGTGAGTTCGGTAGGTAAAACCCAATCCCCATTTTGGCGGCAGGCAACCGCCACCGCAATAAAGATTATAGCGGCTCACGGCATCAAGCGGCGATTCGCCGCCGAAAACAATGACTGCCACGCCTTCGGCGGGAACGAGAATTTCAACAGCATCGGATTTTGGACGCGACGTCCAATTCTTGTCGGTATTGCGATTGCGCACTTCGGGTTGGTTCGGACTGTCGAGGCGAACCGTGGTGCCGACGTAGACGGTGAGGTAACGCGCTGAGTTGATTAAAACGCCATATCCTTTGCTCGACACATAAAACGGCGCCGGCGCGTGCGTTCGGCCATTATCTTTGCCGCCGTAATGGTCAACGTGCAATTGATAAACTTTTTGTCTGTGGTTGACATCTTTGAATTGCAGTCCAAGCCCATAAATTTGCTCATCGTCATCAAGCGGAAATCTCAAATAGAGCTTGCCGCCCAACGAAGTCGCTTTGATTAGAGAATCGTTTAAGGGAAAGGCACCCTCATTTTTCTGATTAAGTGTTTCAAGTCTGGGGTGGATTCCCGCGGCGCTGAGCAAGTCGATTTTTTCTTTCTTGCCAATAGAGCAACTCCAAACACCCGAGGCCTGCTTTTTCCATTGCAATGACAGATGATTTTCTTGAGCAGGCTTGCATGAAAGCAAAGCGCATACGAATACAATTAACCCGATAAAAAGTTCGTTTGGTTCGAGGTTTTTCATCGTGACTTTATTCTATGCTCCTACTTTGCAATTGACGCCGGCAAAATGGTTTTGGGCAAAACAAATATCTCCTTCCTCACAATCCCGCCATTTCCATCATGCCGCGCAGCGTCTGCAAATCTTTTTGCATTGCCGAAATCACCTTTTGGGTTTTCACTGAAACATTCAAGTTTTCTTCTGAGGCTTCGAGAATCGGATATTCGAAGTGCATCGAGATGGGGCCGGCGATATTCATCTCTTTGATCAAAGCGAAATACTTCTTGAAATCCACCATGCCTTCGCCCAACGGGCAGGTTTGAGCAATCCACTTGTCCCCTTGCAGCACCCATTTAAAATCTTTGATCACGGTCGTATTGATATACGGACTGATAAGCTTGAAACCGAGCTCCCAGGAATTGCCGCCTTCCACCGTCGCGTGCCGCACGTCGTACTGGCAGCCCAGCCAGCGGGAATCGAGGTCTTTGAGAAGATGCCAAAGATCCCAGACCGGAGCGCCGACTTTCACGCCAGCGTGATTTTGGTAAGCGCCATGTACCTGGTAGTGTTCATTCATCGCGGCCAAATCACGAAACCGCGATTTCAGCGCTTCAAGGTTGGCAATGATGCCAAAAGCATTGTCATAATCGATCCACGCCATGCGGTAATATTTGATCCCCAACGCGCTGGCGGTTTTGAGAATGGATTCCGTTTGTGTATCATGAGTAGCCTCAATCGCGGTGGTGATCATGTCCACGTTGACACCGGTCTTGCGCATTGCCTCGACGGCACGCGGCAAATCATCTTGCACGCGTTCAGGAAGAATATGCCCGCCCGGACGCACCGGCAAATCCACGCCGTCAAAGCCGGCGGCGGCAACAGTTTCGGCCAGGGCGCTGTAATCCAACCACTGCAGATGCTTGGAGAAAACATGAATTTTTATTTTGTCGTTTGGGGCTTTCATTGCCTCCATACCCAAGCGCTCGATTGCAGTGAATGGCAAACTCGCGCCGGCTGCTCCCATTATAGTCAGAAAATCTCGGCGCGTTAACTGCCTCTTTCTTTGATCGTGATTCATGTTGCAAGAAAAATTATTTTACACCTTCTCCGGCACCACATACGGCTTGCGATAGTCACGCGTGAGCATGCGATCGGCTTCAGTGTCGCCCACGAATTTCTCCTTCGCACCATCGAATTTGAGCTCTCGTCCGAGGCGATAAGAGATATTGGCGAGATGCGGCAGCGCGCTGGATAAATGGCCCGCTTCGATGTCGCACGTCAAGTCTTCCCGCTTTCCGGAGCGCAGCGCCGCGATGAAATTATGAAAGTGCGGGCTGTCGCCGCTGCCGGCGAGATTCATGGGATCGTATTTTTCATCGGCGCTCGGATTGGAGCTTGGACCAGGCTCGTTTTTGCGGCCAAAGAAAGTTTGCCAATTGCCGCCGGAATCGATCTGCATCCAACCTTCGCTGCCGTAAAAGAGATTGCCGATCGTTTGCGCGCCGCTGGTTGACACTTGCCATTTGCCGTTGGCTGCGACCATTTCGGCCTTGGTCACTTCGCCTTCGGCATTGGTGAGCAAGCCGCGCGTGGCGAATTCGAAGATGGTGCCGTCGGCATATTCGAAAATCGTCGTCTGCATATTCGGCGTTTCCTGAGAAGAATCATAGATGAAATTTCCGCCGAATGATCGCACTCTCACGGGATATTCATCTTTGTTCAATCCCCAACGCGCAATATCGAATTGATGCGGGCCTTGATTGCCGGTATCGCCGTTGCCGTAGTCCCAATGCCAGTGCCAATTATAATGAAAGCGATTGCGGTTGAAGGGGCGATTGGGCGCCGGGCCGAGCCATAAATCGTAGTTGACGCTATTCAAATATTCCGCCGTATAAGCCGGCTCAGTGTTCTTGCTCTCAAGCGTCAGAGCAAAAGTTTCTCCGGCAGCCAGCGGCCCATCCGGATAACGTCCGATGTTGTTGCGCGGTTTGAAGCAAAGTCCGCGCGCCATGTAGATCTTCCCGAGCTTGCCTTCGTGAATGAAACGCATCGCCGCCATCGCATTTCTTCCCGAGCGGTTTTGGCAACCCACTTGCACGAGACAGTTGTGCTTGCGCGCGGCTTCAACCATCTTGCGGCCTTCCCAAACATTGTGGCTGCAGGGCTTCTCAACATAAACGTGCTTGCCGGCTTGACAAGCCCAGATCGTCGCCAGCGCATGCCAGTGGTTGGGCGTGGCGATGCCGACCGCATCGATTTCTTTATCATCAAAAACCCGTCGCATGTCGTGCGCCGTTGTAGGTTTGTAGCCTTGCGCTTTTTCAATCTCGACGACACGTGAGGCAAAAAGATTTTCGTCGGCATCCACCAGCGTTTTGATGTGAACGTTTTTGATCTTGGCAAAATTATCAACGTGCGCCATGCCGCGGCTGCGAATGCCGACAATCGCCATGTTGATGCGCTCGTTCGCGCCGATGATATTGCGGCCGATCGCCGGCGCGGGAAAAGACGATAACAACGCCCCGCCGGCGATCACACCGGCAGTCGCTTGCGTGCTGCGCGTTAAGAATTCGCGCCTGGTCAGGTCTTTTTTTGGTGACATTTGACGCCATCCTTTCGTTAATCGAATTTGAAACTTTTCTACAAAATTTTTTCCCAACGGATAGAAACAACGCATAGGAGTCCGGTTTTGATACTGGATTTGTCTAAAATCGAGTTCTTTCTCGAAGATTTGTCGGTAAGTAACATCGCTATAGCCCAAGCCGTGAATTTCAAACACATAGAGGACCGCGTCGCGTAATCTGGCGAGAGTTCCTCTATCTTGTGCGGTCAAGCAATCTTTGATATAATCATAGTTTTCGTGAACTACTTTCTCCTTTTCTGTAAATGGAATGCGTTCGGTCTCGACTTTTTGCAAGCCGAAATTCACCAGCAACCCCAGTTTCATCTCCCACAGCTTTAATTCCGAAATGATCTGCACGTAATTGGGTTTGATAAAACCGGCCTGCATGACTTCAATTCTAAAATGATCTTGTCGAAAGTAATCAGGTCGGCTTTAAACTCCCGCACTTTGCGAGCACGATGCAGGAGTGCTTTTCGTTCCTCCGACCGATGCTCAATTCCCTTTTTGCAAAACGCCACTGAAGAGCCTTGTGATAAGCCGGCTCATCGTATCCGACACCAAGAGAGTTGTGTACATCAAAGAAGCATCCCATCAATTCGTATGTCAATTCTTCATAAGTAAGTTCCATTTTCTTTCCCTCTGTGTTTTAGTTTTTTCATCTTTTGCTTTTCCATCCGTTGCGTTGTTTCTATCCGTTGAGGGTAATTTGTTTTCGATATAATCATCTTTGGTTGCGACCCGTCCGCTCTGAGTTATTCACTCAATTTATGCGGTTTACAACCAACTTCGCCTGTGCTAAGTGTGTTGAGCGCTTCGGTTCTTTGCGCGGCAGCAAATACGACAACGCCACATACACCGAAATATTCGCCAGCAAGGCCCAGAATCCATAATGCACGTCTAACGGATTTTGCGGTACCGCGCCGGAGAAGAAAGCCAGCGGAATCAAAACCGCCAATCCGCCGAGCATGCCGGCAAACGCGGCAATGGCGTTGCCGCGTTTGAGCCAGAGAATATCCGCCGCCACCGGCAGCAGTTGCAGGCAAAACGCCATGCTGACGATTCCCAGTCGCACGAGCATCGGCAGGCTTTCGACGAAGAGCACGATGAACAGCGCGATCAGCGTCGTGACAAAAATGACGACGTGACTTACAGCCAAGACTTCTTTCTGACCGGCGGAGGTTCGCAGAAGTCCTTTGTAAAAGTCCTTCGCGAGGATCGCGCCGAGCGCGTGCAAATTGGAATCGGCCGTTGACATGGCGGCCGCCATGATGCACACCATAAAAAGCGTCGAAGCCCACAACGGCATGTAGATTTTCACGATTCGAATAAAAACTTCGTCGGCATTGGCCAAGTCCGGCAGCAAAACCTTTCCACCCAACCCGACGAGCACCATCCCGAATAGATATGCAGCGGTCAGGCACACCGCAAAAATAATGGCGGCACGTTTCAAATCCGCGGTGGAACGCGCGGCGTTGTAACGCAGCCATTGGCCTGGTGAAAGCATCGTGCCGATGGGCGCGACCAGCGTGAAAGTCAACAGCATTGGAATTGTAAAAAACTCGCCATGCCCAGGCACGGTGACAAACGCCTCGCCGGCTTCGGCAATTTTTTGAAAGAACACTCGTGTTCCGCCCACCGCGTTGACCGTCACGATGCCACCCCAGATCATTCCGCCAACCAGCAAAACGCCCTGCAAGATATCCGTCCACGCCACGCTGCGCATGCCGCCGAGATGCACATAGATCATGGTGAGCGCGGCCAAAATCACCGCGCCCCACTTCTGGTCAACCTGGCCGTCGGTGACGACGTCAAAAAGATAACCCCCGGCTTTGATCTGCAATACAATATAGGGAAGAACGAAAAGAAATCCGATGAGACACACACAAAGATTCAAAAGCCGCGAAGGATGGAAATAGCAGACGAAATCCGAGGGCGTCACGAATCCATGCTGTTTGCTCAAAACGCGCACACGATGTCCGACAATCCAGATCATCGCGGCGGCAACCGGAACGTTGAGCGAGAACATGATGAACGGCAGCCCGAAGCGGAAAACCATGCCAGGCGCGCCCATGAGGGCGAACGCGGAGAAGAAAGTGGCCATAATCGTGAGCGCGGTCACGAACCAACCCTGGTTGCGGCCGGCGAGAAAGAAATCCTCGGCGCCGCTCTTTCTGGCGCGAATGCCGAGCCAGGCGATGATCATCAGCAACACCAAGTAGCTTGTCAGGATCGCCCAAACGATCATGATTCATTTTCCTTCCAAACGAGAAAATAAGCCGCGATCAAAATGCTAACCTGCACCGTGCCCCAGAACACCGCCCAGAGATAAAGCGGCGGAAATCCCACCACCAGCTCGGCGCGGTTGGCCAGCAAAATTCCCGGGCCATTGCTAAAGAGATAGGCGACAATGTAACCGAGCGTCAATGTGATCGCCCATTTTTTCTTGCTCATGCAAAACCTGTGAAATGAATTTTCTTAAGGTCAAATGATCACGGGCAAAACTATAGTATTTGGCATTGCCGGTGAGCTTCCCCATTTGCGCGAGGAAGGGCACGCTCATATAGAGATCGTCGGTCCACAACGTAAATTCCCACGGGCCATCACCGGGCCGCGCCAGCGTGCCGTCTTTCAGGCGCACCTGTCTGTTCGAAATGTGCTCTGCAATAATGTCGATGATTTGGCGAAAACGTTTGTCTGGACGAATCGCATTTAGTTTGATCATGGCCGCGCCCATCGAGCCACAATGATCCAGATGGCTCGGCCGGATCACTCGCGCGAACCGATCACCTTGATCACCGAATTTGTCATTGGTCGAGCGAATGTAATCGAGATGATTGATGATGAATTTGAAAGTCTTTTCGGCATAATCAATATAACTCGAATCGCCCGTTACCTGCGTGTACAAAATCATGCCGGCATAGGTCACACCCATCTCGTAACTCCAGATGCCGTGCCGTCCGGGCATGCGCGCTGCGTACGCATCTTGCGGCGTGCTGAAATCCGTAATTACCGTATTCGTCGTGCGGTTGTGAAAACGATAAGGCGTTACCAATTCCAGATGCTCTTTGACTCTACTCAGAACGGATTTGACTTCTTCCGGCGCTGGCAAAGTATAATTGATGTCGGATTGAGTCCAACCTTTGCCGGCGAAAATCAAGCTTATAATGATACCTGGGACTGCTTTCAACAGATTCTTTTTGTGCCTGATTTGCATTGCGATCTCCTTACCAATAGTATCCTTCTGACGATCGTTGAGTTTTGCCAAAACAAAAAGAAGGTGTCATTCAGGAGGAATCTTTTTTAAATTCAGCACTGCATTCAATTTCTAAAAAATTATTTCGAGATGACAAAAATCAATCTCGTTCTAAAGCACCAAGAAATTCCACCTCGGGTTCTTCGATGCAACCAACTCCTTCTTCTTTTCCCGACTTAGATCCTTGATCTCCTTTTCTCGTTGAATCGCTTGATTGATATCCGAGTACGTTTCAAAGTAAACCAGCTTATAGCAATAGTATCGCCCTGCAAAACTGTCTTTCTTGCCACGATTTTGATAGTGCTGCTGTAGACGCAGCTTGAGATCGTTCGTCACACCCGTATAAAGTGTTGTCTTGCCGGGGTTGGTTGTGATGTAGACATAATAATTACCCTTTTGCATGGACTCACTCGCTGTTCATTTTTTGTCAGCCGCTCTAAGTCATTATCTAAGATCAATCCTTTCTTGAACTGAAGTTCATACCAAATGCTGAAAAAGATTCCTCCTGAATGACAGTTTCTGTGACCGGGTATTGCAAGCATGCTCGCGAGACATCAATTTTTGCTCTCCGCTTCCTCTACTCTACTCAAAATGACACGCCGCACCCGCATCTTGGCCGATTTATCGTTGTCCGTCAATCCAAAAATCAGCCGGTTCTCTTCGTTCGCTGCCAGCTTCAAATTCATCAAGCTGAACACTTTGAATTCGCCGTTCGTCGCCTGGATCGTTCCAGCGAACTTGTTTTGTTCATCTTTCATGTTATAAAAATAAAACTCGCTGCCGGCGACGTCGTTGTCGCAGGCATATTCCAAATCGACGCGATAGACGCCATTCTCAAAGGCGTGATGATACCACCATAATTCGTTCTTGGGATTTTCGGCCTTAAAAAAACCGGAGACGCTTTGCGATTTCCAATCGTAGCGCTGCTCCTCGCCGCGAATGCGGGCATCAAGCGCATACAGGTTGATCGTCTTTTGTGTATCGCGATAACCATAACCCGACGCGATCTTCGTTTTTTCATCAGCGACCTCAACCGCGACAATCGTGTTGTAGGGATCGAGTGGCTGCGCCGGCAACGAGAAGCTGAGCTTGTTGCCTTTTTGTTCGAACTTTACTTTTTGTTTGTTGGCAAGAAAGTAGGCGCTCTTCACTTTGCTTTCGATGCCGGTGATTTCAAGCTGGGTGCCGGGCCAATTGACAATGTGAAAATACAACTTTCCGGGCTTGGCCGTGCATTTCCACGTGATGTCGGGATAAAACAGCGGCGTGTGGCTGGTCGCATAAATGGCTGCACCATTCACCTTCATCCATTTGCCGATGGTGCGAAGAATCTTTTGGCTTTCTTCCGGAATGACGCCCTCCGCCGTCGGGCCGACATTGAGCAAATAGTTGCCGCCCTTGCTCACAATGTCGGTGAGCTTGTAAATCAAATCGTGCGGGTCCTTCCAATTCTGATCGGCTTTTTTGTAGCCCCAGGTGTCATTCAACGTCGCCGGAATTTCCCACGCCTTCCAATCGTAAACCATCGTCGGAATCGCATTATCGCCGGTTTGATAATAGTCACCCAAATTGAAGCCGATGCGATTGTTCACCAGACAATTCGGCTGCAATTCCTTCACTTTTTGTTTGAGCGAAAGCGCCTGCTCTTGCGTGAGCAATCTCGGCGTATCAAACCAGATCAGCGCGAGATCACCATAATTGCGCAGAATCTCCTCAACCTGCGGCAGCGCCTTGCCCTCGACGTAAGGTTTGGGACCTCTTTGCTCCGGAAAATCCCACGTGTTGCCGGCGGCATTCGGCTCGTGCCAGTCCTGCGCTTGCGAGTAATAGAAACCGAACTTGATGTTGCGCTTCGCATTCGCCGCGGCCAGCTCTTTCATGGGATCGCGCTTGAACGGCGTGCGGTCGATGATGTTATAATCCGAAACTTTGGAGTGATACATGGCAAAGCCGTCGTGATGTTTCGACGTGATCACCATGTACTTCATGCCAGCGTCCTGTGCAAGCTGCGCCCATTCGTCGGCGTTGAATTTCACCGGATTGAACTGCTCCGCGAGCTTCTCATATTCTTTCACCGGAATTTGCTTGCGGTGCATGATCCACTCGCCGATGCCGCGCACGTATTCGCCCTTCCATTCGCCCGCAGGCACAGCATAAATACCCCAGTGAATGAACAGGCCGAATTTCATGTCTTGAAAATTTTCCAGCGCGGTTTTGCCATTCGTTTGTTTGGATTTATCTTTCGAATCGTCGAGGCCGTAGCGCAGACTTCCCCCGTCCCGCTTTGCGGGAGGCAAACAAAGCAGGCAGGATGCCTGCGCTACTGGCAGCAGACCGATGCAAGCCGCAAGTAACACAAAGTATAGAAACAAATTCTTCTTTTCCATCATGCTCTCCTTTTCTAAAAGTTTTTTTCGGCGATACTCGGTAGTCGGCTGCGCCCGTAGAGTGAATTTTGGTGGAAAGCTTTTTCTCCGATTGGCGCCGAAGACACCGAGTGTCGCCGAAAAGAAAAACCGTGCGGACGTAACCTTTGCGTGTTCTTTGCGTCTTCGCGGCTTTGCGTGAGGCTTTTTCTTTACTTTTGCATGATAAAATCGCGATAATTGTCAGCCATCCGTTTAGGAGCGACAGTACCCGACAGGATCAAAACACGATATCGAAACGTTGTCGATGCCCCCGCTTCAAGCGCGAAATTGAGTTCTTCTTTCCCTTCGCTGAAAATCTTTTGCCCGAGAGGGTTGGCGGCAAAAAGCCCATAACCGCGCGCATGCCAGTAACTCGGATAACCGGCGTTTTGAGGATGATCGAAGATTGCGAGAGTAACCGACTCGCCTTCGACGACGCCAGCAAGCATGATCCACGAGGCGCGTTTGCCCCAAGCTTCCGTGCCTTTGAGGCCTTCGCTGCTGGTGTACATTCCCGTGACGCCGGTGTTATCCATGACCGGCACCTCGGTCACTTTGCCGCTCGCATCTGTGAGTTTGATCGGCTCGTCACTGGGATGCTCCAACGTACGCGCCACACGCACCGCCATCATGCCTTCTTTATTGTCTTTGAAAAGAACCCGCTCGTCAAGCGCCGTGAGAGTCGTGATCCGATCAATCGCGCGCATATTCAGAACGGCGTGAAACACGAAACGTGTATCTTCGCGCAGGATCGGTTTGCCATCCGGTTTGAGCCAATCCGCTGTGACTTCGAGCGTGCCGGTGTTCGCTCCGCTTTCAACACGCTTGATCGAGCGATGCCAAATCGTTCCCATTTCGTGGCGACGCTCCGGTGGAATGGCGTTGGAGTTGTTCCAAAAATCCAGGCCGTTCACGTCACCATAATTGAACCAACAACCGATTTGATGCGGATGATCGACGCGCTCTCCCGCTCGCGGGTCCAACGGAAAACCGCGCGTAATGATCGTGCCATTGGCCGTGCGCAGCGGGTGCAGGACGGTTTTTTTGAGCACGGGAAGCGTGTCCGTGTACAGATAGCTCGTGAAAGGTTGGCCATCGACGAAAATATCGACGCGTTTCTCCGCGTCTTTGCGGATTACTTCCACGCCTTTTCGCGATTTTTGGTTTTGTTTTTGTCGCGCACTCGCGGGTTGATTTGCAACAAGAGCGAGAGCCGCAGTTATGCAAACGACAAAAAAAACTTTATCACCAAATCTTAACATGAGGCTTCCTCCGAATAGTAAAGCCAATTACACACGGATCAAAAAGACACTCGGAAAAAGCAGCGGATTTCCGCGTGAGTTTTTGATCAGTGTGGAAATAGTTTTTTACTGAGTATCATTTCAACCCAGCCGTTCTTTCATGAAGGTCGGCAAGTTGATGGGACAGTCTCGCTTTGCCGATTGATAAATCCCCAACACAATCGCAAGCGATTCCAAACTCTCCTCTCCTGATACCGGCGGCGTCTGGTTTTGGCTAATGGTGTTGAGTATGGCTTCGTACTGTCTTCTGTGTGGTTCAGCCGTAAAATTCTGCAAAGGCGAAGAAGCGCCACTTGCACTCGTTTCTTTCGGGCTCACATTTTCTTGTTGCGAAAATCCGGAGCCGAGAAGATGAAACGAATTGCCGGACAAAATCGCCGTACCTTTCTCTCCATGAATCTCAAGCCGGCGCTCCATAGCCGGCTGCACTGAAGTCGAGGCTTCGATCACGCCTAATGCGCCATTCTGAAAATGCAGTGTGGCAACCGCAGCGTCTTCGCCTTCAATGCCCGTATGCGTAAAGGTGCCGATATGACCGAAAACGGTTTCGACTTTTCCAAGCATCCATAGCAGCAAGTCGATGGTGTGAATGGCTTGATTGATCAACACGCCGCCGCCGTCCAGAGCAAAGGTCCCGCGCCACTGCGCGCTGTCATAATAAGCCTGGGTGCGGTGCCATTTGATATAAGCATCGCCGAGAAAAATTTTTCCCAATTTGTCGGCGTCGATCGCATCTTTCATACGAATGACCTCCGGCAGAAAACGATTTTGAAAAATCACCGCGAGCCTGACGTTGTGCTGTTCACATGCCTCGATGAGCTGCTTGCCGCGCTCGAGAGTGACTTCAATCGGCTTTTCGACAACAATGTGTTTGCCGGCCTCGGCAATGCGTTGGCCGTAATCAAGATGCGTTCCGTTTGGCGTGCAAACCGTGACGACATCCAGACGCTCGTCACCGATGAATTCATCCCATTTGTTGCTCGCAGTGACGTTGAATTTTTGGCCCAAACGCAGAGCATTGTCGATGTTTCTGCTGTACACAGAAATCAATTCAGCATTGGGCAATTGCCGGATGGCTTCGGCATGCACGTTCGCAATCGTGCCGCAGCCAACGATGCCGATGCCGAATTGTTTGTTTTGATTGCTTTTCATTCGGATCATTTTACGACGTCATTGCGAGCGCTTTTCAGCGAAGCAATCCTTTAAAACTAAGAGATTGCTTCGGCAAAAAACGCCTCGCAATGACTATACTACTCACTGCGGAACTTTTATCTTTATGTTGCGAAAAGAAACTTTATTGCCATGATCTTGCAGCAGAATATGGCCCTGCGGCGCTTCGCCGAAATTTTCCCAGATTTTATATTTGCTTTCGGCCACCAGCTTTCTGAATGCTTCGCTGCTGCGCTCATACTCCAGAACTTTGTTGCCATTGAGCCAATGCTCAACGTGCACACCGTTTGAAACGATGCGCGCTTCATTCCATTCGCCCATCGGCTTCACGCTTTTGTTTTCGGCTTTGATCAAATCGTAAAGCGAAGCCACCGTCCGGCTGCCTTCGTGATTCCCGAGCTTGGCGTCCGGATGCAGCTCGTCATCCAAAATTTGATACTCGAGGCCGATGGCGGAACCGTTGGGCTGTTCTTTTTCCGTGACGAAATATTTGATCCCGCTATTCGCGCCTTCGGTCAATTTGAATTCCAATTTCAAATCGAAATTGCTGTACTCGTCCATTGTCACGATATCCCCGCCATTGCGCGACTCTCCGCCACCTGAGTCCAGCACAATAAGCTCGCCGTTTTCGATCATCCATCCACCTTCAGGAAAAGAATCCTTGTGCGCGCCGCGCCAGCCGTTCGTCGTTTCTCCGTCAAAGAGCAGTTTCCAGCCTTCGGCTTTTTCCTGTTCGCTCAACGTGTTTACAGTGGAGGCGGCAGTTGCGCCGGCCTCTTCGGTTTTATTTTCCGGTTCGCTACAAGCGCTAATCAGCAACAAGAAAGAAAGCCAGATCATTTTCATGTTTGGCTCCTGACATTTTATCTGTAATTTCTACAACGGGTTTTCAGACCAGGTGAAAATCTCAGCCCTTCGGGCGGCACCAACGGATAAAACTTTTAGCTTTCATCGGTTGGTCTTAATCTATCCGTTGGTGAAAAACTTTCAGAATTTTATTCTGAGTTTGAAAAGCTACTCGAATAATGCAGCACACGGTGTGCTTTCCTTTGCGGATCCTTTGCGTCTCTGCGTCTTTGCGTGAATGCTTTTTTGCAAAGCTTGATCACACAATTCTGCGTCGTATCGGATCCCACTCCACCCTCCGCTGTTCGCGATAGGCTTTGGTGATCATCTGGCAGGCGACGGCCTCCTCGAATCCTTTATCAATATTACAGCTCGGCGTGCCGCCGTTGCGGATACAATCAAGCCATTCCTTAATATGCAAGTGCGCAACATCAACGCGCCGGCCGTCGCGATAGGTGTAGATGAGTCCGCGACTCGCATAGTATTTCTGAGAAGCCGAGGTAATCGCGTCGAGGCCGCTGGCGCCGGGACGGTAGGAGAACAGGGGCAGCGAGGTGTCAATAATGCCGGCGAGAATTTTGTTCTTGTAGCGCGTGGAGTCTTCATCCACGGTCACGGTAAGTGTGCCGCCAACTTCCATCGAGCCATCGTGTCCCATAAAAACCCGACCGCGCGAGCGGCTGTTGGCGAGCATCGCGCTGTAAACAAACGTCAAATCGCGATGCGGATACTCGAGCACCGCTTGAAAAGTGTCGGGAATCTCGCGGCCGTCTTTGAAGAAATAAATTCCGCCGGAAGCAACAACGGATTGCGGAACGCCGAGATTGAGAATCTGATTGGCCGCATCGAATTCGTGCGAGAACAATTGGTTCGCGAGTCCAGTGCCGTAGTCCCACCATTTCGTCCAGTTGTAGTAACGATCGATATCGAATGGAACTTTCGGACTGGAACCGAGCCACCTGTCCCAATCAATGCTTTCCGAACTGCCAGGCTTCGGATTGCCTTTGTCATCGAGATGGCGAATCCAAGCGCCGTTCGGCGTGTTGCGATTGGTCGTGGTCTCAACGAGCGTGATTTTTCCGAGAAGGTTTTTGGCAACGATCTCTTTGGCTTTGGCGAAGCAGGCATTTTGCGGATATTGATGGCCCAACTGAAATACGATGCCGCTGCGTTTTACCGCTTCCACAACCGGCGCGATCTCATCTTCCGTGCGCGCCATGCCTTTCTCGCAATAAACGTGTTTACCGGCATTGGCCGCCGCAATCGTTATCGGTGCATGGTGGTGATCCGGCGTCGCAATGATGACCGCGTCGACGTCGCTGCTCTGCAGCATCTCGCGATAGTCGCGATAACGCTTGGCGTAAGGCAAACGACCCGCGCTGCCGCGAGGGCGCACATCATTGTTGGCTGCGGCGAGCCCTCTTTCCGCTCTGAGATCGAAGACATCACAAATTCCGGTGACGACAACATTCAAATCCTCTTGTTGGAGCCAATCTTCGAGTCTCTTATCCAACTTGTTTCTCTGTGCCGCTTTTTTGGCATTTTCAATCCACTCCGGGTGCGCAAAGCCCGCCGACCGCGTTAACTCTTCGCCTCGGCTGCCAAAGCCGATAATGCCCAAACGAATCAACTCGCCCGCCGGCTGCATCGTGGTTTTGGGAAGAACGGCCGGCGCTTCCTGGCCGAGGCCAAGCTCGGATAGGATTGCGCTTTTCTGATAATGATCCTGCGAGCGCTTTTTCATCCAACCATAAAAAAATGCGCCAAACACCGGCAGCGTCGCCAGGCCTTTCAAAAAATCGCGGCGCGGCACGCGGCCATTTGGGCTTTCTTCTTGATTGAATTCGTCTTGCGGCACTGTGTGATTTTTATTTTCCATGACCAGCTCTCATTAAAATTTTTTAGAACCAAAAACCTTTACAAGCAGAACAAGTTTTCCCAACGGATAGAAATCCCGCCGCGGCGGGATTTCTATCCGTTGGGATTAATTTTGTATTATTCATTTGGCGGTTTGAAGCGAAGCTTCACTGGAATATTGCGTCGTTTTTCTCTTGAAAATGAAAACATCCAAACCCACAATGGTTCCGGTGGGAAACAAAGCGAGCACGAACAGCGCCGCCATCTCGATCAGGTTTTTGTTGACGAGCAAATAGCTGCCTTCGGTGGGAATGGAGTATGCCAGTCCGACCAAAGGTGGCGTCGAAACATAATACAGCAGCAACAGAATGATTCCCGCAATCGTTGCAACTTGGGTGAAGCAGCCGGCGATCAACCCAAATCCAATGGCGATCTGGCCCCATTCATTCAGAAAGTCCACGATTTTTAGCGCCGCCGGATTCGCGACAATGGAGGTGAATAAGCTTGAAAAAATCCACTTGGACTCCAGCAGGTAATTGGCCGAGGACCAATACGGATTCATCATTTTGGAAATGCCCTCGTAAAGAAAATGCCAGCCGATCAAGACTCGCAGCGCCACCAAAGAGAACAATTGCGCCTGCGAGTATATTTTCGGCACAACCAAGAGGCGCGTGGCTCTTTCAGCAATCTTGGCTTCGTCATTCATGATGGGTGTTCCTTATTTGGAAAACAAAAAGACTCGGCTATTTAAAGGAAAAATTATTTGTAGCTATTCAGGCCTTTTTAGAAGGCAAAACGATTTGGGGCAAAACTATTAAAGCTTTTAGGAGAATTGTTTTGCCCTTAATGGTTTTGCCTTTATCTTTACGATTCACATCGCCAACCCCGCGAGAACGCCGCGCATGTAAGCAAAAGATTGCTTCATGCCGGGCAGTGGGTTGTCTTTGTCGATCTCATATTCGAGATTCGCATAGCCCGCGTATTTCATCTTCTGCAACTGCGCGAAAATCTCCGGAATCGGCATCGCGCCTTCGCCGACGATGCACTGGCTTTCCTTGACCATCAAGTCTTTCAGGTCTTTAATATGCATGTCCAGCACGCGATTTCCGGCTTCCGCAATCTCTTGCACGACATCAGCGCCGGTGCGCGTGGTGTGTCCAATATCGATGCAAAGTCCGACGCGAGGATCCATATTCTTAATGAGCTTCAAAGCATCCCTCGGCGCTGGAAAGTATTTGTCTTCGGGGCCGTGGTTGTGAATCGCGACTTTGATATTGTATTGCTTGACGAATTTTTCAATGCGAGGAAGGATTTCCGGTTTGGGGGCGATGACGAGCAGCGGCATGCCGCTCATTTTGGCGTATTCAAAAAACATGCGCACGTGCTCGTCGGTATCTTCGATGATGTTATTGTTGCCGCCGCCGACGATCTGCAAGCCGGCCTCTTCAAATTCGCGACGCCCCGCGGCTAATTCCTCAGGTGAGTTTTCATAAGGCAGGTGGAATGATTTGATGTTCACATAAGGCGTGCGTAATTCCAGAATCATTTTAATGGCGTCGGCGCGGCTAAATTCGCGCAGCGAGTAGCTCGCCACACCGAGCTTGATTTCCCATTTTGAATTCGCGCGCGTTTCCGTTCGCCCGCTCAAACGAGGAATGACAACAGCGCCCGCAACCCCCATCGCCGTGATGCCGAGAAAATCTCGGCGCGATTTTGTTTCGGTAGACATGGCTTCCTCCTCTCATGTTCGTGCCTACATCTCACGCAACCTCTGTTTCTTGTTAGGCCGCCTCCTCGATCCAAAAATTTGGATAATGGGTGACGAATCCGGCGGCATTCACTTGCAGCTCTGCGACGAATTTGCCGCCCGCACTCTCGTAGCGGTATGTTGTCGCATTGAGGCGGCGGTAAACTTGTTCGAGCGGTTCAAGCGTGAAACTCGGGAAACGCAGCCATGCCGCCCGTACCTGCGCTTCCTGCCCGATGGCCAGCCCCAAGCGGCGAATCGGCAGCAGGTTGGTGGACGGGCTGAAATTCAAATCGAGATCGGTGCAACCCGTCATTTGGAGACATTCGGTCCCATTGAGCCGCCAGCGGCGAGCAGAATCAACCACGAGTTCAATTTCGACCAACTCGTTTCCAACCCAGCCGGCAATTTTTCCGGACAAGGTTTGCCAACCCGAGTCGCAGATCACCAAATAATCCAGCCGGCAAGACTGCTGTTTGTTGGCGAAAACTGCGGTTCCGTTTAAATGCCAGCAGGAATTTTGAAAAACCAGTTTGGCGGATTCATGGCCGGGCTGATCCAATCTGCGCCAGAGTATCGAAGCGGTTTCGTTTTGAGGCATAGTTTTTTAAAGTTGTGTGCTTGTCGTTCAACTCCGTTAGGAGTGAGATGTTTATAGTTTTCAGATATGTTTTGTTTAGATAACTCCGAAGGAGTGACATGTCGTCGCATTTGCAATTTCAACGTCAATCATCCGCTTGGGCATTCTCGCATGTCACTCCTTCGGAGTTTGGTGCCTCAAAGGGAATGTCAAATTATAAACATTTCATCCCTAGCGGGATTAAAGCACGTGCCTTTTACAATTAGAACTCCTGATGACAAGTATCACATTTGTGATTACCACTATGTCCCTCTTCTTCTTTGCAACGGCCAGAGCACGAAATTTTCTCGTCAACAGCGGCGTGGTATGTTGGGCATTTTTTTGCATCATAACTTGCCGTGATTTGTTGCTCGGGGTTGTGTGATTTAGTAACCATAGTTTGCTCCTTTCGGTATAGTATAAGCGCCGTTTCCCAAAGCGTAACCTCACGTCCCCTTAAAATCCTCCGCACTGATCGGCAAACGCCGAATCCGTTTTCCCGTGATAGCAAAAATGGCGTTGGCTACTGCCGGCGCGATGGGAGGGAGACCAGGCTCGCCGATGCCGCCGGGAGCTTCGTTGTTCTGCACCAAATGAACTTCCACTTTTGGCATTTCATCCATGCGCGGCATTTGATAATCCCAGAAATCTTTTTGCACGACGCGGCCTTTTTCGATAGTGATCGCGCCTTTGATCGCCGCGCTGAGGCCGTAGACAATCGAGCCTTCGATCTGCGCTTCGATCGTGTCCGGATTGACTTGCATGCCGCAATCAGCCGCCGCAACGACGCGATGGACTTTCACTCCGGCATCTTTGTCAATCGAAACTTCGGCGACTTCGGCGACATAAGTTCGGAATGAAAGTGAACAAGCGATGCCGAGGGCGTGACCTTTGGGCAAACGCTTGCCCCATTCCGCTTTGGTCGCCGCCAGTTCGACGACGTTTTTCATGCGCGGGGATTTGTCCAGCATCTGCATGCGAAATTGATACGGATCCATTTTAGCCAGCGCTGCCAGTTCATCTATAAAACTCTCCACCGTGAACACATTCTGCGAAGCATAAACCGAGCGCCACCATCCCAGCGGAACAGCGACGGGCGACCAAACGTAATCAACATACAGATTGGGAATGTGATACGGCATTTCCCTCGCGCATTCCACCGCGCCACGATCAAGACCGTCCTTGGGGCCATCGGGATTCGCTTGTGCTGAAATCGACGGTGCGACCACGCGATGCCGCCATGCCGTGAGCTGGCCTTTTTCATCCAACGCGCCGTTGAGCACGTGATGGCTCACCGGGCGATACCAATCGTGCTGCATGTCGTCATCGCGCGTCCACGTCACTTTTACCGGCGCATTCATCGCCTTCGAGATGCGGGCCGTTTCGACGACGAAATCGGATTCCAAGCGCCGCCCGAAAGCGCCGCCCATGAGCGTGATGTGTACGGTGAGGTTTTCCGGAGCAATGCCGAGCGCCGGGGCCACGTCGCGCGGCACATTTTGCGGCGACTGCGTTGGCGCCCAAATTTCACAGCGGCCATCTTTAAAATGCGCCAGGCAATTCATCGGTTCCATCGAAGCATGCGCGGCAAAAGGCACATCGTAAACAGCGTCGATCTTTTTCGTCGCTGTAGCAAACGCCACGTCAGCGTCACCTTCCTTTTGCGCGAGCGCGCCCGCGGATTTTGCTTTCTCAACCAGCATCTGCCGAATAGCGTCGCTGTTTAAATTGACATTCGGGCCTTCGTCCCAAGTGATGTTGAGCGCCTCGCGGCCTTTGATCGCATGCCAGGTGGAATCGGCTACGACGGCGATGCCGCTCTCGGTCGCAATTACGTCTTTGACGCCGGGCAGAGCTTTGGCTTTTGTCGCATCGAATTGTGCGGCCTTTCCTCCAAAAACCGGACAGCGCGCCACAACCGCATAAAGCATCTCCGGCACTTGCATGTCGATGCCATATTTCGCGCTGCCATCGACTTTTTCCGGCGTGTCGAGCCGCGGCAGGCGCTTGCCCATGATCTTGAAATTCGCGGGATCTTTCAACGGCGCCTCTTCCGGCACGGGCAATTGCGCCGCCGTTGTGACGAGCTGGCCATAACTCAATTTTTTGCCGGTGGGCGTGTGAATGATCGCGCCATTCTCGGCGCGACACGCTGTTCGGTCAACAGTCCACGTTTGTGCGGCGGCAGTGATCAACATTTCGCGGGCGATCGCGCCGGCTTTGCGCAGCTTCTCCATGTTGGTGCGAACACTGGCGCTGCCTCCGGTGCCCATGCGGCCATATTTCGGATCAAAATCGGGTTGCATGTATCGCACTTTCGACCAATCGGCCTCGAGCTCTTCGGCAATGATCATGGGAATCGAAGTGCGAACACCTTGCCCCATCTCCGAGCGAAAAACGGCAACGGTGATGCTGTCATCCGGATCGATGCGCAGCCAGGCGTTGGGAGAAAATGAGTCGGCTTCGGCGGCAAAGGCTTCATTCTTGTGTTGCAAGGAAAGATGAAAGCCGAGCACCAATCCCGCACCGGCGCCCGAAACGACTTTGATGAAGTCGCGGCGAGATAAAGTGGAAGTGTTATTCATTTCGTTCGTCCTTTTGAAAGGCAAAACTATTTGGGGGCAAATTGATTAAAGGCTTTGATGCACTGAGCAGTCAAGCCTGCAAAAAAAGCATAAATCCCACACAAAGACGCGAAGGCGCAAAGGTTCGCTGAAAAAATCCTTTGCGTATTCTTTGCGTCTGCGACTTTGCGTGCGCTTTTTGTATTATTTCTCCTTCGCGGCGCGATGGATGGCGCGGCGGATGCGGTTGTAAGTTCCGCAGCGGCAGAGGTTGCCGCTCATCGCCATGTCGATGTCGGCATCCGTCGGGCGAGGTTTACGCATGAGCAGCGCCGCCGCGGCCATGATCTGTCCGGATTGGCAATAGCCGCACTGCGGCACGTCTTCCGCTATCCAGGCTTTTTGCAACGGATGGCTGCGATTCGCGGCAAGGCCCTCGATCGTCGTAATCGATTTGCCCTGGCAATCACCGACATTAAGCTGGCACGAGATCATCGCTTCGCCGTCGAGGTGAATTGTGCAAGCGCCGCACTGGCCCAGGCCGCAGCCGAATTTCGTGCCGCTGAGTCCGAGCGTGTCGCGCAACACCCAGAGCAGGGGCGTACCGGGATCGACATCGACGACGCGTTTTTGTTTGTTGATGTTTAGTGTGATAGAAGCCATGTTAAAGCTCTCGCAGTAGTGGTTTATCGATATCACACGGATCAAAAACTCACGCGGATAAAGCGTTTAAAAATTCCGTGTGCGTTTTTGATCCGTGTGTGATATTTTTGTCCGTAGATTTCATTTCTGGCTAATCCGCATAAAGCAGCGTTGCTCTTTCTGCAGCCAAATTAACCGGCAGTCGCATCAAAACGTCATTGTACTGCTTCTCCTGATAAACCTTCACGGCTTGTTTGAGCAACGGTATCAATCTCTCATAAGTCGTCTCGATGGGTGTGATTTGCTCATACGGCCACTTTTTATCTTGATAAAATGGAAGCAAAAAGTCAAGCGCTGATTTGATATTGACGCCATCCTTGCCTCGATAATGCCACAAATCCACGCCAACGTGTTGCCCCAATTTTGCCAGATCAAAAAAGGCAGTCAAGTTGTAAAGGCTGTAGCTCAACGATCTCGTTCGTTCCAATTCTTTGGGCTGGCTGCCATCCGGCCTAACCTGCGTTTCCAGGCGGCGATGTTTGCTCGCCTCGATGACGCGCTTGGCGAGAGAATCCTGGCCGAGAAAAAGCGCGAAGATCGCCACTTGCACATCATACCAGGTGCCGTGATTGTTGTACCAATTATCTTCGTCCTTGCCGTGCTGGCTGGTGCGCAGCCAATGCAAGTAAGCTTGAAACCACTCGCGCAAACCCTTGCCGTCTTCCTGAGAAAAATTCTGCGACGTTTCGAGCAAGCCGATGGCGTCGATGAGGTGTTTGAATTTCACGGTCTCGATAATGCCAATGCCTCGGCCCGTCACTCTTCCAGGAATGGCCTGACTATATTCGAGATGCGGATTCATTTTGGTGGCAGATTTCAGAAACCAAACTCGCAACAGCTCGACGGCGTGACGCGCGTATTTTTCATCACCGGAGAAGAAAAAGGCCAGCGCCAGCGTTTCGACCGCACTCGTCATTTTCGACATGCTCTGATCATCGAATTTGTCGCTTTGCGTTTCCGGGTTCACTTCGCCGTCTCTTCTAATATAAGGAAGGCCGTCGGGCTTGGTGGAATCCGGCCACCAGTACGGGCCGTAGTTGTAAAAATCATGCTTGTCGCCGCTGGGCGGCGTAACGGTTTTATTCACGACGGAAAAAGGGCCGGCGGTCAATGCCTTTTCCGCGTCTTTTAACGAGGCGGCATAGGCAGAGCTATATGGTTCTTTGCTCTCATTTATATAGCGCTTTACTTTTGCAAGCGCGGCAGCATCGAGCAGAAACGTTCGCGGTTGCGATAGCACGAATTCTTCTTCAAGCAATCCGAGAAGAAAGATTGAAATTAAAGGAAATGAACTAAGTTGCATTGACGTATTCAAAAAAATTTCCAACGGATAAAAGCGGCCAACGGATAAGAAAAATTGTTAACGTTTCAGTCAACACGTTTGCTGCAAGAAAACAATTCTTTGCTTTTTGTTGAAATGAAAAAATAGCCAAGCAATTTGTTAATCCGTTGGCAGCCGTCATCCGTTGGTAATCGAGGCAAAATGTTTCGGATTGGTTGCATAGATGAACCACTACTCAATCACCAAATAGCTGCCCTGCATGTCATGCGTGCGCGCTTCGATGACGGCTTTGCCATTTTTTGCCGGCGCAAATTCAATCGCCGCCTTGCCGTTGGCAAATTCAATGACGCTGCTCCGCGTCGGCGTGCCGTAATCTTTAAGCAGAAAGCCGTCGCCGCTATAATCAAAATAAATTCGCTGATTAAAGTCAAGACAAAACCGCCCCTGCGCATCAATTGTTCTCGCTTCGATCAGCAAGTTGCCATTCGCGAGCCGTTGGGATGACAGCTTCAGCGCAACCGGCGTGCCGTTTTTCTCAAAGGAATATTGCACCGCCATCGAATCGCGAGCGACGGCTTTGCTGTTAGTGAAGCCGATCGCCATTAAGTCGTTCCGTCCTTCTTTGAAGAGCACATCCCAATATTGGCCGGCGGCGGGAAAAACACTCGCATTTCGCCGCTTTCGTCCGAGGCTTTCACCGTTGAGATAGAAAGCGACTTCATCGCAGTTGCTATAAATTCGCACGCGGCGAGTTTGTCCGGGACGGCCACTTCTTTCCTTCCAAGTATGAGATTCAATATAACAAAATTTGGGATCGCTTGTCCAGCGGCTTTTGAAAACATAATAAGCATCTTTGGGATTGCCCGCTCTGTCCACCAAACCTTTTTGGTTAACATAGGGGATCGGATTCTCCGGCCGCAGCGGCGTGGCAAAATCCTTGAACGCCCATTGCGCGTTGCCTGCGAACCAGTCGAGTTGCTCGGAAATCATCAAATGCCAATCAAACAGATCGACGATGTAGCTTTCACTCCAATCGCCTTCGCTCGATACCTGCTTGACGTTGAGCTTGTTGGGTTGCTCCGCCCAGCCATCGTCCGCGATCACGCCCTCGCCGGTGATGGGATTTTCCGTGTGCCGGCCAACGTGACTATCGCCGCCATATTCGGCGTGCAAAAATCGTTTGTATTTCTGGCGGGCGTCGGCCAAAGCAGCGCCATAGTTTTTATAAACGCCGGCATACCAGCCCGCCCAAATCGAGGGAGAGAAAACATCCGTGATCTCGGCGCCGTCATAAAACTTTCGCATTGTCGTCAGTCGGCCGGGATCGAGTTGGTGAGCAAGCTCGTTCAGCTCATGCACAAATTGCTTGAGTGAATCCGGATGATCGCCGCCGGGAAAATCCGGCAGCCAGTACATTTCATTTCCCAAAGACCACAGGATGATGCTCGGATGGTTGAAGTTTTGATTGATTTGCTCGGTGAGCAGGCGCATGGTATTGGCTTTCCATTCTTCGCCGCCCATGCCGCCGCGACACCAGGGCAGCTCATCCCAAACCAGCAAGCCAAGCTCATCGCAGGCGCGATACACTTCGGGATCTTGCGGATAATGCGCCAGCCGCACGAAATTCGCGCCGAGCTCCTTGATCATCTGCATGTCGCTCCGGTGCAGGCTATCCGGCATCGCCATGCCGTAGCCGGCGTAATCTTCGTGATGATGCGTGCCGCGCAAGAGCAGGCGCTTGCCGTTCAAATAAAACGTCCCGTGCTCTTTGAATTCGAACCAACGATAACCAAAACGCTCGATGACTTCGTCTTCATAACGCCCGCTTTGAGCTTTGATCCTTAACGTGTAAAGATGCGGCGTTTCCGGCGACCACAATTTCGGCGCGCGTATCTCGGGCATTTTGAATGAAAAGTTGGATAAACCTACTGCAGTGGTTTGCTCGATTGATTTTCGAGCAACGGCTTTGCCATCCGGCGACACGATCACAAGTTCCAGTGAGACCGGTTGCGCTTGCGGCCAGGCGTTTTCGATCTGAATTGAAACCTCGGTTGCAGCGCGTTCCGAGCTGACAACCGGTGTTTTGATATGTATGCGATCAACAAACACCGGCGGCAACACTTGCAGCCAAACATCGCGCGTGATTCCGCCGAAGATAGTGAAGTCGGATTTTTGTGACGGAATAATGTTGGGGTTGATCGAGTTGCCGGCCTGCACTAAAATTTCATTTGGAGTACCTTGTTTGACACACTTGCTGATGTCAACCGTGAACCCGATGTAACCGCCGATATGCGAGCCAGCGTTGGCGCCGTTCACATACACTTCGCTGGTGATATTCACGCCTTCGAAGTAGAGCCGGAAAACTGCATTCTCGTCGAATTGAGGGATGTGCAAAAGTTTGCGATACCAACTCGCCTCTCGCCGGTAGCCGGGAATGTTATCTGTTGCATCGAACCGATTCCATGTATGCGGCAACTCAATTTTCTGCCAGATGAAATTATTTTTGCCGAGCTCGCTGACGGACTTGATGTTTTCCTCGAGATAATCCCAATCGCGATTGAGCAAATAAATCTGGCGAGCGCTATTCTTTTCCAGGCGTCTAGTGTAATGCTCCCGCGCGCTCCAAAATGGCTCGCGGTTCTCGCTTGCCGTTATTGGCATGGTTAAAAAGAAAAAAATGAATAGGCAAAATAGTTTTGCCCATAATTGTTTTGCCTTTTCTTCTTTTTTCATTTGGATAGCAAAGCCACAAATCCACCGCCGGCAACCAATTCGACAAAAAACGAGTCGTTGTTCTTTACGGTCGTCGTATCAACGATCACGCCGGGCCTTGGGCCAAAGGTTTCGCGTTTGCGCACGAGCGAGACCGTTGCCGCATTGCCTTTTTCGTCTCGCACCAACATCGCATGGTTTAAAATATTTTGTGGATGTTCGGCATACACGAGCAGGGGAGAGGTGAAGATAATGGCGCTGGCAATTTGGTGCGCTTCCGAAGTGTCGGTACGGCGATCACCAAAGTGCATGGGCGTATAATCCGCATGTCCGGCCAGCATGCGCGTAAAAGGCAGCGTGGTGTTGTGCGCCGCCCACGGCCCGCGAAATTCATAACCGCGTATGCCTTCGCGCGTCATTTCATTGGGCCAGGCGCGCGCTTCGCCGGCGGGCTTGTTGGCGCCATGAAAATCAATGATGAGTTGGTATTCCGCGGCTTCTTTGAGACAGGCTTGGTACAAATCCATAATCGCTTTGGCTTCGTGATCGAAGAAATCTATTTTAGCGCCGGCAACGCCGAGCTTGTGCAGATGCTCAAAAAATTCGCGGCGTGTTTTAGGATCGCGCAGCGCGCGTGAGTGTTTCCAAAAAATGACTTTGACGTTGCGCGCATTGGAATAATCCACAAGTTCTTTCTGCTCGCTCTCCGGCCATCTTTGCCAATGGCCTTCGACCAAGTTGTATTCAAAGCCAAGCTCACCCGCCAGCCGGGAAAATTCTTTCATCGCTTCCAAAGTTCTGCCGCCATTGTTCAAATAGCCCCAAACGGCGCGGCCGGGTTTCAGCCACGGCGTGGCGAATCCCTCTGGAAAAAGTTTTTGATCCGGCGCCGGCGCGAGATTGTGAATGATATCGGAGTTGACGAGCGTGTTCAAATCCGCGCCGATCAGGACGACTCGCCAGGGTGTCTTGATCGTGCCGCTGATGGCGGCGGGCGCTGACAGCCGTTTGGCATCATCTTCTTTATATCGGAGAATGTACGGATATGACGCCGGCACTTCGTGACCCAAGCGGACTTGAAAACTCCGTTGCCCGTTCGCCTGCAAGCCTATGCCGCTGTAATTGATGATGGCCGACTCGGTGATGGAAGCGTAACCGGCATTGTTCGGCAATTTGAAAGTCAACGGCGGCGCAGCCCAATCATCCGTTTTCACGGCGGCGATATTTTTCTTTTCATTGAACACGCGCACATCCAAAACATAAGCCATCTTGTTTTGTGCATGGGTGAGAGATAGCTTGGCGCCGTTGCAATGATTCACCGCCGTCGAATGCACACCGCGCCAGGCATAGGTTTCGTTTATCTCGTAGCGATCAGCCTTGCCAATTTTAACGCCCCGACCGAGATCGATATTGTCAACGGTAACGCCAAGCGGAGATTTTTCTATCACCGCTTTTCCCTTGAACGTCATCTCGCATCCCAATCTGGCTTGATCAAGCAGCAACACCTTAATCTGCACATTTCCATCCGGGCTGGTGATGGTGAAATCATCAGACCACAATGGTGTTGCGCATATCCAAGATGTTGTTATAAAAACCACGAACCAAGTGAGATGATAAATTTCTGTTTTCACTAACATGATAGCGTTGAGTTCAATGAAACGAAGATTCTTGTCCCGAAGGGACAGACGACAATAGCCCACCCAATTTATTGGTGGGAAGCATGATCCATGAATACCTCGCGAGTCCCACAGGGACGGATGAAAACGACGTGTCACAAATAATCACAATTGTCTTTCTCAATCGGCCCTTACGGGACTTCAGATTGCAGATTAATCTTGTTTCCCAGAGATAAAATCTCTGGGCTATTTTCATATTGTCCCTTCGGGACATAACCACTCATTTCATGCCATCCGCCATTTTTTCGATCTTCAGCTTGCGCAAATTCGCCTCGAGAAAATAATAATCCGCGTAGATGATCGGCATGTCGATTTCGGTATTGGCGGGTTTGTTGCCGACGGCGTGCATCAAAAGAAAATTGGCATTCTTGCCGGGTTTGGCCAGGTACTTTTCAGAGGACAGGTTGGCAAGAATCTTGTCGGCAGCAGATTTATAATTCACGCCTTCGCGGTCCAAATGCGTGCTCAGCTCGTAGAGCGCCGAGCATAAGATGGCAGCCGCGGACGCATCGCGCAGTTCGTTGTAGATGTTCGGCACGTCAAAGTCCCAATATGGCACCATGTCTTCGGGAAAATTTTTGTGATTCAAAATAAAATTCGCGATATGAACGGCTTGATTCAGAAAACGCTGCTCGCGGGTTTCCCGATAAACCATGATGAAACCGTAAAGCGCCCACGCCTGCCCTCGGGCCCAGGTCGATTCGTGCGCATAGCCTTGATGCGTGTGGCGATCTAAAACCTGGCCGGTAGCGGTGTCATAATTCAAGACGTGCCACGTGCTGTAATCCGGCCTGAATTGATTCTTCATCGTCGTCTCGGCGTGTTGGCGCGCAACGTTGTAAAATGTCAAATCGCCGCTCTCTTTGGCCGCCCAGAAGAGCAGTTCGAGATTCATCATATTGTCGATGATCACCGGATACTGCCAAAGATGCTGATGATGATCCCACGAACGGATGCAACCCACTTTCGGATTGAAACGCGTGATCAGCATTTTGGCGCTTTCCAGCAAAATCTCTCTATACTCACGATCGCCGGTCAAACGGTAACCGTTGCCGAAACTGCAAAACATTTTGAAGCCCATGTCGTGGGTGGTGCCGTTCAGCTTTTCCTGTTCGAGATTGCGTGTGAACTTCTGCGCGGCGATTTTCCATTTCTCTTCGCCGGTGTATTCGTAGATGAGCCACAAACAGCCGGGAAAAAATCCGCTGGTCCAGTCTTTGGAAGGCACGAGCTGCAGCGTGCCATCGTTGTTTGTCGAGCGGGGATTGTTTTGGGAATCACCTAGGCGTTCGAGCGCTAGAGTAAGCTGCTTTTGCGCAAAGGCAAAATTGCGCTGCGAAAGCTGCACGCCGTCGGCGCGGTTTCGTGACAGGGAAAACAGCGCCAACGCGAATATCGGAAACGCAAAAAGGATGAGGAGTCGAGGGGTTCGCATCATAAGCTGGACTTTTAAGTCATTGCACGGCAAAACTCGGAAAATCATTTGAATTTTTAATTTTCCCAACGGATAGATGAACCCAACGGAAAAAACTTTCTACAGTTGGATTCATCTATCCGTTGGCGAAATTTTTTAAAGATTTTGTTCCAAATTATTCTTTCCCGTCGTTATTTCATCAGCAACACCTTCCCGCTCTTTTTGAAATCTCCCGCTTCCATGACATACACGTAAACGCCGCTGGCCACGCTTCTTCCAATTTCGTCCTGACCGTTCCAAGTAACGACATGCTGCCCTGGCTCATAACGCACATTTGCAAGCTCGGCTATGCGATGCCCGAGAATATTGAGCACGCTGATCTTGACTTGCGCCGGTCGTGGCACATCGAAGGCGATATGGCACGAAGGATTAAAAGGATTCGGGTAAGCGGCATAAAGCCGAAATTCAGCGGGAATGCTCGATGGTTGTTGCACCGAGGTCGTGTTATCTACAAAGCGGTAGATCGAACCTTGGAACCCAACAGCGTAAACTTCACCGGCTTCGTCTTCGCCAAATGATGAAACATTCTGCGGGCAAGTGAGGGTTAAAACATTGCGTGCGACGCCATTGTTGTATTCGAACGCCCAAACCTTGCGAAAATCAAAATCACCGTAAATGTAAAGGCCTTTGAGGCTTTGATGTTTTTCGCCGCGATAGACATAGCCGCCGGTGATGCTCTCGCCGGCATCGCGATGATATTCAAAGATGGGATCCGTCAGGAATGGCCAAAGAGAAGTGTCACAAGGCATCTCCTCAAAACAATACGTTCCTTCTTTGATGCTCCAGCCGTAGTTTTTGCCGCTTTCGATAATATCGATTTCTTCAACATTTTTATCGCCGACGTCTGCGAGCCACAACGCTCCGGTCAAGCGGTCAAAACTGAAACGCCACGGATTGCGGAAGCCGTAAGCGAAAGTCGCTTCGGTCCAATTCTTGTCGTTTCCCACAAACGGATTGTCCGGCGGGATCGCATATTCCAAACTATCTTGTTTTTGGTTCACGTCGATGCGGAGCACGTCCGAAAACCAGTTTTGCAGATTTTGTCCGTTTTGCATGGGATCGCCGTGGAAGGTGCTGTCACTGGCGGACTCGGAGAAGCCATCGCCGAATGCGATGTACAAATAGCCATCCGGACCGAAGGCGATGTGGCCGCCGTTGTGATTGCGCTGCGGCTGCTGCAAGCGCAGCAAAATTCTTTCGGAAGAAGGATCGGCTTGATTGGGATTGGCGGCAACCAGCATTTCCGACACGATGGAAACGAGATTTCGGTCGCAGTATGAAATGTAGAATTTTTTGTTCTCGGCAAACTTCGGATGAAAGGCCATTGACAGCAAGCCGGTTTCGCCGACGCCGCTGAGCCGCGCCGAGATGTCCAAAAACTTATCCGCACGCGTTATCTGAGGATCGTTGGGAAAAACGTGAACCACGCCGCCTTTGGTGGCAACGAAAATCCGGTTGCCGCCGCCACCTGCATGCGTCAAAAATAGAGCGCCGTTGAAGCGCAAATTCGGAAAGGCGTTTTGCAATTGTATGTTCGCCAGCTTACGGTCTTTGGATGTAAGCTTGAACGCGGTGTTGGGAACGCCGTAGGAGTTTTGCGCCAATGCGGAGGTTGCAAAACAGAGAGACAAAAGTTTCACAACGGATAGAAATCCCGCTGCGGGCGGGACAACTGATGAAACCGGTTTTATCCGTTGTGTTGTTTCTATCCGTTGCGGATTTTCTTTGTGACCCAAGGTTTTCACAATTACTCCTCTGTTATCGAAAAAATCTGCGAATCGCACCTGCTTATCGCACAGGCTTCCATCGTTGCCGTCATTTTTGCAAAATCGCGCGTTTGAATTGCGCCGGCGAGTTGCCTTGCGATACCAAAACAATGTTCTCGCCCTTGCTGGTTTTGAATTGCAGCAGCGAGCCTTTGATATTCTGCTCATTCTTGCCGTTGCGATATAATGACACTTCGCGATCCGGCCAGGGATTTCGCAGCCGGCACTCGCCGCCAAGCTGTGAGAGAATTTCCACAAACTCAATTTCGCCCTTTTGCAGCGACGACGTGACGAGAAAGCCTCCACGCGCCAAGAGCGTGAAGGCGGCGTCCCGATCTTTTGGCCAAGCGGGAAAAACACGAATGACGGCTTCTTTGCCGGGGCCGGGCGGAACGCTTTGGCACAGCGCTTCATGCAGCGCATAAGCGGCATTGCCAAGCCGTTGCGCGTCGATGCCGTTCACGCCTTCGCGCAGGGTCATGCGATTTGCCAACACGCCGGCGCGGCCGGTGCCGTCGAAATCGACAAAGTCGCCTTCGGGCCATTTGCATTGAATCTGATTGATAATCGCGTGCCGCACATCTTCAGCGCGGCCCATCTTGGCCGCCAGCACCGCGGAGCCGGAAAGCACGGAAATGCGCGTGCTGTCATTCATGCCGTTGGGATAAGAGCGGTTATAAGTATCGAAGCTGATTTGAAACAGCCCCGGATTCTCTTCTCTGGTTTCGAGCGTGCTGAGATCGAAATACATTGCCGGCGTGTGATCTTGGCGAACACGTCCGTGCAACACCGGATGCAATCCGCTGATCCAGAATTTCGGTTCGTCGGGAGCATTTCGTACGGGCGCATCCGGATGATCGCTGATCGGCAGCGGCGCGAGATTATCCCAAAACTCTTGCCACACCGGGCGCATATCAGCATCCACATTCAAAATCTCCGCAGCTTTGATGAGCACCGGAAAAATTCCGCGCATGGCCGCCATCGATCCCATGGCGTCGCGCGCGCCGCGAATGCCTTCGCTGTGGTTGATCAGATGAATGTGATATTTGCCATCCGCTTCTTTTTTGAGATTCGGAAAATTGCGATAAAACTCCGCCACGCCTTTGAGCATGGGATAGGCGCGATCACGCAGCCATGCTTTGTCCAGCGTGTATTCGTAACGTTTCCAATACAAGTAGGCGATCTGCGGCGCGCTCTCGAACATGTGCAGCACATGGCCGAACGGGCCGTTGCCTTTGTCGCTGAAAGTCCATTTGCCCTCGACCCATTTTCCAACGCCTTTCCAATTCCAAATGGAAGTCAGCGGATTTTGTGTTTCGGCATACTCGCGGAAGCGCTGCGAGCGCATCTCCCACGGTTTGCGCACCAAATACAGCTCGCGCATTTCCGCGGCAATGTCTTCCGGCAAAGTTTCCGGACCGTCGAACCAAACGGTTTCGGGAATATAAATTCCCTTGCTGCCCCAAACTTGTCGCGCCGCGGTGCTGCATGCGGAATACATGTTGTTATAGGTATCGAACAACGGCTCCATCAACTCCAAACGATTCGCCGCGAAAAAGCCGCGATAATACAAGCCGGTATTGTACCACCAGTATTGATGTCCCCACGCGCTGGCGTCGCCGAGCGTGCTGAAAACCATGCCGCTGAAATCCAGCGCGTATGTGCCGCGCGAGCTGGAGGCCAGGAGATACAAAAAGTAAGTGTTATGCTTTTCGATCTCATTGGCGATGCCGTCGGCGCTGTGCAAGTGCACGAATGCGCGCGACCAGTATCCATGCCACCATTTTTTGTTTTCGGATAATAAAGTTTCAAAGCCTTTGGCCTTTGCCGATTCAAATTGCTTGAGGGCCGTCGCAATCACATCTTCTTTTGGATCGAAACTCGCGGCGCTCGTAACCAAGATTGTGAAAGCGCCTTTGCTTGGTTTGATCGCCAAGCGAATCTCGGTTTCCGTCGGCTGTCCCAAGCCTGGCGTGCGCCATTTCTGAGAAGAGACAATAGGGAGCTTTCCACCTGTCGCATCGGACAAGCGCGGTATTGCTTCTCTGCCAACGACGCCCACCACGACGGCAGAACTGCAATAGTAATCGGCTTCTTTAAATTCCTGCTTTAAAACAATGTTGCCCGCGCGCGTATGCAGCGTGGAAACGGCGCTGTGATTCTTCGTGTAAACTTCGGGCGGCCGCAGCATGCGCAGTTTTGCATTGATCGGAGTTGGTTGAGAGCGTTGGTCATTTATGTGAAACGCCATTACATCTTGTTCGTGCCATGCCAGAATCTGCGCGGTGATTCCCTGTCCGTTCACAGTCAACAAGCCGTCATAAACGGAAAGATGCTGCTTGGTGCTTTCCTTCGGAAAGACGTCCGGACCGAAATCCACAAAGTCGATGTCGAAGAAGCCGCAACCGTGTGCATAATCCAAATCGCGCCGGTTGAAGCTATGCGTCGCGCGATTGTTGGCGAACACGTCGGCGCGGTTGATTTGCAGCTTCAGCGCGGTGGGCGATGTCCAGATGAGGCTGCCCATGCGGCCGTTGCCGATAGGAAGGCCGGCTTCGCTGCGGTCGACGGTTTGCGAATATTTTAGATCTGCGCGTGAGATCAAGTTGCGATAGTTGATTTGCAGCAGGGAAGAATGACGCGATTCTTGTGAAAAGGAATTTTCAAAGAACAACCCAATTGCTGAAAGAAACGTCAAAACGGTTGAGAGCGTTTTTCCAATCGCCATCGCGCTGTGCTGTGTTGTATACTCGTTAGGGGTTATCTTGTAAATGTCATTGCGAGCGTTTCTCAGCGAAGCAATCTTTTGAGAATTATGAGATTGCTTCGGCAAAAAGCGCCTCGCAATGACTCACATTCCAATTTGAAGCGAGTGTAGAATTTGCAACAAAAGAAGCTTTTAATAGTTTTGCCAGAAATCGTTTTGCCTATTCTTTATTGAGCGCTTTGCCCACTGCCATTAGTTGTTCGATAAACGGCTGCGCAATCAAGCCGTTCGCCTGAATCGGCACATCCCAGGTGATGACGCCGCCTTCTTTCGTCACGCTGTGCGTGTATTTGAGCACTTGTTCTTCAGAATATCTCGGCGCGCCCATGCCCCAACGTTCGCCGAGAAAACTCAAAACGTGAATCTTCGCGCCGTCAACCTCTCCCTCAAAAGCGCGGCGGATTTCCAAGCGTTCCATGTCGTTGATTTCACCGGCGGTGTAATCTTCGTGCGGCGTAATTGAGATGAGGCGCGGCACGACACCGCGGTTGAAGGCGACGGCGCGCGCGGGATTGCCGGCTCGCGCTGCGGCGGCGAAGCTTTCGAAATTCGGCGCTTCACAGGATTGATACATGATATTCGGCCAATAACAGCCATCGAACCACCAGCCCGCGATTTTCTCGCCCCAACGCTCGGACCACTCACGGATGATCTGTTCCCATTTGATCTGAAATTCTTTGTTGGGAAATGGGCCGTTCTGCCATTGCAGCGCCTCTTTGGCGATCTTATCGCCATTGGGCGCGCCCGACTGCGGGTACACCATCAATTTGATACCGCGCCGGTACAGCGCTTCGTACAAATCCGCCACCAAATCGCGGCGCGAGCATTTGCCCGGTTGAATGCCGACAATGCGATCATACGCGGCGTTCGGAGAAAGGTAGTAACCGGAGTTCTGGCAGACGGTGATGATGTAATAACCCGCGCCCACGGTTTTTATTTGCTCGGCCAATCCTTCGACATCGAAACGGCCAATGAGCTGGTTCCACGTTTCCACGCTCATATCGATTTGATCGACGCGGGCGCGCCAATCCGCGAGATAGTGGTTCATCACACCCCAGCGCGCTTCGCCCATCCAAGCGGCGCGGTCTTGAGCAGGGGCGGAAAAGCTTGAAAAGAAAAGAATGAGAGTAAGGGCCAAGACAAAACCATTTTGGGCAAAACAATTGATCTCCCAAAAAGCTTTTAATAGTTTTGCTCCAAATCGTTTTGCCCTTTTTACGATTGATAAAAGCAGCGAGATCGCCAATGTGGCTATGGCTTCAAAATTGACCGAAGTTCGCATTTCCGTGTGGCGTGATTTGTTTGCATGCAGGCTAATTTTTTAAACGCAGTCCATCCTGACCGGTATCGAACTGGAAGCTGAAAGTCTGGCCGTTTTTGGAAAACGAGATATTGACATTGTTTTGACGGTCCCGCGTCAAAGCCGCCGATGCAGCGATTTGTTCCGCCTCCTGCTTGTCCTGCACCGGCAGAATGATCGTGGCGAAGAGGTTTTGTTCGCGGGAAGCTTTGGAAACCACGCCAAAATATGGAATCCAGGTGAGCTCAGCGGAAGCGTTTACCGGCAGATAAGCATGGCGGTCTTCGCGAATAGTGAAGGCGTTGTCAACAATCGGGATCAACGCCATCGTGCCTGGTTCGGCGCCGGCTTGGGTTTCTGCGGACGAGGCTTCGCTGCGGCGCCGGAAATTGCGATTGTCATTGCCGCCTTTCAGCAAAACAAATCGCTCGTTGGATTCGATATCGCACTCGGAATGAAATCTTGCCTCGATCTCCGCGCCTTTCGCGCACGTCACTTCATCCAACACGATGGTCATTTCCGGCTTTTCCAAAATGACGTGCCGCCGCCAGTTCTTCAACTCTTTTTGAGGATACGCCTTGCTGGGATCCATCAATACATAGTCCCGTTGCGGGTTGGTGCGAAACTCCAGCACTTTGCCGCCGACATCATAATTGTATGGCTGCTTGTAAAGCTTGCCGGAAATCTGCTTTTCGCCGTTCACAAAAATCACATTGTGGCCGGCGCTGGAGGCGTGCGGATAATCCCAACGCGCCTCGTCAAAATATTTTTCATCATAAAAGGCGCGGCCGGTTTCACTGATAAAGGCCTGCCCTTTCCAAAAAATCACAAACTGGCCAATGTCGAGATGCCCGTGGTGCGGGTCGTCATTTTTTCCGGCTTTGCCGGCGACGAGCACTTTTGACGGATCTTTAAAGTCGCTGCGCATCACCCAAAAATCGATGGTGCGAAAATGCAGCGATTTCTTTTCCGGCTCGACGGCATTTCCCGATGGGCGCGGCCAGATGATATCGAGATACTCGCTTCCCTCTTCCAGCACATTGTTGCGATACCAGATCGTCCTCGCATCTCCGGTTTCCGCGGCCAAGAGGTTAAGCAGAAAAGTGGGGCCGATGCGAAAACCCCGCGAGTCGGCAAAATCAATGGAGCTGCCGGGCGGAACGAACAGGTATAAAGGAAACGTCGCCGGATTGGCCTGCAAGCGCTGGTTCTGAAACAGATCGTACTTGCTCTTGGTCAGCCGCTGCAAAGCCTTGCCAAACTGCGAAGAGGTTCGCAATGCGTACGACCAATAACCGCCGCCCTCCTGCCAACCGCCGTCGATGCCAAGCTCGTTCAACATGCTATTGATGCGATTGTAGGATTCGGCCACGATGTCGGTGAGCTGCGGATTTTCGGTGAGCAATGCCAGGCCCGCCATTCCGACGCCGGTATTACAGACGCCGCACCAATTGCAGCGATAAGCTGTCGCCCACCAGTGAAATTCATAATCTCCGCGCACAGGCGTGATCACCTTTTCGATGAGCGCGCCGCGGATGCGGTCCCGCTGTTTCTGGTTCAATGCCGGATGGAGCCAATCATAAACATAAGCCATTTCACGCCCGCTATCGCCATTGAAGTGGTCAAAGTTGAAGCAGACTTGATCGTCCGGCACATTCCATGGCATAACGCGGCTGTAAATGATGGGAAATTCATGCGCGCGTTGTGTCCAAGTGGGCAGATCGCAAAACGCGTCGGCGAATTGGAAAGCTTTATCGGCAAATTTCTGCTCACCCGTCATTTGAAAAAGGAAAGCCAGCGTTAACGCGCTTTCGAGATTAAAATTATAGTAACGTTCATATTTGCCGTCACGATCGAACTCGGTCCAATCCGCGCGCGTATTCTTGCCCTGGATGGGAATCGAAAAATTCACCGGTTGGTGCAGCAGGCGGTTTCCCTCTGCCAGCAGGCGTTTCATAATATCGCGCGATTCACCGTCCGTCTCAATGCGTTGCCGGATCGTTGGCTTTTCGCCTTCAGAAAAGAGCAAATATGGATGTTTCAGCGCCTTCGCATCGATCGTCTTATCGATGTCGCCTTTGGATATCTGAGCGAACGCTGCGCCAGTCAGAAGCAGCAGAAGGCACAATGGAAATCCAATCTTTAAAAAAGCATTTTTCAATTGCGCGAAAAGGATGTCATTCCGAGCGAAGCGAGGAATCTGAGCTTGGAAAGATTCCTCGCCGCTACGCTCCTCGGAATGACATATCCATCCAACTGAAAAATGCTGTAGATTTAATCTCATGATTTGTCAGTAACAAACTCCTGGCGATACGGCGCGAATACATCAATCAGCGCGCCTTTTTCCAAAGCAACGACACCATGCACTTTATCCGGCGGGACAAAAAAGCTATCCCCGGATTTGAGGATTTCCCTCTCGCCGTCAATCTCCACCTCGAACGAGCCTTCCTCAACGTAAGTCACCTGACGATGCGGATGATGGTGGGGTGACCCGATTGCCCCCTTTTCAAAAACCACTCGGGTCATCATGAGTTGGTGGTCATAGCAGAGTATTTGCCGTTTTAGACCTTCTCCAACCGATTCCCAGGCGGTTTCATTGCTTTTCCGAAAAATGTCGCGTTCGCTCATACCGTCATTAATCCATTTGTAGAAATGAATCACTCGTAAAAAGTGACCGTAACCCAGTCGGCCCGACTGGATCGTGCGTAATTTTCCAGACCGGCGGTCTGGGTTACGACTTTTTACGAATGACTCAGAAATAAAAGGCGAGAACAAACAACCCAAAAAGTTAATTGGTTAATTCATTCCCGCCTTTTGAGAAAACTCATCCTTATTCGAAAAAACAAATAAATGAGGCAATAAGGCCAAAACACTCTCACTTATTCCAATTAGGCGAATTGACCTCGGACTTCGGACTTTCGACCTCGACCTTATTTCAGCAATACCATTTTCTTCATCGTCGTTTGCGAGCCGGCTTGCAAGCGGTAGAAATAAACGCCGGTTGGAACCGCAGCCCCGAGGTCATTGCGCCCATTCCACGTCACATCGTAGCTTCCGGCGGGCTGGCTCGCTTGCACGAGCGTTCGCACTTTTTGTCCCAGCGCGTTGTAGATATCCAATGAAACTTTCACCGTCTTGGCGAGCTTGTAGGTGATTTTGGTTTCGGGGTTGAATGGATTCGGATAGTTTTGCGCCAATTCAAAAGTATTTGGCGTTCCTGGATTCGATTCTGCAACGCTGGTCGGCATGCCGGCGGCTCTCCATTCCTGTTTCTTGTCGGGGTACCAGTTTAAATCACCCAGTGGAAAACCACCAGCAGCTTCTGTGTATGATCGAGCAGAAGTGCCGTAACTCATGTCAAGACCGAGAGCGTACTCGTCGGTACGAAAGATAAATGCACTGTGTGAATACCCACCGGCACCGCTCACATAGAATTCCAGTTCCGGCAAAAGGCTGTCGATCGTAGGGCTGTGGCTAAAGGTCAACACCTCAGTAAAAATAGCCGTTGCAACATCAATTCTTGATTCAAAGGCTGGATTGAAGAGCGGTGCTATTGCCACTGAATCCCCGTTAGCCAAATCAAAATCACCGAGAATGTCGTCGATTCTGGAGTCTCTCCACACATTATTGTTCCGCATGACAATAGAGGTATTGACACTATCGGTCCCCGCAATAGTAAAGGTACACACATCTTCAGTATCTCTATACTCAAGTTCGCCCTTTCTAACCCCTGCCGGTGTGGTGCCAAGTATTGATGGATTGACGACGATGTTGTTGATAAAATACAATTCTCTCACATTGCGGAACTGAAAACTGGGACGATATCCAGTACCGTTCATGAAAGTATTGTGATCGATGAATGCATAATCGAGGCTGGCATCCCCTAACATATGACGAATCCATCTGTCGGCGCAGTTCAAAAGGGTGTTATTTTGCAATATGAGCGTATCCGCCCTAGCCTCCCGGAAATCGATAAAGCGACCGTTGTCAACTCTGTTGGAGCGACCGTTTCCGGTTTCAATGCAGTTTCTAACAATCAGGGTGGCGCCATCTCTCCCGGGCTCCAGGGTTCGGCCACCGTAACCAACAAAAGTACAACCGTCAAGCACAGCCCGCAAATTGTCTGCGCCCATATCAAACACTGAACCGATACGATCTGTCCGGTTCCCCTCCGATTGAAGGCCGTTAAAAGCAAGATTCTGCAGGGTAAGGTTGGCAAAGAGTCTGAAATTATCACCCGAAAAGCTACCATCGGGATTCGCTACTATCACAATGACAGGCAGAGCGCCAGTGCCCTCTTCGGCTTTTATGGTTATGGGCACATTAACATCAATACGGCCCTGCTGTGGATATCCGGCATCCCTTCGCAGAATAAAAACATCGCCGGCATTGGCAGCATTCACTGCGTTGACCAGGGTGTTCAGCCCAGGCGCAACGTTAATCTGCTGCTGAGCGGCAGCGAATTGGCATAACAACACAAGCACTATAAAGCTTGTAGCAAAGATTTTTCTCATGGGTTTTCCTCCGAGTTAAAGTTAATTGTTGCACAGAATTAAACTCACAAAAAACGAAAAAATGTTGAATATCCTATCACCTCCTCTCCAAGGAATAGAAACCCATTGAATCTCGCAGCCATTCAATAATCTCCGTCGCTATAATCTAAACTGAATTCCGAGATCCGCTGTCCTGCCAAAACCTGCCAGTTGGGTGGGCCTGTCTGGCCTGAATCTAAACGTTCTATCGCGTGTTTCCGTCAGGTTGACAACGTTGAAATAGGCGTCCAAGCGGCTGGTAATACGTTGCCTGATTGATAAGTCCCAGCGTGTAAAAGCATCGTCGTAGCTATCTTGTTCTTCGAGCACCCCGGGCGTGTTCAAGCTTCCGGATTGATGGAACATCGACACTCTTGCTGAAAACCCGCCAGTATCGTAACCAATAGTGAGGTTTGCCAAACGGTCGGCCTGACCCGGTACCGGGATTTCACGGGTAACCGGGAAACGTTCTGTCCTGAAAAATGGCGGCACCGGGAGAGCAATCGTCCTGGTTTCGAAGTCGCGCACGGCGGTCTTTGACCTTATGATGGAGTAGTTGAATCCCAGCACGAAACCTTTGAGCAGCCCGGGAACCGGCCAATGTCTGAAATTGGTTTGAACGTCAAATTCGACACCTTCGACTTCTCCGGGCGCGTCCAGATTTCGCGGCACAGTAAGTGTCTGGTTGTAAAACAAGCCACTGAAACCATATTGAGAATCCAGCCTGTCAAAATCCAAATCCAGTAATTGTTCGAGCGAATCCGCTCTTGCTCTTTCCAGAAATGTTCTGTATTCAGTATGTATCCCTTGCAGGTCTTTATAAAAATAACCAACCGTAAACAGCCCCCAAAATGAGTTATAAAAGGAAGCGTACACATCATAATTCCAGGCACGTACCGGGTCGATATCAGAATTGCCAATCCGAATGGAGCTATTCGGGTTGGTGGTCAAAGTCTGAAACGGCATCACATCATTAAAATCGGGCCGGGCAATGGTGCGGGTCAGCGACAGCCGCAGGTCAAACCAATCCTGCGGTTTGACTTTTAAATGCACCATCGGCATCCAGTCATGATAAGCGATAGTGCTGGTTGTGTCAAAAACATGGAAATCTTGTCCTTTACGAACCAGAGGTCCAGGGGTATCGTACTCGGCAATGAAAACATGTGCCAGGTAATCATTATCCACCGCTTCATAACGAATGCCCGGCACAAACGTTATCAACTGCTTGTAATTGAGTTTGGCCATCACATAACCAGCATAGAGGTTTTCATCGATGTCATAGTCGTTATTTCCGGACCAGGCCTCATTGACCACATATTCCGTACTTTGCCGGTAGGTGTTATAAAATGTCCGGTTGGCCTCGACATCCAGCACCGTACCCAAATCGGCGTCGCCATCAAGGAAATTATGCGGCGTGTAGGAATTATCAAGAAAGTCGTTTGACGACATTGCTGACCATGGCAGAGTGAGATAAGCCCAGAGCTGCCCCCTTACCCTTCTGCGCGTCCTATCCAGATGTTTGATTTTGCCGCCTAATTTAATCATACCGGCCAGGTTCTGATCCAAAGTAAAGTCGCGACTGAGGTCCAGACGGCCGATAAAATTTCGTTCATCCGCTTTGTCGGTAACTGGATTCGCCAAATTTAGAGGGAGGCTGAGGGCGCCCTCGACTTGATTAAACCAATCGATAGCACTTGTATTTTGATTCACCTCAAGAGGTGAGGGCACAGTTACCGTACCGGTGAAGTTCAGGCGATGCTCAAACGGTATCTCCGAATTTGCATAAGAGTGGGCTGCCAGCCAGTTGAGATCCAGGCCGAAGAGACGATGTTCGCCCCGCAGTGTATTTAACATTTGCTCTAAATCACGGTCAGTAACTTGAATTCTTAAAAGACCGCCCCCTGAGGTGGAAACCTGCTGTAGACGTGAGCGAATCCTTCGTGTCGTTTTGCTGTAGAAATTCGTCAGCATGATATTGCCATCCCCGACATTATAGTCGAGAATCAAACTACCGCCTGTCCGTTTTCTGGTCTCAAGTCTGTCTTCTATGTCGGCGCTCGTTACCCTCACCGGGTATATGCCAGTCGTAGAATCCACGCGTCCAAAATCAGGTTCGTAGCTCCCGTTGAACAGATCCGAGCTTCGGTTTCGCCGCTCCGTATTCACAGAAAGCTGCAGTCCAAGTCCGCCACCCAAGAGACGCTGGCTAATTTTGCCGAATACATCGTACTGTTCATAATCATTCTCCAGACTGTTGTAGGAGCCGTAGCCTCTTGCTATCCTTTCCGGTGTTGCCTCCGCTCTGGCAGTTTGTAAATTGACGGTACCGCCAATGGCATCGCCATCCATATCAGCGGTGGGCGCCTTAAACAACGCAATGCCTTTGAGGTTTTCTTGAGAAATAGCACTGAGGTTGGTAGATCTTGTTTCTGTGTCGGTCCTTCCCGAACCCAGTCGATCACTTGCGCCACTCAGTTCCGACGTCGCCGCCATCTCAATGCCGTCAATCGTGACTTTGCTGTATTTGGGCGACAAGCCGCGAACAACGACTTGCGAGCCCTCGCCGCCATCACGCTGAATTGAGACTCCGGGCAGCCGTGCGATAGATTCGGCGGCATTGGCATCCGGCACTTCTAATATTTTTTCCGAAGAAACAATATTGACCAATGCATCCGCCGTCAACTGCTGATTGATGGCCGCTACCTGTCCTTCGCGCTGGGCGGACACCACCACTACATCGCTTTCCAAAATTGTGCTCACCAGCGAGACATCCATATTTACTTGGCCGTCAGCGCCGACGGTGAGAGAGACCTCTTTGGTTTCGTATCCGATATAGGTGACGCGCAGCGTGTAAGTGCCCGCAGGTACGGCTTTAAGCGTGTAACGTCCGTTCAGATCCGTGGCAGCGCCTATCGCCGTGCCCACGATATAGACATTCGCCCCCGGGAGGGGATCGCCGGTCTGCCCATCTTTTATAACGCCTGCAATGTCGCCGGGAGGAGCCGCCACCACGACGGGATAAAATCCGCAAGCGCCAAGAATAAGGCCAACAAAAAGAGCTGTCTTGAAAAGGTGCATCTTCATAAAACCCTCCTTGAAAAAGTTTTGAGGGAAGTGTGGACTTTCTAGTCCATACGCGAATCGCGGGCAAGAAAGTCCGCGCCCCCTCTTTTCCATAAAACTTTTGAGGGGAGTGTGGACTTTCTAATCCACACGCAAATTGCGGGCAAGAAAGTCCGCGCTCCCTTTTTTCCATAAAACTTTTGACACTACCAAAATTTAGGGGGAACAGAAAGGGCAGAACGTCGTCAAAGAACAGCGTCCACAAAAATTTTCTTAATTGAGTTAGGGAGTCTGACTTCGGTAATACGGCCGATTGCTGATGAGAAATTCCTAGATCTTAGCTTTCCTTAAGAAATAATTCGAGCCAAATCGGAATCCTTAATTGCGCTCTTAACTGCCGAAGTTTAGGAAGAAATCGCTTAGAAAGGGTCGATGAAAATCCTGCACAAAAAACGATATGCAGCGCTTGCCGAGGTGTGAATCAGCGCGTCGAATATCAGTTGAATATCAAACGTGTGAAATAAAGCCAAAGTAAACGGGAAAAACCAGCAATTGCCCGTAAATAACGGCAATCAACGTGGGCCAACAGGCCTAACTGCATAATTAATATTGCCAAAAAAGTTATTGCATTTTTGACATTTACCCGTTAATTTACCCTGTTGTCGGACGCTTTTATCAGAGCAACGAAGGTGAAACCATGAGGGAACTGATGAGCAAAAACTGGAGCGTTACTTGTTGGAATCCAAACCGGGTTTAGGTGATGAATCATAATGAAATAGCCGAGAGCGCGAAGCAGAGGATACTTGACGAGATTTTAGAAAGCGAGGATTTCCGGCAGGCGCAGAAGTACCAGGAATTGTTGCGCTATTTGGTTCGTGCTTCGATAAACGGGGAGATGCTCAAAGAATCGACCGTTGCCGTTGAATTTTTCAGCAAAGACACGGCTTTCGATCCCGCCGTCGATTCGAGCGTGCGCGCCTACATCAGCAATCTCAGGAAAAAACTGGATCATTATTATCTCACCAAAGGCAGGGACGATGAAATAAAGCTCACGATCCCCAAAGGCCATTACAATGTCGAATTCATACAGGCCAAAGATTTAAAAAAGATCCGCCCCGGCCTCTCGCGAAAATGGCCCGCTCTGATTTACGGCCTGCTCGTTTTGGCCGGCATCATTTTTGTCATTTACCTGTGGCGAAATCAACTATCCCGAGGTCATTCCTTCAGTTTTATCTCCAAAAACGATCCGATTTGGGGCGCTTTGTTTTCCAATAATTTGAAAACACTGATCGTGCTCGGCGATTATTATTTCTTTGCCATGCCGATCGATTCCGGCAGGCAAAACTACATCCGCGACATCGAAATCAACTCGGACGATGATCTGGAAGCTTTTATTGCCAGGCGCCCGGCCTTGCAAAAAAAAATCGCCAAGACCTATCACACTTATCTCGAAGAGCACATTCCCTGGTGCTTGTCTTACCTGCTTCCCTCGTTCGTGCGCCACAACAAAGCGGTCGAGCTGAAGCTGGCCTCCGAAGTGCAACTGGAAGATTTGCAAAAGCACAATATCATTTACCTGGGGCCATACAAAGCGCTTCAAATTATGAAAACCGTCACGCGCAATCTCAATTTCAAATATTCGCCGCAAAAAGGCGGCAGCCTGTTGACGTATTTTCTGCAGGATTCCAACAAGGTGTATACCTACTCCTGGGTAACGAACCCGGAAACCAAAGCGCGAAACGATTATGTGATGGTGGTCAAAGTTTTCGGCTACAGCGGCAACGTCTTTCTTTTCTTCATATCCGAGCACGATTTTGGCAATATCTCGACCGTCAGGTATTTTACGAATCCCGAGCATCTAAGAGAATTTAGCGATCTCGTCGCTTTGGGGCATTTCGAAGCCCTGTTTGAAGTCAAGGGGATCATCCGCACGGACTTCAGCATGCAATTGCTGCATGTCAATAAACTACACTCGGATTTTGAGATTGATTTGCCGTAACAAGGCAGAATGATTATTTGGCAGAATAATTTTTTAATCATTCTGCCAAACCATTATTCTGCCTTTCAAAATCTTCGCGGTCATGATAGTTTTTCAGGTAACACTATAACTCATCCAGGGCGTCCAGTTTCCTCAACCGCAGCCGCAGCCACTGCAAATTCTTTTGTGAATTTTCGATCAACGGCAGGCAGTGGGTTTCAATCGTCACGTGCTCGACGAGACAATCCCGCACCAGCGCCGCGATTTGTCCTTTCCAATCAACCTTGCCCTCGCCAATCGGCACGCAGGCCAGCAACGAGCTTTTAATCGTGTCTTTGACGTGCACGTTCACGATCCATTTTTTGATGGCTTCGTAGCCAACCGGATAAGGTGTTTCATCAGTGCCGAGCGCATTGGCCGGATCCCAATTGGCGCGTAAAAAAGGTGAATTGACCGCCGCGATGATCCGCGCGGTGTTGCGGCCCGTGTCACACCAAAACCCCGGCTCATTTTCGATGGCGAGCATCAAGCCTTCTTTTTCCGCGGCTGCTGCGATTTGGCGAAAGGCTTCGACGGCTTGCGGCTCAAAACTGTCCGGCTGCTGGGGCAGACGTTGAAATCCAAAAACGATCACCAGGGGAACCCCGAGTTTCTTTGCCAATGCAAAAGTCGACGGCATCGTCTCATTAAACTCTTGATCCAACTTTGCCACGTCATCGATCGTGCCTTTGCATGTACCCGGCGACAGCGCGGTGTAGCGAATGCCAAATTTATTTTTAAGCTGTAACAGCTCGTCCACCGCCGCCGGCGTTATCGCCGGAACCCGCGTATCTCCAACGACCCGCAGCTCGTAATCCATAATGCCCCAACTCGCGCCAAGCTCGATTGCCTCGCGAACATTGCTGCTGATTTCATCCGTCACAAAGCCGATGCGCATAAGTTTATCCTATTACGGCGTTAAACAGATAACTTTATCTTCAACGTTTTTCCCTGCTCCCCAAACTTCAGCACCTCCATCGGGCACACCGCAATGCAAATGCCGCACTGGATGCACGAGGTGTTTTTGTTGGAAAACTCCTGCTGGTTCTTGGCGAATTGCATGACGTTGATGCCGACTTCGCAGTAGCGCGAGCATTCGCCGCATTGGATGCACTTGTCGTTGCTGGTGATTTTGACTTTGCCGAACCAGTGCGAGAGCAGCTCCATGTATTTCGCCAGCGGGCACCAGTAACGGCACCACACTTTCCCGCCAAAAAACGGATAGAGCGTAATCGCGATGATGCCCACCAGCCATGTGTCGGCAAAAAGGCTGTACCAGCTTTTCAGCTTCCACGGTTCGATGAGAAAATTTTTAACGTCGAGCACGATCAGCAGCGTGATGCCGGCGGAGGCGATGAGAATCGGCCAGTTCATGATTTCCCACCGCCGCGCGCGCACGCCTTTCGGCGCGAGATGGCGCCAGCGGTCGCCGAACGTCTCGGCCAGCCCGCCGCAGGAGCAAATCCACGTGCAGTAACGCTTGCCGTGATAGCGCACGAAAATCGGCATCGCCACGAACGCCAGAAAGATGCCCCAAATCACAAAAAAGAGCGGCGGGTTGTCGAAGAACGTGTTGAAGAACAGCGGCCACGCGAATGTCAAACCATACCAGCGCCAATAGTTCGGGTCGTTGAAGGCGAGATGATAAATCAACTCCGGCAGCGCGTAGAGCAAGACGACTTGCACGCTGATGAGCGAGAGAAAACGATAGCGCTGGTATTTGTTGTTCTTGCCCCATTTGATCATCGCCGGAATGCCGAAACCGAGCATGAGCAGCGTGTAGACCGTGCCGTACCAAAAGCTCGGCGACACCCCCCAAAGCTGATAGGTCTCTTGCGGCAGCAAATTGAACGGCCAGAAATAGCCTTTGATCGCATAGATGGAATAAACGATCACGAACGACAGCGCCAGCATCAGCCACCGGCTCACCTCCCATTGCGCTTCGAGCTTGATACCGGTATCTTTGAAAAATTTTGTCGGCAACTCCTGGCCGATCATCACGAAGACGTGATCGTTGGCAACCTCCATGCGTTGCCCGCTGCGCTCGAAAATCACCTTGTCGTCGGTGATTTCTTTGGAGACCGCGTTGAAGTGGATCGTCAGCTTGCCTTGCTGCCTCGCCTGCAACATGCGTTCGACGTACTCGCGGTTTGGAAAAATGAATTCCTTTTCCCACACCAGCATCGTCACCTCGTTGTGCGCGAAGAGCGCCAGCACCGCTTCCGCGGCCACATTGCCGCCGCCTACGACGATGATTTTCTTGCCGCGAAACTCCTCCGGATTGTTGAGATAGTTGGAGACTTTGCGCTTGTTTTCTCCCGGCACGTTCAGCCGCCGCGGGTTGCCGAATTTGCCGATGGCGAGGACGACGTTCTTGGCTTGGTATTTTCCTTTGTCAGTATGAATCGTGAACACGCCGTTCTTTTCAATCTTCTTCAGTGATTCATTTGTACGAACGTTCAACCCCGTTTTCTGTACCTGATCGCTCCAGTTTCCCAGCAACTCTTCTTTCGTGCTCTTGGCTGGCAACCACAGCGGCGCATTCATCGGCTGATTCACCGGCTCGCCATAGATGATTTTGCCGCGCGGGAAGATGCCGATGGTGTTCGCAATTTCACCTTGCTCGAGAAGTATGTATTTCAAATCTTTCTCCTGCGCTGCAAAAGCCGCGGAAAGACCCGCCGCACCAGCTCCGGCAATGACGACATCGTAATTCCCCCCATCTGCATTTTTCCCATTCCCACTCAACGCCAGATGATTGATGACCAAAGTTCCCTGCTCCGCTGCGGTCTTGATCAGCGGCGCGCCGGCCAGATCACCGATGATAAACAAGCCTTTGACGTTGGATTGAAAATTTTTGTCCAAAACCGGCCTGGGCAAAACTCCCGGCTCGGGCTTGCCTTTGATCAGCCCGGTCAAAAAGTCGCGGATCGTTGCGGCTTTTCCATTTACTCGCATAAGCATGCCTAAAAATGAGCAATCATGAGACAGTGTTTCAGGGTGAAACAAATTTGTTATTACTTCAAAATGAATTACATTTTGGTTATTGTCTTGTAAAATTTTGCCTTATCGCAGAATCAAGTAAGCTCGGAAAGCCATTATTTTTGCGGCACAAAATTCGCATTGCCCAATAATGAGCAAAGTCAATCATCGGCAAAAATATCTCCCTCCGAACGCCGCCGAATTACTACGCGCTCTTTTTCGGCGATTCTCGGTAACTTCGGCTACGCCCGTAGGGTGATCTTCGGCGGAAAAGTGCCTTTTATTAAAAGCTCGCAGCATAACCCAAGAAAAAATTGATGTTGTCAACCTAAACGCGGAGGCGCATTGTAATGAAGGGCAAAGTATTGTACGTCGATGATCACGCGCCTTCACGCATCATGTACAAAAACTTGCTCGCCAATGTCGGCGTCGAGTGCATCACCGTCGGCTTCGTCGACGAGGCCCGAAAAAAGTTTGAAGACGACGATGGCATCAGGTTGCTGATCGTCGACTATATGTTGGGCCACGAATCGGTTTCGGATTTTACCACCGAAGTGCGCGAGAGAATGCCCGCGCTTCCTATTATCGTTCTCACCGGCCAGGAAGGCCCGGCGTGGGAAAGAGTCAAGGAGGACAAAATACTCGTCTACGACGTCATGCTGCACAAGAAAAGCCAGATTACGAATGCCTCGATTGTGGATATTGTCACCAGCTTTCTCGAAACCAATGATTACGAAGTTTTCAAGAAATTCAAATACGTCTGGGCGCTCGACGGCAAAAACGAAGAGGTGGAATTGGCGGTCGTTTCCAGACATTTTCCTTCGTTGATCGTCTGCATCAATAAAAAAGGAAAAATCGAATTCAAGGGATCACACTTTATCTTTGAAAAAAATCTCGGCGATTTTCTGGTGGAGCTGCAGAAGATCACGCTGTGGCTGCTGAAAAAAGTCGATCTGTCCAAAATCGAAAATCTGCCCGAGGACCTGGCTGCGGCGCAAATGCGGTACGGCGAAAACCCCGATCGAATACTCGCCGCCATCATGGGATCGACAAGATCGACCATTCAACGCCAGACAAAGAGCATTGATGAGCAAAGCCTTCGTGAAAAAAGAATTTAAAAATATAACTTCCGGCATTTTGCTGCGGTGCATTAAAATGAAACGAAACGCCACGAGCAAATATTCCGCTTTGGCGACGGGGAAGCCTTATTACAATGCTGTAATTTTTTGTTTGGCTTGCTTTTCGCGCTGAAGAATTCGTGCCGGCGTCACATTTTCGCTACAAATTAGTATTGACTATTTTCCAGAAGGTTCGTATATTTCTCTACTCTTGAATCTTCTCTCTCCAACAGCACGGGGTAGTTCTGGATCACCCATCGAGAGAAGACTTCAGCGCGAAAGAGCACGAGGAGATCTCAGCTCTCCTTCCCAAATCTTTTTGTCGTATGATGGCAATCTTTTAAGAGAGCCGCCGCAGAACAAAAAGTCAACCTCCTTCACTCTCCGGAAATCAGCGGGCTGTGGCAGTAGCGGCTCAAGGTTTGGTTTCTTCTTCGCCATCCGGGAGCGCGGTTTCGTTCCAGATGCTGGTTTGAGCAAGCAATCAGGAAGGTTACGTCAGTAAGGTGCTCTTTTTTTATGCCACTCGCTTATTCACCTCGGTCAACAGCTTTCGGTGCAGCGGTGAGGCAGTCCGGCGATTGCGCGCGGACGACAGGGTTTTTATTTTTATTAAGGACGGCGCTTGAAAACTTTTATCGAATTCTTTTTGAGCCTGGCGTCTTTGCCGTTTTTGATTCCGTGGTATCTTTCCGAGAAACTGTTTGAATATCTGGTGCAGCCGCTGGTTTTTCGGAAATACCGCCTGGAGATCGGCAAGTCCAAGAAAATCGTTTCGCAGCTCGCCATTTGGGCCTTGCCGGCGCTCGTCCTTTTTTATCTGGCCAAAACCGGTTACGCGTTTTATCTGCAACACGGCGCTTTGCTCTCGGCCGCGCGCCACGGCCTCGATTTGCTGATCGTGATCTATAACGATGCGGCGAGGGCGTTGACCGCGCTCTTGACGCCGCTCAACACCGTGCTCGTTTTCAAGCAAGGCGGTGAGGTGGGATGGCCGTGGCTGCTGATCTCGGTTTATCTTTTGTTTCTGCCGGTGCTCTTCGTTTGCAACGTCGGTTTGCGTTGGGTCAGCACCAACCGTTCGTTGCGGCAGGCGGTTAAGCTCAGGGACCAGGCGGTGCGCGACGTCAACATCGTGCGCTTTGCCGAGAAAGCCAAAGACGACGAGATTTTTTTCGGCATCGACATCAACCGCAACGGCGCGCCGTTTTACGCCAAAACCAAATGGCTGCAAGGGCACATTCAGGTGATCGGCTCGCCGGGCAGCGGCAAAACCGAGAGCATCATCCAGCCGCTGTGGTTTCAGGCGGTGCGCCGCAACGTTCCCACCATCGTGGTGGACGGCAAGGCCTCGCGCCAGAACATCGACAAGTTTTTCACGATTGCCAGCTCGCTGGCGCAGGGACACGAGATCATTTATTTCAATCCGGCCGAGCCGGAGCGCTCCGCCACCTACAATCCGCTGCGCCGCGGCACCATGACGGAAATCAAAAACAGAATTCTTGCCAGCCTGAGCGCGGCGCCGATTTCGACCAACACGCGCGAGCGCCTGGATTATTATCTGAATTTGATTCTGCGCGCGATCAAGGAGACCGGCGCGGTGTTGACGCTGCACGAGCTGGCGCAGTATTTTCTCGACAAGACGCACGTCCACAACCAGCTTCGCAAGATCAACGACAAGTATGCTTACGACGGCGTCTCCGAGCTGCAGAAAAACTATCAAGCTTTTCAAGCCGAAACCGCGTATTTCATCGAGCTGCTGCGGGAGATCGAGCAATCGGATTACGCCTGGTTGCTCGACACCAACGAGCCGGAGCTGGACATTCTGAACGTTTACAATGGCAGGAGAGATTGCTATTTCACCTTGCCCATCGGGCCCGACGATACGGCGATGCGTTTTCTCGGCCAGCTCATTCTCGGCGATATTACGGCGACGTTTCATCAGCTCAGCTTGCAGCGCGAGAGCAACAGCGCGGGCGCCAAAATCGGCGAGGGCTTGCTCGTCATCGACGAAGTGGTCAAATTCGTCAATCCGCAATTTGTCGAGCTTTTGCGCGTGAGCCGGAACACCGGCGTCAGCGTTTGTTATACCAACCAATCGCTGGCGGAAATGGAAAATTCGGAGCTGCACCTGACCAAAGCCTTTGTCGATCAGCTCGCCGATCACACCAACGTGATGTTCTGTTTCCATCTCGGCAGCCCGGAGAGCATCGCGGCGATCATCAACCGCATCGGCCCGGACAGCAAAATCGAGGAGCAGAGCAAGCCCGAAGGCAAAAACGGCAAAAAAGATAAAAATGAAGAAGCGAAAACGCCGAGCAAGGAAATCGTGATCGATCCGAAATTTCTCAAGCATCTCGAGGTTGGCCGCTGTGTCGCGTTCGTGCGCCAGCCGCGCGTGTTGGGAATCTTGAAAACCGGCTATTTCAAATTTGACAAGCACCTGCCGTACGCGCGGCGGGAGGCGGAAGCCAAATCCAGCCGTTCGTAACGGTCCATTCACCATTTCAAGGAGGAATTTATGCAAACCATTTTCCAAGCCCTGTCCAATTTGATCAATGCGGTGGTTTTCATCGCGTCGCCGGTTCTGGTGATCGCGTTGATCATTGCCGGACTCAACATGGCGAGCGCCGACGGTAGCCGGCACGAGAAGGCCAAGAAGCAGCTCATCGGCATCGTCATTGCAGCCATCGTTATCTTTGGCGCAAAGTTCATCGTGCCGGCAATTATCAATTTGGTGCCGGGCGCGAGCGGCGTGTCGTTTTAACGTAGTCCCCGCCCCCCGTGGGCGGTTTTATGAGTTATCAAATTTGGTTTACTAAAAATGCCCCACAAGCCCCGATCTTCAATAAAGAGTTAAATAAGGAAAATCGGGACAAGGGGGCAGGACTACGAAAATCATGGAAGAAAAATGCTATCGTGACTTGCAGAGCCGCGGCGAGATTGCCGGGGTAGGCTTATTCGAGTTGCTCGCGCTGGTGGCCGTGCCGATTCTGCTGTTCCCGATTTTCACCTGGCTGGATGTGAGCTTCTTTTATATTCTGATCATCGACCTTGTTTTATTTTTCTTGTTCCGCCTGGCGAATCGGGTTTCGCCGTTCGAGCACGGCCTGGTCTCTTACGTCTGCTTCAACTTCATCTGGCCGCGGCGGCTGTCGGCGTATCAATTGGACGAGCGGGATTATGTGGTGAGGAAGAAATCGTAACCCAGTCGGCCCGACTGGCGTGACTTTTGAGTATTGGTGAAGTCAGCGCTTTCATTGTGGATGCGGAAATAGGACGATCGCCGGATTACGCCATGGGAAGAAGTACGTGCGGTTGCTAACGAACTTTATGAACTGAGACAAGCAGAGATCGAAGCCTCGTTTTTTTAAGTGAGAATGGTGGCAATGATGGCAGGATTAATTCAGCGGATCGACAAGTGCATGACATCAGCGATCAAAGCCCATCACGAATGGGCAATTGCGACCCTTGACAAGCTAAAAGATGAAACAAAGCATGCATTGAATGACGTGGAATCCTATGAAAAGAAACTTGACCATCTGTATAACTGCTTCTTAGCAGTTGGACTGATTGAACGAGACCTACAATTTGGATCTAAAAAACAAGTTGATTGGTCTCGCTATCAGCACGCCCTTGCGGACTTGCTTTGTTCTTCTGAGTTGATATGTCTTGCTTGTGGTGATTGCATGGAAGTAGTTGATGATGCTCCTGAATATCTGGAATCTTTGACCGAAGGACAACTTGCTAATCATTTAGCCGGATTCAATAGATGCCTTTATTGTTATACGTGTTATACGTGCAAAAACTTTATTGACGAGCGAGATATTGGAAACTATGGGCATTCAATCCCAAGCGAAATGTTAGATGCGATTTTATTGCCCAAGTGGCCAGACGAGAAGCTTATTTGGAAAATAAAACATCTTTTTAGCGATGCTTTACACAATGCTATTGCAAAGGACCCGAATTTGCTTTATGAATTAAACCCGCGAAGATTTGAGATTCTGATTGCTTCTATTCTAAAGGAAATAGGCTTCAGCACGACACTTACTCCATTTTCAAAGGATGGTGGATTTGATATTTTTGCGAGACTTGAACCTCAGAACAACGAATCTTCGCAAATTTATCTAGTCGAATGCAAAAAATACAAATCGTCAAATAAAGTCGGGGTCAGGTTGATACGTGAGCTTTACGGAGTCAAGTTTCATAATTCGGCGAATGTCGCTATGTTGGTGACTACATCCAGTTTCACACGTGAGGCGCGGAATTTTGCCAAGCAGCACTACACAGAAATTCAATTAAAAGATTTCAATGATATCATGAATTGGATACGCAAATACATCAACGGCTCAACCACGTTAAAGTTTAGCAAGAGTCTGTTGCAGAATAAAGCGTCTTGATTGTTTAATCTAATTTTTCTGTATTTGAAAGTTTTTATGCCCTACACCAAACTAACCGAGCGCACCGCTTATCAAGATCGTGCGGCGCTGGCAAAATATCTGCCTTATCTGGATATTCTCGACGACTTCGTCATCAAGAAGAACGGCAGCTTCGTCGCCGGGTTTGAAATTCAGGCGCTGGACAACATGGGCATGTCCACGGATGATTATCTCACGCTCGGCACGCGGCTGGAAAACGTGTTGAATCAAGTCCACGAAGGCGTGAATCTGCAGTTCGCTTACGGCTTCGACTATTTTCCATATAAGAACGATTTCGTTTACACCGACGACCACGTGCTGGATTTCTTCAAGTTTCGCCGGCATCAATATTACTCATTTTACAAATACCTCTCATGCCGGATGCACCTGTTCGTGGATTTCGACGCCGGCAAGGCTTTGCGCATGCCGTACAACATTTTGATGTCCACCAACACGGCAACGCAGCGCATGCAGGAAGAGCACGAGCGTTTGGTGTTGGAGAAGAACAACGACCTCAAAACGCTCAAAGCCAATCTTGAGAACACTGGCGTTCTCTTGCGCCGGTTAAAGAGCGCGGAGCTGGCGGACCAGCTTTACAAAGCGATCAACCTCGCTGCCGAAGATTTTCGCGGCGAGCTGACCGGCAAGGCGATCAACAACGAGCTGGCGGGCCAGGATTATCAAGTTGAAAAAGGCTATTTGAAAATCGGCCATCAGTACGTCGCGTGTCTCTCGCTCAGCCTGTTGCCGGAGGTGACGCGGCCGCATTCGAGCTTCAACGGCATTCCGCTGCCGTACATTTTTCCGCTCATGCACAACCTGCCGTTTCCGCATCGCGTCGTGCTCTCGACGCAGAACATGGATATGGACAAGGAAACGGCGCGGCTGTCGCGGCAGTTGAATTTTACCCGCTTTCTGATGAATTTTTCGCGCAACCGCGAAGGCCGCAAGAGCGAAGTGAAATACCGCGAGCTGAACGAATTGCTCGACGAGATTTACCAAAAACACAAAAAGCTCGCCAGCATCAGCCTGAATGTGATGATCTACGACACCGACATCGAACGGCTGAATCAGAAAATCAACCACGCGCAGCTTGCCTTCAGCGCGATCGACAAGGCGCAGGCGGTGGTGGAAACGCTCGACATTTTGCCGATCTTCGTAAGCTGTCTGCCGGGCAATTCGACGGAAAATTATCACCGGCTCGTGGTGAAAACCTCGAACGCGGCGCAGTTCGTCAATCTCACCAACTTCAATCGCGGCTATCATAACGGCATCGTGCTGAAGAATCGCAACAGCGAGCCGATTCTCTTCGACTATTTCGAGCCGAAGCTGAACTCGTGGAACAGCATCATCATCGGGCCGACCGGCACCGGCAAGAGTTATTTGATGCAGGCGCTGCTCCTGCAGATGCTCGAACAGGGCGTGAAAGTTTTCGGCCTCGACGTCGGCGGCGTCGGCGACACCGGCGGCTCGTACAAAAAGATGATCAACCTGCTCAAGGGCCGCTACATCGAGCTGAATATCGACGAGCCGATTCCGCTCAATCCGTTCGCGCTCATCGGCCAGAATTTCGATACGAAGAAACAGCTCTTTCTGCGCGCGTTCATTGAGAAGTTGATATTGGAGCGCGAGCAAACTTCGATCTCCAAAGTCGAGCAGGCGTTCATCAGCAAAGCGTTGGAGAAATACGTCGAGGAATATCGCGGGCGGCGCAATTTGAAAACCTTCGTGGATTTCTTTGCGCAACAGGTGGACCCGGAGGGATACGTTGACGTGAAGCTGCTGGCGCGCAAGATGTACATGTACACGCACGGCGAGTACAGCCGCTTCCTGTGCGCCAACGACATGATCGACATCCGCGACGATCTCGTCTGCTTTGATCTGAAGGGACTCGAATCGCATCCGGATTTGCAGGGCATTATCGCCATCATCATCACCGGCCTGCTGTGGGAGCTGATGGAGCGCAATATCGCGCACCACAAAGTGATTTTCGCCGACGAGCTATGGAAGGTGCTCGGCGATAACAGCACCATCGGCCATTTGGTGGTGGAGCTTTTTCGCACCGCGCGCAAAATGGGCGCCGGCATCTTCGCGATCTCGCAGTCGATCGAGGATATCGAGAAGGTCAGTTTCTCGACGCCGATCAAAGACAATGCGCTGAATCATTTCATCCTGGCGCATAAGCCGAAGCAGATGGAATCGCTCAGCCGCGCCTTCGGCTACGGTGAGCGGGAACTTGCGCTCATTTCGAGCTTACAACGAGGAGAATTTTTCCTCGACCGTGACGGCCGCATGACCGTGCTCAAGGTCGATATGAGCATCTTCGACCATTATCTCTTTACGACGAACCGGCAGGAGAACAACTGGCTCGAAGAGATGCTGGACAAAAAGAACGGGAACTTGTTGAAGGCGATCACCGAAATTGCCAGAGAGAAGGAGAAAGAGCATGAGTTGTCACCGTATTTGCTCTGAGCAAGTTGCAAGTATGCAAGTGTGCAAGTATGCAAGTTGCAAGACGAAGACCGGATATAGTCACTTGCAAACCTGCAAACCTGCAAACTTGCTTTTTGCCTTTTGCTTTTTGCTCTTTGCCGTTCCAACGAGGGCGCAATTCATCGATCCGCAAGGCGGGATGATCATCAACGTGCTGCGGGAAATCTCGTTCAAGCACCAGTTGGGTCTGGAACAGCAGCGCTTGCAGACCGCCAAGCTGGTGCAGCAGCTCAAGCAATTTTACGACACCTATACGCTGATGCGCCAGGACGTTGAGTTCACCCAAAGCTTGTATCGGGATTTCAAGGCGATCGACAACATGCGCATGAACAACTCGTTTGCCGTCTCCAATTTCATTCTCAACGCCGATCGTCTGAATTACTGGCTGCCGGGCACGGCGCAGGACATCAACCGCTCGGCGATGGACACAGAGGCGCTGTTGAGCAACGCCGACGAGCTGCGGCGAACCTACGAGAGCTTTGCCGTATCGACACAGGATGAAGAGGCGCCAAAGGATGCAGCGACGAGACGGGAAAACGCCATGATCGGCCAGGAAGCTTTTTCGAGAGCGCTGTTCGAGCAGGCGCTGCGCAGCCAGCAAATGGCAAAAACCTATGACTCGATGGCAGTGGAGCTGTACCGGCAGGTGAAAGATTCGCGGAATAAATATACCGAAGCGGAGCGCACACAATTATTGTTGGAGAGCGTCAAGCTGCGGGAGATGTCCAATTCTTATTACGAGAAATACCTCAAGCTCGCGCAAGACGCGCACAACACCGAGCTGAATATGTTCGACCAAAAACTGGACATGCTGCGCTCGAAGGAAAATTGGAAGGCGATGCAAAATCACGTGAATAAAACTTCGAAAATACGGTACGGTTTTTTTGATATCTCAACGGCGGCGGTGGAATGAAACTTGTCGCTGGTTGCTCGTTGCTTGTCGCTGGTTGTTCGTTCAGCAACCAGCAGCGAGCAACAAGCAACAAGAAACCAGTAACCAGCAACCAGAGCCATGTTAGAAATCTTCTTCAGCCCGACTTTCTTCAACTCCGTGCACCAAACGGTCAACGAGATTGTCCGCATTGCGACGATTTTCCTGACGTTGGGTGTGGTGGTTTATTTTCTCTCATTGGTGTTTCGGCTGAGCGCCAAGGAAAGTGACGACACCATGTATCGCCTCTTTTTCGTGGTGTTCTCGGCGATCGGGCTGGCGACGTATCGCCTATGGGCGGTCTGGCTGGGGAAGGTTTTCGTGCTGCTGTCGCGCGCCATCTTTGATTTGGACAACGGCGGCAATATCATGACCGATTACCTCGGCGCATTTTTCGCCAACGAAGACGGCAGCGGCCTGCGGCTGTCGGTGTTCAATTTGATGAGCCTTGAAACGCTGTCGTCGCTGTCGTATATGCTGGTGATGGTGGTTTACGAAATTTTTGTGCTCATCCAGGTGATCGTGCAAATCTTTTTCTATCTGCTCGGGCCGGTGGCGATTGTGCTGTCGCTGTTTCCGACTTTTCACGACATGTTCAAAATCTGGCTGGCCAATTTTTGCGCGGTGAATTTCTGGTCGGTGCTGGCGGCGATTCTCTTTCGGCTGGTCAAAACTCTGACGACCTCGACGGCCTTTCAAACCGCGGTGCAGAACGGCGACAAGGGTATCTTGTGGGATTCGTTTATTCTCGGCGTGATCGTCACGATTACGATCATTCTGATTCCGAAAGTCTCGGCCGGATTTTTCAGGCTGGCTAACGCAAGCGCGGATATGGGAACTTATGGCACCGGCATCACCGCCGGGGTGGTGGTCTCCACGGTGTGGAAACGCTTGAAATCGTACTCGTCGAATGTGACCCAAAATGTCACTACAACAACGGCGAGCACCGTCATATCCGGCGCGCGGGCGCTCTCCGCCAGCCCGGCCGCAACCGCAGCAAATACGGCAGCAGATTCGCTGGCGCGCGCGGAAACGCCGATGGCGAATTGGCCGTTTGGCGGCTCGGTGCAACCCGCGGCGAATGTGAATAATTAGATCGCTGCGGAATGAATCCCGCAGCTAAGAGATGAAAGCCCCATAAATGGGGCTAAAACTAAAAATAGCCGGAGTAAATATGAAAGACAAACCGGAATATTACGAATTTTACGGTGAATTAGTCAAGAGCAATATTTTTCTCAAGCGGCTGGTGGCGGTTCTCGTCGTCGTCAATATCGTTTTGGCATATTTGAGCTTTCGCGGCTTCACCCGGCCGGTGGAAACCTACGTCGTTAAAGACGGCTATGCATACGCAACGGAGCCGGCGAAGGAAACGCGCTCCGTGCACGAGGTGCGGAAATTCACTCACGAGTTTGCCAAAAGTTTCTTGGAATACAATCGTGAGAATTTCAACGAGCGTTTCAAAATCGCGATGAAGATGTGCACCGCCGAGCTCGAGTACTTTATGTACGACGGCATAAAAAATTCAAACATTCCCCAAATCGTGCAAAGCACCGTGGGCAACATCCAGTTCGAGGTTTCCGAAATCCAGATAAAAGAGGGAGACCCCTTTCAAGCCAGCGTCGCCGGGCGCCAACTTGTTCCCGGCGCGGCCTCGGTGGCGATAAAGTTCGTCCTGGAAATCATCGTCGTGCCGAGAACGCAAGATAATCCTTTTGGATTGCGCATCATTAACTATAAAAACGCATGAAAAAACCTTCACTCTTTTTAGCCGCCGTTGTTTTGTTGCTTGCCGCGCGCGCCGAGACGCGCCAGCAAAAAGTCGTTCGCGTCAAGCCGGGTTTTGCGACGGTGATCGTCTGCCCCACGCCGCCGGAATTGGTCACGGTCGGCAATTCGCAGCAATTCACCGTGCAAAGCTCCGGCAACTATGTCCTCGTCAAACCGGCGGTCAGTAGTGGCGCCACTAACATGTTCATTAAGGCCGGCATGAATACATATAACCTGATACTGCAAGTCTCGGCAACTCCGGATTTGGAAATCCGGCTGCTGCCCACTGCACCCGCCCCGAGCTTGCCGGCCACGCCCACGCCGGATAAAAACGCTACTGACGGCGCACGCAATCACGTTGATTTGAACTCAAAAAATGGTGCCGCGCTCAAAGGCAAAGAGTTCGAAACCATCAGCCCCAAAGCGCGGACGATGCTGTCATCCTATTTGAAAACGCCGCGGCGCTACACGTACAGCGTCAAAAACTCGGACGTGATTTTGGCGCTCGACCACATGGTGCAAATCGAAGACAAGCTTTACATGATCTGCACGATCGTCAACAACTCGAAGATTCCCTACGACGTCGGCTTCGTGAACTTCAAGCTCGTCGATCATAATCGCTCGCTGCTGTTGTTCAAAAAGAAAGTCAAAGAAACCGCGATCGAGCCGATAGGCGACTTTTACAGCTCGTCCGTCAAGCCGAATACGTCGGGCCGCATGCTCTTCGTTTTCGACAAGCAGGGTTTCTCCGACAAGAGCACGATCGAGATCAAATGCGACGAGGGGAGCGGCCGGCGCGTTTTGACGCTGAACGTGCCGGGATCATACGTGGAATGAGGCCGATTTTAAATTTTCATTTGAAAATTTTAAATTGCCAACAATTTAAGGAGAAAATTTTCATTATGAACCTCGTTGATTTTATCTACGACACGATCAATGGCCGCAAACGCTCGAAGCCGCAAATGCTGATGTTGGGAATTCTGGCAGCTTTCGTGATTTTCATATTTTTTATTTTGTTCACGCGACAGGAGACGGCGCCGGGCGGCAAAAAGCCGGGCCCGTTCGCCATGCAGAAAACGCCGCCGCGCAGCTTGGATTACCAGATCGTCAAAGTAGACACCATCCCATTTAGCCATCCTGCCATGCCGGGCGGCGCGATAGCTTCTTCGCCCTCGGCAAGCCAGATCGGGCAGAAATCGGTTTCGCAACCGGAAAGAAGCACCGCAACGCCGGCTCGTGAGTACGTTGCTCCGCCGCCGAGCTCGAGTCCGACGCCGTATTTCCAGAGCAGTGGCAGTGGCAACGGCGGCGACATGATCGTGGTCAGCTCACTCAATCAACAGCAGCCGGCCGGCTCGTTCGGCGGTTACGCCGGCTTGCAATCAGTTCGCCTCAAAGTGATCCTGCCGGAGAAGACGCCGGTGACCAACGGCAGCCTGGTGGAAGCGCGCGTGATGAAAGATGAAGTGTGGGGCAATTTCACGATTCCCCGGCGCGCGACTTTGCTGGGCGTGTGCAATCTGCAAAGCAATCGCGTGCAGATCGAATTTCGCGAGCTGCGCATCCAAGGCGCCACCTACACGTGCAGCGGCCGGGCGTATGATTTGAAATCTTTGCCGGGCATCGCATACTCGCCGGTCGATGCCAAAGCCAGGCAGATCATCGTTGAGGAGCTGAAGAGCGCCGCCGCCGGCGTGCCGGTCGTCGGCCGCTATCTCAATCAGCCGGACGTCAATCCGTTCAACGACGAAATCGCCACGCTGGAAGACGGCCTGGAGTTTTATGCGTTGATTTACAGCATTTTTTAACGGACCCCGCCAAAACAGGAAAATGAAAAAATGAAACGCCTCGTTTGGTTTTTGATCAGTTCCGCAGCCGCCTTGATTGCCGTGTTGATCGTTGCTTGCGAAAAACACAAAGATCCGTTTTCCGCCAATAACAATCAGCCCCTGATTTCCGTTTTCCGTTTCAGGGCGGATCCGGATTTGCCTCCAAACACCTTCCAGGATTCTTTGCGATTCAAGCCGGGAAAAACCTTCAGGCTGCAATTGCAGTACGACGACCGGGAATTTAGCAGCTCCGATACGAGAAAACTGCAAGCACGCTTTTCGTTCGAGACCGGCAGCGGCAAAATCACCAACGATAAATTTGGCAAGCCGAGCGCTGACGGCCTCACGTTCGACGAAGCGCCGGGAACGTTCAGCGACGATTTGCTCTTTACGCCGGATGCGCCCGGAAGGATTACCTTGCGGCTGCAGCTTTTTGACGGCGTGAAGCTTTCGGGGACCGCGCAAGCTTCTGCCACAATCTTCGAGAATCTGGCGCCTTTGCCGGCTTTTACGGTGCGCTTGCTCAACCAAACCAATCCGTATGAGGTGGAATTTAATCCGGAACGCAGCATTGACCGAGACGGCACGATCGCAAAATTTATTTGGACGTTCGGCGACAATTCAAAGGCGGATACGGTGTTGAACAATTCGATCATTACCCACAAATATCTCCTGGCCGGCCAATACCGCGTGCGTTTGCGCGCCATCGACAACGAAAGCAAAATCGACAGCACCGAGCAACTCGTCACCACCAACAACCAGCCGCCGCAAGCTGCGCTGCGGATCACGCCGACGAGCGGGAAAGTGCCGCTGGAGATCGATTACACCGCCACCGGTAGCTTCGATCCGGATGGGAGTATTTCCTCTTATCAAATTTTCTTCGGCGACGGCGAGACCTCGCAGGACTCCATCGGCAAGCACACTTATAAGAATGACGGCAATTATCAGGTGATGTTAATCGTCAAGGACAATTTAGGCCTGGCCGATACGACGACTGTGCCCGTGCGTGTTTCCACGCCGCCGATTGCCGTGTTGAAGATCGAAGCGAATCCACCCGACTACAGAATCCCGTTGAGCCTAACGGTTAGCGGCAAGGATTCTCACGATCCCCATCCCGGCGGGAGTATTATCGCGTATCTCATTGTCGTAACCAATGAAGACATCAATGCGCAACGGAGTTTTCCTCAAGATTCCGTCACAACGCTTTTAACGGACAAGGGCCATTACCGGATTACGCTTACGGTGACGAACAATCGCGGTCTGACCGGACGGGCGGAAAAAGTGATACCAGTGGGGTTGCCGCAATAAATTAATCTCTTTTAACCAGCGGAATCAGCCATGAAAAAAACTCTGGCCATTTTTATTTTGCTGCTGCCCGTGAGCCTTTTAGCTCAGGATACGTATTATTATCACACTGTACACTCCAGCTCGCTGGCCGCGGCGTACGGACGAACCTACAAGGTGAATTATGCATATCAGTTGTCCCGGTTGCGGCAGCTGAAGCTCTCCGGCTTGTACGTTTTCGACGAATATACGCAAGCCGACGGCAATCGTATCAAGGCCGATGTTTATAACGTCGGCGCACAGTTCCAGTATAACTTGATTCATATCGACAAATTCTTTTTCAGCATCAATCTCGGCGCCGGCGGGTATAGAATTACGGCCGGTGATTTGATCGGCGTCAAGTTCAAAGAATGGAAGGTCAATTTCCTGGGGGGAGCGCAAGCCGAGTTTTATCTCCAGCGCAACCGGCTGGCGATTCTCGTCGATTACGACGTGCTGTATTTCCCGTTCAGCAAACTTTACGAGGTTTTGCACGTGCCGACGGTGGGGCTGGGGGTGTTTTTTTAGGGGGTTATCGCGCGGGTCTAAAGACGCCGCGCTAAGATGTGGAAGCACGCTGAAGCGTGCTATTCGATTGGTTTAATCTCTTCCAACAACCGGTTCAAGAGATTTTCTACATGCAAATCAACCGCCCAGCGCTGCAGGTAGGTGAAATCGAGATTTGCACCTTGAACTTTGGCGATATTTACAGCGTCGTTGAATTGCCGTTCCGACTCGCCCATTTTTGACCATTCGAGCTTTGCCAGAATGGTGTCTTCGGCAGTGGCGAACCAGCAGGGGTGCCCCAATAAATCATTAATCTCTCTCCGCTCAAATTCTGAGAGGGCGAAAGCTTTATTTTTACGAATAAAGAAATCAATCTTGAAACCGGTGTCATAATGCAGAGCATTGCACATGAAATTACTTCTAATGGCATCTCTTGCAGCCTCTACGTCAAAATAAAAATCATTACCCAAAGCTTGCACAAACTTTTCAAGACTCGGTTCGTCAATTTCAATAACCATATCGGCATCGTGCGTCGTACGAGGCTTGCCATGAATGTTGCTCGCGAATGACCCAACAATCATGTAAGCGATGCCGCAATTTTCCAGCTTCTCTGCGACAATCTTGAGTACATCTTCAGGAATCATGGCGCAATATCTTTCGCATGAGGATAAGCAGCAAGAAACAGCTTTTCCGGTATTGTTAACCGAATCGCAGCCAAACGAACTTGTTCGTCATTATATTCGGGATGGCGACGACGTACTCCGGCGGCGAGCAATTTGCGGGAAGTTTGCGTTAACTCAATAGCCAACTGTAAACGTCTTGCCGGCGTCATCTTCCGGAAAATTTCATTCTGTATGCGTTCAACCTCTGGCGAAGTATCTAATGGCCTGCTCTGTTTCATGTCCATTTCTCCATCATCGTTTCAATTGAAAAATAGTATCTTTCCACCATTTCTGCAAGCGAAATTTCCAGCAAATCGGGAATTGTCAATGAATTGCCGCCGGTGCGCCCGAGCACGGTAAAAGGCACGCCGTGCTGTTGGCAGATTTGAGCGACCGCGCCGCGATGCCGGGGCGTGTATGAAATGATAATCATCGACTGGCTCTCGCTGAAGAGCGCGAAGTCGGCGCGGTCGTAAGGCCACAGCTCGAACGTCGCGCCAATCGGGCGTTCGTGATTCATGATGCAACATTCCGCCAACGCCACTCCCAAGCCGCCGTCACTCACATCGTGCGCGGAGTTGATCAAACCCGTTTGAATCGCCTCCAGACACGCCGCTTGCATCGATTTCTCTTCCTGCAAGTCGATAAACGGACAATCGCCGGCAACCTGGCCGTGCATCAATTTTAGAAATTCGCTGCCGCCGACCTCTTCCAAATTAGCGCCAAGCAGCGCAATCTCGTCGCCTTCATTTTTAAAAAACGCCGTGGTGGCGTGGCGAATGTCGTCGAGAATGCCGAGCATGCCGATCACCGGCGTCGGATAAACAGCACGGTCCGGGCTTTCGTTGTAGAAGCTCACATTGCCGCCGGTCACCGGCGTTTCGAGTATGCGGCAAGCTTCGCCAATTCCGGCAATCGCTTCTTTAAATTGCCAATAAATTTCCGGCTTGTACGGATTGCCGAAATTCAAACAATTCGTGATCGCCACCGGCCGCGCACCGCTCACCACGACGTTGCGCGCGGCTTCGGCGACGGCGATCATCGCGCCGCGCCGCGGGTTGAGATAAACATAGCGGCCGTTGCAATCGGTTTTCAACGCGATGCCTTTGCCGGTGCCTTTGATGCGCAATACCGCCGCATCGCTGCCGGGCGCAATAACGGTGTTGCTGCGCACGGTGTGATCGTATTGTTGATACACCCATTGCTTGCTGGCGATGTTCGGCGCGGCGAGCAATTTGAGCAGCGCTTCCTTCAAATTATCGATCTTGGGCAAAGTCGCCGCCTCGAACGCGCGCGTGGTTTTCAAATATTCCGGCTCTTGGGCTTCGCGAATATAAACCGGCGCGCCGCCACCGACAACGAGACTATCGGCCGGAATCTCGGCAACGGTTTTTCCATTCATCCGCCCCCGTAACGTGTTGCCGCTCGTCACCCGGCCAATCGTGGCGGCGTGAACGTCCCACTTGTTGCAAATCGCTTCGATTTCTTTTTCCTTGCCCGGCTTGGCGACAATCAACATGCGCTCTTGCGATTCGGAGAGCATGATCTCATACGGCGTCATCCCCGGCTCGCGCAACGGCACTTTCTCCAAATCGATTTCCATTCCGTGTTGGCCGCGCGCGGACATCTCCGAAGTGGAGCACGTGATGCCGGCGGCGCCCATATCCTGCATGCCGACGAGCAGCTCAGCTTTGAGCATTTCCTGCGTGGCTTCGAGCAAAACTTTTTCTGTGAACGGATCGCCGACTTGCACCTGCGGCCGTTTGGATTCGCTCTTTTCGGAAATCTCCTCACTCGCAAACGTGGCGCCGTGAATGCCGTCGCGTCCGGTCGAAGAGCCGATGAGCATGACAGCATTACCCTCACCCGTCGCCACCGCCCGGGCGACCCGATGATGCCGCACGATGCCGACGGCCATCGCATTCACCAACGGGTTGTCTTGATAGCAGTCGTCGAAATAAACCTCGCCGGCCACGGTCGGCACGCCGAAGCAGTTACCGTAATCACCGATGCCTTTAACCACGCCTTTCACGAGATATCGTGTTCGCGCATTTTCGAGGTCGCCAAACCGCAGCGAGTTGAGCGCCGCAATAGGCCGCGCGCCCATCGTGAAAATGTCGCGCAAAATCCCGCCGACGCCGGTGGCCGCGCCCTGATACGGTTCGACCGCAGATGGATGATTGTGGCTCTCAATCTTAAACGCAATCGCCAGCCCGTCGCCAATATCCACAAGGCCGGCATTTTCTTCTCCGGCCTTCACTAGCAAATATTTCCCCTCGCGCGGCAGAGTTTTGATGAGCGCCAAAGAGTTTTTATAACTGCAATGTTCCGACCACATCACCGAAAAAATGCCCAGCTCGGTGAAAGTCGGCGTGCGGCCGAGAATTTCAAGAATGCGATTATACTCCTCTTCGGAAAGCCCGTGTTGTTGGGCGAGATCGAGGGTGACTTGGGGTTCGCGCATTTTGAGAATCTTGAAGAGGTGGTAATGAGTGAGTCAATAGTTTAGTTCCCCCACCACGTAGTTAGAATCTGCTTTTGCCATTCGCCATATTGGGAGGGGTCTCGAAGAAACACCGTCCAAGCATGATTGAGTAAATGGATTGGTGATGATTGAGATGAAACCGGCTTTTCCATGGAAATCTCGTCGGCTACAAAATGGCGGGGATTGGTTTCAGTAAGCAAGTCACTAATTGTCTGGTGAATAAACGGCAGAAAGGCGTCGTCGTAATAGCCAAAATAGTCCTCTTGTATGTTTAGCATTTCCGCGATAGCCTTCCAGGTTTCCTCAAGTGCGTTTGCTTCATCGTGAAGGTTGCCTCGATGCATTTGATCGGCCAGCACGTGAATACGCAGCCAAGTAACTGGATGCTCGCGATACGCCAGCTCATTCTCCCGCACCTGAAATTCACCACGCCCGCGCATTCGCAAATACATGGAGAAGGCATGAATGAAACTGGGGCCGCCAATATGGAAGCCGACACTATCACAAAACAGTTCTTGCATCCATTCATACCAGGTTTCGACGACAAGATTTCGTTTAGCCGTCTCTGTTTGTGAATATCGATCATCCCTTTGCGTCATCGGCCCAAGCAATTCAGCAATCTTTTTCTGTAACTCCTGCACAAGATCGTCTAATTCTTGCTTATGGCAAGCATAAAGCAAATGCCCAAATTCATGAAAGAAAAGCGGAAGATAGAGCAACCCATATTGTGCTGATACGGGCATGGAATAAACGATGGGGAAATTTGGCGCCGGCAATATTCCAAACTCGCCATTGCTCAATCCGGCAGGAATTCTTTGAGTCTGTGGGTGTTGGGTATGCAACCAATTTAACAACTTCAGGCACCGGCGGTCGCCTTCTTGATGTCGCAACAAAGGGCCGACAAAGTGGCGATTATATATTTGAAAAAGTCGTGTGATATCTTGAATTTCACTTAAAACGTCGCTCAGAATATCCTCTTGCCCAAAATCCAAATTGCTCATCGCTACAGCAGCGCGTTGATGCGTTTGATCGCAGGCTTGAACAAGCGCTTCATAAAATGGAACAAGCTCCGGCACCAATGTGGTTGCATCCATCGGCTTGAAGCGATTTTGCAGAATAGCTCTGAGCTGTTCAATTTCTCGCATCAAATCCAGATTGCTTTGTCGAAGAATTGCCCGCATCAAATTTCTCCCAAGATTCGAACCGTGTCGTGATTCGTGTGCTCTTCGATTAAAACCCTGAGATCTGCCAGGCAATCAATGAGTTGTTGTTGATCAGTTCCTGTATTTGATTCTAAAAGCCGGATAGCCTCGGATATGGATTTTCTGAACAGCGCCGAATGAAATTGGCGAGGATTCCCGATGGCTTTTAAAAAACTGCTCACCAGTTGGCGCCGGCGAAGATCGATGCCAAGCAAAGGCCTGTCGTCGTTTTTTCCTGCCTGCTCTACCAGTGGTGCCAAAGCCTGTAAAAACGCTTTGATTTTTTCACGACTTTGCCGAACGGTTTTAGCGCGTTCTCCGTTTTGTGAGGCAACACCATTGCGCTGCAGCTTGGCATGGATCGAAACATTGTTTATCGCTTCCAATAATTCCTGCCCTTGTTGAAAGCTTTGGAGGGACAGCCATTGTGCGCTCATGATTCTCCTCCTTATGACTGCTTTAAAAGTTCTCGGTTATTTTATCCGCCGAATCTCTTGTGCCGCACGAGCCTTCAGTTCATCATCAGTACGCTTAAGCGTCAGAGGCAATCGCTGGGCAACTTTCGGACTCGAAAAATTCAATTGTGTAGCAGCGACAACATCCTGTGCAACTACAGTCATGTTGGTTTGATCATCGCTTGCAACCAGCATAATTGGATCTGCCGTTCCTTGACGGAGTGTTGCAGCACCAGTATTGGCAATCAGTACGACTTTTGACGTCAGGAATAGGCCACTGCCGTCGATAACATTATTGGCATTTTGCGAATCAAGAAGCTCCCAAAACCGAATATCTTTGTTGGAATTCTTGTGAAAGTCGACAATATCAAGTTTAGCATCTAGTTGAAGACAACCCAACCTTGCCAACTCTGCTTGTGCAGCGCGTATTCCGACAAGTTCATTGCCGCATTTTCTACCATCTCGAAGCACCAGTAGAGATCGAATTTTTGTAGATGCGTAACTGGGAATACGTTTAAATAGCTTTACAATCGCATCTCTCAAAATTTCCTCATTGATCGTTTCGTTTTTATGATCCGGTTTAGGCAGCACGATGGTGTCGATCCAAAATGGAAGTTGGCGATCATGGCAGCGGCAAATCAACAATGACAGCGCAAAGAAACGCCTATCCGCACCGACATCAATGGCGAGTTGGGCTTCGTAATTCAGGTCTTCAGCAAATGTCCATGGAACACAGCCAAGTTGTTGCAAAACATCCAATGCCACCAAATCAATAAAACCTTGCCAATCTCGTACCCCCTTGGGTGGTTTGTCATCACTGCTGTTACAGTTCTTTTCTGCTGCAATAAGAGCGTGATACTTTCGTTCCAAAGTGGGACATAGAACTCGTTTAATTCGCCAATTTTTAAGTTCGTAGGAAAGATTGAAATAGGTTTCTGGCTCCGTATTATCGAAGATTATGGTTGCTAAACCAGGAGAAGCTTCCTTTTGGAGCTTGGTGATTGCCTCAGTAATATCATGATAAGGAACCAATTCAACTTCACAAGATTTCTTAATCCAACAGGAAATCCGTGACTCCAGATCGACTGCAAAGCGTTTTTGTAACGTTTCCGATAAACTTTTTGGTAAAACAACTTTGAAGTGACGGTTCATCGAAATTGGTACATGAAAGCATCCAAACTTGGATAAGAGTGTACATCGTTGACGATAGTATCTTTGATATTCATGAATAGTGCTACCCTTTGGTGGGTTCAGAATCTTACCTGCGGCAAACCGTAGAGCAGGCAATGGAAAACGATAATTATTTTTTACATCCGGTTTCCAAAATTTAGTCTCAAAATCAATCTTATATTGCTGTACCGCAGGTTCAATTGTTTTCTGGAAAAAGCTGTGAATGAACTGATGTCGTGCCGTAGGCGCAATTTTATCCGCTTGTTTCAACGAAATTGGTAGGGCATCATTCATAACGCGCAGACGGAGCGCGCGCGCCGCTACAGGGACTGGTCGTGAAATTCCAGGAAAAGAAACTCTGGCAACTGAGTCACTTTTCGTGAAAGGAGCATTGGTTTTCTGATAGTAATCAAACAATGAAGCGTAGCTTTCCCCTTTGATCCGAAAAGAACCGGTGGTATCACAGGTTACCTCGTACAAGAATTCTTCAAAATAACATTTGTGTTTGCTTTTGCTCGTGTTGTAAAGCAAAGTGCCCTTTTGCTCCTTTTGTCGTTGGCTAAGAAATTCGAAGCGTTTGCGCCAATCCTTTTGAGAAGATGTGCCGTCATTCTTACAAAAATAATCGGCAACAGTGCGATTGGTAAAGAAAGCGGTGGAAATGTGAATAACCAAACCCAAGCCTAGGTTGTCAATAGGAATTACGGAGAAGTGATATCGCCGAAATGCACTGATGTCCTCGCTCTCAGCAAACGGGGTTGTTTCGTACCAGATGCGGTTACTTTCGAGATTCCAAAGCTTTGCCTGACGGCGTATCGCAATGATTGAGCTTCTCTCCACCAATTGTGCCATTATGGATTGATTTTCAGGAATAGAAAAAAGCAACCGTGGGCCATTGCCATTGTCAACAACTTCCGCCAACCAATCATCGCCAGACAGTTGTAGCGCAGGAACAGATGATGAAGAGGCAACGAGGAGTTGATGCTCGTTGGCGACCGAGGCAGAGACGGCTGCTAAACCATACCGTTTTGCCAATATACTACAGGCTTTTTCAAAAATGTCCGGAGATTTATCTTGAGAGCGTATTTGGGCAAGACGAGTATTCAGACAAAAAGCAGTTCCGCCTTTGATGAGATGAATGTTCGTTTCAATCATGACTTCTACTCCTTTGGACAAATCCCCTGGAATGGACAGAGCGCACAAATTTTAGTTTGCCCGCATGGTGTGAAAGCTTTGGCATTTGCATTCACACCGTATGAGTGTAACATTCGCATACGTTCGAGATCCTGCATGATCTTTGCTTTAGCACGAGATAAATTCTTGTTCGTCAAAAAAAACTGTTGAACCTTACTTTCTGCAAGATTGACGCGAAAGAGTTGAATTTTCTCTGGTACACAATTGAATTCATTTACAGCCCATAAGCCATAAAATGTCAGTTGCAAACTTTCTTCAGCTCCACCGGCCTCGCCTGTTTTCCAGTCCGCAACAACAGTTTTGTCTTCCTTTGAGTACGCTAAATCAATTTGGCCTTGGGCACGAAAGATACCATTTTGAAGAACAAACTTCTTTTCGATTTTAGCATTAGGTTGTGATGCACCATTATGGAACGACGCAAGTTCTGGGCTTTTCATAAAATTTATAATGGCCTGAACCAAACGCTTTTCACTCTCAAGACACAATGCCTCGGCATCTTGATGTTGAAAATAATATTCCAACAAACGCGTTGGCGGAAATTTTTGTTTTGACTGTTCTCCTCTGTAATCATTGCTCGATGAATACTTTCTATCCTCTTGGAAAATCTTTTTTGCCCAGTCGATCAATCCATTGTCAGACCATTTTTTATCATTTTGGCAACCCTTGAGATAGGTTCGTATAACGAGGTGGAGAATTTCTCCAGAACGGAGAAAGCGATTCTTCAAACTTTTGGCTAGTTGGAGAATTGCTTTATCTTTTTCATCTTTTGCCGTCTTGCTATTTGCACCATAGTAATCATAATAATACTTTCTTGGGCAATGCTCGAGTGCCTCTCTTCGAGAATATGACCAGACAATGTCATCCTTTGGATGTGTTCCTTGACGTTTTGTGATTACTGTTTGCGTTTCGTCAAGGGCAAAAAACGAAAGTTGTTCAGGCACGATCATCTCCGCAATCGTTTTAGCTGCTTGTTCAGTTTCTGCCATTCATCTTCAGTCAATTTCATCGCCCGTGCATCTCGTATGAACTGAATGGCGCCCTCACTGGAGCCGATGGTTGCTTTCACTTCGGTGGGCACTTTACCCGCTAACACCAATAACTGTTCCGGGGGAATTTCCAAAACTTCACAAATCTTCATAATTGTATCCGCTGCTGGGGGAGGCAGGCGATCATTTTCAATTTTGCTGATATAGGAAAAATCAACATCTGTCTTTTCTGCCAGTTCTCTTTGACTAACGTTTTGCGCACGGCGAAATTCCCGTAAAACCTGTCCGAAAGTGATTGGCATAGAGCACTCCTTCAAGTTCAAAAATTTCAACTCAACACTTTTCTATCTGATTAAATATAAAAAATGTTGAGTTGAAAGTCAACTCTTTTTTTAAGAATTTGTGAAAATAGGTGGCCTTGTGCAAAAGGTGGTGGAGAAATTCGAAATAATGCGGCGTGCCAAAAAACTTTGCTTAGTTGACCAGATCGTAAATGTCTTAAATTTTCCCAACCTTCTGCATGGTACACTCTTCACACTGGCAAATACTCCGCAAAAAATCAAAAGTATAAATTCCCTCCGCGTGCCCGTCGCTCCACTGGAAATTGAGCGCGTAGCGGCCAACAACCTCGGCTTGCTTGATATCCAAATCGGCGCCAATGATCTCATGCGCTTGCAAAACGCGGAGCGGATTTGCCGGCTTGGCCGGGGTGTGCCGCGCCTCCGAGCACGAGGCGCACGGGCACTGCCGGCGCAAAAATTCGAGCGGGTAGCGGCTAACGTGGCCATCGTCCCACTCGATTTGTAGCGTGCGGGGATCAGCTTTTTTCAAGTCAACTGGAAGCATGAAAATTTGAAATTTTTTGCTGCCCAACGGATAGATGAACCCAACGGAAAAAGCTTTTACAGTTGGGTTCATCTATCCGTTGGGAAAGCCGTTTGTAGGACTCCGGTTTTCCGAAAATCCAGCGCATATTCTTCTCATGTAAAATGATTGGTTTTTTGCTGGAAACCTTTTATATTATAGGCAATTTCATCAAACAAATCAAACAAATTTGTAACAACACCAACAGCTCCCGTGTCCAAATATCCTGAAATCGATCTGCAAAAAGTCAAGACCTATTCGGTGCGCCAGCGCTTGAGCAAGGTGCATCGCGACGAGCTGGCCAAGCCGTTTCGCCGCGGCGATTTTTTCGAGACGTTCTACACCTCGCTCCCGAATATTCTGGCCGCCAAAGATTTCCGCGAATTGGTCGAGCACATCATTGCCGCACGCGAGAACGACAAACCCGTGATCGTAATGATGGGCGCACACGTGATCAAAGTCGGGCTTTCGCCAGTTTTGGTGGATTTGATGCGGCGCGGTATCATCACCTGCCTGGCGATGAACGGCGCCGGTGTGATTCACGATACCGAGCTTACGCTCTTCGGCCAAACTTCGGAAGAAGTAGCGGACGGACTCGCCGACGGCTCGTTCGGCATGGCGCAAGAAACCGGCGAATTCATCAATCACGCCGTCATCAATGGTCGCAGTAAGCAGCAAGGCTTTGGCGAAGCCGTGGGTGAAGCGCTGCTGGTGAGCAGTGCCGAGGATGTGAAGCACAGTCTTCTCGCCACGGCATTTGAGCTATCGATTCCGGCGACGGTACACGTGG
>JAKEEU010000133.1 GCA_022616415.1 Candidatus Zhuqueibacterota bacterium | reverse complement strand
GATGTTCTGATTTATTGTAAGCGTGTGACCTCGGCACCACAAAATAGAGGACACACGTCCACTATTTCGGATGCCGTTCCAGTTTGTGAATAATTCAGGTGTAAGAATCTTTTTTCAATCTTGCACCGTGCTTGATCGTAACAAGATGCTTCCAGCATGACATTTACTGCTTCAGTTTAGTTGTCCACCATTAAATGAGACTTACTCACCTTCCCGGATTCAGCCAGCGCTGCCAGGTCGGGTCTTGCAATTCGTTGCGCGCGGTGGAGTGCACCAATTCCATCTCGCCGCCGCTTTTCAGGTCGATGAAGACGAAATCGGCGCCGCCTTCGATCTCGAAGTAGTGCCAAATTTGATACGAGCGCGATTCGTTGCTGCTGGGGAAGCGCTCGATCTCGTCGGGCCGGCCGTAAACCAGCAACACCCGGCCCATGTCGGTTTTCCAGCCTTCGCGGAAGCCGGAGAAGCTCTCGTTGGCCGATTTGGCCCGCGCCAAATAATCTTCGCGAAACTCGTTGCGCGGCGTTTCCGGGGAAAGGTCGCGCTTTTGCCAGAATCTACTGAGAAATTCGGACTTGCCATCGCGCTGCAGCGAGCCGTAAATTTTTCGTTCTTCCGATGAAGAAATATACCGCGTCGTCTCAAATTCCTTGTCCAGCTCCTTTTCGGTGCGGCCGCGATAATATTGCGCCAGCAGCTCGAACGGCGCCCCGCGAAGCGGGGCAATGTCGCGCGCTTCGGCTTGATCTTTTTCGCGGTAAACGAAAAATTTGTGCCGGCGGGAAGCTTCACTGCCGGCGCCGTGATCCAACACGCGCACTTCGAAAAGATAACTTCCACTTTTCAACGACACGATATTGAAGCCGCCGACCTCGACCAGCCTGGCGCCGGCGATGGGCCGCCGCTTCGACGGCAGCGCCTTGACTTCCCGGCCCTCACCGTCGTAAATGCTGTAATGCACCGAGTAGCTGCTGTCGCTGGGAAACTGCAAATGATAAATTTCGGTGTAAAAGAAAAGCATCGGCAATTCGAGTCCGTAAACGGCGCCGGGGTTGGGGAGCACGAGATGCCGGTTTTTGTGAAAAATGCTGCGTGTGGTATCCCGCTCCAAACGCGCTGCCAGTTGCAAATCACTCAGCGCCAGTTGATTCACCGGATATGGCTCTGCCACGATCTGAAAGGCGCGAATTCCCTGATTTGCCGGGCGGCTTTGATCCTGCACGCGCACGAAGAAGCGATACGTTCCCACCTTGAGTTGAAAGCGCGCCTGGGTAAAAAGCAGTTGGCCCGGCTTGATCTCGCTGGAATCGCGCGCCGCCGAGTGCGCCTGCCATTTGTGATTCACCAGCTCGTCGTCGTCTTTGGTGATGGCAACCTGGCATTCAAAATTCGCAACCAACTGGCCGCCATCGTCGGCAAATCGCAATGCGGCTCTCGGCACGGCGATGTAAACCTCGACTTGCGTCGTGGTGTCGTTGACGCTAAAGCGCGCGAAGTCGAGATCGAAATATAATGTTGAATCGGCTTGAATGGGCGGAGCGGCGGCAGGCGGCGCCGCGAGGCAGAGCGTCATCGCGAGTGCGCCGAGCCATAAAATTTTGGAGGTGGTCAATTTCATATTTTTTTCACGCAGCCTTTTTTGACAGGATATCCTCCTGGAGATGAGCATAATATTTCTCCCACACCCATTGGACGATTTCTGAGAGCGTGGCGTTTTTCACGCGGGGGTCGCAAATGGCCGTCACTTTATCGCCTTCGTCGACGGATTCGACGGAAAAACGGCCGGGGATTGGCTTCTCTTTGAGGCCTTCGAGAATTCGTTGGTAGAGATGAGGAAAATGTAAACACATGAAAGCAACAATTTTTCTGCTTCTATTGTCACGGCCAACTTCGAGGCCGGGTTGGCCTTCATAATTGAACACAATACGCTTGGGTGGGCCAAATATGAACTCGACCACAGCGCCTACCAATCTTATCTCCATTTTTTCCATTTAAATCCACCTCGTAAATAAAGAAAGTCTTTTGCCAAAATCAAATTTTGCTTGAGCCCTTTGATATAATCTGTTTTGTACATAGTCGCGACAAATCTCAGACCGTCTTTTAGATGGACAGGCACAGCGAGAAGTAGCTTGCCATAAAAAGACTTGTAGAAGATATGCGTATCCCATTCTTCAAAATTTGGCGTTACTAAATCCGGATTGTTCAGGATATAAGGGACGTCGCTTTTATGCCTTGAAGCTATCGAATGCTTCTCCATGTGCTCAAGCTTTTGAATAGAGACGCAAACTTGATAACCTAATGGCGTTAAAATCGTGTATAGAATCTCATTCAGTTGGCCTTGATGATCGATAAAAATCTCTCCTGCTCTTGAGAAATCTCGTGCCGCCAAGGCGTTTTCGCGGTTCAGTGGCTGCCATTTTCCCATCCCGAATCGTTCCTCCTCAGATATTGTTCCACGTCACGACTCTGCAAATAGTTTAGCACGAATTGCCATGAAAATCAAGCAAAAATTACCACGACCGTTTAAATCGTTCCAGCCGAAACAAGCTCAAATCAAAAGTCGAACGGCCTTCAATCAGAAGATCCGCGAGAATCTCGCCAAAGGCGCTGGAAAATTTGAAGCCGTGGCCGGAGCAGATGCTCGCCAGCAGCACGTGCGGATGGTGGGGATGGAAATCAATCAGAAAATGCGAATCCGGCGTGTTGGTGTATAAGCAAACGGCACTGACGCGCGGCGCCGTGTCAATCGCCGGCATGAAACGGCACAGAATGGCGCGCATGGCCTCGATGTCTTCCGGACCGGCCTCGCGGCGCACGCCATCCGGGTCGGCGCTTTCTCCTTCATGATGTCGGCCCACCTTGACGCCCTCACCCAAATTCGGAAAACCGTAAATGAAGCGATTGGGCTCGTGCTCCGCAATATAAATCGGGCAACGTTGTGAATCAAAATGCTCGGAATGAGCAATTGGATCAAACCACAAAAGCACTTGCCGTTCTATTGTCAGCGGCAACGCCAACTCTGCAATAAATCGGCCCGTCCATGCGCCCGCTGTTATCAATAAGCGTTGTGCGCGATATTCACCGTTGGAGGTCAACACACGCACGCCGTCTCCGTCGCGCTCCCACGCTGTGGCAGGCTCATCGAAATGCAGCACGGCGCCGCATTGGCGGGCCATTTGTAAATGCGCCTCAATACAACGCTCGGGGAACAAGATGCCGGCGCGCGGCTCCCAAACCGCAACCATGTCATCTGAAGGCCGGAAAGCGGGAAAACGTTGGCGCATCTCGGCGGCGGTGAGAAGCTCGTGAGGCAAATGATGAATCTGCGCGCTGCGTTGCGCGCCGGCAACGAGTTGACCGTCGAGAGGCCCGATCATGAGACCGCCGGTTTGCTGAAAAAGGCGTTGGCCGCTCTCGCGCTCCAATTCTGCCCAATTTTCATAAGCGCGCTGCACGAGCGGCACGTACAGCGGATGCTCGAAATAAGCCTCGCGAATGATGCGCGTCTGGCCGTGCGAAGAACCGAACGCGTGCGGCGGCGCGAAGCGGTCGAGCCCCAAAACACGTTGGCTTCGCCGGGCCAGGTGATAAGCTGCGGCGCTGCCCATGGCGCCGAGGCCGGCAATGATGACGTCGAAAGAATTTGGTCGAGTCATTTCCAAGCAGGTCAACTGGCCGGTCACTGCCACAAAAATCTGACAGATCCTGAGCTTGCTGCAGTGACCGGTCAGTGGCTTTACCTTATTTGAGCAAAATCAATTTTCGCGTCCGCACAAAGTCACCGGCAACTAAACGGTAAAAATAAATTCCATTGGCCAGGTGCTCGACTTCGAGCTGCGCTTGGTGCACGCCGGGCTGTTTCTCCGCATTAACCAACTCAGCCACCGGTTGCCCGCGAACATTGTAAACGGCCAGCCTGACGTGAGTTGCCAGCGGCAGCGCGTAGCGGATGGTCGTGGCCGAATTGAGCGCAGACGTTGACACGGGATTGGGGTAATTTTGTTCGAGCCAATACTGCCGAGGCATTTGAGGCTGCGGCGCTTCGGCCACGGCGGTTACATTGGAGACGTCGATCTTCCAAATCGTGGAATCGCTCAATAATCTGGCGGGATCGTTCCGCACCATGCTGGTGTTGTCGACCACTTTGACCTTAACCTGATGCCTCCCATTTCCCAAAGCCGGCCCGGAGACGAGGAAGGACGGCGAAGTTGCGCCGTTCACCGCGGTCCCGTTAATATGCCATTGAACGCTCAACGCATGCGTTGCCGGCTGCAGCGGCACGACGCTGAGCGACACGGATTCAGTCCCCACCAGCGCAATATTTGCCGCTGCCGGAGAAAACGATTCAATCGGCGATATCAGCTCATACTTTGATTTTACTAAAGCTTCGGCGCAAACTTCGCAGAAATCCACGCCGAGCACGCGCATTTTGCAATCGAGCTTGGGGCGAAACCAGCCGGTGTCACGATAATACGCGCCTTCAAAAAGCCCGATGACCGCGGCATATTGCGGTGAAATCGGCGGTGTTGGGATTGGCGTATCGTTCAATATCCATGCGAGCCACTTGATAAAATCCCGGCGCGTTTCTTGTGTGGTGTTCGGCGCTTCAATAATGGGAGGGTGGGGAATCGAACTCGAATATTCGTCGCCAAGGCCGCCAAAAGAATGGCCGAGCTCGTGCACGACGATTTCCGGCGCGCTGGCGTTGATCGAAGTAATCGCTGGAAAGCCGCCGGAACCGCCATATTCCTGGTCGTTGACGATCATGATCACGATGTCGTATTCCGGCATCAAAAGCTGCAGCAGCGAGTCCACGCGCCACTGGCCGTTTCCTGAAAGGGTGATCAAGCGTTCAATCCCGAAGCTGTCGTACGTGCTGTTGAAAAACGTGTCGCGAAAAAAATTGCGCGAGGGATGATCCGAGCCGGACTCTTTGGAAGCAACTGAAATGGCGAAGGCATTGAAGTAGCTATTGTACTCTTTGAACGGCTGCGCCTCGAGCAGTTTGTTCAACAGCGTGGTCGCATCCGCCAAATATTGGGGCAGCTCCTGGCTGGTGTAGCCCTCTGAAAAAATGACCACGTTGAGGCGCGTCGCCGTCGCGCCGTTGTTCAACAGCGGTTGAATCGTTGCCTGCGGGCGCGCCTGGCGAGGCAATATAACGAGAAAAACGGCAAAAGCTGGCGCGAGCATTTGAAAGCGCTTCATTTCGGCTCATCCCCTTTCATCTGCAGCAAAATGCTGCCAATGGGCCGGCGCAAAATTTTCCGCCGGTTTTGATCGGCAGACGATTCCAAACGGTAAAATTCAATCCGGTGCGCATCCGGCCTGAACGGCATGCGCAGTGTAAAGCCGGCTTCCTCGTGCGTGACATTTTTGATTTTGATCCGGCCGGAATCTGCCGGATCCCCATATTCGATTCGTTGCACCAATGGATCTTCCATTCCGCCGTTCCACAACGATTTTCCGGACGCCGACACGACGTCATAATAAATTCCGCCGCGTGTTTCGCCGCCGCGTTTCTGCTTGACCACGCCCGGCCTGGTGTTCGCTTTTACCAGCGTGATGGTCTCGTCTTTTATTTTGAAATGAAGAAAAACGATTTGGGCGGCGCTTGGCGTTTGCGCATTGGCCAGGCTCGCCTCGTGCAGAGATAAAGCGAGCGTGATGGCGAAAAGCGTTGCGTCAATTCCTAAAAAAGTCACCTTGAGTTTCATCGCTCTCTCTATGATTTACGGGGATTTTCTCGTTTACACGCGCATCGCGGACAAGAAAGTCCGCGCTCCCTTTCATCGCACGCGTGCTGCGATGCGCGCCACGATAGCTTCGATCACGTCTTCGCTATGCGGGTCGTATTTATTCGCATAATTCAAACACGACGCGCCGATGCACTCGTCCTTGCAAGTCGAGCAGCCGGGGTTGAGGCCGGCTTGGCCGTATTTGCCGCGCAGGTCGAGCAATTCCTGCACTTCTGCCTTGGGGAGAATTTTTTCGCCGCCCAGTTGGCGGGAAATGAACAGGATGTGAGCATAATGTTCGAGGCGCTCCATTTTGTAGTAGGCATCCCACAAATCTTTCCCCACCGTCACCGCGCCGTGATTGGCAAGCAAAAACGCGTCGTTGTGGTGCACAAACGGCCGGAGCGTTTCCGGAAGTTTTTGCGTGGAGGGCGTGCCATACGGCGCCAAAGGAATCGAGCCGAGCGTGACGATAATCTCGGGTGCCACGCATTCTTCAAAAGAAATTCCTGCCACGGCGAAACCGGTGGCATGAAGCGGATGCGCGTGAACCACCGCCTGCGCCTCCGGCCGCTCGCGGTAAATGAAGAGGTGCAGCAAAATTTCGGACGACGGCTTGGCGCCTGCGGAAAGCGGCCGGCCCTCGAGATCGACAACGACCAAGCTCTCCGGCGTCATGAAGCCTTTGCTCACGCCCGTCGGCGTGGTGAGAACGCGGTCGGCGTCCAGCCGCGCGCTGATATTGCCGTCGTTTGACGCGACAAAATTTTTTTCATACATCCGCCGTCCAATCTCGCAGATTTGCCGGCGGAGGGAGAGTTCGGTCATCGTTACAATCCCAATGCTTGCCTCAACACTTTTTCCACGCCTTGCAAATCTGGTGCACTCAAAGAACCAACCTTGCCCCCAATTTGATTTTGCTCGATGGTCGCCAATGTACATCTCACAACTGATGGCGCGTGTAATCCCGCAATTGTCCAGTCGTTGAGCCTATAATCCGTTGTGCCTTGATACTTCCCGACCTTCGATGTCACCAACGCTGCAATCACATCCTGTGGTCGTTCCGTGTGATAGACTTTGGTGCTAACGACCACTATTGGACGCGGCTTTGTCAGTCGTTGCTGTTCTTTGGTCGGCGGTCGATATACGACTGATATAACATCACCGCGTTGGTAGCTCATTTATCCTCCTCCCGTTCTATTGCTTGCATCGTTAGATTGAATAGTTCGTTTTGCTCGATAGCATCTTCGAGATCATCGGCATTAACGAGATCCGGGTTTTCAGGATGAACTCGCACTTTGGCCGACTTTATCCACTGTTTTATTAAGGTTGCCGGCGCCTCGAATCGCTTCGCCGCTTGCTTTACCGTTACCCACTCGTTTTCCTGTTCAATCTGCGGAACAACGAGCACTGATGTACCGTCATTAAGTTTGGCTTGCTTTGGCAAAACAACGACCCCATTTTCGACGACACCTTGATACGTTTGTAACATCGTTATATCCTCCGACAAAAAGTTTCGCAACTTAAATAAGTCATGTCGTTCAATGTTTGATCCCAAGGCCAGCAACCACCATCCAGGATCAAGCATCACTTGATAATCTCACATCCCATATATTTTCGCAACACTTCCGGCACCACCACCGTGCCTTCGTCAGTTTGGTAATTTTCCATGATGCCGATGATCGTGCGCGGCAGCGCCAGCCCCGAAGCATTGAGGGTGTGAACGTATTCCAATTTGCCGCCGCCTTCGGGGCGGAAGCGAATGTTGGCGCGGCGCGCCTGGAAATCCTCGAAGTTCGAGCAAGAGGAGACTTCCAGCCATTTTTTCACGCCGGGCGCCCACACTTCGAGATCGTAGCACTTCGCCGCCGCAAAGCTCATATCGCCGCTGCACAGCAGCAGCACGCGATATGGGAGGCCGAGCAGTTGCAAAACTTCCTCGGCATTTTGTAGCAGCTTTTCGTGCTCGTCGTAGCTCGTTTCCGGCTCGGTGAACTTCACCATCTCGACTTTGTCGAATTGGTGCAGGCGCATTAGGCCTTTCGTGTCTTTGCCATAGGCGCCGGCCTCGCGGCGAAAGCAGGGCGTGTAAGCGGTGTAATAAATCGGCAAGTCCTCGCCGCGCAGCGTTTCGCTGGCGAGCAAATTGGTCACCGGCACTTCCGCGGTCGGAATGAGAAACAAATCATCCGCTTCGATGCGATACATGTCTTCTTCGAGCTTGGGCAACTGGCCGGTGCCAAACATCGCCTGGCGGTTGACGATGATCGGCGGAAACACTTCGGTATAGCCGTGCTTCTCGACGTGCAAATCGAGCATGAAATTGATCAGCGCCCGCGCCAGTTTCGCGCCTTTGCCTTTGAAATTGACAAAGAAAGAGCCGGCAATCTTGGCGCCGCCCTCGAAGTCGATGATCCCGAGCTTCTCATTCAACTCCCAATGCGGCTTGGGCGCATATTCGAACTTGAGGATTTCACCCCAGCTTTTGACGACGACGTTGTCTTCAGCGCTTTTGCCCACCGGCACGCTCTCGTGCGGCAAATTTGGAATGCGAATTTGCAACTGGTAAAGCTGATCTTCGACGGCTTTAAGCTCGTCGTCCAAAGCCTTGATGCGCTCGCCGGCTGCTTTCATCTCGGCAATTTTAACCGAGGCGTCGCCGCCTTTTTTCTTGGCCTGGCCGATCTCTTCGGAGACGCGGTTGCGGAGCGCTTTCAGCTCCTCAGCTTGCTTCAATAGCTCGCGGCGTTTTTCTTCCAAAATGGGAAACGGCGAAAGATCGATCGCAGCGCCTTTCTTGCGCGCGCCCTCCTCGACTTTCGCGAAATTTTCACGGATGAATTTGAGGTCCAACATGTTCGGGCCGTCCTTTAAAAAATAGTTATGGATTGCTGGATCGATGGATTGTTGGAACCATAACCACGCAACACTCCATTATTCCATCAATCCACCAATCCAAATTTATCTTAACTGCAGGAGAGTCGAAAGCGGCGCCTCTGCAATGCGCGGATCTTTTCGCCGGCCAGTGCAGCGTCAAATTAAGTTATCAAAGAATCATCTCAAAAGCAAGGCCGGATTTGAGGATTGTTGAATCACGAATTGGCGCGCCTCGGGCGGGCGGCGGGTCAGAGTGGGGGATGATTCTTAATATTTTTGCGCGGCAAATTTCATTGGATGCCATTATCGCGCTCCAGCGCCAACGATTTGATTTGCATCTTTTGTTTGCATTTTTCAAAAATAATTTGCATGATATATACTCGTTAAGGGATAAAATTACAGTCATTGCGAGGCGTCTTTTGCCGAAGCAATCTCTTGATTTTCAAAGGATTGCTTCGCTGAAAAACGCTCGCAATGACGTTACAAAATAACCCGTAACGAGTATATCTGCTTTCATCCGGTGCTTTTAGGTTTACGCCACCTCCCCAAAAACCAAGCGGCCAATTTTGAAAACGTTTTAACCCTATGCAAACGGAGCCAAACATGACCGTTCCCGAAATCGACCGTCAAACGCTGTTGCGCCGGCTGCACGCCGGTGAGGCCATTGAAGTGGTGGACATTCGCGAAACGAATGAATACAACGGCTGGCACATTGCCGGCGCGAGCAACGTGCCAACTTACATTGCGCTCAATCGGCAACACCATCAACCCTTTCTCGAGCAAATTACGAGCTATCCCAAAGACCGCGAGCTGGTGATGGTTTGCCGCCGCGGCAACACCTCCAAGCTGGCGGCTTTATTGGCGCAAAAGCTTGGCTACCAGGCGCTCAGCTTGCAGGGCGGCATGGCAGATTGGAGCAATGCGTGGACTGTCGCGCCGGCCACGCTGCAAAATGCTGCCGCCACTTTTTTGCAGATTCGCCGCGACGGCAAAGGCTGTCTCTCCTATTTGCTCGGCGCCGCTAACGAGGCCGCGGTTTTCGATCCGAATATTGAAGAGAACGCCTACCTCGAATTGGCCGAGAAAGCCGGATTGAAGATTCGCTGGATCTTTGAAACGCACATTCACGCCGATCATCTTTCGCGCGCGCGCGGCCTGGCGCAAAAAACCGGCGCCACGCTCATCATGCCGGCGACCAGCTCGCTGCGCACCTCGCTACCGTTTCAGCCGATTCAGGACGGCGAGACTTTCCGCCTCGGCGCGATCGAGATGCGCGCCATCGCCACGCCGGGCCATACGACGGAGAGCACGTGTTACCTGGTTAATGGCGAAGCCTTAATCTCCGGCGACACCCTGTTCGTCGAAAGCATCGGCCGCCCGGATTTGGAAAAAGGCGACGCCGGCGCCGTGAAGGGAGCAGAGCTGCTGTTCGACAGCCTGCACCAGCGCTTGCTGACTTTGCCGGACGCGGTGCAAATCTTTCCGGCGCATTACAGCGGCGCGATCAAATTCAACGCCGAGCCTTTGACGGCGCAGCTCGGCGAGTTGCGCGGCAAGATCGCTTTGCTCAAAGCCGAAAAAGAGGCGTTCGTCAAAACCGTCGTGGCCTCGTTGCCGGCAAAACCGCCGAACCACGAGATGATCATTTCCATCAACGAAGGCAAAGCCACGATCGACGACTTGGGGTTCATGTCACCGGCAGATTTGGAAGCCGGGCCGAATCGCTGCGCGGTGCAATAAAACCCGGCGTGAAGAAGAACTGGATTGTTGGAGTAATGGAGTGTTGGATTGATGGAGTATTACATCGCTCCAACAATCCAATACTCCAACACTCCATGACTCCATCGTGAGGCCTTTGCGGAGATATGGCTATGAAAACGGAGCAACACCCTCCATCCGGCGCGCCGGGTTCTGATGCCGCGTTCCAAATCCTGCAAACCGAGAACTGGCGTCTCAAGCGCGCCGTTGAAGAGCTTTCCTTTCTCAATGATTTGGCCCGCGCCATTGGCGCTTCGACGAATTTGTACGAGATCATGCAAACCATCATTCGCCGCTCGCTGCAAGGCGTTCACGCCGAGCAGGGTGTGATCACGCTGGTCGGCGCGCAAGCCGGCGATCCCACCAAAACGCTGGTGCGGGACATGGTCACCTCGAGCGAGCATCAGCCGTTCCGCCCCAATCAAAGCTTGCTGGGATGGATGTACCGCAACAAAACCACGCTGCTGCTCAACGACCCTGGCGGCGACGAGCGCTTCCGCGGCGTCAATTGGGATGCCTCCGTCGTCTCGCTCCTGTGCGCGCCGTTGATAGTCAAATCCGAGCTTAAAGGCATTCTCACGGTTTATAACAAGAAAAACGCCGAGGGGTTTTCCGAGGAGGATCAGCGGTTTTTGGCGATCATCGCGGCGCAGTCGGCGCAAGTCATCGAAAACGCCCGGCTCTGCGAAGAGGAGCAAACGCTCCTTCGCATGCAAGAGCAAGTGCGGTTGGCGGCCAGGATTCAGCTCGATTTGCTGCCGCAAACCGCGCCAACGCTCGCCGGCTACGATCTCGCCGGCAGAAGCATTCCGGCGCAGAGCGTCGGCGGCGATTATTTCGATTTCATTCCCGCAGACGGCGAGCGCCTGGCCGTTTGTCTCGGCGACGTTTCCGGCAAAGGGCTGCCGGCTTCTTTGCTCATGGCCAACCTACAGGCAACGATTCGAGGACAAACCTTATTGGGCGATTCGGCGAGCGCGTGCCTGCGCCGCTCGAACACGCTGCTCTTTCAAAGCACGGATGACGAAAAATTCGCCACGGTTTTTTACGCCATTCTCGACCCTCACTGGCACCAGTTGCGTTATTGCAACGCCGGCCATAACGATCCCTTCCTTTTTTCAGCCACCGGCGCCGCGCCCGCGCGCCTGACCACCGGCGGCCTCGTGCTCGGCATTTTGCCGAGCTTCCCGTTTCAAGAAGAGGCCATCGCGCTCAACCCCGGCGACGTGTTGTTGATTTACTCGGATGGCATCACCGAAGCGGTGAATGCCGGCAACGAGGATTTTGGCGAGTCCCGGCTCATCACGCTGGTGCAGCAGAATTTGGCGCTGCCGGCCGGCGCGTTGATCGAGAAAATCATTGCGGCGGTCACGGCCTTCGCCGGCAACGTTCCGCAACGCGACGATATCACGCTGGTGGTGGTGAAGAGAAAATAAAACGTAAGGCGTAAAACGTGAGACGAAAAATGACATGATTGAGCCGGCGCTTTACGCGCTGCGAATTGAGAAGGAATTTATACTCGTTAAGGGATAAAATGATAGTCATTGCGAGGCGTTTTTTTGCCGAAGCAATCCCTTTACTTCTAAAAGATTGCTTCGCTGAGAATCGCTCGCAATGACCGTTAAGAACGACCCTTAACGGTTATATTAACCGGCGAAAGAAAATTGCAATGAAAACTTTTACGGCTTTGGCATTACTGCTGACATTGACTTCAGCAACCAATGCTCAGGTTTCGCGTGGCGTCGTGAAGGAAGGTCTGACTATTGACAGCAAAATTTTAGGCACTAAAGTGCGCTACACCATTTACCTGCCATTTGACTACGAGACTTCCAGCCGCTTTTACCCGGTCGTCTACTTACTGCACGGCTATACCGACAACGACATGGGCTGGATCCAGTTTGGCGAGGCGAATCTCATTGCGGACGAAGCCATCGCGAAACGGGAGATTCCCGCCATGATCGTTGCCATGCCAGATGCCGGGCCGAGCTGGTACATCAACAATTACAACGGCTCGGTTCGTTATGAAGATTTCTTCTTCGGGGAGTTTATGCCGCATATCGAATCGCGCTATCGCATTCGCGCCGAAAAAAATTACCGAGGCGTTGCCGGCCTTTCAATGGGAGGCTTTGGCACACTGGTGTACGTCATGCGCCATCCGGATCAATTTGCCGCCAGTGCGGCATTGAGCGCAGCCGTCAATACAACGGAACAAATTGTGGCGATGGACGAACGCGGGTGGAGCCGATGGCCAACCACGGTTTATGGGCCAGGCTCCGGCGAAGCGCGGCTTACGGAACACCTGCTGTCGTACAATCCCATTCGCATTGTGGAAACAGGTGATATTGAAAAGCTCAAGAGTGTCAAAATCTATCTCGACTGCGGCGATGATGACTATCTGACCATCGGCAACGCGATGCTGCACGTGGCGCTCACCAAAAGGCAGATTCCGCACGAATATCGCGTGCGCGACGGCGCCCATATCTGGTCGTATTGGCGCAGCGGCCTGGCTGAGGCGCTGAAATTCATCGGCACCAGTTTTCACAAGCCGTAGGAGTTGGTTGCAAAGGCAGGATTCGAGGATGATTGGAAAAACAATAGCACACTACAAATTTTAGAGAAACTCAGCTTTGGCGGCATGGGCGTCGTCTTCAAAGCCGAGGACACCAAGATCGAGCGCACCGTTGCTAACGACCTTAAACCTTTTTCTGCTTCTTCTCTCTGGTGAAAAAAGCAACGAGGGCAAAAGCAATAACTAAAAGAACGCCTAAGAGCAAATTGTTTTCCATGGTATCATTCTCCTTTTTTCTTGAAATAAATTGAAAAATAAGCAAGAATGAGAAAAACTACAAAGCCGCCGATTGTGAGAATAGGATTAGCGTTTGGTGCAAGTATATTTCCAATCACCAAGCCACCTAAGACAACCACCGCAGTTTCTCGACAAAGATCGGATAAAGCTAAAAATTGTCCTTTGCTTATTTTCATGCTGCTTTCTTCAAAAAGTTCACACACAAAACATTACAAAAAAAAATCTTAAATGTCAACTGGAATATACTTAAGTTTTTAGTTGGTGGAGCTGAAAATGATCGGCAAAACCATTCTCCACTACAAAATCCTCGCCAAGCTCGGCGAAGGCGGCATGGGCGTGGTCTACAAAGCCGAGGATACGAAGCTCAAGCGCCTCGTCGCGCTCAAATTTCTGCCGTCGTCATTTATAGCGCGTGAGGCGGAGAAAACTCGCTTCGTCCACGAAGCGCAAGCGGCGGCGGAATTGTCAATGCCTCGATAGTCTATAAACGACAAACGGCCACTCCGTTTCCAGAGTGACCGTTAAACCAATGCTACTCACATTGGCGCTGTCAACTATGTAAATATAATACCTAGTAACTTAATTGTCAAGCTCAAAATGGCTACCACACAAAAGAGGGTTATCGTCTACATTTCGCATCCAGACAAGAACGCCGGTGTTTTCTGGATGACAGTGAACACTACGCTTAATCGCGTCAGCCCGGAAGAGTTGGCGAATAGTTTCGTTCGTTCCGCCGGGGCCTGACGGCTCGAGCGTTATCGGAGGATGACGATATTGCGCGCATGCTAAAAATATGAGAAAAATCTTCGATTTTATCGTGCCCCATGCCGGCATCGAATTCAATCTCTCGCCGCTGGCCCACTTTGGCCGAGACCTGCTTCTTGGTTTCATTCTTTGGCAGATCGGATATCGCGATTTTCAAGCGGCGTTTGCAGTCATGCTTGCCTCGGGCCTTTTCGAGGCCGGCAACGGTATTGCCTTCAACGCCGACGGCAACCACGGCTTTTTCGACTTTCTCGATTTTTTGCCAAGCCCGCTTGCCGGATTTCTCGTCATTGGTTATCTGTCCCATGATTTTGATCTCATGCTCTTGCTCGAACTGCTTGCCCTTTACGCCGTCACCGTCATCGTCTTGACGGTGTTGAACAAACTGCTGGGGAGAAAAATCGTCATCGGTAAATAGATGCGGCAAAATGCCAACCATATCATTTAACGAGGAGGAGAAAAGATGAGAAAATCGCTGCGATTCATCAGACCCACCAGCGCCACATTCCTGGCGCTTTGGTTGACGACGGTCACGGCATCGGCGCAACCGCGCGGCAGTTTCACCGCCGGCCCGGTCACAGCGCGGGCGGGAGAGAAAATGTCGGGCTTGATGCAAGTGCCTGCCGCCGGTGACGAGGGCACGACGATTCCGATTTCGGTTTTGCACGGCGCGCGGCCGGGGCCGGTGCTGGGGCTCATCGCCGGCAATCATGGCTACGAGTATGCACCGATCATCGCGCTGCAACGCTTGCTGGCGCAGCTCGATGCCAAGCAGATGGCCGGCACGGTGATCATGGTTCACGTGGCGAACATGCCGTCGTTTTTGCGCCGGACGATTTACTACAGCCCGGTGGACGGCAAGAATCTCAATCGGGCTTATCCCGGCAAAACCGAGGGCACGGTCTCCGAGCGCATCGCTTATCAGATCACCAAGGAAGTCATCGAGCGCGCCGACTACGTGATCGATTTGCACTGCGGCGATGGCAACGAATCGCTGCGGCCTTACAGCTACTGGGATGTGAACACCGGCGGTCCCGACGTGGTCGAGCGGTCGAAGCAACTGGCGCTCGCTTTCGGCCTCGATCACATCGTCATGGATCGCGAGCGACCGGCCGATCCGCAGGCTTCGATTTACTGCTCGACGACGGCGACGACGCGCGGCAAGCCGGCGATCACCACCGAATCCGGCGCGCTCGGCCAGACCGATCACGCCTCCATCAGCCGCATCGAATGGGGCGTGATGAACGTGATGCGGCATCTCAAGATGATCGACGGCGAAGCGCAGTTGGTCGAGCGTCCGCTCTTCATCGAACGCAACGAGGTGCTGCGCAGCACGGCGACGGGCATTTTTTATCCGCTCGTCGAGCGCGGCCATACCGTGGCGGAGGGAACGCCGCTCGGCTACGTGACGGATTTTTTTGGCAAGCGTCTTCTCGATCTCCGCGCGCCGTTCAGCGGCGAGGTGCTTTATATCCTCGGCACGCCGCCGGTGAGTCAGGGCGAGCCGTTGGCGATGATCGGACAAGTCAGCGAAAGCGGGCGCTAATCCGGAGGAATGTTCATGTACGTTTGCGCACCCATTAGGATGAAAATGTAGTCCTACCCCCTTGTGGGGTACTGGAACTTTAACAGAAACAGCGGCCCACCCCGTCCCGCTTCCATACAAACCTATGGAGACGGGGCGGGACAAGGGGCCGGGGCTACGCTATTTTCGTGGTAATCCTTTTTGAATCCAGCACTGTACTTGACAACAAAAAAGATGCCTCCGGTCCTGGCCTGCGGCAGGGCAGGCATGACATGGCTTGTCGTTCAACAATAAACCCGCTGCGGAAGTCTGCGCTTGACATGCAAAAAAACTCGTGTATCTTTTTTTAAATTCAGAAAGGAGTGCGCGCCATGTATATGCGGCTTTTTCAAATCAAAATCAAACCCGAGAAATTGCCGGAGCTGCGGCAATTTTATGAGACGAAAGTGATCCCGGCGCTGCAAAACCTGCCCGGCTGCCGGCACGCTTCGTTGATCCACGGCGTGCATCACGAAGACGAGTGCATCTCGCTCACGCTGTGGGACAGCCGGGGAAACGCGGAAGCTTATGCGCAAAGCGGTTTGTTCCGGCTGCTCTTTCAAGCCGGCCAACCTTTTCTGGCTGACTCCTCCGAGTGGAAGATTCAACTGTCGGATGACTTGAAGCTGGAGTATGTGCCCGTTCCCGAAGAGCCGGTGGTGAAGTCGTACGGCGTTGACGCCGCGACGGATACCAAAGCCCTGCCGGAAGCGCAAAGTGCGTTCATGTATCTGCGCATCGTCTCGGTCCAAATCAAGCCCGGAAAGCTCGAAGAATTTCGGCGGCTATATGCGGAAGAGATCATTCCGGCACTGCGCGGCGTTCCCGGCTGCCGTTACGCCTTTTTGACGGAAAGCCTCGAAGCGCAAAACGAGGTGATTTCCGTGACCATTTGGGATACCCGGCAGGAGGCGGAGAACTACGAGCAAAGCGGCCTTTTCGACCAACTGACCCAAAAAGTCAAGCATACGTTCTCCGAATTATATCAATGGAAGATGGCGCTTGAACAAGCTCATCGCGGGCAAGCCGCCACCAGCGAAGACTTGACGGTGAAGCACTATAGTGTCGTCACGGGCAAAAGTTTTGCGCCAACAGAAAAGGTAAAATGATTATGCAAAATAATGATTGAATTTTGCACAACAAAGCCACAAGCGGTTTCGCTTGTTTGGGAACGACAATGAGAAACGGCTTAGGGCAAGGAGGCAATATGCAATTCACCGAAGAAACTTTCGGCAAGGTGACGGTTTATCACCTCAGCGGCAAAATTATGGGCGGGCCGGAGACGCAAGTGATGTGCAGCCATCTCAAAGAGTTGATCGACGCCGGCACGCAATGGCTGGTGATGGATTTGCAAGACGTGCAATGGATCAACAGCACGGGCATCGGCGCCATCATCTCTTGTCTCATCACGCTGCGCAAGCGCGGCGGCGACGTCCGTTTCGCCAATCTGCACGATGCGACGGCGCTTTATTTTCATATCACCAAGCTCGAAACCGTGGTCAAAATATTTGACCGTATCGACGCAGCGGTGGCGAGCTTTGCTTAAACGTTCGTGTTCGTAGTGACGCCTTTAGCCGTTCAACTTTCGCTGGAAACTAAGTTTGACAATCAAAATCGGTAATGAATTGTAGTCCTGCCCCCTTGTGGGGCATTCTTGCAACCGCGAATTTCATAGCTCCGGCAGCTTCTCCCCCTTCTCTTCCCAAGAGAAGGGGGCAGGGGGATGAGTTCAGGCTGAAGAACAT
>JAKEEU010000132.1 GCA_022616415.1 Candidatus Zhuqueibacterota bacterium | reverse complement strand
GGGCTTGACATTGGGCGATCTCATCAATGAAGGCAATTTGGGTTTGATCAAAGCAGCCAATCGCTTTGATGAGACGCGCGGTTTTAAGTTTATCAGCTACGCTGTTTGGTGGATTCGCCAATCAATTCTTCAGGCATTGGCCGAGCAATCTCGCGTCGTGCGGCTGCCGCTGAATCGGGTCGGCGCATTGAACAAAATCGGCAAAGCCCTGAGTGCGTTGGAACAGGCGTATGAAAGAGAGCCTTCGGCCACGGAAATCGCCGATCAGCTCGAGATGACTCCCTTCGAAGTTTCCGATACGCTGAAGATTTCCGGCAAGCATTTGTCGCTGGATGCGCCATTTAATCAGGATGAAAACAGCCGTCTTCTCGATGTTTTGGAAAACGATGAGCTGCCGGCGCCCGACACTTCATTGATCAATGAATCCCTCAAGATTGAAGTGCAAAGAGCATTGGCCACTTTAACCCGCCGCGAAGCAGAAGTCGTGAAGCTCTATTTCGGCCTTGGCCGCGAGCATCCCCTGACCCTTGAAGAAATCGGCGAACAATTTCGCTTAACGCGAGAACGAGTCCGCCAGATCAAGGAAAAAGCCATCAAACGTTTACGACACGCCTCACGTAGTAAGCCACTTCGTAGTTACCTCGGTTAGCTGGCACGGATTTTGAGATTGATTTGCGCAGAATATCGTTGTTGGCTCTATATTGCTCCATTCATTTTGCTGCGTTCGTAGGTTTCGGTAAGTGTCATCGCTTTACGAATCTGTAATGGATTGGGATTTTTTGCTTGACACGACGGCTGGTATTTTATATATTGAGCCGCAAAAATATACCTTTACAAGGACTTAGGATTCAGCGGCGCGAAATCTACCCGGGTTGGTAGATTGGTTTTACAATCAAAGTCTTTGGGGCCAAAACACTAACAACACTGTAAGGGGTGTCTCTTGAAAGCAGACGCTATCTGCTTGGCTCATTTTGAGGAGGAAGGAATATGCGCGACAAAAAGATCAAGCTGATCTATTTTTCGCTGCAAGGGTCGGAAGCACGGGAGTTGAGTCTATCGTGGAAGAGGATTCTCTCCCTGACGTTCTCATCCTTTGTGGTCTTGTTGTTGCTTGTCGGCTCTTTGATTGCCATCTTCACCGATTTCTACCACAACGCCCGAATCGATGTGCTCGGAAAGACCAATCACCAGTTAAGCATGCAGCTTAAAACGATGGGTGAAAAGGTCGTGCGCATCGAAAATCAAATGCAAGTCATCGAAGAACAAGACGATGATTTGCGGGTTTTTGCCGATCTTCCCCAAATCGACAAGGATCTTCGCAAGGTGGGCGTCGGTGGCACCAAT
>JAKEEU010000131.1 GCA_022616415.1 Candidatus Zhuqueibacterota bacterium | reverse complement strand
AGCGACAAATGGCGTCTGAATCGAACTATCTTGGAATTGAAACTGAGTTACCATTATTTTACAAAAATGGGATGCATTAGTCTGAATCGAACCCTCGTGGATTTAAAACCCGCCATCCTGTCACCTATGTCCTATATGTCCGAACGGCCTGAATCGAACCCTCGTGGATTTGAAACCCGCCATCCTGTCACCTATGTCCGCGTTGGGCTTGACGACTGGAAACACAGTTTTCCTCGGGCGTAGCCTTTTCGTTGCAAGATTATTTTATCGATAGTCGATTTTCATTCGTTGCGGACGCTCCGGCACATTTGTCACTTCCAACGGAATTCTACCCAGCAACCGGCCTTTGGCCGTTTTGACTTCGATGCGCCATTTTCCTTCGGTCAAATTTCTTTTATAAGTGTACCCGCGCCAGCCGCCGTCGCGGCCGCCGTAAATGGAATAGCCGCGCTGATCCGTGGTCTTCCAGCCATTGGCGATATGTAATTGCCAATGATGAACGATGCGTTCGCGCAGATCCGTCGGCGCAAAGACCGCGGCAAAGCAGTACACCGTGTCTCCGGGAGCATAAGCAAAATCGCGCTCGTCGGACTTCCAGAATTGCCACCAAGCCGGCTGGCGATAGCGCACCATGTAATTCTCGCCAACGCGCTTGACGCTGCGAAAAACCCCATCGTCCTTCAAAGCCAGCGGCACCGGCGGCATCCAATTTAGAAAATAGAAAAACAACAGCACCAGGAAAATTGCCGCCGGTGGCCAGGCTATGTCGATCAGCTCGCGCCGTGCTGCTCGAATGCCGCCGTGATAAATCACCGCCACAATCGCGCCGGTGATGAGGAAGCTCAGTAGTCCGCTCGAAATGAATATTGCCGCGCTCATCACGTGCGTCACCACCGGCAGGAAAAAAGTCAGAAACGCGAAGCAGCAGAAAAAATAAATCGCGAACAACAATTTGAGATTGCGCAGGCGGTTGGAAAAAAACTCGTTGGCGACCATCAGGGCCACGAGCAGGCCGACAAAAATGAACGATTTGCCGACGGCGGCGCTTTTGAAATAAAAGACGACGTAGCTGGAGAGCAAGCCGCCGAGAAAAAAATGGGTGACGCCGGTAAGCAGGCCAAGATGATTAAGCACCCACGTCTTGCGAATGCGGCCGCGCTCGACCATGCCGAGCACCGCGATGAGAACGCCGGCGCCGAGCGTGTATCCCAACAAGATGAGATTGTCGAGCCAGGCGTCGATGCGCGTCAGCGTCAGACTGTCATAGACGAAGCCGGCAAAGAATGCTGCAAGGGGAACATACTTTTCGTAGCGCCGGTACAATTGTTCGGCGCCTTGCTTTTTTTGTTGATAAAGATCGCGTCCTTTTCGTATATTTTTTTCGTAGGCTTGGCGGTAAGCCCCGACCTGGGTGCGCACGCGATTGAACGATTTGGATAATATTTTCATCTTTAAAATTATAGCAAACTATTGCAGTAATGTCAACAAAATTTGCTCAATTACAAAAAACAGAAATTTTTTGGTGGTATTCGGATTTGCCGAATTATGCGGATGATTCGGCAAATCCGGATACCAAAAATTTTTCTTGTTTGGTTCCTGCTTCTGCTATTTGCATCAATCTTTTTGATCGATGCACGCCTTTGCACGGATATTGACAGTTTTTGCACAGCGTCCGGGAAGCCGGCTCGTGAGCGTTTCTTCAAAAGACAAAATTTGAAGGAGAGGGAATAACTAAACCCAGTATTTATGTTTGATTTTATAGTTTTGTTGAGCCTCTGCATGCTTGCTTAAATGTCTTAGGATTTGGTATAAAGATTGCTGAAAATTCTCCTTGACTTATATTTTTTTACTCCGTAGATTGCCTCAAGCCGTCCTGCTTATAAAATCCGTAACGCGTGTTGAATCGTATTCAAGGGGTGAGATAAAATAGCCCTTTTTACTTGTACAAGCTGTTGTATTCATGACGGTGAGATTTTAAATGTCCCAATTATTAAATCTCACCCCTTAAATCAGTTAAAACCTCAATTGACCAACCCAAGAGTGGTCTTCGACAAACTAACCACCCCGATTTTGCACCATAAGGCTAAAACCGCCACCCAATTGATTTCATCAACTAATTGATAATCGGGGTTTGGCTTTTATATGTGCAAAATTAAGGAACTAAGTGACCGATTTCCGCGGAGGATTTTCTCATGTTTAAAAAGCTACTGACTGTCTTCACGCTTGCCGCACTGATTTTTGTCGTTGTCCGCATTGCCTCGCCGTTTAATCAAAACCCGCGCTCCGGCCGGGCTGCAAAAGCCCGCCAACAGGTGGTCGTGGTTAAGCGATCTGCCAGCGTTGTTCCCAAAAAAGAAAAAGCGTATTTGCAGCAGAACCATCGCAAGATCACCGGCAATGAAAGCGCCTCTCACCAAAATTTTCAGGTTTTGTCGAAAGCCGCTACGCTCGCCGGCCCGGGCACTTTGATCGGTCGCACGGCGTACAATTACCAAACCAATGACAACTTGCACAACCGTATTATTTGGAATCCCGCCAATGGTGCCATTCATACGCAGTGGATGTATGGTGATGTTGCGCAAGCGCCCGGATTTGCAGGTCGTCGAATGAGATATAACTACTTCAATGGGACGTCTTGGGCTTTTACAGATCAAGGTGTACCGATAGAGAGCGAACGGTCAGGTTATGGCTCTTTGGCCATTGACGCCAATAATGTCGCCGTACCGGTGTCGCACGTCAATGCTGTAGGTAATGAGGGCACTCTCGCCTGGCTTGATTTTCAAGCCGGTTTTGGCTTTTTTTCCGGACTTAAAGTGTTTCGCAAAACTGATATCACACAGCCGCGCCTGGAGCCGCTGTGGCCGGATATTGCGGTTGACCGGCAGGGAAATTACCATGTCGTGGCGACAAACAGCAACAGAGATGTCAACGGTAACATAACGAACACTGTATTAAATAATGTTGAGCGAAACATTCTTTACTGGAAATCAACCAACAAGGGACAAGCGTGGAGCCCGTACCGAGCGCTCTTTCCCAACACGACCGCGTTTCCGCTCGATAGCGATAGAAGCGACGGCGTACAGATTGCCGCCTCCGACACGGACAATGGTAAGGTCGGTATTTTAGTTGGTTCGGTCGGGCATACGTTTTATCTTTTTGAAAGTGACGATGGTGGAACCACCTGGAAGCCGGGACTCAATATCACCGGCAATCCCCGTTTGGGCGACCCGGAAGGCTTTGCCGCCATTCCCCAGCAATTTGACATTATCTTAGTTGACAGCACCAGCTTCGGCAAAGGCATCGATACGACTTTCGTCGAGTTTGGCGATTATAATGGTAACGGCCCGGCGGACAATCGCCCCCTTGGTCCGGCAGATTTGTTGTATATTGATGGCGAACCCCACGTTGTTTGGAGTGAAGCCATCATGCTAAGCGGTGGGTCATATTATCCCGGGGGATTCGGCTACACCCTGACAAATCCGGTGATCACGAGATTGCTCAAAGGCGGTAGTGACCACGTCGAAGGAGGGTTCTTCATCAAGCATTGGAGTCCGTCTACAGGCATTTCCGTTATTGATCGCGAAAATCGTCCACCGAATGCTTGGTCTGGCAGCAATGCCTCCTGGCTTACCCAACCGCAAATTGGTATTGACCAAGCCGGAAATTTGTATTGCATATATACGCGATTTGACGATACGGATACAACGAGTGTGCAAGGCCAGGACGACTTCAGATGGGGCCCGCTCAGCCGCGGCGAAATTTGGGGAGCGAAGTCGCCTGACAAAGGCGCCACATGGTTCGAAACGGTTAATCTTAGCAAAACGCGCGGTGAAGATGAACGCTTCGTTGGCGTATCCGATCGCAACCCGAATGACGTTGTTCACCTCGTTTATCAAACGAGCAATATCGCCGGTTCCGCAATCAATGATCACACCACTTATGTGAATGCGGAAATTCGTCATTGGGCCGCGCCTACCACGCAACTCCCCACCACGCCGCAAGCCACGGGGCCGGAAATCATTCTCTCCGAAGGCGTGTTGGATTTTATCAACACCCCTGGCACGGCGACGCGCAGTTTCACTGTTTCCAACATCGGCACTGCCGATTTGGTAGTTGACGATGTCTTCACCACTGATTCGCAATTTCTCGCCAGCCCGCGGCAATTCACGGTTGCTCCGGGCGCGAGCCAAGAAGTCTCAATTACCTACAAAGCGCGCGTTGCGACTAGCGATACGATTTTAGTTTTGGTCGGTATTCCCAACAACGATCCCTCCGAGCACAGCCGGGGTTTGGCGATTCTCGCAACCGCCCTCACAACGGCGGTCACCTCACGCGAAACCGGCTCGATACCCGGCCAATACGCTTTGGCGCAGAATTATCCAAATCCGATTTCGCTTGGCGGTGCCTCTAAGTTGGCAGCATCTTCTACCACTGAAATTCGCTATGGATTGAAAGCCAATGGTCATGCCAAAATTCGAATTTTCGACATACTCGGTCGTGAAGTGGCCGTGTTGGTTAATGGCATAAAACCCGCGGGCGAGCATCGGATAACGTGGCACCCCAGCGGATTGACCGCAGGCATTTATTTCTACTCGCTGGAAGTGAATGGCTTTCGCGAGACGAGGAAGATGGTGTTGCTGCCGTAGCCTGAGAATGTTGAGCTTTGCATTAATAATTGGAGACGGTGCGAGCCCCATGCTTGGATGTCATCCCGCCGCGGCGGGATCCTGTTCCAATCGCGCACTGTGCTGGATAACAAACAAGATGCTTCCAGCATGACATTTTCCTTTTACTTTTGCAAATCTCAATAAATTCTCAGGCCGAGAGCTGAAGTCGCCTAAAGGTGACTGCTATTCATTTGATGACGGGTTGCTTTTAGGCGACTTCGGCTTTGAGTTTGCGGTTTCAATCGCAGTTTAAAAGATAGGAGCATGATGTCATGCCTAAAAAATCAATTCAGGCGGTATTAAAACCAACATACGCCAAGAAAAAGAAAGCGGCAAAAAAAGCGACTCTACGGCGCCAAAACGTTCATCACATTGCCGTAAGCTTGGCCCAGCTTCCACCGGAAGCACTGCGCACACTCTCTGTAGTTGTCCAGGATTTGCTTAAGCATTCTGAAACCGGCAATGGTGAAGACTGGATAGATGAAGAATTCCACCGGGCGGCTGCAAAAATTGCCGGGAAAAATGTCCCTACACTGCAGCAGGTGCATCGCGCTCTTGCGAAAATTCCGGGGTCGCTTACGGCCGACTTTATTGCTGAACGAGGGGAACGATAATGGCCGTTTATTTCTGGGATTCTAACGGCATCGCCAAGATATATCATCCGGAAATTGGCACGGCCATCGCTCTTCAACTTTTTAACACTCATGATGCCGTTCATTATATTTCTCGTCTTTCGACCCTGGAAGTCGTTTCCATTTTTACCAAAAAGCTTCGTATGAAAATTATTGGCACGCAAGATTTTGATCGAGTATATCGACGTTTTGGGGAAGACATAAGACTAAGAAAGTGGCGTGTCATAAAATTTCAATCTTCTTATTTCGACCGGGCTCGAATGCTATTGCGCAAATATGGCAAACAGTATTCCTTGCGCACCTTGGATTCCCTTCAGCTTGCAGTATGCCTCTTTTTGCGGAATAAAGTTACCGTTGATAAGGTGGTTTCCAGCGATAAAACTTTTAACACGATTATTAAATTGGAAAAATTTTCCATCTTTGATCCGGAAGAAATTGAGCTCCAACAGAAAGTCCCTTAGCCTGATGCAATACAAATAGGTATCGAAATGAGAAAGCTCTTCTTTGCCGCCTTCTTTACAGTGAGCGCCGCTTTACCTTTCTATCTCCTCGCCGGCACCGTCGGCAAAGTCGCCGGCACGGTGATTGACGCCGAAACCAAGCAGCCGTTGCTCGGGGTCAATGTTTTTTTAAAAAACACCACGATGGGCGCGGTAACCGATGCCGACGGCGATTTTTTTATCATCAACGTGCCAGTGGGCACCTACACCGTGATTGCGAGCATGATCGGCTATCAACAAGTCGAAAAGACCGAGGTGCGGGTGACCATCGATTTGACCACACGTGTCAATTTTGGGCTCGTGCCGGAAGCGATTGCCGGGCCGGCTGTGGAAATCGTGGCCGAACGGCCCATGGTGGAGCGCGACGTGACCGTCAAGAAAACGGTGATGGACGCACAGCAAATTCGCTCCACGCCCGTGCGTGATTTGACCGAGCTGCTCACGCTGACCTCGGGCGTGGTACAAGTCAAATATGCCAGTTATGGCATTCCAGGTTGGGAAGATCGCGGCTTGGAGCAAATTCACGTGCGCGGCGGCCGCAGCGGCGAAATTTCTTACATGATCGACGGCATGTATATTCGCAATCCGCTGTACGGCGGCATCGGCAAAGGCACGCGCTTGAACAAATACGCCGCGGAAGAAGTCACCCAGGAAACCGGCGTGTTCAATGCGGAATATGGCGATGCGCTTTCTTCAGTGGTGAATACCGTGACGCGCACCGGGAATTTTGAGCGTTACAACGGCACCCTCCACTTTGGCACCAGCCAGGTGGGCGGGAAATGGCTCAAATCCAACGACTTCTTTTTGCCCAGCCATTTGGAGGGATATAAAGATGCTGCCGGGTCATTCAGTGGCCCACTGCCGTTGCTGAAAAAGCGTGCGGCTTTTTTTGTTTCCGGCCAACGAACGCGAAGCCGATATCGCACATTGGAGTTTGATGACGACGTCTACAACCCGGACGATCCGCTTAACCACGCCGATCCCAAAGATCTCACGCCAGGCTGGATGGCTTTCGGCTTCGATAACACCGATGACATTTTCGGCAAGCTCACGTTCAAATTTGGCAGTACGATGAAACTGGCGCTCTCCGGTTGGTGGGTGAATTCGGAGTTTCAGGTTTACAATGATGTTTATCGTTTTTACGACCGGAGCAAGAATTTCAATCGCAAAACTTCCGATCGTCAAGCGTTGGAATGGACCCACCAGCTCTCGCCACGAACTTACTACACCTTGCGTCTGGCGCGTTTTTGGCAACAGATGCGTATTCGCTCGCACAATTTGGACGGCGACGGCGATGGCTTTCCGGATTGGCTGGAATCAAAATTGGGTTACAATCCGAACGATAACAACCGCCGCAACTTTCGCGCGGTGCCGCCGGATAGCGACGGCGACGGTTATCCCGATGAAGTGGAAGATAATCCGCGCTTGATCCGCACCGATGTTTCACAGGCGCCGACCGATTCGCGCGATCCCAACAGCCGGCCAGATCTCAACAGCTTTCCGTTGTGGAATGAAAACTTGCTGCCCTTCCAATATACCACGCCATCCGGCTATCCGCCTTATTTCACGTTTGCCGAGAGCGGCGCGGATCGATACTTTCATCGCTCCTTCTCCGAAACTTACGAAGGCCGCTTCGATGTGGTGAATCAGTTGACCAAGCAGCATCAACTGCAAGCCGGTTTCGATTTCAAGCAGCATGAAATCCTTTTCGACGAAGTGCAACTACCTTGGCTGGAAACGCCCTTTTTTGAGGATTACAATTACCGGCCATGGGAAGCAGCCATTTATCTTCAAGATAAAATGGAATATCCCTGGATGACCATCAATGCCGGCATTCGGCTGGATATGAACAACAATCGCGCGTTGACGTTTGTCGATCCGCTGCGACCGGATTTGAACGGCAATCTCATTTACGGCGACCGCGGCGATCCGGCGCGTGGCATACCGAGTGATGTTCAGGACGCGAAGATGCGTTACCGTATCAGCCCGCGTCTCGGTTTTTCCCACGTCATCACATCACGGGCCACGTTCACGTTTGGTTATGGCCACTTCTATCAGAATCCGATCTATCGCAACGTTTATCTCAACCTGCCGCGCTACGGCAATAACGGCGAACTGTTGCTGCAAACCGATGTGACAACACCCAGCCCGATCGTTGGCAATGCCGCGATTCTTGCTGAAAAGCTCATTGCCTACGAGTTCGGCGTCAAAAATCAATTCAGCGATGATTGGGCCATCAGCTTTATCGGTTGGTCAAAGGAGTATAGCAGCCTGAGCGCCACCGAAAGAGTGCCGAGCTTCCCCTATAGTTTTACTACCTCGCGCAATTTTGATTATGGCAGCGCTCGCGGCGTCGATGTGATTTTGGAGAAGCGCGGGGCGGCGGATAATCTTTGGCTCGACGCCAGTTATACCTACTCCGTCGCCAAAGCTAATCGGGCGGATCCCTGGGAAGGCTATCGCAATACTGATACACCGGAGACGCAGCCCAAGCGCGAGATCTTGATGCCTTATGATCGCACCCACGATTTCAATATTCGAGGCGGTTACAAAATACCGGAAGGCAAAGGCCCTGCCCTGATAGGAGGCAGGCCTTTATCCAATCTGAAGTTTGACTTTGTTTACTTCGCCCAGAGTGGCGCACCGTACACACCGATTGTCAATGAGGTTCCCGGCGCAACCAATTCCGAGCGCCTGCCGTGGATTCATCAAGTCAATTTGCGCTTCAGCAAGACCATGCGCATCGCCGGCCTGAAATACTCGTTTGGATGTCTCATCGACAATTTGTTCGACCGCAAGAACGTCATTGACATTTATCCGCGCACCGGCCGGCCGGATGACCCCGGCCAACGTGCGCGCACGTTTATTCGCAATTATCAAAATTCCACCACGGTCTACGACCAGCCCGGCTTCTACGGGCCGCGCCGCAGCGTGCAATTCGTTACGGAAATTGATTTCTAAGAATAAACTGGATTGAAGGGGAAGTCTATATGCGAATCGAAGCCGCCGATTATGTTATTGCAGCACAAGAGAGACTAACCAATGCCAGTTTACTTTATGAAGCGGCGCAGTATTCATTTGCCTTGTATGCTGCCGGTGTCGCAGTGGAATCGTTGCTACGCGCTTATATCGTGCGTTTGAATCCGAGATTTGATACGGCACACGATTTAACGATGCTATTGAATGCCAGCAATCTTCGCTCTATTGCCGCTCCTGCGGAATACGAAAAGATAAGTGCTGCAATGTCTGATCTTCTCAGGCGGTGGAGAAATGACTTGCGCTATACTTCCAATAGCCGCTTGCGGCGTTATTTGAAGCGAAAGAAATTGGATAGAGGTATTCGTGGAGATTTTCTGAAAGAAAATTGCCGGTTCGCTATTGAAACGGCTGCTACCATCATAAGAATTGGAGTGGCAAAATGGAAACAGTCATGAAGCGTATTCAAAAAGCCCTACAGAAGGAATTTTCGCCTAAAGGAATTCTTTTGGATGATGCGGGTGAAGGATTTGTCGGAGGGTGGATAATTTCAAAATCCTTTGAAGGGCTGGATGGCATGCAACGCCAGAAAAAGATTCGGAATTTATTTGATAAATATCTTGATGAGAAAGATCGAACTCGTCTTGCTGTATTTCTTACCTTTACTCCTTTGGAGAAAAAGGCGATCTTTGATGATTTCGACACCTTTAAGGCGTCCTCAAAGAAAAAATCATCATCCACGAGAACGACGACTGTCGGGCGTAAAAATAGCCGCGTCGGGCAAAAGCGCCGCTTGGCACATAATGACCGTGTTGCAAAGATGCCGTGAACGCTCTGAAGTAACTCGATGAAAACTAGCAAAACCAAGCTTCGTAGGCCATATCTATTTGAGAATCAGACATGCGTGTTCGATCTATTCTACTGCTTTTCATGCTTTTATTCACCGCCGTCGCCATCACCGCGTTCGATGTCAAAGAAGATCGCAAATCCAAAAAATCCCAGCGCGATCAAAAAAGCAATCTTGGCAAGACAGCGCAACCACAGGACACACCTGAGGAAGCGCTGGCGCAGCGTGGCCGCGCTTATCTCAGCAAAGGCCAGTTGAAATTGGCCACGCACAATATCGGCAAATTCAGCGGCTGGGATCCTTTTCTCAACAGCGTCGAGGCCAACCCCGAAGGATTATATAAAGGCTATCAATATCTTGCCGGCGTTTCAATCATGGTCGGCGTCGGCGAAGGCCCGTGGTCAAAACGGCCCTCTTACGACAATCCCAACGTCTTGGTCGAATGGGGCCCGACGGTTTCCGAAACCTGGTTCGATCGCACTTCCAACATTACCCATATTGATTGGATGCCGATCGAAAATCACCGCGACCGCGGCCGCGGCGGCCTGCACTCCGGCGAATTGACCGCCGGGGAAGCCTATCGCCAATTCACGCGCGCCGATGACAACACGCCGCTGCTCGCTACCAGTGACAATCCGATTACGTGGCCGACCGGTTACTTCGACGGCAACGGCAATTGGCTGTTAAGCCCGGTGGGAAGATTTGCCGATCTCGACGAGACTCAGCAAAACCTGGTCGATAGCTTGAAGGCCGCTTTTCATGCCGGTGAGACCGAGCATTGGCATTTTTGGCCCGGGCCTTGGGCGGTCGATCCCAACCCGTTTTCTTCCACTTATAACCAGCCGGTGCCGGGGAATTTTTTCTCCGATCAGGATATTTACATGGCATTTGACGACCGCCATGCCACACGCGACGTGGATCCGCGGCAGGGCTATCCCATTGGCGTCGAAGTGCGGGCCTCGGGATTTTCGTATGGCCGCTCTTTTGCGGAAGACATTATTTTCTTTCCGGTGTTGATTACCAACAAAAGCGATAAGCTGGCTGGTTTTAATAATGATGGCAAGGGTTGGGATTATGAAAATGTGTACGGTGGTTTTTATTTCGACGTCGATTCATACAACAAGCTGGCCAATGGCCGGGGCGAGGGCCGCACCAATGACGACGACATGATGGCGTTCAACACCGAGCAGAATTACGCCTATATTTGGGACCTCGACGACAACAGCAGCGGCCAGCGAGGTTTGGCGTATTCCGCGCTGAAGTTTCTTGATTCACCGCCGGCGGCGCGCGATCTCGATCTGGATGGCGACGGCCGCCTCGATGTTCGCCAGGGCGAAAAGCTCGGCATGACGGATTGGCATTGGTTTGATTGGTACGCGCGTCCGGGCGTGCGCGCCGTCGAGACCAACAACGGGCCGTGGGCCGGAGATTTGGAAACGCCGATTGCCAGGAACGCCGAGCTGGCGATGTATCGCGTCATGTCGGGCGACACCACCGGCTTGACGGCAGACCAAAAAGATTGGTATTTCTGGCACGGCCATCCCAATGAAGCTCGCAGCCTGCATTTTAATTCGTTGCAACAGCTTCGCGCCGATTACCCCAACGGCTTGGATTGCGTTTTCATTGCCAGCGCCGGACCGTTTGATCTCGCCGTCGGCGATACGGTAAATGCCTCGTTCGCCATCATCATGGGCGACGACCCGCTCGATCTTTTTCAAAACGCGCAGATTGCGCAGCTCATGTACGACAATCGCTATCAAGGCCCGGATCCGCCGAAAGCGCCGCAGGTTTCTGCCGTGGCGACGCCTTACACCAACCCGCTGACCGGCGAGGTGAAAAATCAGGTCACTTTGTACTGGGATGATCGTTCCGAAACCTATCGCGATATTTTGACGGGTTATCAGGATTTCGAGGGCTATCGAGTTTACCGCAGCACCGACGGCGGCAACTCGTGGGGCGAGCCGATTACCGATTCGCGCGGCAACATCATCAATTGGAAGCCGGTGGCGGAATGCGATAAAATCGACGGCATCGGCGGCTTCGACCCCGTCGGCAATCATTTCTATCTCGGCAACGACAAGGTGGATCCCGGCGAGGGCGACGACGGCCTTTTCCACACGTTCACCGATCGCGACATCAGCGACGGCGTCGAATATACCTACGCGGTTGTCGCTTACGATTACGGCTTTTTCAAAAATGATCTGCTGCGCAATCCGTTGCGCTTCAATTTTGATTTGGAGTCATTGGAGAATTTCAAAGGCACCAGTGAATCCGAGCCGAATATAGTCAAAGTCAAGCCGCAGCCGCGGCCGTCGAACTACACGTATCCCCAAATCGACACTTCACTCGAAGCCGTGCACCGGATCGCCGGACAAGGGCAGGCGCGGATGGAACTGCAGCTCATCGATCCGGAATCAATTACCGGGCACACTTACCGCGTCGTTTTCAAAGACAGCCTGATTAGAACAATTCAGCCGGTTCTCGATTCGGTCGCGGTCGATACGCTGTTTGGCCGCAAAGATACGCTGGTGGTCTACGATTATTTTGTCGATTCCTCCCGCGTTAGCGAAAACCGGAAACTGGTTTTCAATGTGTTTGACGTCAACGACGGCGAATTTGAATTTCCCCAATTTTCAGATCGCATCATTCAAATCGACGGTGGCGCCTCGGGAATTTCGAGTTTTATTTTGGATACGCTGAACACCGGTTTGTTGGCCGGGCCGGAATTTTCGCCGGTTTTCGACGGCCTGCGTTTGAAGATCGTCAACGTCACGGAAAAGCCGTTTTTCCGCGCCGCACGCTGGAGCGGCATGAGTGATTACCGCCTCAGCTTCGAGATAGACGCGGTGCAAAGGCCGGCCGATTATCGCTTGCGATTTGCCTCGGGTTTTCCGGACTCGGCTTATGTCTTGCAGCCCGGCCAGCCGATTACGCGCATTCCATTGCCGTTTCAAGTTTTCAATATCAGCGATCCTGCCAACGCTAAAAAAGTTGACGCGCTTTTGGTTTTGGAAGACAAGCCGCCAACGCGAGCATGGTCGAGCGGCGACGTCTTTAGTCTCGTCGAAGACGCGACGTTTCGCGACACGCCTTTGGGCCGGGTGCCCGTTGGCACGCGCACGTGGAAGATTGCGTTCACGTGGTTCCCCAGAGATACCACAGTCACGTTTCCGCCGGATACGATCATCTCCGAAGTGGTGGATAGCCGCGGCAATACCCGGCAGGATACGGTGATCATTAGCAGGCCGCCAATTTTTCAAAAAGCCAGCACGCCCTGGCAGCCGGGAGACGAGCTGACAATCACCACGTGGAAGCCGCTTTCGCCAAATGATGTGTTTGAATTTTCAACGCAGCCTTTCGTGCTTCAGCAACAAGTGACGGGCGCGATGTTGGATGAAATTCGCGTCGTGCCGAATCCCTACATCGTCTCGGCGGCGTGGGAAACGGATCCGAATCGGATGAAGCTGCAATTCACCAATTTGCCGGGGGACTGCAAAATATCGATTTTCAATATTGCCGGCGAATTGATCAAAACCTTGCAGCACAACAGCCCGACGCTTGGCACGGCAGATTGGAATCTCTGGACGGAAAACCGGCAGGAAGTGGCTTACGGACTTTACGTTTACGTGATCGAAACCCCGGGCGGGGAGAAGAAGATCGGGAAGTTTGCGATTATCCGGTGAGGGTATCCAAAGGTGAGCAGAAAAATCGAAAAGCCAGACAACTTTTCAAATCCAAGCATCGTTGCACGAATTTTTATATCGTTACAACCAATGCGAATACTAATTGCACCTGCTCCATATAAAGAATGTTTAGATGCTCGTACTGTGGCTGAAATTATCGAATTCGGCATTACACAAGTTTTGCCTGATGTACAAATTCAAAAACTGCCATTGTGCGATGGTGGAACAGGAATTGTAGAAAGGTTCATAGAAGCTAAGGGGGGAAATAAAGTAAGATGTCGAGTTCACGACTCATTGATGAACGAAATAGAATCTTATTTTGGTCTGTTGAATGACGGTAGTGCGGTCATAGAATCTGCCAAAGCCGCTGGGCTTGCGCTTGTGCCCAGAGATAAAAGAAATCCGCTCGTAACGAGCACTTATGGAGTTGGTGATCTGATTCGAGAGGCCATAAAACATGGTTGCCGAAACATTTTAGTTGGCTGCGGAGATAGCGCGACGAACGACGGCGGTGTAGGCATGGCAAAGTCATTAGGATTTCGATTCTATGACAGCTTTGGAGAAGAAATTGGAGAAGGCGGAGGTGAACTATATAAACTTGCTCGTATTGACTCAACGGGCTTGAGTGTAGATTTAAAGAATGTTCAAATAACAGTTGCTTGTAATCTTACCAGCATTTTGTGTGGTGAGAGTGGGACAACCAGACGATATGCAAAGCAAAAGGGTGCGACTCCAGAAATGATTGAGCATTTAAGTAAGTGTATGGAACATTATGCCGATATATTGGGCGAATACGTAGGTTGGGATATAAGATATATGCCCGGCACAGGCGCTGCCGGTGGGCTAGGTGCAGGCTTACTCGCTTATACAGGTGCAAAACTGCGATATAGCATGGAATTAGTCTGTGAAGCGCTGAACGTGGAAAGTTATCTGAAAGAAACGGAATTAGTCATAACGGGTGAAGGAATGGTAGATGCATCATCCGCAACGGGTAAAGCAGCATGCGCAATCTGCCTGCTGGCCAAGAAGTACAACTTACCAACCGTTGCAATTGTTGGATCAATAGGAGATGATGCTGATATTGTGTATTTTCACGGTATGGATATGATTGAGTGTTGCATGAAGCAGCCGACCTCCATAACCGAAGCGCTTGAAATTGATTCAGCCAAAATCAGACTTTTGGATGCTACGATCCGTGTAGCTCGTTCTATCAAACGTTATCCAATGATCTCTGCTTGATAAGTGTATGATTGCTAAACTGCCTTACATTCGTGCCGTAATTTTTGACTTAGCGAACACGATGGTAGAGAATAAAAAAGGCTATAATCCACGATACGAAGCGCAGGTGTTGCTTGGCTTGCCAACTAAACAGCACCTTCGCAATCTGATATTCACGCTAGCGGCTGATAAGCCCGGAATGGACAGCGATGAATTTGCAGAGGCTTTGGTGAAGCGGACAAAGGGCAAAATTGATGAACACCTTGTTGAAGAAATCAAGCAGATTTTTCTACATAATAATGAGTGTCTTCAACTTCGCCCAGATGCTTTACCGGTGCTTCATGAACTAAGATCACATGGTATAAAACTGGCTCTTTTATCAAATTGTACACCCTTTGCGAAACTTCTTGTCAGAGACCTTGAATTAAACAAACACTTTGATGCCATTGTGCTCTCCTCTGACGTAGGCTATATGAAACCTGATCCGAGAATATTCATGCTCACCATGAAGCAAATGAATGTGGCCGCAAATGAAACTTGTGTCGTTGGTGATAAAGTAAAAACAGATATATTAGGAGGCACGCTGGCAAGTTGTAAAACTATTTTATTTGAGATTCATAGCCGAGAAGTGGTCATAGACTCGAGTTTGCCGGTATACGCAGTTATCAAATCTTTGTCCGACATTCTGACGCTGCCATTATTCAAGAGTTTATTCCTTCAAACCAACTATTAAATCGAAGGAGAAACTGCCATGAAAATTGCCAAGTACGCACAATCTACGGTCGAGATCGAGCATGGAGGCAAAAAAATTCTGATTGACCCCGGAAACTATAACTTTGAACCCGGACGGCTTTCTCGCGAAGATTTCAAAAATATAGACGTGCTCATCGTAACTCACAAACATGCAGACCATTTTGACCTTGATGCAGTCAAGGCAATCTACGCTCAATCCAAGCCAGCGATATTAACAACGAAAGAGCTGGTAGACGTGATGACAAATGCGGATGTACCAGCGAGACTGCTAAAAGTAGGACAAGTGGAGGAAATAGCTGGATTCCGCATTGTGGGGGTACGAGCAGACCACGTAGTTCGCGGTGAAGTGATAGACGCGTTTGGCGTTGTCGTTGAGGCAGACAATAAACGTGTTTATCATACCAGCGATACGACATACTTCGAGGAAAAGCCATCTGATATAGATATGGTTTTTGTGCCAATCAATAACCGTGGTGTTGCCATGGATTTCGAGGACGCCGCTAAATTTGTGCGCGAATTATCGCCGAAAATAGCTGTGCCTGTTCATTATGATAGTCCCAAAGACTCGCATGTTAACCCAAATGATTGGGTAAAACTATTGGCAGGCAGCCCAATAGAAGCAAGAGTTATGGCTTTTGGTGAGCAAATACAAATTTAATCTTGGCGCAAATCATCTCTGGCTCCAAATCGTTAGGAGTCATGAGTTGAGGGGAATTTACACTATGGTTAATCTTGTTGATTGTCGTGCGCTCATACTTGCTGGTGGACGAGGCGAACGCTTGCGCCCTTTAACAGATTCTTGTCCCAAACCATTGCTTCCAATTTTAGGCAAACCATTGATACGGTATGTCATAGACCCTATTACGGAGGTGGGACTTAGCAAAATAACTATTGCTGTCAAGTACATGGGGGAACGGATTGTTCAGGAATTGGGAAATAGCTATCAATATTTATATGAGGGCACGACAATGGCTGAAAATGTTTTCCTTAACAGCTAAAATATATCCTGAACCAGTAATTTTTGGCTTTAGCGCCGATACACTACTAACAAAAAAATCTATCGAGCGACTTGTTGAAATTCACGATATTGATCGCTTCGACGCATCGCTTCTTCTGACCACTCTGCCAGAGCCACAACAAAAGAAATGGAACTTCATCATAGACGACGGCGTTTTGCAACAGATTAAAGTCGAGTCAACCTTCACTACTTTTGAAAGAGTCGGGCTTGCATTAAATAAAAATGCGCTTTCTATTGTCACAAATGGATTTACTCAGTATCTTGCTAAAGCGGCTGATAACTATCTGGAGTTCAGCACATATCAAACAGGATGGAATTTTATTCTAAAGCGAATGATCGATTGCGGACTGAAAGTACAGGCAGAAATAACGAATCATCCGGTTTATAATGTCAATACTCATGAATCTTATTATAACGCTGAGAATTTTGTAAAACAGTATTTGCCAGCAACATGACGTTTTCACCACTGATCAAACAAGCTGCATTGAATGCCTCAGCCGCTACGGCGGAGTTGGTAAATAAAATTCGTCATGAATTTCCCGATGCAGTTATTTCTCCCAATCCTTTGCCCTATGCCGATGAAGATGTCAGCTTGGAAGTAGCTTTACCAATGACTGTGGAAGAAATCCATCGGGTCCGCGAACGGATTTATGATTGGGTGATCGAGTTGCAAGAAAAGTATGGAATTTTGATTCAGGCTTCAGCCGTGCCCCAAAATTGATCGATGATGCTTGAAGTAAAATTAAGCAAATAACATTTTCATGTCATCCCGTAGGGATCTTTTTAGTATCGAGCACAGTGCTTGTGCTGAAAAAGATGCCTCCGGTCCTGGCCTGCGGCAGGGCAGGCATGACATGTGGTTTGGAAGAGTATTTTTATGGCCTCCATGAAACGATTATCAACTTGTCTGCTTGTTCTTTTGCTTGCCGCCTCTTTTTGTGAAGCCCAGGAATTTTCCAAAGTCGGCACCGGCAGCGCGCAGTTTTTGAAAATCGACGTCGGCGCCCGCAGCGTCGCTCTCGGCGGCGCGTACGTCGCCATGGCGGATGATATTTTTTCGATGTATTGGAATCCCGCCGGCGTGGCGCGCCTGACCCGAAAATCCGCCGGCGCTTCATACAAAAATTATATCGCCGGCCTCAATCACAACTATGTCGGCTTGGTGCTGCCGCTCGGTGAAACCAGCGGCCTGGGGTTTCATGTCATTTTCATGAGCACCGATCCGATTGAAATCACCACCATCGAGCAGCCGCGCGGTACCGGGACTTTTTACGGGTACAGCAATCTCGCCATCGGCGCCAGCTATGCGCGCTGGATGACCGACCGGTTGACGCTCGGCGCCACGGTCAAGTTTTTGCGGGAAAGCATTTATCGCGAGAGCGCCAATGGGCTGGCTTTCGATATCGGCTCGCTTTTCGACACCGGCATTCTCGGCATTCGCCTCGGCATGAGCTTGTCAAATTTCGGCGGCAGCATGCGCCTGGATGGCCCGGACATCGACGCGATCGTTGACACCGACACGCGCAATGAAGGCAACCGCACCACCCCAAGCCGGCTGCGCACTTTGGATTGGTCACTACCGCTGATTTTTCGCATGGGCGTGCGTTTGGATTTGCTCGGCGGCCTCAATCCGCATTTTAAAAATGAGCGCAACCGGCTGACCGCCGCGGTCGCCATCAACGATCCACTCGACAACAATCTGCGCACCAATTACGGCTTGGAGTATGAATGGAATCGCCTGATCACCTTGCGCGCCGGCTATTACGGCAATTACGACACCAACACGCTCGGCCTGACTTTGGGCAGCGGATTGAATTTCAATCTGGGAGGAAAGCTTTTCATCATTGATTATGCCTATCAAGATTTCGGGATTCTCGAATCAGTCCATCAATATTCATTGAAATTGGAGTTGTGACTCAATGCCTCAAAAAATCTTTATCTGGAATTGCGTAACCCGGAAAAAAAATCAAAAGCGCACGCAAAGACGCCGAGACGCACTCCGCCCCGCCTCCATGAATATAAAAGGAAACGGAGCGGGGAAGATTACGCAAAGCTTTTTCTTTGCGTTCCTTTGCGCCTTTGCGTCTTTGCGTGAATGTTTTTGCTTTTATTTCACTTTTAATAGAATAACCTGGTTTGGGATTGTTGTGTTTTTTGTTGCTGCACCCCTCCAGGCTGGCGAAACCGTTCCCTACACGTTGGCGCAGCGCACGCAGAAGGCCGAAGTCATCGTCGTCGCCGAAGTGGCATCGATGTCCAGCAATTGGGATGACGATGGGCGCGAAATTTATACCTACATCACGCTCCGCGTTGTGGAAAAAATCAAAGGCAATATCGAAGGCAATCAGATCGTCCTGCGGCATTTGGGTGGAATCGTGGGCAACGTCGAATCACGGGTCTCCGGCATGCCGCAGTTTGTCCGCCACGAAAAAGTTCTGGTTTTTCTCGGCCGTTATCCCTCTTCTCCTTACTTTGGCGTGATGGATTGGCTGGAGGGAAAAAAGACGATCCAATACAACGCCGCCGGACAAGAGATGGTGAGAGTCGGGACCAGAGGTGAAAGCAGCCGGTTGCTCAAAGAATATATCGGTGAAATACAGTCGCTGTTAAAACAGAAATAGATTAGGATGACGAATATTTATGCAAAAAAAATTATTGGCGATTTTGTTTTCCCTTGCTTTGTTTCTTTCCCTCAGCGCCTTTTGCCTGTTACGGAGCTCCGGCGTTGCGAACAATGGACAGACGCGATGTTGCAGCGGCCTTGTCCAGTGGTGGCACCCATCGACCCAACCGGTTCGAATATTAATTGATGAAGCCGGATCACCACAGGCAGCAGGTGCGCTAACGCATAATGCCATTCGTGCGGCGATGAACACTTGGAACCAAGTGCGTTCATCTTATTTCCGTTTTGCCGACGGCGGCTTGACCAGCCAAAAAACCATCTCCGGCTCCGACGGCAAAAACATCATCCTGTTTGATCGTGACGGAACGAATTTTCCTCAGGGAGCGAATGCGTTGGCTTTTTCCCGTACTTTTACCGTGACGGATAATCTCGGCTATCGTGCCGTAGATTCCGATTTGGTTTACAATTCTCGGGACTGGAGATTTGAAATCAACCCTGCGGGAAATGCGTTTGACATTCAGGCAATTGCCACCCACGAGCTGGGACACCATTTGGGTTTGGATCATGCCGGCGGAGGACGCGATATCAACGATGCTTCCACCGGCTGCGGCCCGGTCGTTCCTGCTGCTACCATGTATTACGCGGTCGGGTTTCGCAATACCAGCACGCGCTCGCTCGCGCTGGATGACATTGCCGGCATTACGGCCATTTACCCCAAATGGACGATTGCCGGCGCGGTTTTCGACAATCGCACCGGCCAGCCATTTCTGAACGCCACCATCGAGCTGCAAGGCACGCAAAGCCCGCTCGACACCATTTTGGTCAGCTCGATCAATACCGGCCAAACCGGATTTTTTACCCTGCCTTTGTTGGACTCTATTGCGACCGTCAGCTTTTGTCAATTTGGGTATCAATCCAATTCCACCACCGTGCAGTTTGCAACGCCGGAAATCAAGCAAGTTCTCCTGGGAATGGAGCCGCTTCCGCTTGGCGAGCTGACCGGCCGCATCTTCGATCAAAACAATGCGGCCGGAATTGAAGCGGAAATCATTCTCTATGCGGAAGGCAAGGAGTTGCGGCGTGTGGCCAGCGCAATTGACGGAAGGTACTCCATGCCGAGTCTTCCTGCATCGAATCTCCCCTGTAGCGGCTACGACCGCATTGAAGTCCGCCCCCTGCTGAATTATGCCCCGGTGATGGTTGATTCCATTCAAGTCAATGCCGGTGCGCCGACCGAGCTTAACTTCCAATTGGTGCCTGCCGAAATTGCGATTATTGACGATGACGGCGGCCAGAACAGCGAGGCCGGATTGGCGGCGGCGCTTTCGCGCTTAAAACTCACCTCCTTTGAATGGAGTGTGGCCCAGCGCGGCTCGCCGGCGCCGATCATCGACAAGCTGCAAAGCCGCTATTTGTTGTGGACGACCGGCGGGGCTACGGCCTCTACTTTGGGCGCAAGCGAAACCCAACAGTTGACGGAATTTTTCAATCGCGGCAATCATCTCTTTTTAGCCGGCGCCCGTCTCGCAGCGCAAATCGAGTCAACCGACTTTTTTAGAAATGTTTTGCACGCCCGCCGCATCGGCACGACCACCGCACGCATCGTCAAGGGCCTCGCCGGAGATCCCATCGGCGATGGGCTGCTCATCGGATTGCTCGATGCAAATGAAAAAGACGTGATTGCGACGGATGGCAATCCCGGCGCCGTCGTCGCTTTGCAACACACCAACAGCGCGAACGATGATCTGGGCGGCGCCGGAATCCGCTTTGCCGGCGCATACAAAGCGGTTTATTTCAGTTTTGATTTTGCCAGCATTTTGGATGGCAACCCGAATCTTTCCTCTTCAGACAAAATTTTAGGGCATGTTTTGGAGTGGTTCGGTCTGCGTACCGGCGTGGAAGCTCGGCAATCACCGGCGCTGAGCGAGGTTCCACAACAGTTTCAGCTTTTTTCAAATTATCCCAATCCATTTTTACAAACCCAGGGATCGCAACAGACAACCATAAAATATGCGGTGGCCGGCCCGACTCGGAAAAACGCCACCGCCTCGCACGTTTTGCTGGCAGTTTATGATTTGCTCGGCCGGCGCTTGGCCACTTTGGTTGACGCGCCGCAAGTGCCCGGCAATTATGCGGCAACTTGGAACGGCCGAACCGACACGGGTTATTTCGTTGGCGCGGGAGTGTATTTTTACTCGTTGCGCGTCGGCGGTGAGACCCGCTTGACGAAAAAGATGATTGTTTTGGAATAGCCCGTGCCCTCGTAACCCAGACGGCCCGTCTGGGAAACTGTGAACAGTCGGGCCGGCTGTGTTACGAACTGCGCCTCGGAGAAACTCAATTAACCAAAAAGATGATTGCTTGGAGTAGCAGGCTCACGTACAGCGCTTTTTAAATGTATGAATGGAATTTGTAGTCCTACCCCTTTGTGGGGTACTTTTTAGATTCTGAATTAATCGCGTTGAATGCGACCCACAAGGCTACGCCCGTAGGGGGTCGGGACCACGTTAATTTCCATCCATCCAAATGAAAAACGTTATAACCAACAGAAGGGAGTCCCATGAAAAAATTTTTACAGCAAACGACGCCGTTTGTTCTCTTGTTCGCTTTTATGACGTCCGGCTTGGCCACTGACCGTGGCGCGAAGAAAGCCGTGGCGCCGGCGCGCCGGTCGGATTCTCAATATACAGTTCCATTGAAAGCCCAGAGCAAGAGAGCTGCACTGCAGAAAATGGCGCCTGCCGCTCCTACCGCCACCGAAATCATCTGGCAGGAAGATTTTGAAAATGGGATAAACGGCTGGACCGTCGAAAACGGATTCGACCGGCAGACCTATTGGCATCGCAGCAACCGGAGCGTCGCGGGCAGCACGGGTTCTTATTACTGGTGCGCTGACTCAGTCCTCAACGGATATGACAATGATTGGTTTCAGCTTTTGGTCTCTCCGGAGATCGACCTGACCGGCACAACGACGCCGGTCTTGACGATCAAGCATAGTTTTGCCGTTGAAAGCCCGGATGGCGCTTCACAGTTTCTTCCTCAGCTCGATGGTTGGGATGGCGTAGCGGCAAGAATCTCGACGGATGGCGGAAATACATTTACTACTCTCGCGCCCAACGGCGGTTATCCCCGTAACAGCCTGTTTGGATTTTATCGCACTTATGGCTTCAATGCACCAGGTTGGGTCGGGAAAAGCCCGGGATGGGTTGATGCCACTTTTAATCTATCGGCCTACGCCGGAAGAAAGGTCGTTATTCGTTTTGAATTGGGTGCGGATCCTGGTTTCGCGACGGAAGATGACAACACCCTTTTCGGCTGGCGCCTCGATAACATTAAAGTCGCCGATGGAACGAACACGATATTCTCTGACGACGGCGGCGATACCTCGCCCGCCAGCATGAGTCCAAAGCTTCCGACCCCCAATTTGTATTGGCATCAAGTCACGACGCGTGCCAACAGTCCGACGCACAGTTGGTGGTGCGGCGATGACGCCACCGGCCAATATCCCAATTATATTTCGAACTACTTGATCTCACCGAAAGTTTTTATTCCGGCAACCGGCGATAATGGCGCCAGATGGTTTCGTATTTTTCTTGATTTTCAGCATTTTTACAACATGGAGTTTGCCAGCCAGACTAAGTTTGACTTCTTTCGCATCGACGTTTCAAACGACGGCGGCAAAACCTGGACGAATCCAACCGGTTTTGTCTTTGTCGGCAACAGCAATAATGGGTGGATTCCATTTGAAGGCTCCTATTCCAGCCCCTTCGACGTCACGGACATGGCCGGTGATACGGTGCAGTTCCGGTGGCAATTCGCTTCTGATTATAGCGTCAATAACATCGGCTTCTTTCTCGATGATCCGGTTCTCGTCGGCGTCAGCGGCTTGCCCAATGACGTCACGACGATCGATCTCGACGTCGCATTTCCGAATATCGCGGGCCTGCCCACCAGAACCCTTGTGGAAGTCGCCAATATCGGGATTGCCGATCAAACCACGGTGCCGCTGTGGTATCAGATCGATAGCAATCCGCAAACACCGATACCACCGCTTTTCCCGTTGGCCAGTGGCGCCTCGACCGTCCGTGAATTCAGTTGGACGCCGCCGGCTGCGGGTGATTATCATTTGACCTTGTTTACCAATCTGCCATCCGACGAAGATCGCTCCAATGATTCTTTGAGCACGCGCGATATCGATGCGCCCATTCAAGTGACGCCGCCGGGCCTCGCTGTTTTGGGTTATGACGACCGCTACAATCCGGCGGCACTTATATCCCTGGTGAGCTGGATCGTGCACTTCACGCCAAAAACGGATGTTGCCGCGCTTACCTCTTACGAGCTGCAAACGGTGTTCATTGCATTCGCCAATCGATCAGCCACGCAGGCCGATCAGTTGCGTGTGATGATCGGCACCGCGGCAACGCCAACGACTTTTGCGGCCGTTCTGCTCGATCGCGTTGAGCCAATTCCAGGCGGCGACTTTAATCTTCATCAATTTGATTTGAGCGGCGCCCAAAATTTGACCGGTGATTTTCTCGTGAAAATCGACTATACGGGCAGCAACGGCAATGGCGTCGTGCTACTTGACGAGGGGACTCGCTTTGGCGGGCACAATTACTTTTTAAATTCGCAAACACAAACTTTTGAACCGGCTGAGGTCGGAGCGTTTGTCCGCAGCCGTATCGCTTATCTGACCACCGCAGTCGAAGAACGCGCCGAGCAAAATCTGCCGCAACAATTCCATCTGTATGACAGCTACCCGAATCCCATTCGAGCGGGCGGAAGCGGTTTGAATCGCGCCACGAACAATCCATTGACGCAAATCAGCTTCGATTTGCCGAAAACCAGCCACATCAAAATTGCGGTTTATGATGTCACCGGCCGCCTGATTGCAACGTTGGCAAATGAGCGCTATCAAGCCGGCCGCCACGAAATAAAATGGAGCGCCGGTGCCCTTCCGGCCGGAATTTATTTTTATCGAATGGAAGCGGATAAATTTGCGGCGGTGCGGAAGATGCTGGTGTTTTAGCTGGTTGCTGGTTCCTGAATAAAGCCGGTATACAAGCAACCAGCAGTGGTCGAGATATTTGTAACTATCCAGCGAAGCTCCACCTCAAACCGACAAGGAAATTCGCCCACGGAATTGGAACTCCCACAGAAGTATTTTTTGATTTCAATTCCGTGAGAGTTCGATTTCCGTGGGAGAAAAACTTGCTCTGTTTGTAATTGAAAAAGATTCAACTAAAAAGAACGAACGATTTCTTGGCTGTGCTTCGCTGCCGCTGTTCGTTCTTTTCAGCACGATCGCGACGATCCGCAATTCGCAAAAGTCGTCGAAATTCGATCACGTCACTTGCGAGCATCATCAAAGTCGCGAGGCTGCCAAAGATGATTGCACTTTGTGGGATGAAAATTTCGAGGAGCAGGATCATCGCGATGACGAGCCGCATTTCAGTGGGGCCGAATTTCCCGCTGTCGATGCGGTAATGGCCGGTGATTTTGTAGCGGGTGGCGGCGATGAGCATACCGGCGCCGTAAGCCGCCATGAAAATGATCGGCACGAATTTATATCGCGCAAAATACACGGCAAAGCCGGCGCTCATGAGGCATAATGAAATCCAGTCCGCCATCACATCGAGAACGAAGCCGTACCACTTGCGCGGCTTGCCGCGATAATAGGCCAGACGTCCGTCGAGCGAATCACCGAACCAATGAATCGCCAGCCCGACGATTCCGGCGAGCAGCCACCAACGCTCGCCCCGGCCCAAAAGCAGCGCGATGAAAACCAAGCCGGCGCCGGCAATGCCCAAAGCAGTCAAGTGATTGGAGGTTACCCAACACGGCATCCGACTGCAGAGCCAGGCCACGGTGTGCGCCTCGAACGTCATCAAGAAATTTTGGCGCCGGCGCTCGGATTGAATGGAAGCAGGCATCAGTGATCTCCTTATTTCGTAGTAACGCCTCGTGCTCGTAGTTACGCCTTCAGGCGTCGGTGTTTGGCTTGAGTAGATGCTTCGATCAGGCGACAGAGTTTTGTGCTAATCCACACTTCTCACGCCTAAAGGCGACACTACAAACGTAAGAGGTTCGTAGTTACGCCTTCAGGCGTCGATTGACCATTCTGAATCTCACGCAATGGACATGCCATGAACAAGAAACCCAGGACAAGCTCGCGTAAACATGAAGTTGGGTTGAATCGTCTGGTTTGAAATGAGAGGACGAGAAAGCCAGGTGTGAAGGGGATATTCAATGTTGCGCACGAAGTGAACAGCGCGGGAAAAGAGATTCTTCTGTTTTAATTTTGCTTGACATTGCGCTCGATCTTTGTTATTTTATTTTTGAAGAAGTTGACAAAGCAAAATCACTGAGTTTGTAAAAAGGCATCCCTGCGGCTATTGGGTCTCGTCTTGAGGCGGCGTAATCTACGGAATCGTGACGCTAACTCGGAACGGAAGTGGCGATGACGTCGAGGTATTAGAGGAACCGGAATCGCGCCCGTGGCAAAGGGATGCCATTTTTTTAACGACGAAAGGCAAAGTGATTCGAGCAACGGACATTTGGCGGATCAGGCCGATGCCGCGCGCGGGGAAGCTTATATTTTTTCCGCTGCTGGCCGGCGCCATCTTCGCCGCGGCTCCGGCCGGCGCCCACGATTTGAACTCCAGTTATACGGCAATCGTCGTCACCCCCGACAGCCTGCAAGTCGTTTTCACTTTCGATATCTCCGACCTGAAACGAAAAATCACACTCGATGCCGATCAGGATGAAAATATCACGCGCGACGAGCTGCTCGCGGCGATGCCCGCGATCTATGATTACGTCGAACAGCACGTCGCTTTAGCCGTCAACTTTTCGCCGGCCGAGTTGGAGCGGCGGCCCGGCGGATTCACTCAGGATGATTTCGGCAACGTTTTCATTAACTTTAGTTTTGCCCAAAAGCTGAACGGCTTGCCCGCCGAAATTTCCCTAAATATCGGCTTCTTCGAAAAGTTCGGCGCGCAGCACAAAAATCTCGCTAAAATCGTGGCCGGCGGGCAAATCCAGCAGGCGGTGTTTTCAAGCGAAAGTCCGCGCCAGCGCTTTGCCATCGGCGGCAAGGTTTCGCTGCTCGGCCAGATCGGCGAGTTCACCAAGCTCGGCATCGAGCATATTTTCCTCGGCTACGATCACATCATGTTTCTCTTTGCCTTGATCGTAATCGGCGGCCGCCTCGCCAGCCTGGTCAAAATTGTGACCGCCTTCACCGTCGCGCACAGTATTACTTTGATTCTGGCCGCGCTCGAGATTTTGAAGCTGCCCTCGACCATCATCGAATCCGGCATCGCTTTGAGCATCGCCTACGTCGCCGCCGAGAATTTTGTGATTGCCCAAGCCGACCATCGCTGGATTCTCACATTTATTTTTGGCCTCGTACACGGGTTCGGCTTTGCCAATGTGTTGCGCGATCTCGGCCTGCCGGCCACCGGTTTGGTGCCGTCGCTGCTCGCCTTCAACGCCGGCGTCGAGATCGGCCAGCTTTGCATCGTCGCCGTCTTTTTCCCGCTGACGCTGTGGTTGGCCAAAAGGAAATTCCAGCGCCGGGTCGTGTTCGCTTTTTCCTCCGTGATTTTGCTTTTTGGCTTGGGCTGGTTCGTCGAGCGCGCTTTCAATCTATCGTTCATGCCGTTGTAATGATTACAAACAGGCGTTGGATATTGCCCTCGAGAATGCCAAGAAATTGGCCTTCATTCTTTTTCCGGACCTCACCGACAAAGAGCTCGAAGCGGCGTGGAAGAAAGTGGTTGAAACGGGTTAACCCACGAGAGCCAAATCCAGGCAAACTGGAACCAAAAAGTTTTTAAACCGCGAATGAACGCAAATAAAAAATTCGCGTCTATTCGCGCGCATTCGCGGTTGAAATTTTTTGCCCCAAAAGCAAAAATTTCACTTTGAAGAGGCTGGTATGCAAACTCTCTCCGAAAAAATCGTCGAGCGCACCTGGAAGAAAATGACGCGCATGCCTTTGGATGAGGTGCCGCAAGTAGTCAAGCGCCTGGAGAAAGAGCAGCCGGAAATCCTGGCCTTTCTGATGGCGGCGGACTACGAAGTCTTGAACCAGGATGAGCGCGAATTCCTGCTTTATCTCGGCATTACGATTTGGGAGATGATGCGGCAGGGCACGCCTCGGCCCAAGCGCATTGGTGAGAAGCGGCTGGATCGGTTCATCGAGCGCACCGACCAAATGGCCGAGTATCTCATGGGCGAATCGCCGGAGGATTTTGAAGACGCCGTCGAGCAAATTTTTAAAGGGCACAACCAAATCAACGTGCTGCGTTACGCCGTCGAAGCGCTCTTTGAAATGGATGATGATGAGAACCCCGGCCTTCGCGAGGAGATGAAGGGCTTGATCTTCATGAACCTCAAAACCGTGGTCGAAGCGCTGGATCAGTGAATCCGCTCGCTTGTTTGTTGCTTGTGGCTGGTTGCCAGGGCCCTGTAACCAGGAATTTTGTAGTTCCTCCGACCCTTGTGCGCGGCTGTTCAAATACGAATTTTTGCTATTACTATAGCTACAAAAATCAACGTAACAGTGTAACTGGCATGCGCTTGATCGCGTTTAAAAAGTTGACGCGATTAAACGGTCTCCTCAACCCGAAAACGCTTGATTTGGCCGGCGAGCAGCCAATCGAGAAAGTCGAGCTGCTCGAAGCTCAGCTCGGCTTCGGCAAAATGGCTGCTATCCAACGGTGAGACCATGCGAATCGTGCCGCTCTCGGCCCAACGCGCGACGTCGAGCAGATCGATTTTGAATTCATTCGGCGCCAGACGCGCTTCGTCTTCCGGCGATTTGTTGGTGACAAAATAGTTGAGCTGGTTGCGCAGGGTGGCGCTGATGAGCAACGGTTCTTCGACGGCTGGCTCGAGGCCGATGATTTTATAACGTGGCATGATTTAACCTGTGTGAGTAAGAGTCCGATTGATTTTAGTCGAGATTTGCAAGATAAAAAGCGTTTCAGTAAACGTCAAGCAAAAAAATACCGGCGAATGCCCCTTCGTTTCACTCCATTGATGAAAAAGCGCCTGACGCGACGGGCGCGCTTTATGTTGCAAACGGCTCTGCGGCTTTTTCCGGAATTGCACGGCAAAACCCTGACCGTCGGTTATACGCGCGCGCACCTCGGCAGCGCGCTCGTGCCTCGCCATGCGGAAGCGGAATTGACGATTCGCCTGAAGGTGCGGAAACTGTCGTACAACACAATCGGCCACGAGCTGACGCATTTGGTGCAAGGCTTGTCGCATTGCCAGTACGATCGCGAGATTTTTACTGGGCGCATTCCCAGCGGCGAAAAGCCGTGTGATATTTGGACTTTGGCGCGCAGCGAGCTGTTCTGTGACGACGCGCCGACCTATCTCAAGCTGCCGCCGGCCGTGCGGGAGCACTGGCTGCACTACGCCAAAGCCGTGCGCGCGCTGTGCATCGCTGCCATCGAAAAACGCGCCACGCATCGGCTGTATATTGCCTGGCTGGAAGAGCAGATTCATCAACTGGCGCGACGAAGCTTGGAGCAGAATGATCACGAGATGCAATTGCAACTGCTTTTTTAAACCTACATAGTCAAATTAGAGCTTGTGCCCGCGAAACACACGAAAAACGCCGTAAGAAAAATAGAGGAAAAATGATTGCCAATATTAACGATACCCGTCTCTCTTTCGTCGACGAAGGGCAGGGACAGCCCATTTTATTAGTCCATGGGTTTCCGTTGAGCCGCGCCATTTGGCAGCCGCAAATTGAAGCGCTGTCAAAATATTTTCGCGTCATTGCGCCGGATTTGCGCGGCCATGGCGAGAGTGAAGCTCCGGATGGCGTTTATGACATGAATATTTTTGCCAACGATCTCGAGGCGCTGCTCGAAGCGCGCCAATGTGGCCCGGTCGTTTTGGTCGGCCATTCGATGGGCGGTTACATCAGTTTCGACTTCTATCGCCGTTACACGCAGAAAGTGCGCGGCCTCGTGCTCTTTTGCACGCGTGCGGGAGCTGATTCGGAGGAAGGCAAGGCCAGCCGCGAAAATCTCGCGCAACGCGCCGAGCGTGAGGGCGCTGCCGCCGTGGCTGAGCAAATGTTGCCGAAAATGTTGGCTGCCGCCACCACTTCTTCCCGACCCGATCTCGTCGCTCAAGTGCGGCAAATCATGCTGGCGACTTCGATCTACGGCATGGCCGGCGCGCTGCGCGGAATGGCCGCGCGGCCAAGCTCGGTGGATTTGCTGCCCAAGATTGCGGCGCCGACTTTGGTGATTGCCGGCACGGGCGATCTCATCATTCCCACCCAGGAAGCAGAAGCGATGGCACGGGCGATTCCCAACGCGCAATTGCGCTTGATATCGAAGGCCGGGCACCTGGCGAGCTTGGAAAATGCCTCCGAGGTAAACGCGATCTTGCAAAATTTTCTCGTTTCTCTTGCATAAGCAGGGATCGAAATCGCGAGAAAATTCTGGTTGACATTGAAATAAAATTTCATTATCCTACAGCGAGAGTTGATGTCTTTTGTTGTTACGGTGAAACCATGGCCTACACGCTCGACAAACCCTACTTGGAAATTGTTCAATACGTAAGGTGAGTAACCCATGCGTGCGATCCACTCGGGAGATATTCGCGCGCCGGCAGTGGCGGGAATGTTTTACCCCGAAGACGCCGGCGAGTTGCGCCGCAACGTCACGACGCTCTTGGAAGCTGCGACGCCACAATATTCCAACAAATCCATAGTTGCCGCCATTGCCCCGCACGCCGGATACATGTATTCCGGCCCGGTAGCAGCGTATACTTTCAAGACGCTGCAGGCTCGTTACCCCACAGGCGCAGTCCCACCGCCAATAACGGATCAATTTTCTCCCATCGTCATCGTTATCGCGCCGAGCCATCGCGAAGCCTTCCCGTATATTTCCGTTTTCACCGGCCAGGCTTATCGCACGCCGCTCGGCGAGGTGCCGGTGGCTCAAGAACTTGCCGAAGCCTTGGTGGCTGCCGATGAGTATATCATGGCGGATTGGCGCGGGCACTTGCGCGAGCATGCGTTGGAAGTGGAACTGCCGTTTCTGCAAGTGATCTGGCCGCAGTTTCGCCTCGTGCCGGTCGTGATGGGGCAGCAGGATTGGGAGTTGTGCAAGCTGCTGGGAGAGCATTTGGCGGCGCTGGCCCGCGAGGCGCCTCTCTTGATTTTGGCCAGCTCGGATCTCTCACATTATCATTCCTACGACGACGCGGTCGAAATTGACGCGCGTTTCATCGAGCATCTCCGCGCCTTCGATCCCGAGGCTTTGCACGGCGCGCTGGAAGAAGAAGTCTGCCAGGCGTGCGGCGGAGGACCGGTGGTGGCGGCGATGATTGCGGCCAGGACGATCGGCGCCGATACAGTCGATATTTTGCGTTATCAAAATTCCGGCGACATCAGCGGCGATCGCAGCGCTGTCGTCGGCTATGTTGCCGCTACGCTCGGAACGTCTTCCGGCAAATAACTCCGATAATATGGCGTTGAGATTTTGAACGGCAAAATTTTTCATACACAAAAAAAGTTTCCCCACAGATTGAAGATTCCCGCTGATTAAGTTTTCATCTGCGGGGTTCTTCAATCCGTGGGGGAGAAAACAGTGATGTCTTCCGAAGAAAAAAGCTTTGTGCTTTCCGAGGCGCAAAAGCGCGACCTTTTGCTGTTGGCGCGTAATTCGATTGCGGCATATTTGGCCGAGCTGCCGCTGCCACTGGCGGAGGCGCCAATTTTGAGCGATTTCCATGCCGGTGTCTTTGTCAGTTTGCACATTGGTGAGCGGCTGCGCGGCTGCATCGGCTACGTCGAAGGGTCGCACGCGCTTTTGCAAGCCTTGCAGGAGACGGCGATTTCGGCGGCGTCGCGCGATCCACGCTTCGAGCCGGTGAGCGCCGAGGAACTGTCACAGGTTGAGATCGAGATTTCGGTTTTGTCGCCGCTGCGTAAAATCGCTTCGCCGGCTGAGATTGTGCCGGGCAAGCACGGCGTGATGGTGCGCCTCGGCCATCATCAAGGCTTGCTGCTGCCGCAGGTTGCGCTGCATTATAACTGGGAACCCTCGCCTGCTGGAGTGGAGACTTTTTTAGAACACGTTTGCCAAAAGGCGGGCTTGCCTGCCGAGGGATGGAAAGATCCGAATACTGAAATTTTTGTCTTCGAGGCGGAAGTTTTTTCTGAAGCGAGCATTTCTGAAGATTCCACAGAGTAACTGGCATGGGAGCAAAGTTTTTACACGCACTGATACGAAGCACATGGAATCGGTAAACGGGATATGACGATCAAACGAGTTTTGAATTGATTATGAGCAAACCGAATAAAAAATAGATACGCAGTTCGCTATTTGCGTCAAAACGGAGCTCCGCCTGATCGCCGACTTTATTGCCGGCATGACCGACAATTTCGTGCTCGGGGAGATCGAGCGCCTGCGCCGGCAAGGAATGCCCCTGCCTGAATTTGAAAAGAATTTGCTCTTTAGTGCGGGAAGAAATTCGATTAAGCAAAAAACTATGGCCTGTTACGAACTGCGAAGAGAAAAGAAAAGCGTCGCGGCTGGTCGGCTTAGTCGCAACGAATAAAATGTTACAGGTAACTTTGCCGGTTATACCGCAACTCTCATCATAACCAACTCGGAAAGGAGAAGATCATGGCAGCAAAACGCAGACGCACCACCCACCGTAGCGTATCGGGAAAGAAGCTCTACGCAGTCCGCGACGCCAAAGGCCGTTTCGTGGACATCCAAACCTACGAACGCGCGCATCGCCAGGATTTGAAGCGCAAAAGCAAAAAGGAAAAAGGAAAGAGCTAAATTTAAAAGCTGACGAAATCCCTCCCCGAGCTTCCGCACGCCGGCGCTTCCCCGTTGATTGCGGGCGGAAGCTGCAAATCGCCTTTCGACCGATATGATGCAGCGGCAAAGTTGAATAACCGGTTTTGCTTATGAAAGAAAACACGATTTACATCAAAAGCTTTCGCGTAAATTTGCGCATATTCGCGGTTAAAGCACCCTTGTTTGGTCCGCGTTGTGGCCAGGCCATTCAATATTTTTACAGGAGTCACGACTCATGTCACCTCGATTTTTGCGGTTGCCATTCTTTCTTTTCCTTTTACCTTCGCTGCTGCCTGCCCAGCCCAAGAATCTCAAAGCCAACCTCTTTATCCTGGTTTTGATTTTGATGCCGTTGCCGGGCTTGGTGACGGCGCAAACGTATCAGGTTTATTTTGGCGACATGCACTCGCACTCGTCTCTTTCCTGGGATGCCAGAGCGGGATCGAAGATGCCCGCTCAAGCTTATGCTTACGCTAAACACGTCGCTAAAATCGATTTTCTCGCCATCAGCGATCACACCAACGGCCTGCCGCAAGTCAACTACGAAAAAATTCGTGCTGCCGCGGTTGCTTATGATGATCCCGACAGCCAATTCGTCGCCATCGTCGGACAAGAGCTCGGTAGCCTTGGCGGCACCGGCTATGGCCATATTAATATTTTTGAAGCGCCCACGATTGCCGGCAACGGACTCGACAACGACGAGATTCGCTACAATCTCAACATGGCGTACCAATTCATCATCAACAACCGCGTCTCCGGGCAATTCAATCACCCCTCGATAGAAAACGGCAACTCCAATTTTCTCAATTTCAATTACGATTCCGCGGCGGATCCGTTCATGACGAGCCTGGAAGTAATCAACGGCACGCGCTCGACGAATTACGAGCGTTATTATCTTTCGGCTTTGCAAAAAGGCTGGCACGTGGGCGCCCTCGGCGACCAAGACAACCACGGCCCGAATTACGGCGATCTCAGATCAACGGACGGCGACATTTACCTCACCGGCGTGCTGGCCGACTCGCTGACCAAGCCAAAAATTTTCGCGGCGATTCGCGCCCACCGGACTTACGCGTTTGAGACCAACCCGGCGAACGACCGAATTTATCTTGACGAGTTCACCGCCGACGGCCGTTGGATGGGAGAAGTTTTTGACGATGCCAATGACCGTGTGACGTTGCGTCTCTCGGCGCATGCTTCGCCGGCAACCAGCACGCGCTTTCGGCAGGCGCAGATTTACCGCAATGGCTTTCTTTTGGCCTGGAAAAATTTGGGCGCACCGGCTTTCGATTGGACTGTGGAAGACACCAATTCCACCGGTAGCCATTATTATTTTGCCAAACTCGTGCAGGAAGACGGGGATCTATTGTGGACGAGTCCGATTTGGGTGAATAGTCCGGGAGCAAGCCCGGCGGAACCGGGATCGATGACGATTCGCAACTTGCGGCAAAATTTTAGTGACGGCGTGCCGCAGAGTTTCGGTTGGGCGAATGTGAAATTGCGCGGCGTTGCCACCGCCGGCACGCATTTTGGTGAAGAAGGCCCCGGCTACTTGCAAGATTCGACCGGCGGCGTGGCAATCTTCGGCGGTGATTTTTCCAAAGCAGTGGCGGCATTCATCGGTCCGCCCAACGCTTTTGAGATGGAAGTCATCGGCGGCGTCACCCAATTTAATGGTTCTCTTGAAATCATCCCTTATGCGGTGCGGCGAATTAGCGTGAAACCGGCCATCACCCCACAATTAGTAACGACCGGTCAGCTTGCGGCCAACGGTGAGAGTTTGGAAGGTTTGTTGGTGAAAATTCTAGGCGCCAATATCGTTTCGGGGAATTTTCCGCCCGCCGGAGCGAGCGGCAATCTCGTCATCGACGACGGCAGCGGGCCGTGCAACCTGCGCATCGACAGCGATACCGACATCGACGGGCAGGCGACGCCAACTGGCAAAATCGACATCATTGGCATCGTCAATCAATTCGATTCTACGGCGCCGTTTACGGATGGCTATCAGTTGCTGCCCAGACGGATGGCGGATATTTCGCCCCGCACCGGGGTCAGCGACGATAATAGTGAGGTGCCCCGACAATTTCAATTGTCGCAGAATCATCCGAATCCGTTTTTTGCCGATGGAGAAACGGAGATCCGTTTTGCGCTACCGAGCGCTGCGGAAGTGCGCTTGGAAATCTTCAATCTTCTTGGCGAACGCGTGGCGATGCTGGTTGACAACAAATTTCTAGCGGGAGAGCATCGCGTCACCTGGAATGGCCGCGACACCAGTGGCAAGTTGGTGGCAGGCGGGATTTATTTTTATCGGTTGCAAGTTAGCAGCGGCGCCTCGAAATGGACGGCGGTGAGAAAGGTGGTGGTGTTGCCGTAAATTTATGGCCAGTCTTGCAACGGTTGGCCACTACTCTTTGTTTCATAGTTCCACCCCTTCTTCTGCAACGATTTGCATGGTAAATGGCCTTGCACCTTCCGCCGGAATAAGGTCGACTTCAAAGGTTGTCAAGTCGCCAATTTCCGACGAAATCGAGAAATATTTTCCTTTCGGCAGGCCGAAAACGACCAAATCTATATCCGAGTGTTCGGTAAAATCCTTATCGTTACAAGGTTGAGCCAATGCCGACGACGCGCGCGCAGCCGTATTTTTCCTTGAGAACTTGCGCAATGCGTTGCGCCTCGGCGTAAGCGTTTCTTTTTCTGGCGGCCATGCGCTCTTGCGATTCGGCCATGCGTTTCTTCCAGCCGCGCACATAAGGCGTTATGTCAAATTCGAGTTCGGGCATACTTAAAGCATACTGTACCCACGGGTTAAAATCAAGAAAAATTTTCTCCCTCTTGACATTTCATCTTCTTCTTTCTATCTTTGATAAATAGCATTCACCAACGAACTCTTCCAGTGAGAATTTTTATGCCGATGGCTGTGATCAACTGGTTGAAAGTCCTGCATCTGTTAGCGGTGATGATGGCTGTGAGCGGGGCTATAGCCCAACTGTTTATTCTTTCAAAATATCGCCGCGCCGGCGCTGCGGAGGCGGAAGCCAGCGAGAAAATGGCGTTGGCGATCTTTCGCACGCTCGCGTTTCCCGGGGTGTTGGTGGCTTTCCTGCTCGGCCTCGGTCTCGCCGGCGTGATGGGAAAATTTGCCGAGCCGTGGCTTCACGCAAAAATGACACTGGTATTAATTTGGGTAGTTTTGGCGCACATGCAACTGCGCGGCATGAAAAGACTCGTCGCGCTGCGCGCTTCCGGCGATACCGCCGCCCTCGAAAAAACCAAATCCGTGCAGTTGAATATCAGTAGAGTCGTTTCGGTTCTGATGCTGGTGATTTTTTATCTCGCCGTTTTTCGGCTTGACGCGTTTTAACGTAACCCCTACGGGCGTAGCCCAGACGGCCCGTCTGGGTAGTTTTGCTCATGTGACCTGATTGAAAACAAAGAACAATGTCTGCACTCCTTCGCTTCTTAATCATTGCCGCTTTAGTTTTTAGCATAACCCCATCTAGCCTTGCTCGACAGGCTCGACAACGCGCAACGACAATTTCCTGGCCCTATCATCTCAATCGGCCCGGTGCGGAAGCTTACATGCAAGGCGGCGCCTTCGTCGCCAACACCGGCAGCGTCACGGCGATGCTGTTCAATCCCGCCGGTTTGGCGCAGATGCCCGGGCGATTGACCGCAGTAGTTGAAACCGGTTGGGTTTCGAACACCGAGTACATTCGCTTTTTCAATATCGATATTACTTCCGGATTTCAGCCCGTGCAATTCGCGGGTGTTGCCTTGCAGCCATGGCGGAAACTCTCGGTGGGCATATTTTACGCGCGGCCTACGGACTACAATTTGGATTTTGGGCGAATAGAACTTGTGGACGAGACCACTCCGGACGGCACCGGCCAAGTTTATGAGCCGGAAATGACGCGCGAGCAAACCAGTCTTGGTTTGACCATCGCGACTTCATTGGGTGAGCCGCTTTATTTCGGCGGTGGCGTGGAATGGCGGAGGTCGAGTATTCAGGATGAAATTAGCAGCATTCGCAGCGAAGGTAATGCTGATGCGGTACGGTTTTCGCTCGGCGCGATTCTAAAAATCAGGCAATGGCATATCGGTGTAGCGGCACAAACGAAATACAAGGCTTCGGGCAATATAACTTTCAAAGACAATGCGCCGCTTGAAATTCGAATTGACCCTGACCCAAGTCGCGGCGGTTTTTTCAAGGCAACATCTTTAATAACTTCTCGATTTTCCAATGAAGACCCCGCGGCCATTCGCTTTGGTCTCGCCACACCGTACACATTTGGCCGTCTCCGTCTCAGTGCGGATGCGGAATACAAAGATTTTGACAGTGCCGTCCCCATCGAGCGTTGGCAGTTCTATAGTGGTGGCAGCGTCAAGCTCACACCCAACTTCAACTTGGGTTTCGGCGCTTTTTCCTTTCGGAAAGATTATTCCGCTTACATCGAGGGCCCGGACTCCGAAGCCTTTTGGGCGGTGGGTGGCAGCGTGGAGCTTTCGCAGTTCCGTTTTTCCGGTAGTTTCATGGATGGCGATCTTTTTACCCAAAATTTTGCCGGACAGCGATTCATCAATTTCGCCGTCAGTTTTGTCGTTCCGTAAAATCGTTGGCTGGTTGGCCTGTTAGCCAGTTAAAAAACAGTTAGGCCGCACGAGACGTTAGGAAAAATTAAAGTGCGGTGGTGAAATTGAAACACATGTCCTGCAAGCGCCTTCCCATCGGTCCTGTATGCGCTAAAAGGGTTACGGTAGTGAACCTAAAGTTTGGTTTGTCAATCAACAAACTTCAAATTCATGGAGTACTAACATGAATGCCAAATATCTATTGTTAGTTGCGCTAGTTGTGCTGGCTAGTTTCGGTATTGCATTATTGGCCAACTCTCAAAGCAGTTCTAGTAGTGATTACCAAAAGAGAGTTGAGAGTTTTTTTTCAAAAGTCAAAGTAGGTGAATATCAAGGGGCTATTGATTATATATACTCTGGTAATCCATGGCTTTCAACTAAAGCAGACGAGATTCAGAAAGTAAAGAGCCAATTCATTGGATTACCCAATCTTGTTGGTCCTTACTTAGGCCATGAATTACTATCAGAAGAAAGCCTTGCGGGTAGATTGGTTCATATAGATTATTTAGTTGCTTTTGAGAGACAACCAATTCGCTTCGCATTTGAGTACTACAAATCGAAGGATGATTGGATGATTTACTCTTTTTCATACGCCGATGATTTAGATGATTGGATCAAAGAAAAAGCCAAATTGGATTTTATTTACAAGACCCCGCCAAAAGATTAGAAACTATATCTCATACCGGCAGATTGGCATTTGAAGAGATGGAAAAGAAATCGAAAAAGTTAAATCAAGCGGATAAATTGTGCTTAACTCTGCGTGGTGCGAACTGCTGGGGCAGAGGCATGAATTTCATGTTGTGCCAGTTTCAACGCTCCGTCTTCGATCAAACTCTGTCTCGCACACGCCCGCGTTAACCCAAGGGCATAGTTGACCAACTGGCAAACCGGCTAACCGGCGAACACAAAACAATCATTTCGACCCACGGAGGATTTGATGCTTCCCCCAGAAAAAGATGCCGAGCTTCGCCAAAAAATTGCCAATGGCTTCATCGTCGAAACCGAAGACGACATGACGCCGGGCTATAAAAAAGCTTTGGAAGTCATTCTCACCGTGCAAGGCGACACCGAGCTGGTGAGCGCGCCGGCGTATTATTTTGCTTCCAAAGATGCGCCGACCATCAACAGCCGGCTGGCGGTTTACGCCATTATTCAAGACGAGCTTGGCCACGCCAACATCGCGTATCGCCTGCTCGAAGATCTCGGCGTCTCCAAGCAATGGCTGATGTACGGCCGCGAGCCGCACGAGTTCAAGCATCCGTATGGCTTCGATCAGCCGCTGGAGAATTGGGCCGAAATGGTGGTGGCTAATGGCTTTTTCGACCGCGCCGGCATCACGCTGCTCGCGGACGTTCACAAGAATTGTTCCTACGGCCCGTGGCAGCGCGCGTTGACGAAAGTCGATCGCGAAGAAGTTTTGCACCTGCGTCACGGCGAGAGTTGGATGAAACGTCTCTCCAAACACGGCGGCGCCGCCAAAGAAGCCTTGCAGCGCGCGGTGGATTGGATGTTCCCAATGACGCTCGAATGGTTCGGCCTGCCGGATAAATTAAAAAAGCATCAAGACCAGCTTGAATATAAATTGAAAGGCCTCACCAACGACCAGCTTCGCCAGGTGTGGATGAGCGCCACCGTGCCGCTCTGCGAAAGCTGCGGACTCAAAGTGCCGGCGCATTACGACGACGCAAAAAAAGAGTATATCATCGAGTATGAATTTCCGGTGCAGTACGATCCGCAAGCGAAACGCTGGCTCCTCGACGAGCCGATCACGTGGGAGCAAGTTTTCCAACGCTGGAAAGCGCGTGGGCCTATGAATCAAACATACATCAACATGATTCAAGGCGACAAGACCGGAACGTTCGGTGGGTTGCACTGGTCGGCGTAAATCACTTCTAAGAAATCGTCACTGCGAGCGTTTTTCAGCGAAGCAGTCTCTTGCCCGTGAGAAGATCGCTTCGGCAAAAAGCGCCTCGCGATGACAAGTGGTTTCTTACGGGAAAAATGATGGAAAGTCAAATTGCGCGATCGGCCACTGCGAGTGACCGGTCAGTTTTACGTGTTTCTTTTGATGATTGACCTGCAAACAATTTGGTCCGCCCTTGCCGAAGTCACCGATCCCGAAATGCCGATCAGCATCGTGGATATGGGTTTGATTTACGACGTCCGATGTGACAGCGGCCATATCGAAATCGACATGACGTTCACGGCGATTGCCTGCCCGGCAATGGACATGCTGCTTGCGGACGTGCGGGAAAAAGTGAACGCGCTGCCGGGGGTGGCTGCGGTCAAACTCAATGTCGTATGGAATCCGCCGTGGAACAAGGGCCGCTTGACCGAGCAGGGACGTGATATTTTGCAGAGCTTTGGCGTCGCGGTGTGAGATGCGGAGTATGAAAAAATCAAAGTGGCCTCAAGAGCCAAAGCGGGTGTTGTCAGAGGCGGCGAACGCGCGGTTCCAAGATGCTAAGGCCCTACTGAAAGTTAAACGCTACGGCGGAGCGGTGTATCTCGGCGGCTATGTGATCGAGTGTCTGCTCAAAGTAGCAGTTTGCGATTTCCTTGGTGCGAGCAAGTTACCCGCCGAGTATGCTGTACACAACCTGGAATATTTATTGAGGGTATCCGGATTGTTGGAGGAAGTGCGGGCGTCGTCCATGCTGACCAAGCATTTCGACGTTATATTAGAATGGACAGTGTCTATGCGGTACCGTGGCGCCATTGTCCGCGCTGATGATGCGCATAAGTTTATACAAGCCGTTTTAGAGGTGAGATTATGGCTACTAAGCAAGAGAAAATGAAAATTGTGCAGGCGCTGGAGAAAAGGCTTCGCAAGAAGTTGCCCGACATGGAAGTTGTTTTGGGGAAAGGCTATGGCACAGATGTGCGGGTCTATGTATTGTCCCAAAAGTGGCGACAGACCCGATTGGATCCATACGCCCTCATCCGTGACGCCTTGCACGATGAGTTGAGCGGCGACCCAGCAATTTTGAAGATTTCATTTTGCTGGCCCATGACGCCAAAGGAATATGAGGAATTGAAGGATACGCCTTATTATGTGGAGCGGCATGGTCAATTGTACGCTTCACGCCCAAACCGATAACACCAGCGCAAAAAAAGTTCTGCGCAGCTTAATCGCTTCACACGTTGGGGATAACGGCTGGCATAATGGCCGGAAAAAGCAACTTCCTTAAAAGCATGGCACTTTAAAAAGCAGAGATTATGTCCTCCCAACGCATTTACGAAGTTTTTGCCCGCAAGACGCACGAAGAGCCGATCATGCACGTCGGCAGCGTCAATGCGCCGAATGACGAGCTGGCCAAAGTTTATGCCTGGACTGCCTACGACGAAGAGAAGTGGGTGGAGATGTGCGTCGTTCGCCGCAGCGAGATCATTCCGGTGCTCAATCCGGAGAACGTGCCGATTTGGGGGAATTAGGCGTGAAACGTAAAAACGTAAAACGTGAAAGGTATTGAACAATACCCAATTATGAGCACAGCAAGTTTTTCCTCCGCAAAAGATCTCCCAAACGGCTGCCGCGAGCCGGTGCGTTCGTTGCTGCTGGCGATTGCGGATACGAAGATGTTTCTCGGTTATCATTACGGCGAATGGACGTTCGGAACGCCAGCGCTGGAAGCGTGCATTGCGGCCTGCAGCATGTCGCAAGATGAATTCGGCCATTTGCGTCTCTTACACGCCTGCATCAATACTCAGTTTGGCGACAGCCCGGATACTTTGATTGAAAAGCGGCTGTTGAATGAATTTGCCAACGTGGCTTGTTTGGACCGGCCGCTGGCGAAATGGGCGGATTTTGTCGCGATCAATCTTTTTACCGATGGGGCGCTTACGGTGATTTTAACCGGCTTGCAGAACTCGTCTTTCGCGCCGGTGGCGAATTTTGTCGATAAAATGGTGGAGGAGGAAAAGCACCATCTCCGCAACGCGCAGGGCTGGTTTCGCACGCTTGCCAATTACAATTCGCAAACCCAAGCCGCGCTGGAAGAAGCCAGCCGCTGGGCGCTCTCTCCGACACTCGAATGGCTTGGTCCCCTCGATCATCCCATGATGAAGAAGCTCGAACAGCACGGCATCATCAATGCGCCGTGGGACGTCTTGCGTCAGCGCTTTCTCGATTGGGCCGGCGCCCTTGCTTACGATCAAAACATCGCGGTCGGAATAAAACCAAGCGATGGACATTGGGCGCCGGTGCTTCCGATTGATTTTTCATATTGGAATCCGGTGGTGCGGCGGTGCACGCCGGGTCAACCCGACGACGGCATTCTCTATCACTTGCGCGGCAGCAAGAATGATATCTTTAAACTCGGTGAGCACGGTTAGATAATGCAAAAAGCAAAAAGCAAAAAGCACACGGCAAATGACACGTCTGTTGTATGCCCATTTTGCGGCTCGACGGAAACCCAGCAGGAGACGGATTTTGGCACGACGCTGGCGTACGCGCAGTTTTATTGCCGGCAGTGCCGGACGCCGTTCGAGTGGATCAAGTGGGAAGACAAAAATCTTTCGCAGGATTTGCCGCAGTTTATTTTGCAGCCGAAAAATGCCAAAGCTGGTGGTTTATAGTATAGCCCCAAAACAACTATCACGGTGGTGATGATTTCGAAAGGCAGAATAATGATTCGGCAGAATGATTAAAAAATTATTCTGCCGAATCATCATTCTGCCTTTGGGCAACTCAACTTTCCCTCGAGTCAACTTCCAAAAACAGCAACTTTGAACTTTGCCTCCTTGCGCCTCAATTATCATCGAAAATTTCATTCGACCATACTCGGCAACGAGCGTGATTTGATCGTGTGGCTGCCGCTAGGTTATGAAACCGCGCCGAAGCAGCGTTATCCGGTTTTGTATGTCCACGACGGGCAAAATCTTTTTGATCCGGCCACGGCATTTGCCGGCGTCGCGTGGCAGTTGGGCGAAGCGGCTCAAACCCTCATTCGCGCTGAAAAAATTGCGCCTATGATCATCGTTGGAATCGCCAACACCCCCGCGCGCGCCGATGAATACACGCCCAAGCGCGGCCGCAAGTATGCTGCATTTCTCATTGACGAAATGAAGCCGTTCATCGACCGCACTTATCGCACGCTGCCGGATCGTGAACATACCGCAGTAATGGGCTCTTCGCTCGGCGGGTTGATTTCGTTTTATCTCGCGTGGTGGCATCCCGAGGTGTTCGGCATGGCCGGCTGTCTTTCCGGCACGTGGATGTGGGATGATGCGGCGTCGATTAAAATGGTGGAAGCCGATCCCCGGCCGGGGCCGCCAATCAAAATTTATCTCGATCACGGCAGCGAGGGCGCGGAAGGCAATCAAGCGTGGATTTATCGCAGCATGCGCGACGCGCTTATTGGGAGAGGTTTTCAGGTGGGGAAGAATCTGGCTTACTATTTCGGCATCAACGACGAGCACAACGAAGCGGCGTGGGGACGGCGCGTGGGGAGAGCGCTGCGGTTTTTCTTTGGAAAAAAATCATTCTCCCGCACGCCAGCGTCGTAGCGCTTCGCGTGTGCTCTCGGTGGCCAAATTTTCCGGCAGGTTTTCCCAGGCAAAAAATCGCGCCTCGAGCGCGTCGTCGCCGGCCTGTAATTTTCCGCCGGCGATTTCGCCGACGAAAATGGATTTCAAAAGGCATTGCTCCGGATTAAGCAGGCTCGGCAAGCCCATGGTGCAAAGCAGCCGCGTCAAGCGCACTTCGAGTCCGGTTTCTTCGCGCACTTCGCGGATGGCCGCAGTTTCCGAGCTTTCGCCCCAATCGAGATGGCCGCCGGGCAAAGCCCAATCGCCGACGCGCGGCGGCAATTTTCTTTTGATGAGCAGAACTTGGCCTTCGTTGTTGGTGACGATCGTTTCCGCTACCGGAATCGGATTGATCCAATGAATCCAATCGCAAGTCGGGCATGCCGGATGCTCTCGTTCGCCGATTTTGCGCCGACCGAGCCTGCTGCGGCAGCGTGGACAATAATAGTATGCCGTTGGCGGACCGTTGCGCTCGGCGCGCCACACGTCCACGGCGCTTTTGGCGGAGGCAAAAGCAAGAGGCGGCAAATCGTTTTCGGAGAACCAGGCAACTTCTTGCGCATCGTCGCTGGCGCGGAGCTCGCCGCTTAAAATATGGCCACGAAAAATCAGCACCAAATGGCTGCGCTCGCCATCGATGATGTCGTTGTAGGTGCCATTCAGCGCCGTGGCTTCAACGCACAAGCCGGTTTCTTCGGCAACTTCGCGCACCGCGGCCTGCTCGGCGGTTTCGCCAAATTGCACGAAGCCGACCGGCAAGCTCCACGCGCCGGCGTGGGGCGAAGCTTTACGGCGAATCAGCAGCACGTGGCCGCCGTTTTCAACCAAACATCCGGCCGCCGGAATCGGGTTGTTCCAATGCACATAATCACAAGCAGGACAGAAAAGATATTCGCGCTGCTCGATTGGTTTGCTCTCCAATTTTGTCGCACAACGGGGGCAGAAGCGCATAGAAATTTTCAGGTGATTGTTGGCTGACCTTGGCCATAAAAAAGCCAGTTCTTTTTGGCCGAACTGGCCGCGCCATCGTTGATCGTCGACAATCCTATCGTGGTGAACGGCTGATGATTTTCGCTGTTTCGCAGCGTCGTGCTCATCTTTAATTTAGCAAAATTTTTATTTAGAAACAAGCCGCTTTGCGAAAAAATTTAAAATACCGCTTGAAATAATTCTTCACAACTCCTATATTCACAAAGGCCATCTCCCGGAGTTGCCGCGGACGGCGAACCTAACCTTGGACATGAGCGACGTGATTGATTCTGCAAAGGAAATCATCCGGAAGCCCGTCAGTATGGTTGTGATCGGTTTGGTGTTTGGTTATAACGCCTGCGAAAACCCTTTCCAAACTCGTACACCGGAACCTCCCCAGCGAACGCAGAGCACCTGGCTTTTGCCCCACTCGCCGGGAATCGTGTTCGTCAATTTGCGCAATGCACTGGCCGAGTTGAATGCGGTGAATTACAAGCGCTGCTTTTCGGATTCTTTTCGTTTCATTCCTGAGGCGACCGTGGCCAATACCAATCCCGGAAAATTCGACGGCTGGAACTTGCAAAAAGAGGGCAGCTATTTGGAGCAAATACTCAATCCTTTGCCGCCGGATTCCGCTTTCACCCTGCGCCTGGATTCATTGTCGACCGTGGATATCGGGAGCGAATCCGTCATTTATTTGCAGCGCTACGAGCTGATTGCGCGGCATCGGCTGCAAAGCATCGGCATCCCCCGCAAAGTTTCCGGCGAGGGGCGATTTTGGCTGGGCAAAAATAGATTTGAGGAATGGTCGATCTACCGCTGGGAAGATTTTGCCAGCGGCAGCGCGTTTACCTGGAGCACCTTGAAAGCAGCTTTCTCGCAATGAAGAATAGACGCCCGCTCACGCGAGGATTCGGCATTCCCGCGTGGCAAAAAAATTTGATACTGGTCTTTTCGGTTGGCATTGTCGTGATGCTCGGCGTCGAATATCTCGGCCGTGATCGGACGAGGGCGGCGCCGGCGGGCCACGGCAAGGTGGCATCGACCCGGTTCAACAAGCCGGCGTCGGAAACCTCGGCGGCGCGGCCGAAAGTGAAACCGCCGTCGCAAGAGGAAAGAATACGCCTTGCCACCGATCGCGTGTTGACAAACTTCGGGATTCGCGTCGAATGGATCAAGTATCACGGCAACAACCGCGACGTGCGCGTTCCCAAAGAAATTCATCCGCTCGTCATTTATCAGGTTTTGTCGAACCAAGTACGGCGGCTTGGCGGCAAAGTGGAAAGCGCCACGGAAGATTTGCGCACCGGCGAAACCAATTTGGCCTATTCAGTTGCCGGAAAAACGCTCGGGATGATCCGCCTCATTCCCGATCCCACTCTCACGCGCCACGCCGGCAAGATCGCAATCATTATAGATGATTTTGGATATGCGACCGGCGGCGTGGTCAACAGCTTGCTCAGGCTGGACATACCGATCACCTATTCGATCATTCCGGGATTGAAATTTTCCAAGGAACTGGCCGAGCGGTTGAACAAAGCCGGCAAAGCGATTCTCATTCACATGCCGATGCAAGCGTTGGAACGCCGGGTGGAAAGCGACGGTTACAGTCTGCTGGTTAATATGAATGAAAAGGAGATTCGCGAGCGGGTGCGCAAAGCGATCGCTGCAGTTCCGCACGCCGTCGGGATGAACAATCACATGGGCTCAGCCGCGACGGTGCGCGACAGTCTGTTGGCTCCGGTTTTTGACGAGCTTGGCAAGGCCAGGCTTTTTTTCATCGACAGCCGGACCAATCCCAACACCCATGCTTTCAAGTTGGCGAAGAAAATGGGTTTGGAGGCTGAAATCAATGACATCTTTCTCGATAACGAAGAAAGCCTGGAGAAGGTGCAACAAAAAATGTGGCAGCTTGCTGATCTCGCCGCCAGCCGCGGCTCAGCCATTGCGATCGGGCACCCGCATCGCTACACGCTCCAAGCGATTCAAGAGATTGCGCCGCAGCTTGTTCAACGCGGCTTTCAATTCGTGCCGGTCGAGGAGTTGACGCACAAGCCAGCTTCCGAAGAAAAAATTTTGGCGCAACGGGCGCAGTAACTGGATGCTGGATGCTCGATCCGGGATGCTGCTCGCCAAACTTAGCATCGAGCATCCAGGATCAAGCATCAAGCGACCAGCAATCAGCAACAAGGAGACCATCATGGTGCGTTTGGGTGTAAATGTGGATCACGTCGCAACGCTGCGCGAGGCGCGCAAAAGCAAGCTGCCGGATCCGGTGGCCGCGGCCGTCATGGCCGAGATGGCCGGGGCGCACGGCATCGTTTGCCATTTGCGCGAGGATCGCCGGCACATTAAAGACAAGGATCTTTATCTGCTCAAGGAAATGGTCAAAACCCATTTGAACATGGAAATGGCGCCGACCGATGAGATGGTCAAGATCGCCACCGAAGTGGTGCCGGACATGGTGACGCTGGTGCCCGAGCGCCGCGAAGAATTGACGACGGAAGGCGGCCTCGATGTGATCGCCAATTTTGAATATTTGCACGAGGCGATCATGATTTTGCGCGCCAATAATATCGTCGTCAGCCTGTTTATCGCGCCGGAGATCAATCAAATCAAAGCCGCGGCGCGCGTGAAGGCCGATTACGTCGAGCTGCACACCGGCGTGTATGCCCGCGCGGAAAACCTGAACACAGTGGCCGACGAGCTGGAGAAAATTCGCGCCATGGCGCTTGCCGCCAGCAAGCTCGGCCTCGGCGTGAGCGCCGGCCACGGGTTGAATTATCAAAACGTGCGTGAGATTGCCGCCATTCCACAAATGGAGGAATTGAACATCGGCCATGCCATCATCGCCAAAGCGGTGATGGTGGGCATGGAGCGAGCGGTGCGGGAGATGCTCGAGCTTATCCGGTAATCGAGCGAGTTTTGTTTTCCATGGAGAGGAGTTAAAATCAATATCGCGTGAATTCATCACCTGCATTACTCGCCAACGTCAGTCGCGGCGGTAGAATTGAGAGCCAGCATTACGGGCACCTCGCCGTTGTCGATGCGGACGGTAAAATCATTTTTGCGCTCGGCGACCCGCGCTTCGTCACGTATATCCGCTCGGCAGCCAAGCCGTTTCAAGCGATTCCACTCTACGAAGACGCGGTTCCGGAAATCTTTGGCTTCCGCGACGATGAAATGGCTGTGATGATGTCCAGCCACAATGGCGAGCCCAGGCACATCGACGCCGTCGCCAGCATTCTGAAAAAAATCGGCTGCATGCCGGGGGATTTGCAATGCGGCATCCACCCGCCGCTCGGCATCGCCGTGGTGCGAGAGCTGAAAAAACGCGGCGAGCGCCCGACGGTTTTGCACAACAATTGTTCCGGTAAGCACGCCGGCATGTTGGCGGCCTGCGTGAATCGCGGCTGGCCGCTCGAAACTTATCTCGATCCCGAGCACCCGCACCAGCAGCACATTTTGCAAACCATCGCGCGCTGGGGATGGCTGCCGGCGAGCGATATCGGCGTCGGCATCGATGGCTGCAGCGCGCCGGTCTTCGCCATGCCGTTGTTCAACATGGCGCGCATGTATGCGACTTTGGTGGGCGCGCCGGAGGCGGTGCCGCGCCGCATCGTGCAAACCTTTGCGAGCGCGCCGGATATGATCGCCGGCGAAGATCGCTTTGATACCGACTTGATGCGCGTGGCCAACGGCCGCATTATTGCCAAAATCGGCGCCGAAGGCGTTCAGTGCCTCGGCGTGGCCGGGGAGCATCGGCTCGGCATGGCGCTGAAAATGTGCGACGGCTCGCATCGCGCCGTGCCATCTGTGGCGCTGGCAGTCCTGCTCAAGCTCGGCCTGATCTCGACGGAAGAATACGTGCAGTTGCCAAACTATCATCACGTGATCATCAAAAATCACCGCCACATTGAGACCGGGTTTATCGAGGCGGTGGTATGAGAAACATAAATTGAGAAAGGTGAGTTTAATTTCAAAAGCCTTTCTCTGAGAAGCTGCGAGTGAGGGAAAAGAAGTATGGCAGTGGAAAAACTGCTCTTGCTGTCTGCAATCGGGCCGGAGGTATTGTATCTAAAAATTATTGAATTATTCAAATTTGTTGCTTGCCCTTTTGAAAAAAGTTTTTAATTTATAATCGGAGCCGTGAGGCGGGGCATATTGAAATTCACCGGATCGGTTAAAAGCACGATGTGGTTGCGTCGATCAAACAATTTCACTCGAAGAACGGACCGAATATGGGCCTTGCTTTAGCCGGCATCGCCGCATATTGGCGCCATTACACCGCTAACAGAGAGGAGAGGCTATGATACGCGCCATTTTGTTCGATCACGACGGGGTTTTGGTAGACAGCATGCCGTATCACGTTGAAGCCTGGAAGCGCGTCATGGCGCGCCACGGCATCGAAGTTGAACCGCTCGAAATTCTGCTCGCCGAAGGCGCCACCACGATGGAAGTGGCGGCCGAGTTGTTTCATCGCCATAACAAGCCGGCCTCGCCGGATCAAGTGCAGAAGATCGTGCTCGAAAAGCGCGATGAGTATCTTGCCAACAACGACACACAACTCAATGACGGGGTCCTCGACGTTTTGGAATATCTCAAGGAAAATCGCTATCGGCTCGGTTTGGTGACGGGTTCTATTCGCTCACAAGTCGAGCCGGTGATCGGCCCCGAAATTAGCAGTTGGTTCGATTGCATCATCACCGCCGAAGATGTGGAGCGCGGGAAACCGGATCCCGAGCCATATTTGCGCGCGATCCAGAAATTGCACGTCGCGCCGAGCGAATGCCTCGTGATCGAAAATGCGCCGCTGGGCATTCGCGCCGGCAAATCCGCCGGCGCCGCCGTCGTCGCCATCACCACCACTCTCGCCCCGTACTACTTGCGTGAAGCCGACGCCATTGTTCACGATTTCGAGGAACTTCGCCGCCGCCTGCCGAGTATCATGAGCAAATACGAAGAGCCGCTTTTGCAGCCCAAACTCAAACCGGCCCAGCCCGAGTTTCAAAAACTCATCGACCTTGAAGACGAACTATATTGAGGATGTTGCCATCGTGAAGCAAAAAGCCGGAGTGCGCGTTTTTTATCACCTCGCCGTTTTTCTGTTTGTGTGCCTTTTGTTTTCTCATTGTACCGAGAAAAACCCAGTTCAACCCGCGTCGAAAAATCCGCAGATTATTTTGATTCAAGCGCCGGAGCGTGTCTACCAATTTCCGGCAGCTCCCCAAGGTGTTCACGTTCGCGCCGAAGATCCACAAGGCGTGAGAACGCTCGCCGGCGTGCAGCTCACGGTTCGGCAAATCAATTTAACACAGCTTGCCACTTTCGCCATGCGCGACGATGGGTTGAAAGGCGACATTCTTGCCGGCGATGGCCAATATTTTTTGCCAATTGATACGGCGCTTGTTCACAGCCAAACCGGCACCTTCATTCTTGAAGCGCTGGCGCGTGATCGCGACAATTTAGAAAGCGAAACCAAACAGGACACGCTCACCATTTTGGCGGGCAAAGAAAACCGGCTGCCACAAATTCTTTCCATCACCGTTCCCGACCGCGCTTGGCCCGATTCTTCTTATCGCCCGCAATTCCTCGCGCGCGTGAGTGATCCGGATGGCGCTGGCACTGTGCGCGTCGTCCGCTTGGAAATTTATCCGCCATATTTTTCGCGCCCGGCTTTCACCGACAGCCTTCTGGATGATGGCCAACATGGAGATGGCGCGGCTGGCGATGGACTTTTTGGCCAGACGTTGACGCCGGCCAGTTTTGGATGCAAAACCGGCCTTTACAATTTTGTCTTCCGTGCCGTCGATATTGCTGCCGGCGTCAGTACCGGAGAAATCAAAATCGTGTCGGTGAATTTGCTGAGAGAAAATAATGTGCCGCCACTCGTAACAGATTTGCAGGCGCCCGCCACCATCTCGCGCAACGCCGTGCCGAATACTTATCTCCTATCGGTGCGCGTCGCCGATCCTAATGCGCCATGTGATGGGATAAGACGGGTTTTCTTCAATAGTTTCCAACCCAATGGCAATCCCTCCACCGGCAATCCATTTTCAATGCGTGACGACGGCCAGCAAGGGGACGCCATTGCCGGTGATGGACGCTATTCGCTCAGGATTCAAATCACCCCGCAAAATGCCCTCGGCAATTACCGCTTCGAATTTCAAGCCGAAGATCAAAAGGGGGCGCAAAGCGCCAAGCTGGTTCATACCATTAGCGTGACAGATTAAAATGCAATCTCCCAAAATATTTTTTCGCAGCACTTTTTTGGCAATTCTTGGCTTGACGGTTTGCGCCGATGCCCAAGTTCTCTTGAAAAACAGTTGGCAACTCGGTCGGCTGGCAGAGCCGTTATCCGGCTTGCGCTCCAATTCCGTTTCGGATATCGTGATCCATCGCGGCGACGTCTGGTTGGGCACGGGCAAAGGCTTGGCGCGCTCGCGTGACGGCGGAAAAACATGGGAAACTTACACGCCAGCGAACGGTTTGCCGCGCGGCGGCATTTCCGCATTAGCGGTGACGGACACGATTATTTGGGTCGCCGCGGCGTTCGATTCATTGACGCGGGATGCGGGTGTGCTGACGACCGGCGGTGGCTTGAGCTACTCGCTTGATGATGGCGCCACCTGGACGCACGTGCCGCAATTCGGCCCCACGCCGGTGCAGAATGTCACCTACGACATTGCGTTGCGCGGCAACGAAGTTTGGGCGACCAATTTCGGCGGCGGCTTGCAGCGCTCGCAAGATCGCGGCCAAACCTGGGAAGTGGTGCCGCCCGATACGTTTTTCTTCGATCCTTTGGGCAATTTGAATCATCGCGCTTTTTCAGTTATCAACGCGGATGGCGTGTTGTGGCACGGCACTGCCGGCGGCATCAACAAATCGCTCGACGGCGGCATCACGTGGACGAATTTTTCACACACCAATCAACCACAGCCAGTCTCCGGCAACTTCGTCGTCGCCATCGGCCAACAAAAATGGCAAGGCCGCGAGTACATTTGGGCCGCGACCGTGAATGCCGAAGATCCCAACGAGACGCGCGCCGTTTCAGTCACCGAAGACGGCGGGTTCACTTGGCGCATTACGCTTGCGGGTGAATTTGCGCACAATTTTGCCTTCGATGATTCCATCGCCTATGTCGTCACGGATAACGGCTTGTACAAGTCCATCGACTTTGGCCGTACTTGGGCGAAATTCCCGCCGGTGGTCGATGGCACGAAAGGTGAGCGATTTCTCACCTCGGAATATTTTGCTGTCGGCGTCACCAATGGCCGTTTGTTTACCGGTGGTCCGGATGGCATCGCGTACACCGACAACAACGGCTCAACGTGGAGCATTCTGCGCGGCTCCGTGAAAGCCGGCGAAAGCGGCGCGCCCCGAACTTATGCCTATCCCAATCCCTTCTCGCCTTTTCGCCACAATCAATTCCGCGACGACGGCAACGTGCGTTTTCAATACAACACCACCCGCGCGACGAAAGTGACGATCAAAGTCTACGATTTTGCCATGGAGCTTGTCGCCGAAGTGGCCAATCAAAAGGAGCGGTCGGTCGCAGGCCAATACGCCGAAGTGTGGAACGGCCGCAACCGCCGCGGCGAAGTGGTGGCAAACGGCGTTTATTTTTACAGACTCGATTTGGAGGGCGAAGGCACTTTTTGGGGGAAGGTGATGGTGCTGGATTGATAAATTTTAAATTGCAAATTTTCAGTTTAAAATTTAGAATTGCTTTGAGTAACTCAAATAAGCAGTATGAAGCGAACATATAAAAATGTCGCCGCTTTCTTTATCGTCGCTCTTGCTATCGCCAATTGGGCGACGGCACAAATTCTCCCTAAAAGCGGCTGGCCGCATCAGCCCAAAACGGCTGATACGAATTTGCCGACAAATTTAAATTCAAATGTTATAGAAGAAATTGTTTTGCATCGCGGCGAGCTTTGGATCGGTACCGACAAAGGGTTGAGCCGGTCACGTGATGGAGGAAAAACCTTCGTGACGTACACAACTCAAAATGGTTTGCCGAGAGGCGGCGTTTCGGCTTTGACGGTTACTGACAGCATTATTTTGGTGGCCACGGATTTTGATTCATTGACAAAAACCGACGTCGGTTTGCAGCCAACCGGTGGCGGCATGAGCTATTCAACCGATGACGGACAGACTTGGACTTTTGTTGGGCAATTCGGTCCCACACCGGTGCAGAACGTGACGTACGACATTGCTGTGCGTGAAAATGTCATTTGGCGGGCGAGTTGGGGTGGCGGCCTGCAGCGCTCTGCTGATCTTGGACAAACTTGGGAAATTGTCACGCCCGACACGTTCTTTTTCGATCCTAATGGCAATTTTAATCATCTGGCATTTTCAATTATTAATGTAGATGGCGTGCTCTGGCATGGTGCCGCGGGTGGCATAAATAAGTCGCTCGATGGCGGCATGACCTGGACCCATTTTTCGCATCAAAATCAGACGCAGCCGATTTCCGGAAATTGGGCCGTGGCCATCGCCCAACAAAAGTGGCGAAACCGGGAATATATTTGGGCCGCGACCCGAGAGACTGTAGATCCCAACGAATTTTCCGGGGTTTCGATTTCGGAAGATGGCGGCTTTTCTTGGCGTACGACGCTCACCGGCGAAGTTGTCAATAACTTTGCCTTCGATGACTCGATTGTTTATGCAGCTACGGACAACGGCCTTTTCAAATCACTCGACTTCGGTCGAACCTGGGCGAAATTTCCAGACGTGATTGATAGCGAGAATGGAGAACGATTTCTGAGCACGCGATTTTTCACTGCCGCCGCGAGCATAGGCCGGTTATGGGCGGGTGGGCCTGATGGTTTGGCTTATACGGAAAATGGCGGCTTGAGCTGGAAAATTCTGCGCGGTTCTGTAAAGGCTGGCGAAAACGGCGCGCCCCGAACTTATGCCTATCCCAATCCCTTCTCGCCGTTTCGCCACAATCAATTCCGCGACGACAGCAACGTGCGTTTTCAATACAACACCACCCGCGCGACCAAAGTCACGGTTAAAGTCTACAATTTTGCCATGGAACTCGTCGCCGAGGTGGTCAATCAAAAAGATCGGTCGGTCGCGGGCCAATACGCCGAAGTTTGGAACGGCCGCAACCGCCGCGATGAAGTGGTGGCGAACGGCGTCTATTTTTATCGTCTCGATTTGGAAGGAGAAGGCACGTTCTGGGGGAAGGTGATGGTGCTGGATTGAGGCTGGTTGCTTGTTGCTGGATGCTCGTTGCTGATTGTTGACAGATCGTTTCATCATTAACATACTTTGTTCGTTGCGGTTCCCTTTTTGTTGCGGGTCGCTTGTTGTTGGTGTTTCCAAAGACGTTCTTGAGAATTTTCTTTCGTTGCAGTTCTCTTTTCGTTGCAAGCTATTTAGGCAAGCAAAATTATCGAGGTAAGTTGTGAAATTCTTAAAATCTTTTTTGCAATTTTTCTTTTTTATCTTTGTTGCCAACTTTATCTTTGTTGCCAACGCGGTTGCCCAAGGCGGCTACGCCGGCGCGTTTCTGCGCATGGGCATTGCCGCGCGCTCGGAGGCCATGGGCCGCGCCTACGTCGCCGTCGTCGAAGGCAACGAGTCCGCTTTTTACAACGCCGCGAGCGTGGCCATGCTGCAACGCCGCGAGCTTAACCTCTCATTCCGGCCGCTGACGTTGGACCGCAATTTTGCCTACATCGCCATCGGCTTGCCGATTCATCCCAAAGCCGACTCTGCCGGCCGCGCGCTCAACGGCGGCTTAAGCGTGAGCTGGATTCACGCCGGTGTTAATAACATCGACGCGCGCGATTTTGACGGCGAAAAGTACGCCACGCTCTCCAACGCCGAAAATGCATTCAGCCTCTCCTTTGCTTTGCAGCCCCATCCTCGCGCCACCATCGGCTTGAGCGTGCGGGTTGTCATGAATCGGCTAAACGGCGTGACCCAGGATGAAAGCAACCTCTCCAGCAACACCACCGGTTTTGATTTCGGCGCGCTGATCGAGCCGATGGACGGCGTGCGCCTCGGCGCTGCCGCGCGCAATGTCAACTTGAAATATAGCTGGAACACACAAGAGGTCTACGAGCGCGGCACGACGAATTTCGATAGATTTCCGCGTGCATTTCGAGCGGGCATCGCGATTTCCCGGCCATGGTCCTGGCTGACTTTGGCGGCAGATTACGAAAGGCGAGTCGCGACCACTCGCAATAAAAACAGGTTCATCGATGCGACGTGGCATGTTGGCGCCATCGCCAACCTGCGCGATTTTGTGCAACTGCGTCTCGGCTTGAACGATGGTCAACCGACTTTCGGCGGCGGTTACGCCTTCGGCTTATTAGGCAGAAAATCCGAATTGCACTATGCGTTCGTCACACATCCCGAAAGCCTCGATAGCGACCACGTGTTCGGGTGGGCGTTTGTTTTCTAGTTGCTGGTCGCTTGTTGCTTGATTCTTGTTTAGTTATTAATCAAAAATTTTGCATTGAAGGATTCAATATGTTTTGCTCACACCAAAACTTGTTTATGCGCTTGTTGAAAATTTCATCCCTTCGAGTTCTGCCCGCCACTTGCCACTTGCCACTTGCCTTTTGCTTTTTGCTTTTTGCCTTTTGCTCTTCGCATGCCCAGGAAGCCGGCAAAAGCGGCCTCGCCTTTTTGAAAATCGGCGTTGGCAGCCGCGGTGCCGCGCTCGGTGAAGCCTACTCGGCGCTCGTGGATGAACCGGCGGCAATTTATTGGAATCCGGCCGGCCTGGCCGCGATCAAGGGCACGCATCTCACCTTCACGCATTCAAGCTGGCTGGGAAATATCAATCACGAGTTTGCCGCAGTGGCGTTTCCTGGTTTTGGCGGTACGATCGGGATCGGCGCCATCATGCAGACGATCCCCGGCATTCAGATTCGCACCAAACCGGCCGCCGAGTCGATTGGCACGTTCGACGCGCAAGACCTTGCCGTCGTGTTGGCGTTCGGCCGGCAATGGCGGCCCAATTTATCCGCCGGTTTTTCCGTCAAATATCTTTACGAAAAAATTTATCTCAATTCAGCCACCGGCTTCGCCGTCGATCTCGGCGGCTTATGGCAAACCCCTTTGGAGCATCTAAAGCTCGGCGTGACCTTGCAAAATCTTGGCAGCATGGGCGCGTTGAGGCGCGAGGATATCAAACTGCCGGCCCTTGTGCGTTTGGGCGGCGCTTATGCTTTGCCCATTTCCACGGGAGAAAACCAGCTTGCGTTGGCCGCAGAGCACGTTCGCTTTTTGCGCGGCGGCGAGGGCAACAGCGCCGGCACCGAGTTTCTCTTTCGCAAAACACTTGCCTTGCGCGCGGGATACCAATTCAACCGCGAAAACCGCAGCGTCACCGGCGGCTTCGGCACCGCGTTCGGCCGCTATCAGCTCGATTACGGCTACGCGCCGTTTGCGAACGATTTGGGAAATGCGCACCGGTTTTCGGTGGAGGTGAAGCTCTAAAAAAGTTTTGTATTGACTTTTATCCTCAAGAAGTTATATTTTACCTTAAAATAGGAGCTTCTATCATGTCAGTATTAGAGTTGACGGAAAAAGATTTGAAATCTCAATTGATCAACGAGATGGATAGGTTGAATAGAGAGCAATTATTGCTTATTCACCAATTTGTGTCTCGGATCATTGCTGAAAATTTGATTGACGCGGTGACGGGTGATTGGGAAGCTGGAACCATCAACCGAGCTGCCATTCAAAAAGCCATTCGTGAGCATAGATCGAAACATCCTTACGGAGAATCATCTTGAGGGTCGTGATCGATACCAATGTATTCGTCGAATCGCTCTCCAGAACCAGCCCATATCACGCTATATTCGAAAATTTGGTGCAGGGGAGTTTCTTTGTTTGCGTGTCCACATCAATACTGCTGGAATACGAAGAAATTGTCTATGCGCTTCATCGCAAGGAAAATGCTGATCGTTTGATGAATTTTCTATCCATCTCTCCTTTTGTTATCTTCAGTGAGCCAACTTATCGCTTTAATCTTATCTCGGTTGATCCGGACGACAATAAATTCGTTGATTGTGCTATCGTAGCCAATGCCGACTATGTTGTGACCAGCGATCATCACTTTGATGTTCTCAAATACGTTGACTTTCCGAAAGTCCACGTTATGCATCCGGAGGAGTTTATCAAACCATATCTGCAGAAATAGCGAAACACCTTTCATACGCGGTTGGCAATTCTTATATGGATGGAGCCATCATGCAAAGAATCAAGTTCTCCCTCGTTGTTGTCCTACTTCCCCACCTCAGTTTAGCCCAACTCAGCACTCGTTCATCATGGATTGACCTGAAAGATAGCGACCGCACCGCGGCGTTTGCATTTGCCGAGGACTACAAGGCGTTCATGGCCGTCGCGAAAACCGAGCTGACGACAGTGAAAGAAATTGTCGCGCTGGCGGAGAAAAACGGCTTCGAGCCGCTGGCGGAAAATTCGGCGTGGCGGCCGGGCGCGAAATATTACGACGTCAATCGCGATCGCACGATTTGCCTCATTGTCGCCGGCAAAAACAAAATGCGCGACGGCGTGCGTCTCATCGGCAGCCACATCGATTCGCCGCGCCTCGACCTGAAAGCACGCCCGCTCTACGAGCGCGAGCAGCATGCGCTCTTTCAAACCATCTATCACGGCGGCATCAAAAAGTATCAGTGGGTTAATGTGCCGCTGGCCTTGATGGGCCGCATCGACAAAACCGACGGCACCACCACGTGGGTGAATGTCGGCAACAAGCCCGGCGAGCCGGTCTTCATTATCCCCGATTTGGCGCCGCACGTTGATCGCGAGCTCCGCAGCCGTTCGGCCAGTGATGCCATTCGCGGCGAAGAGCTTGATCCCATCGTTGGCTCCATTCCCGACGACTTTGGCTCGGTGCAAGAGCAGGTCATGCGCTACCTCCAAACCACTTACAAAATGACCCGCGCTGATTTTGTTTCGGCGGAATTGCAGCTCGTGCCGGCAACGCCACCGGTGGATGTGGGTTTCGATCGCGGCTTGGTTGGCGCCTTCGGACAAGATGATCGCTTGTGCAGTTACGTTGCCGCGCGTGCCAGCTTCGCCGTCGCTGATCCCTCTTTCACCACCATTTCGTTTTTAGTTGACAATGAAGAGAGCGGCTCTAACAACAACACCGGCGCCAATTCGGATTATCTGCGCGGCTTGATGGGCCGCCTGCTGCACCTGGAAATGAACGGCCAGGGATCGGAATATCACCTGCGGCAAATCATGCCGAAAACGCTCGTGCTCTCCGCCGACGTTGGCCACGGCGTCAACCCCATTTTTCCCATTGATGAAATGACGAACACGGCGCGGCTGGGTTACGGCGTCATCATCAAACGCTATGGCCGGGGCAACGATCCAAATAGCGAATTCATCGCGCGCTTTCGCCGCATTTTGGAGGACGCCAAAATCCCATGGCAAACTTACACGTACAAAGTCGATGCCGGCGGTGGCGGCACGATTGGCAACTTTCTGTCGCGCGAAAACATGGAAGTCTTGGACTGTGGGGTGCCTCTTCTCTCCATGCATTCCACGTTCGACCTCTGCTCGAAAATTGACTTGTGGTGGCTGTACCGCGCCTTCGAGGCATTCTATCGGCAATAAAAAAGAATGAAGGCGTTATTTACAACAAACTTGCTCAAATCACGAAGCGTCCGGACGGTTGCTTGAACGGTTACGGATATTTTATAGCAGTAGTATCAGGGTTTAAGCCAAATGCTTCACCTCAAGTCAATTTCAGTAAGAAAATGGCCGAGCCAAGCTAACGGCGAATTTCCTTTCAATCTTAAAATCGTCAGATCGCTGAAGACGATCGAGTTCACTTCGGAGGTGACGTTTTTCGTCGGCGAAAATGGCTCGGGCAAATCCACCCTTTTGGAAGCCATCGCCTGCGCCGTCGGCGCGATTGCAGTGGGCAGCGACAATATTGGGAAGGATAAAACGCTGAGCGCGGTTCGAAAACTCGCGCAGCACTTCAAATTATCCTGGCAGATACGAACGCACAAAGGCTTCTTTTTGCGGGCGGAAGATTTTTTCGGGTTTGCCAAGCGGCTGACGCAAATGCGCGAAGATATGGAAAACGATTTGCGCGCCTTTGATGAGGAATATCGAGCCAAGGGCCGGTCGCAAACCGCCGCCGGTTTGGCCAAAATGGCTTATGCGCGCGAGCTGCAAGATATGAAACGGCAATATGGCGAAGGCGGCTTGGATAGTTATTCGCATGGCGAAAGCTTCCTGACGCTCTTTGAATCCCGCTTCGTTCCCAATGGGTTATATTTGATGGACGAGCCGGAAGCGCCGCTCTCACCGATTCGCCAGCTTGCCTTCATTTCGATTCTCAAGCGCATGGTCGAGCAAGGCGCGCAGTTTATCATTGCCACGCACTCGCCGATCATCATGGCGTTTCCGAATGCCACCATCTTGAGCTTTGACTCAGCGCGGATTCAGCAGGTCAAGTATGATGATTTGGAGCACGTCACTTTGACCAAGGCGTTTTTGAATAATCCGGAGGCGTATTTGAGGCGGTTATAGGTATAGAATCGCTTGACTTTGTGCGATGAATTTATTATTTTGACTGTATATTCAGAGGAGCGCTTTGGGGCATGATTGATTGGCACCATTTGTTCGGCCTCGGTTTGACCGACTACTTCACTGATTCTTGCTATGAAGTCGAAATGGAGAAAGACCTCTCCATAAAAAAGCAACGTTTGGATGTCTTGATCATCGAGCAGGAATCGGGGAGCCCAATTTTCGAGCCGCCCGACGGTTTGGAGAATTTGGCGCGGCATAATCTGATGACTTACAAATCAATTCAGCAAGCGCTGGATGCTTGGACACTGGATGAGTTGATTGGTCATTACGTCAATTACCGTAAACAGATTAGTCCATCTTTTGAAAAATTGCTGCCGGTTGAAGATTTTGGGTTGTATGCCGTCAGTACGCGCCACCCCGAAAAACTTGAGAAGGAAGTTGCGCTGGAACTGGTGAAAGAAGGTGTATACGACCTCCATTGGGGCAGCCGGCAGATTCGCCTCATCGTTCTCAGCGAAGTTCCGCAGGTCGAGCGCAATGCCCTTTGGCTGTTGTTTAGCGGCATCGTGGAAAAGGTTCAATACGGCGCGTCGCATTACGAATTGCGACAGCCCAATTTGAGTACGGTGTTTAACAACTTATTTGCGTTTTATAATTTAGAGGGTATCGCTATGCCTTATACCGTGGAAGATTACACAAGAGAGGCCAAAGAAGAACTTTTGTCGGATTTGGCGCCGAAACAACGGCAACGACTGGAGGGACTTCCTTTAATACAGATTTTGAACCGGGTGCGGTTAAAAAAGTTGTTCCTCGATCAACTAGCTCCGCATGAGCTTCTTGCAATGAAGTTCACAAAGGGTTGGGCGAAGCAAATTACGGAGGAAGATATCTCGGAAGCGATAAAGCTGATTGAAGAAGAGCCGCTGGAAAAGCTATTGGAGCAGGTGCCATTGGAAAAGCTGTTAGAACAGCTGCCGCCGGAAGAACGCTTGAAAGGATTGCTGCCGGAAGAGTTGCTCAAAAGAATACCGCCAGAAGAGTTTCTTAAAAGATTGTCCCGAGAGGAAATCGAAGCCTATTTGAAGAAGCTCTCGACATCGAATTAACGGGGATCGGCGTTTCCGATGTCCTCATTTTCTTTTTTGCCCGAAGTTTTTAAGCTTTTAGTGGAGTTCGAGGGAAGGTCTTTGCCGGCGCCTCAAGGGTTTATTATTGGTTAAAATCAAAACGCCACTTGTTCCCAAACAATAAACAAGCGGCGTTTCTTATTTAACACTGAAGAATGGAAATGCGCAAAGAGGAACCCGAGGAAAAGCTGGGTAGTGCAGGAGCAACATCGGTGAAGCGTATCAACCTTTCGACTACCATGATTTGGAACATATTTGTAGCATTTGCGATAGCATCTGCCTTAATCGGCTGTACGGAAAATAATAATTTGCCAGATTCTAAAATAAAACTTTCCGATAACGCCGAGCTTACTAAGCTGTACGAACAGGATCAAGCAGACAGGTCGGGTTTATTTGAGGATATAGACTGGAAGGCGATTAGTCAACGCGACAGTCTGCGACGTGTACGTGTGAGGGAAATGCTTGACGCTGAGGAAGTCAAGACCTCTACAGATTACTGCCATGCAGCGATGGTCTTTCAGCATGGTGCTGATACAAACGATTACAGAATGGCTCATGATTTAGCGATCAAAGCGGTTGGGCTTGACACCACAAATACTCTCGCAAAGCAGATGATAGCGATGTCTTGGGATCGGTATCTACAGATTCAAGGCAAGCCCCAATGGTACGGTACCCAATACACGAAACAAGGTGAGCAATGGGTCTTGTATGAGGTGGATACGACGGCTGTAACGGATGAGGATCGAAGGAAGTTAAACGTGCCTACGCTAGCTGAAATAAAAGCACGGATCGAAGAAATGAATAAGCGAAAATGACTGATATGGTGGAAGAAAGTTTGGTGAAAGTCAAAAAAGCTAACTTCCTACAAATAAAAGCAAGAAGCCAACGAATACTAAGGTTCAAGGCGCCATGGATCCGCTACATAAAGACAACGAGCTGCTTGCCAACATCAAGTCACATTTGCCCGAGCTTGTGGCTCTCTTGAACGAAATGAATTCTCACTGGTTCTACGAAGATCCGATCTATCGCTTTTATCATCAGTCCTTCAAGGTCTACTGGCTTCAAGATGAGACCGGAAAAATTGTCGAGGCGCTAAAGCGCATCGCGCCGGAAGGCACAACGTTTTGCAAGGAATTTGAGGAGATTTATCAGGCCGGTGCGAGCGGCAAGAAATTTGAGATGGAACACAACCGCAATTGGACGGCCCATACACGAGTCTTCGTCGAAGCTTTTTTCCACGCCAAATTCTTTTTGGAAATGGCCGTCAAGTATGGGCAGGAATTAGAGAAAGCGCCGACTTCGTTGCCGTCAGGCTGGGCGGCGTTGCTCTGTTTGTATAATCTACGTTAGCAATTGGTGAAACAAATTGAGCAACGGAAAAAGCCGTTTTTAATTTTTTCCATTCATTGCGCTTTGTCCCTCGTGGTTACATTGCGAACAGTCCGAATCCGTAGACGGGCGAGAATGAAGATTTTGATCAGTTGGTGTTTTATTTTTATCATTGCTGCGCCGGCAATAGCGCAAGAGCATCAAGTAAGATTCCCCGGTGCTTCCACGCCGTTGGTGGTGGACTCGCTGCGGCAGGAGGTGCGCGTCCTGGCCGTTTATCATCCGGGCAAGTTCAGCGGCTTTCTGCGGTTCGTCCCCAATTATCATTTGCTGGTTTGGGATGATGGCCGTGCCGCGCGCGAGGCGTTGTTTTCAACGCCAGTGCCGGATACAACTTTGATTGCGGCTTTGGAAAGTGTCGGCGCGATCGCCGGCAATAATTTGACAATGGACGCTTGGGACAAACGCAACGACCCCAAGCACCCCGCGCCGCAGACGCACATTGCGGGAACGCCGGTGGAAATTTTAGTGTGGTGGAAAGAATTGTCCGAACCGAAGCCGCTGGCCGAATTGCTCGACGACCCCGGCAGCCGAGGCTTGGATTTTCGTTTTGGCGGGAACCGTGATTTGATTCATCACTGGCATTCGGGGTGCCTGGTGTGCCTGTATTCCTGCCCCGGCTCTAAAGTGGGGAACGCGGCTTACACGGTGCGCGACTATGCCACCGGCGCGACCAAATTCTCGCCGCGAAAAGAGCGGCTGCCGAAATCAGAGAGTGAGGTGGTTCTTATTCTGCGTCTGCGTGATTAGCCCCGCAGATTTTTGAAACATGCCAAAAAATTGAGCCCTTCGAGCAACCGCCTTTTATCGCATCAAAAAATCTACTAAAACCGGGTTGACAATCTCTGGTCGTTCGTAATGTGGAACATGGCCTGCTTCATCAATCGCATGGAATTCCGCCTGCGGTAAAGCGCGCCTCGCTTGTTCACTGTTGGCAAAAGGTGTGGTTTGGTCTTCGCGGCCCCAGATCAAAAGCACCGGACGTTGCTGTTTTCCGACGCGCTCGTAGGTTTCGACCATGTCATTAAGGGGCATGTTTCGCAAGCTCGAGAGTATGGCACGCTTGAATCCTTTAAATTTCATCGGCGCGCGATACTTTTCCAAATATTCGTCCGGGCATTGCTCCGTTCTGTAAAAATCTTTTTTCTGCATGGCAATCAGCGTGCTTTCCCCAAACACATTCATGATAAACTCACCCAGAACCGGCAACCTCGCAAGCTTGCCGGTAAACGGAACCTTGACGGGGAAACCGCCCGGATCAATCAGACAGAGCTTGCGAACTCTTTCCGGATGGCGGTCCGTGAAGGTTGCTGCGATCATGCTCCCCATAGAAATTCCCACCAAATCCACGAGACCTTTGATCTCCAGAGCCGCAAGCAGGTTCACCAACTGGCGATCAAAAAAATCCGGATTGTACGCAACATTCGGCCGATCGGAATAACCGCGACCGTACAAATCAAAGCGCAGAACGCGAAAATCAGCCTGCGTCAAAGCTTCGAAATTTCGGTCCCAAATGAAATACGGAACGGAGAAGCCATGGATCAAAACGACAGTCTTGCCATCCAATGGGTTAGCGAGATCATAATGCACGATTCCATCCGGCAACTTCACAAATTTGCCCGTGACCAAAGAACGTGCCTCGGCATCCAACTCCTGTGACTTGCTATCGAAGTAAAAATACGAGACGATCAGAAGGAGCAAGACGAGTGTGAACACCAGCAGCCTTTTACTTATGAGCAATTTCATTACCCGAACCTACGTTTGAGCTTTAGCAAACGCTTTTTATGCCGGCGGCTTTTTCGGCCCGCGCGCCATCTGCTCGGACGTCACAAAGGCTTTGAAAAAAATCCAGCTTACCAGCATATTTGTCGGCGTCGAGACGAACAAGCTGATGCGCCCGAGGAAGCTGAGGTCTTGCGCAAAATATAAATACGTCCAGTCCGCCGCGAGCTCGCTAAAGCGCAGCCCGGCAATGATGGCCAGCCAATACGGTTTTTCCTTCCAGTTTAAATAAGCGATGAGTTGAAATAGCGTGAAGGCCGCCCACATCGCGCCGGTGCGTTGCAAGAGACCTTGGGTGCCGGAATAGGAGGTGCCGTGAATGGTTTTAAACCACAGCTCTGGAAAGAAAAAGACAATAACAGTATAAATGAGATCCAGGCCAACAAAAGCGAGCAAGATGAGATTGATGAGTTTCGTATTTTTTTCACTCAACATAAAATGTCTCCTGTGCTTAATCCCTGATAATGATCCAGTATCCAAAGATAAAGATTCCCGCCAAAAAATCGTATCCCGCCGCCAGCAAGGCGGAGCGGGCGATGATGCCATTTAACGCGGCGCCGAAAACCGCGGCAGCGCCAATGACTTTTTGTACGCTCGCCCAGAAGACAATCACGGTTTGGCGTTGGCGCAACAAGAGCGCATGCAACAAGGCGGCGCCGAAAAGGCTCGTGTGCAGGCTGATCACAATGAAGAGATAGACGGTTTCCGGCGAAATCGTGACCTGCAGCATGGACAAAACGGCGCGATGAGCGACGATCTGGGCAAGGCCGCTGAGTATCGTGATCACCGCAATCGCGAGGGCGACCCAGTCCATCAAGTTTTTTTTGCGCATACGGCCTCAGGCTGAAAGCTGGTTATCGATGCCAACGCCTCGCCGTCGTCCGAAGAGCCAACTTAACCATCCCGCGTCGTCATCTTTATGTAAAGCCCGGAGCGCGTAGATCGTGTAGACCATGAAGGCCAGCAGAAACGCCATTGGAATAAACCAGGAGACGCCGAAGTAATTATCGAAGCGCAAATACGTGACGTTGAAGACGAAGGCATAGAGCGAAGCGCCCAGAACCAAGATGAATAAAGAATGCGCCCAACGCTTTTTAGCCCATACGCCGATGACCGCAATCAGGCCCGGCACGATGATGGCGAGAACATCGGCGATGAGCTGGGTGAGCCGCGATGGACGCGAGACAATCTCGCTCCAGTTGCGCATGATTGCAAAGACCCACCCGACGCTGACCAAAAGCAGCAATCCGAACATAATGGCCACTGAAATTTTCAAAGGCTTACGCATGCGAACTCTCCTCATTTATATTTGATATAGAATGTTGTGTAACTGTGTAAGCAACCAGAGCAAGTTTCTCCAATGGATTGAAACAACACAATTGATATAAAATTTTTTATCCGTTGCGTTGTTTCTATCGGTTGGGAAAATTCTTCCTCGTCGGATAGTTACAATTATCTGGTGCGCCGAATCAAGACGATGGCAACGGCAAGAATCCAGACCATCATGGGGAGCAAGCTCACGCCAAAAATCAAGCTGCCGGTTACGCCTGAGCCGCCCAAAATGATCTCGCCCCATATCAGGCCGGTCTCAGCCACGACGCCGCCAACGATCCCGAGCCAGGCCACCCACTTGGGATAAATCTCTTCGCGGAACAGCGCGATTGAAATGGCGAGAATGACCAGATAAATCACGAAGAGATGCGCGAACTCCAAAGCGACATTGAAAGGCCACATCACCTGATAGATCAAAATGATGTTATCTTTGACCGCTGCCTCGGTCGCGGCCAGGTATTTCATCGCCAACGTATGAAAGATGGTCAAATGCGTCGAGATTTGCACGATGCCTATAGCCGCACAGACGAGAACCAGCGGCACGACAATCCGGATGAGATTGGGGACTTTGCCAAAGGGTGTGACGATTCCAGCCACTGTGGTCTCCTCGCGGAAAGAAGCGGTAATGCCGATTAGCATGGGCACAACGACGAAGTAAGTGCTCGTGAGAACGATGTGCGCGACAACCCATGGCCCGCTGTGCGCGATAGTATTCAACATCTCGGCGGGATCCCGCGGCAGCGGGGTATGCATCACATTCCCAACCACGGACAGCGCGACGTAAAGCAGGGCGCTAAATCCCCCGATTCTGACCAAATTTTTATCTCGCATTTTCTTCTCCTCGCAAGTTGATGTCGATCAGCTTTTTCACTTGGGCGGCTTTGAAGGCGAAAACGGTGTAAATAACGACGACCAACAAAAGCAGCCCAGCATAAATCAATGGGACGCCAAAATAGTTGTCCCAAAACAGGTAGTAGACCTGATGGGCGGTGTCGAAGAGCAGGGCGCCGAGAACGAAGACGAAAAGGTAATGCGCCCAACGTTTTCCGGCTTTGAGGCCGAAGCCGGCGATAAAACCGAGCGGGATGACGATGGTGTAGTCGCAGAGAAAATAGGCGATCCGCACCGGTTTCTCCTGCATGGCTTCCCAGTTGCGCATAACGCCAAAAATCCAGATCGCGGCCAGAAAGATCAGGATCACGTACAGCAGATAGACGGCAATTTTTAATCGTTTGCTCATCACACACCTCCAAAGAAATACAAAAGTGCCTTTACGTCTTAGGGTCCGTTAAAAAAGCGTTTTTCGTAGTCCCAGCCCCTTGTCCCGCCCCGTCTCCTTGGCTTTTTAGGGACGCGGGACGGGGTGGGCTGCTGTCGAAGCCGATAAACTCTATATTCAGACATCGCCCCACATTGGGGCGGGACTACAAAGTTGTGAATTACGGCAGGATATACCCGGGCAACAAACGTTTGAACCAAGAAATGATTTTCATCAGCTTGCGCATAAATTTGATCCAGGCGAGCAATTTCAAGCCGGACATCGTGACGAGCGGATACACGCCGTCGAACAGCGACCAGCCGATGATGTAGGCGGCGTTGCCTTTGAAGATGTAAAAAAAGTGAGGATGCTCCCAAGTGCCGAAGAGGTAGCGCTCGACGAATTTCACGATGAAGCTGAAGATGGCCATAAGGAGAAATTGCACCCACAGCGGCTGTTTTTCCCGGATGGCGAGATAAAGCCACGACAGACAGAAGCCGATCCAAATGAAGCAGTGGATGATGTTGTTGATCCACGGCAGAAAGCTCATGACGCCGATTTTGTAGCAGAGGTAGTTGCCGATGAAAACCGGCACGGACCACGCCAGCGCAATCGTGATGAACGTTTCTTTTTCGTCGCGGTCGATTTTCTTTTTATACGCGCGAATGACCACGAACAGCGCGGCGTAAACCAGAAGTACCGCGAGCACGCGCAGGGGGGTGATGGTGTACATGATTCTCTTCCAGTTGAGATTTACAAAAGTAGAAATTTAATTTTCTATTTCACGATCACGCAATTCGCGAAGCCGCATAATGCGCCAACGACATCACCGTCTGTTGCGGATTGACGGTCAAGCTGCCCGGAAAAACGCTGGCGTCGCAGACATACAGATTGCTGTAGCCATGCACGCGAAAATCCGGATCGACGACGCCGCGTTTAGGATCCTTGCTCATGGCATTGCCGCCTTGCGGATGGCCGCTGCCCAGGGTGATATAAGTCGGATCCAGCACGATCTTATCGATTTTCTCCAGCTCCTTCGGCTCCTTGAAGACGTCGTACATCCAGGTGTTGATCATCACCCGGCGCGCGCCGGCCTCGAAGAGAATTTTGCCGAGCAGCTTGAGGCCTTCGCCCAATGTCTTCAGATCGCGTTTCTCCGGCACGAACGCGAGGTCCGGGCCGCCGGTGAGGGCGCGTTTCACCTGGCCGTTGCTCGCGGTCCCAACCAGAATGCCCACGCCCATCATGTGATCGAAGCGCCGCATGTTTTCGTAATGATCTTCGAACCAGCCCGGCATGCTGATAGCTTGCACCACCGGCGGATTCCACCAGGTCTCGTAAACGAACCCGCGCCAGGGCTTGGGCAAGCCGTAGTGAGAAATTTGCAGACCGTCGTACGCTTTCAGCTTCTCGTCAAACTCGGCGGTAACCGCCGCCCCCATGTTGCAACTGAACTGTTTCCCGACCGGCAAATCCCGGCCAACCTGGCTGCTTAAGAGCAAATAGCTGGAAGCGATGGCGCCGGCCGAGAGCACGTATTTTTTCGCGTGAATCGTCAATTTGCGGCCATCGGACATTTTGGCCTCGACGCTGACCACGCGATCGCCCTGCGTATTAAAGCGGCGAACCTCGCACTCGGCCACGATACGGAGCTTGCCGGGAAATCTTTCTTGCGCCCAAGGCAGCGCCGTGTCGAGCATCGACAGCTTCTTGCCATACGCGCAACCGATGTTGCAATAGCCGCATCCCAAACAATCCTTGATATTCGCGCGCACGGCGTCGACTTCCATCTCGCCCTCGAAGCCGTGCTTGTTGCGCAACTTCTGGATTCCCTCCACAAATTTTTTTCCGGACGGATTCAGTTTGTCGTGGTCCTGTCTGGTTATAGGCAGGAAATCATTGATATAATCGATGCTCTTCTGCAGATCTTTCAAATCCAGCCCGGCGTCGTGCTGGCCTGGATCATTCCAGCGGGCGAGCACGTGCTCGGGCGGCGGAAAACAAACGGCATTATTCACCACCGTCGTGCCGCCGACGCAACTGCCCTGGAGCACGGTGAAGCGGTAATCCGTCGTCTGTTGAAAAACGCCGTCGGCGTAGAGCCGGCCAACCATATCGATCTCGTCGTGCGTCATGTCGCTGGGCTGAGTGTATTTGCCGCGCTCGACCAGCAGAACTTGGTGTCCAGCCTCGGCGAAATGATAGGCTAGAATTCCACCGGCGGCGCCGCTGCCGATGAGGCAAATATCCGTCTCCAGACTGCCGGCGTTGAGATCGCTGGGCCGATCGACTTTAAGCGGGTGAATTTTAGGTGAGGGAATGGGGAGTTTTTTGAAACGCGAGCGCTCCGAAAAAACGCTGTATCCCACCGACTCGAAAGAACGAGGATCATTGTAATAGCCCACGTAAGTGAGCTGCTTGCCAATTCGAATCATCGCCTGCACGAGTTGATTCCACCAATCCGGCAGGAAAGGCCAGAGCGAGTCCTTGTAAAAATGTTTTTTCAGATGGTGCAGCCGCGTTTCCTCGTCCAATTCGGCAAAGGGCGCCTTGAAATAAAAGAGCGGGTGCAAATACGTTCCGAAAAGCACTACGTAATAAACCCAGCGCCGGCGCGCTTTGATGCGGCTGACGTAAACATCGACATTGGCGGCGATTTCGACCGCCGGAACTTTTTCCTCCGGGCCGCTTACGAGGACCTCGGCAAGCGCGATTAGCGTCCGAAATTCGATGGGCCGCAAAAATACCAAATTGAACCGGGCTTTCCAAGCGGAAAGCTCAACCATCACTAGGCCGGCGGCGATCACGCCATCCAGAATGATCGAACGCCAGAGAATACCGTTGAGGGTCATGGGCCGGCCGCTAAAAGTAACAGCCACGCCGGTGTCCGTGGCGAAAATAAAGAAGAACTGCACCGCCATCGAAAGAAGATGGCTGAAAACGATCAGCGTCACCAGCGACATGCGGGCGCGCAGATCTTTCGTGATGTAAAAACTGAGCATCGCCAATACGCCGGTTTTAACAACGGAATTGGCCACAAAGGGCAGCGCGATGAAGAAGTCTTTGGTGAGCGAAAGAAACGTCCCAACCACGTAACTCGCCGTGCCAAGCGCAAAGAAAACGCCCAAACCCACGAGCACGCGCTGCAGCCAGCGCTCCGCCGCGGTGATTTCGGCGGGCAGCTTTTCACGGCGCAACAATCCGAAGGCGCTCGCAACGCGCCGGCCCATATCGAACAAGCGCTGCTTCCACTGCGCGAGCAAGTTGAGCGCGAGGTTGACGGCTTTCGCTTTGAGATAAAAATTGAGCGCAACGACCGTGATCGCAAGATTGATGACGATGGCCAGCCACAACACGAGCACTGCGGTCAAGGAGGTCGAGCCGAATTGCCAGCTCCGGCTCGTGTCGGCAAACATCAAAAAAAGCAGCATCCCGACGATCGCAATGACGTGGCCGGCGATGAAGATGGCCACCAGGTCGATGCGCCGGCGCAAATCGCCCGCCGCGTAGCGGCAAAGCAGCATCAGCAGGCTGGCCACGACGACCGAGTTGGAGACGAAAGGAAGTTGTTTGAAGAAATCTTTGAACGGCCCGACCACTGGCCCGAGCATGAAGACGAAGACGGCCAATAGGTAGACGCTCGCGAGAACATTGAGCAGCTTTTTGAGCCGCTGTTCCGCTGAGGTGAGGTTCATGCTAATCTCTCCGGCAATAAATGTATTTGCTTGAACAGCTACACCAATTTTTTTTATTCATTACACTGCGTTTTGCCTACTACATTGATAGACACAGATTTTGCCGGAATTTTCACACTTTTTTTCACAATTCTTCCAAAATTTGTATTTCCATGGGCTGCAGTTTCAGACGCAATACGCGCGTCGGCCCATGCGTTATAGCGCCATCGACTTCACGAATCTCCACACTGCCCATCGATTTCTCGCTTACCGGTTCTGGCGCGGCTGAATTGCTCTTGTTGCTAAATAGAATTTGATAAATCGAGCCTACCGGATTGATGGCGAAATCAACGAGCACCTCGCCCTGCCACTCGCTTTGCGAATTTGTGTTGGCCGTGACGATCACTTCCTGGTCGCTCAAAATGCGCGAAAACGCCAGCACACCGGAGGGGAAATTCGAGAAACCGAAATGAACGCCGTCCCCGGAAATCTGGCGAAAGTATTGGCGGCCATAACGCAGCGCCGGTTGGCGATCGCGCATCGCCGCAATTTTTTGAATGGCTTGATAGAAGGGATTTTGGGGATCAAACGCATTCGGCCTGCCCCACAGGGCCTCGCGCACCGCCTCGAGCGTTCCGCCGGCGCCGTGCAATCCCTGCTCGGTGCCGTAATACAAACACGGAATGCCTTGCAATGCGAACAAGCAGCCGGCGGCAAGCGCTACTTGATCGTCGTAGCGGTGCGGATCGTTGGGATCGCTGAAATAAAAACGCTGATGCTGATCGTGATTGTCGAGAAACGTCACAAAAAATTTGCTCGCCTCGCCTTGCGAGCTGATGGTGCCGTGCTGCACCCGCCGGCGGTACTCGAACATGTTGATGACTTCAGTCGGCGGGAGATGCCCTTTGGCAACGTCGGGGAGTTTGTAGAAAAGCGGAAAATCGAGCGCCGCATCGACGCCGATCAGATCGCTGTCTTCCATGGCATTACGGCCGATATAGCGCGCGATCTTGTCCTCATTATCATAAATCTCGCCGAAGGTGAAAAATTCTTTCTTGCCGATGCTGAACGCAAATTCGCGAATGGCGTTGGCAAACACGCGGGAAAAATCCGGCTCGATGAACTTCAGCGTGTCGATGCGAAAGCCGTCCACGTCAAATTTGGCGATGAGATATTGATGGGCGCGAATCAAGATGTCGCGCACCGGATAATAAACGCCATACACCGGACTGAATTCTTGATAATCCGTCGCCAGTTCCTTCAGCGAGCCGAAGTCGCCGCCCTCTTCACCACCTTCGCCTTGCCGGCGGAAGAACTCGTTGCGCCGCAGCTCGGATGGCCAAATCGTGGCGTCAGGTGTCGGATCACTTGGCGCCGCTGTCCACTCTGGACGACCTCGGCCGTTCTCATCGCGCCAATGAATGAGGTAGGGATAATTGCGCCACGGCGCCACTGAGCCGTAGCCTTCATATTCAAAGATATCTCCCACGTGATTGAGCACGATGTCAAAGATCACATAAATGCCACGAGCATGAGCCTCGTCGATGAGCTGAATCAACTCGTCTTCCGCAAGTTGGGGATTCTTTCTCGCCTTCTCCGAATCGGAAACAAAGCGCGGCTCGATTTGCAGAAAATCCTGAATGCCGTAGCCGTGATACGAGTAGGGGTTGTATTGGCAATTCTTCAGCACCGGCGAGAGCCAAATCGCGCCAACGCCCAGCTCTTGCAGATACTCAAGCTGCGCCCGCACCCCGTTGAACGTGCCGCCCTGATATTCCCCATGCTCGCCATTCCACGGCAATTGTCGCGGCGGTGCTTGCGGGTTGTTGAAGCGATCCACCAGCAGAAAATAAATCCACTTATCCCGCCAATCTTCCGGCGAGGGAAACGGCGTGGGCATCTCGACGGTTTTGCCGCCGATTTGAACGCGCTTGGTGCGTGGCGAACGGGCTTGCGCAAAAACAGCTTGAATCTCGTCGCTCCAAATCGAGGTGGGCATAGCTTTCCCTGCGCTGGTTTCATTGTAAGATTTAGATGCTGCGAACTCTATTTTCAGGACAGAATGTATTCGTGAGGAAAGGTGTAAATCAGGTTTTCAATATAACAAAAATGTTACAAAGCGCAAGTGTTTTTTTAAATAAAAATTTTTCAAGCCCAGCCTTGACTTTTGCTGACAAGTTGTTATCTTTCCGAGCAGATGGGCAGACAACTTATGGGCTTTCATCGCACCGACATGTACTCGTTAAGGGTTATTTTGTAATTGTCATTGCGAGCGTTTTTCAGCGAAGCAATCCTTTGAAAATCAAGAGATTGCTTCGGCAAAAAACGCCTCGCAATGACTTACATTCCAACCCGCAACGAGTATAGCCAAACGTTGAACTATCTCAATGACAGCAGACCATCAAAAATGGGAATGGCTGATCGATCTGGCCGGCGTGCTCAGCCAGCAGAATGATTTTCAGGAAATTCTTCGCGTTGTGGCGCAGCAGGCGATGAGCCTTTTGCATGCTGAAACCGCCTTGATTCTCATGGTCAATCCGCGCACCCGCAACACGGTGAAAACCGTCATGCGGGAAGGGCAAAGCGGCGACGACCGCAGATTCAAAACCGTGCAGAATCAAATCAGCGGCTGGTTGATGCAGAATCAGCAGCCGCTGCTGAGCGTCGATCTCAAACAAGACCAGCGCTTCAGCCGCATCGCATTTGGCGATCTTCCCATCAAATCGGTTATGGGCGTGCCGTTGCGAGTTGAAGGCGCGCTGCTCGGAACGCTGATCCTGTTGAATAAAACCGCCGGCGAATCATTCAGCAAAGAAGAACTGACCTATTTGGAGAAGCTCGCCTTGATTGCGGCGCCCTATTTGCGCAATGTGCAAAAAATCGCTGAATATTTTAGCACGCCATTGCCCGAAGCGGCTCTCCTCACGAAATATGAGCAAGTTGGTCTCATCGGCAAGAGTCCTAAATTTATTGAATTGTTACAAGCGATTGAAGCTGCTACTCGCTGCGACGTGCGCGTGCTGCTCGAAGGCCAAACCGGCACCGGCAAAGAAGTCGTGGCGCGAGCAATCCACCAATACAGCCCGCGAAACAATCACCCATTTTTCGCGATTGATTGCGGCGCGATTCCAGCGAACCTGATCGAGAGCGAGCTGTTTGGTCATGTCAAAGGCGCGTTTACCGGCGCCACGCAGGATCGCAAAGGCTTGCTCGAAGAGGCGGAGCGCGGCACGCTGTTCATGGATGAGATCGCCAATTTACCTTTTGATATTCAAGCCAAATTTCTGCGGGTTTTGGCGCAGGGAGAAGTTCGCCCGCTGGGAAGCAACAAGAGCCGTCCAATCGACGTTCGCCTTATCTCTGCCTCCAGCCAGCCTTTGCAAAAGCTGGTTGAAAAGCAGCAATTTCGCGAGGATTTGTTTTATCGTCTGCACGTTTATCCGATCTCCGTTCCCTCTCTGCACGAGCGCCAATCAGACATCCCGCTGCTGGCGCACCATTTCCTCAAACGCCTGGCGCGGCAACAGCAAAAACAAGCCGAGTCATTTCACGAAAACCTGCTCGACTATATGAAGCGCCGTTCTTGGGAAGGCAACATCCGGCAATTGGAAAATTTTGTGGAACGGCTGGTGACTTTGGCGCCGGCGGAAATGAAGCGTCTGGACGAAACCATTCTTCCCAGTGAAATTAAGAAAGAAATGAAGCGCAGCAAAAATCTTGTTGAAGAGGCCGATCCCCACAAATCTTTGCCGGAGCGGGTTGCCGAGTACGAAGCGCGAATTATCCGGCAAGCATTGGAGGCGAATGGCTGGAGCCAATCGCAAGCCGCCAGGCAATTGCGCATTCCGGTGCAGACGCTGCATTATAAAATGAAAAAACTGGGAATTGAAAAGGTGTGATTGTGCTGAAAAGAATATCTTGCGAAATTCCCGATATGACATTATATTACAGTTGAATACTACGCGGGTGAAAAATGAAGAAAACTGTCTACCTCGATACCACGATTCCCAACTACTATTTTGATGAACGCGAAAGCCTAAAGCCGTTTGCTGAAATAACCAGAAGGTGGTGGCAGGAGGAGCGACATCATTTTGACATTTGGATTTTGGAAGAAACCCTAAATGAGTTAATCGAAGGTATTTATGTGTATGTCGTAAAAAGCCGTCGTAACCCAGTCGGCCCGACTGGATCGTGCACAATTTTCCAGACCGGCGGTCTGGGTTATGACTTTTTACGAGCGACTCATTTATCCACATAAGGAAGAGGCTTTAAAATTTGCAGCAAAACTTCCAGTGCTGGCACCCGATGAAAATATCGTTGACATAGCACGAATATACATTGAAAATTATTTGATGCCACAGGTTTTAAAAGGTGATGCGCTTCACTTGGCGTATGCTTCATTCTATAAAATCGATTTCTTGTTGACGTGGAACTGCAATCATTTAGCGAACGCCAATAAGAAGCAACATATACGTCGTGTCAATACGAGACTAAACCTATTTACTCCAGAGATTGTAACTCCTTTGCAATTATTTACGGAGGATACAGATGCTTACTAATCCATTGTTGCAAGCCAAAAACGAGGCCCAAATACGTCTAGACAAAATGGCCAATCATGACCTCAAGCAGTACGTTGCGAATGCTCATCGCAATGTCTTGGAGTTGGCTCAAAAGTATGGGTTAACGATTCGATATGGTGAGATTAAAATTAGCTATTTGGAAGCCGAGCAGAAAGACAATGAATTAGCTTTGGAACCTGCTTGAGAGTTTTCGTAGTTTGATTAAAACGGGAAATTCAGAGTTACAATTTGTCGCGTTTGCAAAGCACGATTAATGAATTGGAAGAACAGGCGCAAAAGCTCAAGGCTGAAGAGTTGCCGGCGCTGCTTTCGCAAAAGATTCGGGCTATAAGAGAAGCGGCTGAGGCTATGCAGCCGGTGATGTAAGCCGGATAAGAAAATTCTTAGAAAAATACATCGACTGGTCCCTTTCGCGCTGTGCGGGCAATATGAAGGTTGGCCAAACCATTTCCCATTACAAAATTCTCGCCAAGCTCGGCGAGGGCGGCATGGGTGTCGTCTACAAAGCCGAAGACACCAAGCTCGGCCGCCACGTCGTGCTCAAATTCCTCGCGCCTTATCTCACCCGTGATCCCCAAGCCATCGAACGTTTCATCAATGAAGCCAAAACTGCCTCGGCGCTCGATCATCCCAACATTTGCACGATTTATGAAATCGGCGAAACGGAAGACGGGCAGTTGTTTATTGCGATGGCGTATTATGAAGGGGAAACGCTGAAGGAGAGATTGGAGAAAGGCGATGGGCGAAAGGAAAAAGGCGAAGAGCGAAAGGTGAAGGGCGAAGAGCGTGTCGCGCCCATCGCCCTTCGCTCTTCGCCCTTCGGCATGCCAGGCGGATTGCCGATACCGGAGACGATAGAGATTGCGACGCAAATTGCGCAAGGCCTCGCGCGGGCGCACGAGGCGGGGATCATTCATCGCGATATCAAACCGGCGAATATCATCATTACCAAGCGCGGCGAAGTGAAAATTCTTGATTTCGGTTTGGCGAAGTTGGCAGGGCAGCAACATCTCACCAAGACCGGCGCGACGATGGGAACGATTGCCTACATGTCGCCGGAACAAGCGCAAGGTTTGGAGGTCGATCATCGCACCGATATTTGGTCGCTCGGCGTGGTGATGTATGAAATGCTCACCGGCCAATTGCCGTTTAAAGGCGAATATGATCAGGCGGTGATGTATGCGATTGTAAATGTCGATCCCGTCGCGCCGACCAAGCTACGCGCCGAGGTGCCGATCACATTGGCGCAGGCCATTAACCGCGCCCTGGCAAAGAATGCAAATGAGCGGCACCAATTGGCAGCAGAGTTGTTGTCGGAAATTCGGCAAGCGCAGCGCGAGCCTGATCGCCCTTTGCGCGCGTCCCACAAAATGAGAAACCTCCTCAAGCGTTTGCGAAAGGTTGGGTTGACGCGTGCCAGCCTGGGTGTGTTGATTCTCCTGTCTGGAATAGCTGGCTACCTGCTATTCCAACGACGCGAAACGATTCCTCGACTGATCAATCCTCTTCAAGTCACCACGACTATTGGCTTGGAACACTATCCGACGTGGTCACCGGATGGCAGCAAGTTGGCTTATCAATCGAATCAAAGCGGTAACTGGGATATCTGGGTGGCTCAACCTGGGAAAGGGCAACCGGTGAACTTAACGGAAGATCATGCCGGTGTCGATGCGCGCCCCAGTTGGTCGCCCGATGGCAGTCAAATCGCCTTTTGGTCTGATCGGGATGGTCGCGGTCTTTACCTCATGTCGGCGTTGGGCGGTGTTCCACGTAAAGTCCTGGCTTCCGAAAGCGGAAGAGGGCAGCCGCAGTGGTCAATGGACGGAACAGAATTAGCTTACGTGTCCGAAGATTCCAGCCAAAACTTCGTCAACCTTTATTCTTTGCGAACCGGAAAATCGACGAATATATATTTGCATACCGGTAAGGCTGGAATTTTACATAGTATATTTGAAATGAGCTGGTCACCCAACGGAGATTATTTTGCCTTGGTGGATGCCATAGCTCCGGCTGCGCTCATTACCTGCATCCGGATTCTACGAATTACGGATAAAAAGTTGATTCCGGTGACTGATGGACGAACCAATGACTGGAGCCCCTCGTGGTCCAAAGATGAGCGTTACATTTACTTCATCTCGAATCGTGGCGGCAGCATGGATCTCTGGCAACAACGTCTTGCCAATGACGGCAGTCCGGATGGCGCCCCTCAGCCTTTGACCACAGGAATAGGCATGGTCCATGCAGTTTTCTCACCTGATGGAAGGCACTTGGCTTATAGCCAAGGTCGAGAAATAGCGAATGTATGGCGGGTGTCGATACCACCGGGTGACAGCATGAGAACCTGGAAAGATGCCGAGCAGATCACTTTCGACCAGGCGCTGGTCGGGCGCGTCGCTTTGACCCATGATGGAAAATATTTGTTGTTAAATTCGGATCGATTGGGCAACCAGGATATTTGGAAAATGCCGGTGACCGGCGGCAAAATGGAGCAAATTACGGATCATCCCGCACACGACTTGGCGCCGGCATTGTCACCCGATGACAGAGAAATTGCGTTTCATTCCAGGCGCAGCGGGAATGGTGATATTTGGCTGATGCCGGCTTCCGGAGGGCCGGCCCGTTTCTTGTTTGGAACAGATGAATCGGAAGCCCTCCCTTCGTGGTCACCGGATGGCCGAGAAATCGCTTTTCAAGCGACAAGAACTGGAAATAGGGATATTTATGTCATCTCGGCGCGAGGAGGCGAAGCGAGAAGATTAACCGACCATCCCGACCTTGACCTCTACCCGCGCTGGTCGCCCGATGGGAAATGGATTGTTTTTGAGTCTGATCGTGCCGGTTTTTCACAAATATGGAAGGTCCCTGCGCAAGGCGGACCCGCAGAACGAGTTGCAGAGACTGGCGGCCATCGACCATGCTGGTCACCGAATGGAGAAAAGATCTACTTTATCCGAGACGAGCGAGGAGCAAAAAATGTACGGTACGAGCAAGGGGTAAGAAATTTCTGGGAACTTTCACTCAAAGATGGACATGAACGTCAGTTGACAAACCTGCATGGTAAGCATGGCTTCTTAGTGTTGGAAGGGTACACCACAGATGGGCGGCAACTTTATTTTAACTGGCAAGAAAATCTCGGCGATATTTGGGTGATGGAAGTGACAAAGTAAAGTTGCAAGATAATTGAATCCACTTCAATACTTTGCTTATTGGTCAACTCCGGTGAGATGAATTCATTCCGCGATCGTCCCAATTTTGGGAAAAACCCACGCCTCTTTCCAATTTTTTAGAAATCCAAGTCCTTGTTTAAATAGCCTCATTTTCGCTTCCAAATTTTTGGAAGCAATCCCACCGTTTAATTCTCCTTATGTGTTGATAGCCTCTTCAAGTTAACACGAGTAATTGCAAAGTATTAAGCTGTTGAAGCTCGGCGCAACCATTTTGGCATCGTTCTTGAGTAAGCGAGAGTCAAACCAAACAATCAATTTCTCTATCGACGCATTAGAGGAGGCGTTATGAAAAACGTAAAGCGACTGTCCCTCATCCTGGCTTTTGCCCTGCCATGCCATATTATGGCGCAAACGCTTGACAAAAAAGCCATCAGCAAAAGCCCGTACCAAATTCGCCACAGCATCCTCAAGGGCAGTGGCGTGTTGCCCATGCTCTACCCGGACAAGATGCAAAAAGACCATTTGGCTTTCAAAGCCAATTATCGAAATGCTCAACTGAATGAGCCGATGCGATTCCCCCACCAAGATCCGGCAGGTTCTTACTTTTCTTCCTGCCCGATTTCGCTTGGCAATGGGCAAGTCCTGATGGTTTGGATAAGTCAAATGGGAGATACGGTTTACTGTGTGCCAAGCAGTGACGCCGGGGTTTCCTGGGAAAGTCCCGTCGTCGTGGCCGCAACAACTCCATTTGCTTTTCAGCTCTCCGGCGTACGGACCACTACGGGACGCATTATTGCGGTCTGGGGAAGTGGCGCGGGGCGAGTCGCAAGCTTCTCTGACGACAATGGCAAAAGTTGGACCGCGCCAAGAATTGTTACTCCACTTGACGGAGGTTTTACTCTCAACGTAACGCAGACGGTGGATGGGAAACTGTGGTTGCTCTATAACCGAAATGATATTTATTTTCGCACCAGCACGAATAACGGCGCTTCATGGAGCTCGGAACGAGCATTGTTCGCCACTCCTGCCCAAGCACTTGGTGGCACAGTCGTTTCAGGCAGTGGCTCAACATTGTATGCCGTTTATAGTGAATACTCCAGCGGAAACCCGGACATTTACCGGAGAACCAGCACCGATGGCGGAAACACGTGGTCTGCGCCCGTGCCAATTGTGAATTCTCCTCAAGACGAAGTCTTTCCCAAAGTTCTGCGCCAGTCGGCTGACACCCTGTGGATGACTTACGAGCGCTGGGTATTGAGTACGGTCCCCGGATACGGGCACTTGGATATTTATTACACCAAGAGCACGGACGGCGGGAATTCCTGGAGCGCACCGGCCCAATTCACGCGCTATGCCAATTACGATGCCGAACATAATACGACTTTGGTCAATAACCAGCCCTTTGTCTCTTTTTGGTCGGATCGTTGGAGTCCCCAATCTTTTCAAACGCAAATTTGGTATGGCCTCATCGGAACGACTATGGACAACAACCCGCCGCCGGCTTTGCTCGAAGCATTTGCCATGGCAACGGAACAGGGTTTTGCCGTTGTAAAGGGCATGGTGGATGATGAAGCCGGAATCGCGGACGTGAAACTTTCTTATACCCTCAACGAGACCTCGAATGGTCCCTTTCAGATGTTTGACGATGGACAACACCATGAGAAAAACGCCTCGGATAATATTTGGGGCGCCGGCATCGGGCCCGTGCAATTGGGAGATGAGGTCATTCCCACTTTTTCGATCACGGATAACTCCTCCAATACCGTGAATATCAGTTGGTTCCCAACCAGGGTCAGGGGCGTTCACAATGCCGGCAATGTGATCCTTTCCTTTAATGATGATGGGCGGCTGGCCGAATTTTTCTCGGCAACGGGCACCTCAGCCTACTGGCCACGCGAAAATGGTCGAGAGTATTTAGCTATGGGCAGTTTGTATGTCGGCGCCATCGGCGGCGGGCAAAGGCGGGTGTCTAGCAGCGATTACTATGAAGGTGATTGGAGTAGAACACCGGGAACAACCTATACTTTAGCCCCCGGCGTGTCTGATCAGGATGGCAGTGTCACATACGACGATTTATCAACATTCTCCCCCATTGGAGTGCGCGTACACCAGCAAAGTTACCAATGGTCAGCGCCGACGCGGGATGATTTCATTGTGTTTCAATACACCATAAAAAATCTCGGCAGAAACGGCAACTTGAGCAATGTGTTTGTCAGTCCCTGGCTCGATCCTGCTGTCACCGTTCCGCCGTTCGAAGAGAACTATGATGACTTGGCGGGTTACGACAGCCAGAGGCACATGATTTATGTGTATGACAGCCAAAACGATCCGGGAGGATATATCGGACTCAAGCTATTAGGAACAGGCAATGTCCCGCACACGGTACTCGCCTACGGACCGCAGGATGCCGGTGGCGACGACGCCTTGAGGTATCAATTCATGAGCAAGGGAGGCATTACGATTCCAACTGATCCTGCCGACTATGGTGTGCTGCTGACCGCGCCGCCTTTTTCATTGGCGGTTGGTGATTCCGCCACGGTGGCGTATGGCCTGGTGTTGGGCGCAAACCTGAGTGAGCTCCAAACCCATGCCGACACGCTCGAGGCCATTTATGGGAGTATTCGTACCGGAGTCGCGGAAGCCCGCTCCGATCAAATTCCAACCAGCTACTTTTTGGCGCAAAACTATCCCAACCCCTTCAACCCTTCGACGACGATTCGTTACGCTTTAGCGCAAGCCGGCCAAGTGTCATTAAAAATCTTTAATCTCGCCGGGGAAGAAATCGCCACACTCATTAACGGCAAGCAAAATGCCGGCGAGCATCAAATCCAATGGCAGGCGCAGAGCGTTCCCAGCGGCGTTTATTTTTATCAATTACGCGCAGGCGATCACATTGAAACGCGGAAGATGATTTTGATGCGGTGAAAGTGAAGTTCGACTTGGGCGCGAAAATCTTTCAAATTTTGTCAAATCCTGTTGCCCAAGTCGAACTTCGCATTCTTGGATTTGCAAAGGGGGATATTTAAAAGCGGATCAGATTGTTGTGCTGGTCCGCTTTGTTTTTCAGCAAACAGTTGTTGTGTTCATCAAAATTTTGTGCTATATTGGAAGTAGAAAATCCTTTATGAGCCGTATTTTTGAGTTGCAATTGTGTATCAAATTGCTTATTTTCTTTCGGTAAGATGAAAGGGAAATCATGATTACCGGAAGAAGGTGGACGGTTCGCGACCGCTATGGTAATGAAATTTATCTTACGCAGGAACGATGGGAACATATCATCGAGGACGTCAATCATCCGGAAATGGAAGAGTGTGAAGAGCAACTGAAAGAGACAATTCGGACAGGCAATAGAAAACAGGATTCACTCAATCCGCGAAAATACCGTTACCTCAAAGCTTTTGACCGTCTGGCGGAGGATAACACGCACATTATGGCTATCGTGTTATTCGGATTCGGCCTGGATGACAGAGGAAAACCCGCTTTCAACAATTTCATTACAACGGCATTTCAGAAAGAAATTGGGTAAGAATATGGCAACTCCAAATGTCAATTATGACGAAAAGAGCGATACGCTCTATGTTTCATTCGCACCGGGCGAAAAAGCAACGGGCATTGAATTAAACGATCATATTCTGTTGCGCATCAATAAAGCCGAGCGCAGGGCCGTCGGGCTCACCTTATTTGAATACTCGTTGTTGGCCCAACGCACCGAAGTCGGCCCGCGCAGTTTTCCGCTCACCGGCTTGGCGCAGCTTTCCGGCGAGCTTCGCGAGATGGTGCTGGACATCACGTTGCATCCGCCCGTGAGTGAGTTTCTTTCGCTGTCGGCTTACACGCCCTCGCTGATGGAAACGATTCTGATTACCTCCTTGCATCCGCTTCCCGTGTCAGCGTAAAAAGACGGCTCTTTCCCAACTCCTGGAAGGCTATCATTACCACGCCGTTACACCAGCCGGCCCAATTGCATTAAAAATCTTCAATATCTCTAAACAAGAAATCACCACGCTCGTTGACGGCAAACAAAACGCGGGTGAGCATCAAATCCAATGGCAGACGCAAGGTGTTCCAAGCGGCGTTTATTTTTATCAATTGCGGGCGGGCGAAAAAATTGAAACGCACAAGATGATTTTGATGCGGTGAAGGTGAAGTCGGACTTGGGCGCAACGATTCTTCAAATTTGGAAAATTCCGTTGCCCAAGTCTGACTTCGCAGGTTTGCAAAGGGGGATCTCTAAAAGCGGATCAGATTGTTGTGCTGTTCCGCTTTTTATTTGTCTTCTTTCCGGCGCGCCTTTTGCCTAATGTAAGGCGCCGGCTTTCTTTATAGCGTGACTAATGGCGGCCTGTTTTGACCCTTGCGCTTTACAACTTGTCCGGCTTCGAGTTTTTGTCCTTAAAAAGCAAATCCCGTAACAAACCCAGCGCCACGCCACCCACGTCAAACGTTAAATCTTTATACGAAAAGCCGTCGCCGCCCAAAATCGGCACGACGTCATGTCTCACGTAAGCATCTTTCACTTCCCAGGCCGCACCAAGCGCAATGGTGGTGAGAGCGGCGTATCCTTTCGGCATTTTCTTCGCGAGAACGCTGTAGAGATAGGCCGATCCGAAAGCGTGAAAGCCTTTGTCGTCGGTCGTCCATTTGTCTTTTGCCTTGCGAAAAGTAAAATCATTCCAATTGGGCTTGAATAGTTGCGCGTTGGTGTTCGAGAAGCTTAACAAAACAAATGCAACAACCCCAAAATAACGAATTCGTAACATGTGACGCTCCTTATCTTATACCGATTTCGGATTGCAGATTGCGGATTGCGGGATTTTTCTACAATTATTACAATCATCAGCTTAGTTTTGGCGAAAAACGCTTGTGATCACTAAGCAGAAGTGCAGGGCAAAATCCGCAAAGCCAAAGTTCTACAATTCTCCTCTTGACTTTTCTCCAACTTTTGTGTATTCTTTTTCATGACGTACGCCCTGCTTTGATTTGCACTGCAACGCGAAGGAAATTCCAAAGCCTGATCTTCAGGCTGTGTGAGAGAACGTATTCATCTCGAAAGAGAGAGACCATGCCGCGACGCCGCTTTTATACTTTGAAGAGAGCGCTTGCATTTTTTGATTTTTTTTATATTTTTACTCAGAATGCTTGAACCTGGCTAATGTTCTTGCTTTCAGTATCTTTAAACGGTTTTGTAATTTGGCAAAACCGGCCTGTTGTAAAATTCCTGTCTGCTTGTATCAACAAGCGTAAGGAGGTTCGCCATGAGTAACGTCACATTTTCGGCAAATGGTCTCCCAATTCATTCTGATCCGGAAATCATGGGCGGCGTTCCGGTGTTTGTGGGCACGAGAGTTCCGGCTCGGACCCTATTTGACTATCTTATGGATGGGTGCAGCTTAGCCGAGTTTCTTGATAACTTTCCGACCGTTAAAAGCGAGCAAGCCATTCAGCTTTTAGAGTTTGCGTCAAGGCATATCCTGGGGAAAGTGGAGCCATCGTGAAGATTCTCGTCGATGTATAGTAAAACCTTGGTATCCGTTTGCAGACTGAAATTGCGCAAACCCAATCGGGAGGTTATGATAAGAACTGAAGACATGAAACATCGTCTTGACCTTGTGCGAAAAAATTATGTATATTAGTGGAGATCGAGGAGGGAGAAAGCAATGGCGACAGACAAGCTGTTTCATGAATATGCGACCCATTTTACAAATGCGTTTGCCAAATTCATTGGAGTTCGAGCAGGTGATTATGTAGCCAAAAGCATAACACTCAAGCAAACTGAAAAACGCTCCGATCTCTTTCTGATCGACCAATCGGGAGCCTATATGGCTTTGGTTGAGACGCAAGGATACGACGACGAGTATCTGTATCATCGCATGGTCGCAACGAAGATGCTTTATTGCATCCAGCACAAATACACTGGTGACATGGATGCGGCAGTGATTTTTCTGGAAGAATCGAATTATCAGGCCGCTTTGTCGTTTGAGCGCCAATTCGCTCACTCGTCGGTTTTGAAATTCTCGCCGAAGATCATCGTTTTCAGTCGTCTCAAAGTCGAGGAACTGATTCGACTTGGCGGCGTTCATTTGATACCACTCTTGCCGCTTTGTGACATTTCTCCACGGGAGATTGAACAACAGGCACCGGTGTGGGTTGATAAAATTAAGGAGGCGCCAGAACTAAACGATGAAGAACGCAGAAATCTCGTTGCACTTTTAGGGGGTTTTATTTCCCATCGCATTAGAACTTTAACCAAGGAGACGCTTCGCCAATTACTCGGAGGTTTTGCCATGGAAGATGTACCGGTCATTCAAGAAATCGTCCGCGAGAAGATTCAGCATTTGCTTCTTACGCAAATATCTGCACGATTTGGTGTAGTTCCGGACGAAATCCGGCAAAAGATTCAAGCGATCGATGAGATGAATGATTTGGATCGTATTGCCAGAGCACTGCTTACCATTCAAAGCGTCGATGAGCTGAAAAATCTGGTCAACTAAACATCGTCAAGTGTGAAGTGGAGAGCGTGAAATGCTCTCCACTTATTTTCGGCCCGGTCAATCGTTCAAATTCTCCTCTTGACTTTTCCCCAACTTTTGTGTATTCTTTTTCATGCCGTACGCTCTGCATTGATTTGCACCGCAACGCGAAGGAAATTCAAAGCCTGATCTGCATTCAGACTGTGTGAGAGAACGCATTTACCTCGAGGGAGAGAGACCATGCCGCGACGCTGCTTTTGCACTTTGCTGATCGTTTGTCTATTCTGTATCTCGTCTGCGCTTCACGCCGAAATTTTTCCTGCCGACACCACGAAAGCCACTAAGCAAGATTCCACCAAAAAATCAGATTCCTCAACGAAAAAAGAATGGGACGTAACCGCGGCGCATGGGCCGACCAGCGACGTGGAATTCACCACGACAGAGGGGACGTGGATGAATCTTGATGTCAGTCCGGATGGCAAAGAGATTGTCTTTGATTTGTTGGGTGACATTTATATTATGCCAATCACCGGAGGCGCGGCGAAACTGCTCTCCGGCGGCCCGGCGTTTGAAGTGCAGCCGCGTTTCAGCCCCGATGGCAAAAAGATTAGCTACACCAGCGACCGCGCCGGCGGCGATAATATTTGGGTGATGAATCGCGACGGCTCCGGCGCTAAGGCAGTGACCAAAGAAGATTTCCGTTTGTTGAACAATGCGAGCTGGACGCCGGATGGCAAGTATCTCATCGCCCGCAAGCATTTCACCGGCACGCGCTCGCTCGGCGCCGGCGAGATGTGGTTGTATCACGCTTCCGGTGGCCTTGAAGGTTTACAGCTTACCAAGCGCCGGAATGATCAGCAAGATGCTGGCGAACCGTGTGTTTCACCGGATGGCCGCTACGTTTATTTCAGCGAGGACATGAGCCCGGGCCCCACCTTTCAATACAATAAAGACCCCAACGGCCAAATTTACGTCATTCGTCGCCTCGACCGCGAAATCCAGACGGGCGGAGCCGGCAAGCTGACGAATTTGATTGCGGGCGCCGGCGGCGCGGCGCGTCCGCAACCTTCGCCGGATGGCAAATATCTCGCCTTCGTCCGCCGCGTGCGTTTGAAGAGTGTGCTTTATCTCTACGATTTGCAAACCGGCGAGGAGATGCCGATTTACGACGGCTTGAGCAAAGATCAGCAAGAGACGTGGGCGATTTTCGGCGTGTATCCCAATTACGCGTGGACGCCGGACAGTAAAAATATTGTTATTTGGGCAAAAGGTCATTTATGGAAAATTGATACTGCAACCAAGAAAGCAACGCAGATTCCGTTTGAAGCGAAAGTCAAACAAACCATCACCGCGGCGCTGCGCTATCCGCAAAAAGTCAGTCCGGACTCGGTTGAAGTGAAAATGATTCGCAACGCCGTCACTTCACCGGACGGCCAGTGGCTCGTGTTCAATGCCGCCGGCCATCTTTGGAAAAGGCGTTTGCCCAATGGCGTGGTACAGCGTCTGACCAATGACAACGATTTTGAGTTTGAGCCGGCATTTAGTCCGGACGGCAAGTGGGTCGTTTACACCACGTGGAGTGACACCGCACTCGGCGCCATTTATAAAACGCCTCTCGATGGCCGCGCCAAACCCCAAAAGCTCACCACGCGCAAGGGCTATTATCGCGGCCCCCAATTTTCTTTCGACGGACAAAAAATCGTTTACCAGCGCGACAACGGCAACAGTGTTTTGGGATTGGCGCACGGCACTGAGTTGGGCCTATATTGGATTTCTGCCAATGGCGGCCAATCGAATTTGATCACCGAAGAAGGCCGCGACCCACGTTTCACTCGCAAAGGCGATCGCATCTTTTATCTCACCGGCGGCGGCATGGAGAAAACTTACAAGAGCGTGCGATTGGATGGCGGCGAGCCGCGTGAGCATTTCAAATTGAAATACGTCACCGACGTCGTGCCGAGTCCGGATGAAGAGTGGGTGGCGTTCACTGAGTTGTTCAACGCCTACGTTGCGCCATTTCCACAAACCGGCGGCGCGATTGATCTCAATGCTAAAATCAAAGCGATTCCCGTCAAACAAGTCTCGCGCGATGCCGGCAGTTATCTGCACTGGTCCGGAGACAGCAAGAAATTGCATTGGACCATCGGTCCGGAATATTTCACACGGGAGCTGACGCGCAGCTTCAAATTTGTCGAAGGCGCTGCTGACAGTATTCCGCCACCGGATACAACCGGACTGCGCCTCGGTTTGAAGTTGAAAACCGACGCCCCGACGGGCAAGTTGGCCTTGGTCGGCGCACGAATCATTACGATGCGCGGCGATGAGGTGATTGAGAATGGCGCGATCGTCGTTGGTGGCAATCGTATTGTCGCCATTGGGAAATCGAGCGAAGTCGAGATTCCCACCGATGCCAAACGGATCGACATGCAAGGCAAAACCATCATGCCGGGCATTATTGATGTGCATGCGCACGCCATGCATTTCATCAGCGGTTTGCTACCGCAACAGAGTTGGGCGTATTTTGCCAATCTGGCTTATGGCGTGACGACGATGCACGACCCTTCGGCGAATACCGAAACGGTTTTCAGCCTGGCCGAAATTGTTGCCGCCGGCAAGATGGTCGGCCCGCGGGTGTATTCGACCGGCACGATTCTTTACGGCGCCGATGGCAGTTCCAAAGCGGTGATCAACAATTTGGACGATGCGCGCTCGCATTTGCGCCGGATGAAAGCGGTGGGCGCGTTCTCGGTGAAAAGCTACAACCAGCCGCGGCGCAACCAACGCCAGCAGGTGATTCAAGCCGCGCGTGAGTTGCAGATGATGGTGGTGCCGGAGGGCGGCTCGTTTTTCTATCACAACTTGAGCATGATTCTCGACGGCCACACCGGCGTCGAGCATTCGATTCCGGTGGCGCCGGTTTACAACGACGTGCTCAAACTTTGGGGTGCGAGCGAAACCGGCTACACGCCGACGTTGATCGTCGGTTACGGCGGCATTTGGGGAGAAAATTATTGGTATCAAAAAACCAACGTGTGGGAAAAATCGCGGCTGTTGAATTTCACGCCGCGGCCGATTATCGACAGCCGCGCGCGGCGGCGCATGATGATTCCGGACGATGATTTCGGGCACCTCGGCAATGCGCAAACGGCGAAAGCGCTGCTGGATGCCGGCGCCAAAGTTTTGCTCGGCGCGCACGGCCAATTGCAAGGGCTCGGCGCGCATTGGGAAATGTGGATGCTGGCGCAAGGCGGCATGACGCCGCTGCAAGCCATTCGCGTCGCAACTTTGCACGGCGCGCAATATCTCGGCTTGGATGGCGACATTGGCTCACTCGAGCCGAACAAGCTGGCGGATTTGATCGTGCTCGAAAAAAATCCGCTTGACAATATCCAAAATAGCGAGCATATTTTGTACGTGATGAAGAACGGCCGTTTGTACGACGCCGAAACCATGAATGAAAGCGGCAATCATCCGCGCCCGCGCAGCCCGTTCTTTTGGGAGAACGCGCGCACGAGCGAAGCGTTCGTGTGGAAAGGGGTGGGAATTGGGTTTGGGGAGATACAGTGCAGTTGTCAATAAACAGGTTGGCCGGTTAGCTCGTCTGTCCCGATTTTCGGGATTAACGGGCGAACCGGCTAACTGGCTAACGCTTTTATAGAAACGAACGACCATGCCCCAATACGGCCAAAGCCTCGATTTGATTATCGAACAGTCGGAAAAGCTGAAACAAGTGCGGAAAGCTGATCTGCACTTCGGCGATTGGCTGATCGTGGTGACGCTCAATTCCGTTTATTCCATTCGCGTCATCGAGAACGGCTACTATCTTGTCTCCGGCGGCTGGTTTGATCGCGAAGGGCTGTCGCCCATGAAAACGACCATTGCCGGCTGCACGTGGGGCGGCAGCATCATCAAAGTCGATATTGCCGCAGCGTGCGGATTATGTTTGGAGTTTGGCAACCGCGTCGTCACCAGCCTCATTCAAAAAATCGTCGTCGTTCCCAACGGCGGCGAGAATTGATCGTAAAGCATAAAGCAAAGCGTGTCCAACCGTGCCAATAAAATTTTTTGCCCCCGATTTATTGCCAACCGGCTGATTAACTTCTCCCAGGCACAGAGCAAGTTTTTTCCCACCGAAATGCGCCGAATTCACCACGAGTCGCCGAAAAATTAATTAAGTTTTGATGGTAATCAAGTGATTACCCGGCAAAATATTTTTTTTACCGTGGGAGATTTTTGCCTTTTGATTGTCTTTATTATTTAGTAAGGTTTTCCCGAATTTATCTGGATATGCTTTGGCGCTGCTCGCTGGCAACAAGGTTATAGCCATGGTTTTCCCCAATTCAAGCAGGAGAGGCAGGACTAATGCTCTTCAATAGCGATGCTCATAACGGCATGGCCAAAAAACGCGCCAACGGCGGCATCCCGCAGGCGTATGCTAATTTTGATTTGATGATTCATCGCGCCGGCGACAAATATTCCGCCCGCGTCATCAATTCTTTGGCAGGCGAGCCTTCGACTGAATTCGTTCTTCCTGTTGCGGTCGCGACGCTGCAAAAGCTATTTGCCGATCTCGATCAAGCCGCGAAAAAAGATGGCGCCGCGTGCGCCTCGGCCAAAATCGCCATGCGCAATCTCGGCGGGCGCCTCTTCGAGGCCGTGTTTGAAAACGCCCTGCGTGGCTGCTTGCAAAGCAGTTTGGACGAGGCCGATCAAACGGGTGGAGGACTCCGCCTCCGCCTGCATCTGGCCGATGCGCCGGAGCTGGCGGTTTTGCCGTGGGAGCTGCTCTACAATTCTTCGCTGAACCAGTTTCTTGCGCTTTCTGTTAAAACGCCGATCGTACGCTATCTCAATTTGCCGGCGCCTTTGCGGCCCTGGGAAGTCAAGCCGCCGCTGCGCGTGCTCGTGATGATCTCCAGCCCGGCCAATTATCCCAAGCTCGACGTCGAGGCCGAATGGGCCAAGTTAAAAGAAGCTTTTGAAGATTTGGAAAGCCGCGGGCTGGCAAAGTTGGAGCGCCTGGAAGAGGCGACATTGGCGGCTTTGCAAAAGCGTTTGCAAAACGGCGAATATCATATCTTTCATTTCATCGGGCACGGCGTTTTCGACGAGCGCTCGCAAGACGGCTCGCTCATTCTCGAAGATGAAGACGAGCTTGGCGATCCGGTGAATGGTGAGCGTTTGGGAATTCTTTTGCACGATCATCAGCCGCTGCGGCTGGCGGTGCTCAATGCTTGTGACGGCGCCCGCGGCGACAGCCGCCATACTTTTGCCGGCCTGGCGCAGAGCTTCGTGCAGAGCGGCTTGCCGGCCGTCATTGCGATGCAATTTCCGGTTTCGGACGAGACCGCGGTCGCGCTGTCGCACGTTTTCTACGAGACTTTGGCCAAAGGCCATCCCGTCGACGCCGCTTTGGCGGAAGCGCGCAAAGCTATTTTTACGCGCGTCAGTGAAATCGAATGGAGCGCGCCGGTACTGTACATGCGCTCGCCGGATGGACGAATATTCAATTTCGGGCAAGCGAGGCAGACCGTTCCACCAAATGCAGCGCTGGTTCCGGCACCCATTGTCTATCAACCGGTGAGGCCGGGGGGAAGAAAACGCCGCAAGCTGTTGCTGGTGGTAGCTGCGCTCGTCATGCTTCTGTCGGCGTTTGTGGCATATTCGTTGATCCCCAAGAAACGACGTGTTGAAACTTCTCCTAAGGTTATCGCCGTTTTGCCCTTCACGGTGAACGGCAGCGCTGAGTATGCCGATCTCGGCAAGGGCATGGTTGATTTGTTGAGCACGAACTTGGACGGCGCGGATGAGCTGCGCAGCGTCGATCCGCGCGCCATTATCAGTTGCACCGTGGAGAAACATCACGCCAGCTTTGGGCCGAGGCAAGGCCATAAAATTGCCGCGCGCTTAGGCGCCGGGCTTTTTGTGCTCGGCAATATTACGGAGGTGAGAGGGCGGTTGCGCATATCTGCCGCACTTTATGAGAATAGCAATCCTCCTCAACTTTTAGTGCGTGGGCAAGTGGAAGGCGAGGCCGAGCAAATCTTCAACATGGTCGACCAATTGACGGCGCAGCTCCTGGCCGATCAAAGTTTTGCGCCGAGCACAAAAATGCGGCGCATCGCCGCCGTGACCACGGACACTTTACCGGCTTTGAAAGCTTATCTCAGCGGAGAAAACGCGCTGGACGACGGCGATTTTGAGCGAGCGGTGGCTTCATTCCGGCGCGCCATCACGATCGACACGGCCTTTGCGCTCGCCTATTATCGGCTCAGCATCGCGGAATGGTGGCGTGGCCGCATCGCCCTTTCCCACGCTGCTGCTGAGAAAGCCGTGCATTATGCCGATCGCCTTTCCGCGCACGAGCGCGACCTGTTGGAAGCCTCGTTGGCCACCAGGCGTGGCGCCACTGCGGAAGCCGAGCAGCTTTACCGCCGCATTCTCGAGGCCTATCCCGATGATGTGGAAGCTTTGTCGCAATTGGGGGAAGTCTTGTTTCATGGCGGCCCTTTGCGCGGCCGCTCGATTGCGGAATCCCGTGACGTTTGGGAGCACGTGCTCGCGTTGCAACCGGCGCATATTCTCGCCTATTTGCATCTATCCCGCCTGGCGGCGTTGGAAGGCAGGCGCGCCGAGCTTGACACGCTGACGCAACGCGTGGTCGCCTTGAAGCTGGAAAACGAGCAGGCGTTCGAGATTCTGGCGTTGCGGGCCTTCGCGCTTCAGGATGAAGCGCAACAGGCGCAAATGATGGAGGCGCTGCAGCAACGGCGCGCCGCCACCGTGTTGCACACGGTTTGGAACGTGGCGGCCTATTGCGGCGATTTGCGCAACGCCGAAAATATCGCGCGCTTTCTCACGCTGCCGGCGCACCCAAATGACGTGCGGGTGGTTGGCCACGTCGTGCTGGCGCATTTGGCGCTTGCCCAGGGCCGTTGGAAAGCCGCACAAATGGAATTGGCTAAAGCGGAACAACTGGATTTCGCCACCGGGATCGAATATCGCGCCCTGCTCTCGGCCCTGCCGTTTTTGCCGGTGACGGAAACAAAGCTGGCGGCGTTGCGAGCTGCCCTCGAACGTTTGGATACGGCTGCTGTCCCTGCCGCCGCGCCGGCGCTGGATTCTTTTTCGGCTCACCACGGCTTGCACCCGCATCTGCGTTTGTATCTCTTGGGGCTTCTCAATGTCCGGTTCGGGCAAAGTGAAGCGGTTATTCAATACGCCAACACGTTGGAGCAGCTTGGCGGGCCGCCAACGGTGATCACCTTGGCTGGCGACCTTGCCCAAAGCTTGCATGCCCAAGTGGCCCGGCTTCTCGAACAGCCGGCAGACGCGTTGGCGTTGCTCGAGATGAACAAAATGGAGTCGAGCTACGAACTGGCCGTAGATTCGCCCTTCTATTCACAAGCGTATGAACGTTACATGCGCGCCATGTTGCTGCACGAGCTGGGGCGATTCGAAGAAGCGTTGGCGTGGTACGATTCTTTTGGGGAAATTTCGATATATGATTTGATTTACCTGGCGCCCTCGCATTTACAGCGCGGCGAGATTTATGAAACCATGGGCGAACGCGAGCAGGCGATTCAACATTATACGCGATTCATAAAGCTGTGGCAGAATTGCGATCCGGAGCTTAAACCGATGCTCACGAATGCAAAGGCCCGTCTCGCACAACTAAATTAAATTCCTATATTCTTGCGGAGCTTGATTATGACCAAAGCCCAATTATTTCTCGATGTCGATTTGGCTTATGCCGATGTGCCGGTTCCCGGCAAAATCTTCGTGCCGATTGAAGCCGGCAAATTCGGCCCGATCAGTTATAAGTCACACAACACCGATCCTTTGGCGGTCGAAAAATTGATCAAGGACCTCTTGAACCGGTTTTTGTTGAAACGGCTGTCCGAAGTTATCGGCGCTGACCTCGATGCGCCTTTAGAAAAAGCCAAAGGGCAAATCAACCAGCCGATTCGTTTTCAGCTTGAAATTGGCAGAGGTACGGCAGCTTATGAGTTTAATCCGAATTTAGAGTCTTTTGAGCCGGATTTAAAAATTTCCCAATGAGTGGCCAGGCCATTCTCTCCTTCAAAAATCTGATCAAATAATCAAGTTTTTGAATTTGCTCCGCTACGCGAGATGAGAAATTTTCTCGCTTGCCAATCAGCCAGGGCCATGTTTTTGACATAGTTACAGTGTGTTCCTTCCCTTCGATGCTGTTGGTACGGATTTTGTGTTTTATTTTGCGAACGTTGTTTGATTTCTTATTTCGAATGCTTCTCATCGCAAAAAAGAGGGAGCGCGGACTTTCTTGTCCGCGATGCAGGTGTGGACTGGAAAGTCCACACTCCCCTTAAAAGAAGCGGGAGGTTGAGGTATGAAGACGTTATCCATTCGTCAGAAACGTGCCTGCCGTAGTGTTGCGCTGCTGTTTTTCCTTCCAGTCATCGCTCAAGCCCAACTCATCTCCGTAAGATCCGTTCCCGTCGCCGCGACCGAGCAATTCCTCGTCGTGCCATCTCAAAATCTCGGCATGGGCGGCGTCGCCATTGCTTATGATGATCCTTCGCTGGATCCCTTTGTCAATCCGGCAAAAGGCGGACGGCTCAAAGGCGTTTATCTCTTCAGCGCGCCGGTATTTGGCAACATCACCGAGAACAATGGCGGGGTTAGAACCCTGCCGTTGGGCGCTTTGCTCGGCTCGGCGAGATGGTTTGGCGGCATGAGTTTGGCCGTGCAGCAGCTTAGCGGCCCGGAGCGCTCGGATTTCATCAGTTGGCGCACAGCAAGCGACATTGCGTGGAATTCAAGCTCGCTATTGGCCGACCAAAACAAGAACAATTTGTATGCTGCCGGCCTGCTTGGAACAAAATTTCCAGGAACTGGGATTTCGCTTGCCGCTGGCATCTCTTGGGCAGGGCTGGAAGCGATGCACGGCGTTGATTTTTTGTACGGCAACAGCTCCCGCATCGAGCAGAGCGGCCATATCGTCGACTATCGCATTGGGCTGCTACGCGAAAAATCTGGGCAACCGTCGTTTGAAGTCTTGCTGCTGCACAATCGGATTCGCATGACCCACGACGTTTATTATAATCGCTGGTTTTGGGAGGGATTTAGTGCCGAGATCGTGCGAAATCTCGATCAAACGAATACCTGGGGCTTGCACTTGGGATCGATGGTGCCTTTCGGAAGACAGGACTCGCGCGCCGGGTTCATTTTTACCGTCAACCACAAAACGCATCCCAAAATACCGAACTACGAGCTGATGAATATTCCCCGCGACCCCGGCACGACCTGGGCTTTCAACTTCGGCGCCGGCTTTGCTCTCGCCAATGATTCGGGTGCGGTGGCCATGGATCTAATTGTTGAGCCGATCTGGAGCCACACCTGGGCCGATGCCGCGGAGCCCGTGACCGCCGGCCGCGGCGTGATCATCCCTGCCGGCAGCAAAACGGTGGAGAATTATTTTCATTTTACCAATTGGCTGGCGCGTGTTGGGGTGAGCTTGGAAGATAATAAAACTTTCAGCTTCCAAATGGGACTGCAGGCACGCTTCATTAATTACCGGCTCAAGCAAACGAATTTCGTCAATGATACCCGCCGATCGCAGAAAGAGTTTTGGGCGGAATGGACACCCAGCATCGGTTTCAGGCTGAATTTTTCTTCCATTCAAATCCGCTACACCGGACGATTGACCGCCGGAACCGGCCAACCTGGTGTTGATCAGGGTGCCTTCATTACTTTCGGTAATCGAAGTGCCGATGAAGCCGCCGCTAGCAACTTCATCATAGCGCCGAGCGGCAGCCTGACACTGCAAGATGCCGTCGTGTTGACGCACCAAATCTCCGTTGCCGTGGCGCTGCATGCGATAACGCCGTGAGACGCAATTTCACTGTTGGAAAAGGGCGCGATTATCTCGTGTTCCGTTTCCGGAAAGAGCATCTCAAGCACGAGATCGCCGGTGACTGTGACTTCCTTTGTCCACACGCATTGCGGACAAGAATGTCCGCGCTCCAATTTATCGCCACACCGTAAGAATGCCGCCGGTCACCGCGAAGGCGAAAAGCATTTTGTGCTAAAAAATAACCGGTCAGTGATTTTCCAAACGCGCTCTAAGGCTTGAGCAGGCGTGTAAATTTGACGATCAATTCCCGATTGCGCGCCGGCAAGCCGTTCTCAAAATTTTCGCCGGCTCGGCCGCGGCTTTCGTTGTAAACGATGAATAAATCGCTGCCGGGGCTATGAATGAAATTCAAGCGCAGGTTGGAGCTGAGCTCGTTCTCTTCGCTGTTGTATTGCAGGAGCGCATTGAAAAAGAGGCGAGTCGTGAAGGCTAAATTCAAACGCAGAGCAAACAAATCAGTGTCCAATTTGCCCTGCGGCAAATCAACTTCGTTGCGGTCATAATCCAATCTGAAAGAAAGGTGCGGATTCGGGCTGTAGCCGAGCCCGCCGCCCCAGTTGAATAATTCGCCCGCATAAAAGTCACGCCACAAAATATTGGCAAAGCCGGTAATTTTTCGCTTCGCGCTGCTTTGAAAATCGGCATTCACTTGATGATTTCTATAATCACCGGTTGGAATGTGAATCGCGGGCCTGAACGGAAAGGTTTGATCCAAGCGCTCGAAAATCCGGCCGTATCTGATGTTGACGAACTCGCCGCTTGACAGCTCATTCATGAAAATAAGACGATATTCCCAATCTTGCAGCCGGCCATCATAGTTTGTAATATGCGTCAGGCTTTGGCGAATATCGGTGCGCCGCAAGAATCGGCCGTTGGGTTGGGGACTCACCCGGAAAGTCAAGAAGGTACGCCGAATATCGCGCCGCAAAACGAATCCCACGGCCGGATCGAAATTTTTGTCAATGGCCGTTTGTCCGGCAAACCAGCCCCAATGGTCTTTGGTAAAATCCAATGCCAACTTCCACGAGCGATCCGTCCGTCCGATGCTCGAGGTGTGGGTTTGTGCATAAAAGGTCTGAAAAACCAGCGGATTGCTCAGCCAAAGATCAGCATCCACGCCATAGGCCTGCTGGTGACTCCGGCCGAGGTCGGCACGGTTCGTGAAAATCATACCGATCTTGGAGCGCTGAAAAATATCCCGGCTCACGCGCGCCACGGAGAAATGCGATCTCAGAAGGCCGTTCTCTTTATCCGTCAAAATATCCAACACGCCGACATTGAAGCGCCCCATTTTTCCGGTGAGACGGCCGCCGGCGGTAATCGGCACGATATTTCCGAAACCCTCGATGCCGATGCGACGGCTGAAGAAAAGCAACATGGAAGGCGGGCCGAAAAATCCCGGCTCGCCAAACTGAAACGTGCTGGCGCTTTCCAAAAAGAACTCGCGCTTTTCGGGAAAGAAGAGCGGGAAGCGCGTCAAATTGATTTGCTCGACGTCCGCCTCGACTTGCGCAAAATCGGTGTTGGCGGTCAAATCAAGCGTAAGATTCGAGGTGAGGCCATATTTAACGTCCAGCCCGGCATCGAGTTTTTCATCTCGCAACGGATTGGCTTCCAGCAATCTATCGCGCGTGGATTTCCCCAGCGTGAAAGGCTTGATTTGCAGATTGAAGCCTTGCTCCAGCTCCTGCAAATTCAGCAAATCGCCGGCGCGCGAGATGCGCAGAAAGCCGCCGTTGTCGCGCGACCACGAAGCCCAATTCACCTGCTCGGTTTTGCGCTTGATGGTGCGGGTGAAATTGATCCCCCAACTTTGTTCGGGCAGCGATTTGAATTTCAAATTCCACAGCGGAATTTTGAATTCGGCAGACCAACCCTGCTCGTGAATTTTTGCCCGCACTTCCCACACACCATCCCAATCCAAATTCGTATCGTAAGCGCCGTCGACCACCTGGCCATCCTCCTCCGCGCCATTGGGGTTGGTGGCGAAAAGGTACGCATTGCGGTGATCGTGATACGTATCCAAAACGATGCCGAACATGTCGTCATCACCAAGACCGCTATCCCGCTGCAGCTTTTGCGCAACAATCTTGTTGGGATCAGCATCATAACAAATCACGCCGATATACAGATTGTCGTGGTCGTACAAAACCCGCACCTCGGTCTTCTCGGTTGCGGGTTCTCCTTCCCGAGGTTGAATCTGGCGGAAATCCGAAGTGGCCTCCGCCTCTTGCCAGTACGACTCTGCCAGCAGTCCATCCAGTTGAATGTTGGAGTTGATTTGGTGCGCGCGAAGCTGTGGCGTCACATGATTGCTCTGCGCGATGAGTGTGTTGATGAATAACAAATTGAATAATGATAGAGAGGGCAGGAAATTTTTAGACATGGCGTGCCGTTTCTTTAGTTGTGCTGATATAATTGATCTGCGCGACTGGTGCGGTCGAACTTTCGCTCCAATGCTCGCTTCGAGGAAACGACAGCGGGCTTTTACGGCGCGTTCAAACATTTTTTTGTGCCTTGCGTCGTGTGAACAAAAGTCCGGACCACGTCGCGTCGATGGCGCAGATCTTGTAATCGACCAATCCTTCAGCAAGGCCGGTCTGCCGCACCACTTGCTGCGTAAGATCCGCTCGCAAGCTGGAAGTCTTTTTCGGCCAGACAATCCACAGCGATCCGAAATCAGTGCGCGTTGCCATGCGTTCGACGCAGCGTTTCAAATCCTTTCGAGAGCGGACGAACCAAAGCATGACCGCGCATTGGCCACGCGCCTGTTCGCGCAGCCGCACGCCGTCGGGAAGCGTGCCGAGAATCTTTTTGAAATCCGGTGGCGCATCAACGAGAGCGACAACTGTGTTTGTTTTGATACCGAGCTTTTTGACGAGCGGCTGGCCGGCATAACCATCGAGCAGCGACTTTGGCACGACCGGCGCTTGCGGAGGGTGGGCAATCGCCCGTTTCAACGCGCTGCGAATTTTTGTCCACGTGGTATAAACCGCATCCGGAACTTTGTCTTTGATGTGTGCCACTTTTTCCGGATCGCCTTCAACGAAAACGATTGGCAGGTGACGCGTGGTCTTGTAATGCCGAAGGCCCAGCGCGACATCACGGCCTTGCATCGGAAGCCGGCTTAGATCGATGACCACGGCGATGGGCGGATCGTTTCGCAGCTTACGAAAGAGATTCATGCCTTGTGGCATCTCGTAGGCCACTTCATATCCGGCGGATTTAACACGTCCAGCGCGCTCTTTGGCCTCGGGGGCATTCCAATGAATCAGTTGGACTCGAGGCATATTATCAAAGTAGAATTAGTTTGACTTCAAAAAATCTTCACGGCCATCATAGTTTCTTCAGGGTAATACTTGCTTTCCAACCCGCTCTCGAAACGGCACTGTGTCGTACATCACAATCTCGGTGCCGCTGGAATTGGCGATCATGCGCGTACCATCCGGCGTGAAGACGAGATTATAAACCGGATTCGAGAAATCTGAAAAGATCGCCACGCTGATGCCATTATCGACATCCCAAAGACGTACCGTCAAATCCGCCGAGCCGGTTGCCAATCTGCTGCCATCGGGAGAAAACGCCACCGTCCACACACGCTGTGCATGGCCTTTCAGTTCGTACAGAGCGTTGCCGGCTTTAACATCCCAGATTTTGGCATTATCTTCCCCGCCGCTCGCCATCTTCTTGCCATCGGCAGTGAAAGCGATCCTGTAGACCGTTCCTTTGTGAGCGGGTATGGCGCGAATCTTCTCAAAAGTTTTCGTGCTCCACAACGTCACCGCGCCGTCATGGCCGCCGGTGGCGAGCATCGCGCCATCCGGACTGAAAGTAACAAAATAAAGATTCGCTTCGTGCGGAAGTTTTTTGAGCATCTCACCGGTTTCGGCATTCCACATCACCGCGGCTTTTTTATTCGAAGCCGAAGCGACTAATTTGCCATCGGGGCTAAAGGCGCAACTGCTGCTGCCCGCCGGGAGGCCTTTCAGCTCGCGATGGACTTCGCCGGTTTTCATGTTCCAAATTTTTACAAGCGTATCCCAATTGCACGCCACCAGCAAAGAACCATCCGGACTGAAATCCGCCGCGTTGATTAAACTTTCCAAGCCTTTGAAGTTTTTGATCAACGCGCCGGACTGCGTTTCCCAAATGCTGATGGTATTATCGGGGCCGCTGGTTGCCAGCAGCGCTCCGTCCTGGCTCAGCGGAAAAGCATAGATGTACTGGCTGCGGCCTTGCTTGTTCGCAAATTCAAGGCCAAAATCGGCATTCCAAATCCGAATCGTGTTATCCGACGAAGCAGTGACGAAACGTCCGCCGCGCGGATCGAACGCGATCGAGTTTATTTTATTCTCGTGGCCGTAAATTTTTTTGATCAGCTTGCTGGTTTCGGCATCCCACATCATCAGTGCGGCATCGGCGCTGCCGGTATAAATGCGCTTGCCATCGGTGCTGAAGCCAATTGCGAACACCGGCTGCTGATGGCCGCGCAATTCGAAGAGCAGTTTGCCGGTTTCGATTTCCCACACGCGCGGCGTCGAATTTTTAGTGGCGGCTGCGATCTTGCCGCCGTCGGGACTGAAGGCGATGTCGTCAATCGCCGAATACGTCGGCACGTCGTCAAAATGCAGCTCCATCGGTGCTTCATCTTTTTTCTCGAGATTCCACACGCCGACGTGCCAGCCCCACGTGCCAACGGCAAGGCGCTTGCCATCGGGGCTGAAGCGAATGTCGAGAATGGGCTTATCGCGAAAATCGCTGCGCCAAATTTCTTTGCCGGTTGCAACCTCCCAAAGCGAAACGATGCCGACGACTTTTCTATTTTTTAGATACCAGGAACAATAGGCTGCGGTCTTGCCATCCGGACTGAAATCCACATCCGCCAAGCCAAAGCCGCCGCCTTTGGCTTGCCATTCGATGTTGCCGGTGGAAAGATTCCAAATCGCTATAGTGCTGTCGCGCGAGCAGGAAACAACGCGCGTGCCGTCTTGGCTGATTTTCGCCGCGTAAACAGAGTTCTTGTGGCCGGTAAGACGTTTGATTTCTTGCAAACTCTTGGCGTCGAACAGGCGAATGCTGCTGTCGGGCATCGCGGCAATGAGCATTTTGCCGTCGGGACTATAATGCACTTCGTCCGGCGTCGAATCGGAAATTTTAATCACCGCGATGCTGTTATCGCTGCAGGCGTTGAGATAGCGCCATTCCCAGTTGCGATATTTCACCGGCGCGGCAGCCAGCCAGCGTTTTGCTTCGGCGGTTTCATTCAACCGCAGCGAAGCATTCGCCGCGGCAATATGCGCGAGGTAGGATTGATATTCGGGGGTGAGGGCCGGTGATTTTTTGTTTTGGGCGTTTGCTTGAACAAAAGAACATAGCACAACGACCATTACAATGGCAACAAAGAACCGTCGCTGATTCATGTAAAGTCTCCGTTATGGATAAGCAGCTTTAGATTCGCAAGATTTTCTCCAACAGTTGAAAAAACGACCAACGGATAAAGCTATTTGTAAATCAGTTGGCCGTCTATGGTCGTAGGCTACGCCCGTAGGGCTTTCATCCGTTGGCGAAATTAATCTTCAGAGTTTTACGTTGTAAGTTTAATGCTTCGGTTAATTCCGGATGGAGTTGCCACTGCCCATCCCGATAAATATATTTATCCCACGGAAAAATGACGAATGCGTCGGTGACCAGCGCCACGATCTCCGGCATCGGTTTTGCCCAAGTGTGGCTGATCAAGCTGGCGGTGACCACGCGCGTTGCGCCAAGCTCGCGCGCGCGTTTGGCAACTAGCGCCAGCGTTTCTCCGGTGTCGGCGATTTCATCCACCACTGCAATGACTTTGCCGCTGATTTCCGGAGAAACGTCAATTTTCCAAACCGGATGCTCGAAAGTCACTCGGTCATTCTCCCGACGTGTTACGCGTACTGGATACAACTCACAACGAAGCGCACAGGCAACTGCGGTCGCAGGGAACAAACCGGCCCTTGCAATGCCGACAATTACCTCGATGCCCGCCTCAGCAAGTTTTTCAGCGAGTGTTTTGGTGAGTTGGGCGAAGCGTTCCCAACTTATCTCCTCGACGCCTTTTCGTTGTGAGTAGTCGTAACTTTGCATGAACAAACCGGCCTTACGTATTTGCTTTCCTCGCTATCATAAGAGACACCAGAAAAAATATCCACGCCAGTATTTAAATTGTTTCCAAACTGGTCGAATAAAAAAAATCATCAAAGCCAATGAAAATGGAACGCGGTAAATCTTCCAAACCGCCGGTCCCATGACATATAGTTCAATCGCGAATACAACTGCAGCGCCAATGCACGCCAGCCAAAAGCCCCACCTTCGCCAAAACCAGATCGCGACCATCGCCGTGATGCCAACGAGCGGGCAGAGCAGATAGATATTCCACAACGACGTCGTGAAGCGCGGAAATTGCGAAAAAAAGTCCGCGCGATGCGTTAACCCATAAAGGCCGCCAAAAGTGTTGGCCAGGGCGAGGAGAACGACGATCATCGCAAGTCCTACCGGTCGACGAGAAACGCTGCCCGCAGAAGGTGTTAATGCTACATTGTCAACCATAACTTCTCCTTAAAACGGGCTTTGACAGAATCAGTTTCGTCATGACTTTTGGTTAATTGGCCGTTGCCGGCTTGGGTTCTTTGCCGTATTTTTGCGTGACGTAACCGAGAATGATGCCGACGATGGTACCTGGTATCATGATTTGCAGCCAATAATGCTTGCCGGAAGGATCAGGCATCGCCGCGATAATAAAAGCTAAAACCAAGCCAACTACGCCGCCGAAGATTAGACCGGATTTGAGCGATTTGACTTTGCGCGCAAAAAAGCCGATGAGCAAGCCGGCTAGTAGACCTTTGACCGAGGAGCCGGCGATAATGCCGGTCATCGCCGCACCGACTTCAGGATTGTTCGCAATATCCGGCTCCAACAGCGCCGTAAGGCCATCAAACACGCCGAGAATCGCACCGAGAATCAAGCCCAACACAGGTTTCGACATGACTTTCCTCCTTCAGGTTTAGTTCAAGAATGTTGCAGTTTGCTGTTCAAAAAAAATCCCCAACGGATGAATTAAGACCAACGGATAAAAATCCCGCCGCAGCGGGATTGGTCTTAATTTATCTTTTGGTCTTTTTCATTCGTTGACCAATCCTCTCAGCCTCTCTATTACACGTTTCTCCAAAACTCTTTAAGAACGAAGCAAAAGAATGAGCAAAATTCTTACGAGCAAATAAACCAACACGAGCAAGACGATGAACCGATATTGTTTCAACCAACGCCAGGCTTTCTCAAAAATATTTTCCTTATAGGAAGAAACCGCCAGGCCGTTGAGAAAGCGCTCGATATCTTTAGCCAGATCGAGCGCGCCGGCAAAACGTTGCGCCTTTTCTTCGGCCATGGCTTTGGCGCAAATTGCCATCAGTGATTTTGGTATTTTTGTGTTAAGTAAAGCCGGACTTGCGTTTGAATTTGTTGTTGAAATTGGAGAATCCTTTTGCGCAAGTCCGACTTTGCTCTGCCCAGTTAGCAAAAAATATAAAATCGCGCCGAGCGCAAAAACATCCGTGCGCTGGTCAATCTGATCGATCTCGCCGCGCTTTTGCTCCGGCGCCATGTAAGCCGGCGTGCCCATCACCGTGCCGTGCAAAGTTTCATGCGCCGCAGATGCAGCAACTTTTCCATTTACTGAATTCTGCTCTTCACTCTCGGCCCTCAGCCCTCCGCTCTCCGCCCTCGGTCTTTCGCCCTCCGCCCTCCGCCCTCGGCCCTCCGCCTCAACAATCTTCGCCAAGCCCCAGTCCATCACCAGCACCTCGCCAAACGCGCCAACCATGATGTTCTCCGGCTTGAGGTCGCGATGGATCACGCCGTGCGCATGCGCAAAAGCCACCGCCTCGCAGACTTTCTGGAAGATGCGCAACAGATCGGGAAGCGAGCGCGTGTCTTGCGCGTATTGATCCAGCCGGCTGCCTTGCACGAATTTCATCACGTAAAAAACGCGGCCATCCGGCAGCTCACCGACATCATGCACCGGCACGATGCTCGGATGCTCGAGCTGCGCGATGACTCGCGCTTCGCGCAACATGCGGGCCGACAAGTCACCGGTAGCATCGGGCGCGTGCAAGACTTTCATCGCAACCTTGCGGCCGAGACTGGCGTCCTCGGCAAGATAAATAGTGCCCATGCCGCCGCGGGAGAATTTTTCGAGCAGCCGGTACTTCGTGCCGCTCAGGTCGGGCAAATCCGCCACGCTGCGCAGATGGGCCACCAGTTTGTCAGAAAGCCAGTTCACGCGTCACGCTGCCAAATTTTTATTGCCCACGAAACATGCGAAGAGATGCGAGTAATTTTTGAGCTGGATCGTTTTTCCATAATCTTGAAGTTTGATGAAACGTTTTTGCTATTTTTAAGCTTCCAAGATATATAGAAAAAATTTATACTTTTGCAATTGAAATTTTCGGCTTGGAAGTGGAGGCCCCAAAAGAAATGTCATTCCGCAAGTCTTTTTCCAATCTGGCAGCACGGCTTGGATTGGAACGAGAACAACAGAATGACATTTCAAAAAGCAGACGGTGCTTTTCTGACGGGCCGGCTGGATTGCAGCAGTGGAGTTACCTCACCAGCATCATTCGCCGCGTTTGCACGAAATCGCCGGCTTCAATGCGATAGAGATACAAGCCGCTGGTCAAGTTACGTGCATCCGCAGAGACATGATAACGTCCCACTGGCTGCAGCTTATCCACCAGCCGCATCACCTCCTGGCCAAGCATGTTGTAAATGGCCAAACGAACGTGCGCCGGTTTCGGCAAGGCGTATTCTATTTGCGTTACCGGATTAAACGGATTCGGATAATTCTGGCTCACGCTAAACGCGTCGGGAATATTCATCTCGTCCGTAACTTCAACACCCGTCGGCAACCCGCCTTCGACTTTGAGCACGCTCCAGCCTTTGTTGTTGTTTTCGTGAATCTCGCTCATGTTGCCGTCCGGGTCGAGAGCGGCGTAAATCCGCGAAAACTGCGCGATGTTGTTGGGAAGCTGCCACGTCATGCTGACGACGCTGCTGCCGCGAGCAGGAATCGCCGTGTCGGTCAACACTTCCGGCGCGCCGGTGGTGCTAAGAATCAGCGTGCCGCCGGCGTCCGGATCGCCGACATAAAAGCGCACTTTCACCGGGCCGGTGGTCGGCAGCAAGCTGTAATTTTGAATTCTGGCTTTGATCGTGATAACGTCGCCGACTTTGGGATTGACGGGATCGAAAATAATATCTTTCGTCCGCTGCCGTTGCGCTTCTTCGCCAATGCCAAGGCCTTTCTCCGGATCGTAACGCCAGGGCAAAATAAAAGCCGGATCGGGTTTCTCGCCATAGCGTTGCGACCACCACGTGCTCTCAAGCGGATTGTTCGGCAGCTCGGGCTTCACCGCGTAATCCAAAACCAGCGCGCCGTTTTTTGCCCAATAAACATACGGCGTGACGGCATAGCGCGTGTTGCCCAAGCTCAGGTCAATCGCATCGAAATGCACGCCAAGGCCTTTTTGATCCCGAACTCGCGAGCTGTATGTTGAAACCGTCTCGTTTGCGTAGTTGCCATTGATGCCAAAGTTCGGAATGAACCGGACCGGAATATTGAAGTCCACCGAGCCGCCGATGCTGAATTTTGCCGAGCGCTGCGTGGTGGTTTCGTTCTGGCCCTCGGAAGTGAGCGTCCAGGTTGCGCTTGAATTGTTGTTTAGTGTGATGCGGTCGCCGGTATTCCAGCGCACGGCCTCGTCGAGGAAAGTGTTTTCCGCCGGCGCGGCGATTTCCTGATACGACAAAATATTCCCGACCTCGTGAAAGGGCAGATACGAATTGGCATTGAAGCTTTTGCTGTCAAACCAGGCGCGCGTTTTGGTTTTGGGCACGACCACGGCGATATAGCCTTCGAGAGCGCCGCCCAAAAACAAAGGGTATTCCCAAATGTCGTAATCCACAATCATGGCATAAATCCAATCGTCCGCAATGGCGTTGATCGACTGGCTGACCAGGAAAGTTTGCCGATTCCTGTTGACTTTGGAAAAGCCTTGGCCGTATTTCGTTTCCAATTTCACTTCGACGCCGACTTTTAAAATTGGGATCGTGAAGCCGCCGCTGACATTAGCGCCGACCGCCCAATCTTCGTTAAATTCCGTGGTGACTTCGATGGTGCGCTCGGTTTCCGTTCGATAGTTCGAAACGAACTGGCAACCGCCGCTGTAACACTTGGCAATATCGTAAGTCTGGCCGTCGAAAATATCGAAATGCGTCGGCGGCGCGTTCAAAATTACAATCGGCTCGACGATGTCGGTTTGCGTGTAGCGTTTGGGTTTACCGGCGCGAATGCCGTTCCCGCCAAAATCACCAGCGGCAAGCGCCATTGGCCGCGCGCCGCTGATTTCGCTGACTTCGTCGGTCAATTCCGCCCGAAGTTGGAGATTGAATTGGCCGGGCGTATACTTGAACACGCGCAGATAGAACCGCGCGTCGACGTTGATACCGCCGTCGGTGCTGAAATCCTGATCCACCGCCACGACGATCTCCGGTGTCCAATTGCCGACGTCGTGAGCAACGTCGTTGTCCGCATCCAAATCAGCCAACGCCAGCATGCGCCGGCTGTCACTTCCCGGCATCGTGCCCAGTCCCTGTCCCCCAACCTGGCTCAGTTTTAACTGGCTGTTCGATTTGTAAATTTTCAGTTGGCGCGCGGCGTACAAGATTTCATCGCTGCCGTCGCCGTCGAGATCGCCGGTGACGAGGCTCATGGGGTAACCGAAATTGCCGATTTCCGAATCCTGTTGGGTCTGCTCGCCGACACCGGAAGTAATGCCGTGCAAGTCCGCGCTGACTTCCAACGTTTGCAAATACCAGAGATGCGTTGCGCCATTATAGGCCACCTCGAATCCAACCACGATTTCATCGACCGCATCATTATCGAAATCGCCGGCGGCCACCGCCACACGCTCGAGCCACCTCGAGCTGTTGTCGGTTTTCGTGAAGAGCGCCGTCTGCGTTTTAGGAATCGCTTGTGGAATGATTTGGCCGCTGTTGGTGTCGCAGTCATAAATTTTCACATACACTGACCAGCAGCCCTGATTTCCTGTGCATCCGGAAGTCACAGGCTCAGCCGCAACAAGAATGATTTCGTCGGTGCCATCGCCGTCGAGATCACCGGTGGCGATATCGAAGCGCGCGGAGCGATCCACCATGGGGCGATCGCCGATTGGCAACGAGACATCCGCAATCGAGCCTTTGGCTTGCGGCGAGAGACTCCCATTCGTGTCATAAACCGTGAGGCGAATCGTCTTGTCCGCCGCCCAGTAGGCGAGAATGAACTCTTCCTGCGGATCATCATCGAAATGTCCGCTTGCCAGACGCATCTGCCCGCCGGTTTGTGTGGCGTTGTCAATAAGCTGTGCGCCGGCGATGGTGGTGGCATTCGCGCTCGACCAATTGAGCTGGTCTTTGTCGATTTGCGGAATGATCATGGCAATGGTGCGATTGGGGCCTTCCCAAACCGCAATCAAATCATCGGCGCTATCGCCGTTGAAATCGCCGGTGATGACGTCTATTTTGCGATTACCGGCAATGCCCGTCGCGCCCGCTTCATGCTGCCGCGTCGCGGGTTGAATTTTATCCTGCAAAGAGGGATTGTTGAGATTGACGAAATCGTAAATCTTTTGAAAGCTCTGCTGGTCTGAGCTGTATTGATTTTCCGACCAGAGCATGACAAACTCAGCGGAATTGCCCAAAACGTAATTGCCCAGCAGGGGATCTTTGTCTGCGGATTGTGCGAAAAGCCGGCTGGCCAGCATCAAACCCGCGGCGAGTGCGTAGCAAATGCGCTTCATGGTTGTTCTCCTTGAATTATAAATTGCTTGACATCGCGTCGAATAGTGCCTATATTGGGTTGAGGGACACGATGGCGAAACTTTTCACGGTTATATGATAACGCAGAAAAATCGGGTGAAAGTGATAACACTTTCCAGGAAATATTTTTCAACGGCAGCTCAGAGATGCAAACTCACCATAACCAGATCACGCAACTGCTCCTCGACTTGAGCGGCGGCAATCGTGCGGCAGTGGATGCGTTGATGCCGCTTGTCTACGAAGAGCTGCGGCAGTTGGCGCATCGGCAGCTTCGGCAGGAGCGCCAAGGGCACACCCTGAACACCACCGCACTCGTTCACGAGGCTTACCTAAAATTAATCGACCAGCAGCGCGTCAATTGGCAGAATCGCGCCCACTTTTTTGCGCTCGCCGCGCAAGCGATGCGCCGCATTTTGATCAATTATGCCAATAATCGTTTGGCCCAAAAGCGCGGCGGCGGCCAGTTCCTGGTCACCTTCAATGAGCAATCCGTGGTGCAGGAAGCGCGCGCCGAAGAGCTCGTGGCGCTGGACGAGGCGCTTTCAACGTTGGCGAAATTGAATGCGCGGCAAAGCCAGGTGGTGGAATTTCAGTTTTTCGGAGGGTTGCGGCATGAAGAGATTGCGGAAGTGCTCGGCGTTTCCGTGCCGACGGTGCGACGAGATTGGCGGCTGGCGCGCGCATGGCTTAGCCGGGAGCTTGTTCGCAACTTGAGAAATTGATTGAAAAAGGCTTTTTGGTACTGCTACCCCGTTGCGATAATGATATGAAATATGAATGAGAATTTTTTCATAGCTTGCCCCGGTTCGATGTTTTATAAACCAGTTCATACTGAGAGGCTTAAGAGCTATTAAACGTTTGGATTTTTTTGCTCTCAGCGTCATGCTCAAAAATACATACATATCGTGTGATTTACGTAAAATGGCGGTGATAAAATTTCAAGCGATGTCCTAACGATGCGTGGTGCGAACTACGGGGGTAAATGCATGAATTTCATGATCGCTTGAATTGAATCACTGTGCTCGTTTTAAATGCTCTGGAAGCCCGCTGCTGAACCGGAGCGTTCAGGCTCGAAACCAACTATGGATTCCAATCGTTGGAACAAAGTGCAAGCCTTGTTCGAAGCCGCCCTCGAACGCCAGCCTGCCGAACGCGAAGCCTTTTTGCGCGACGCCAGCGCCGGAGAATCCGCTCTTTACGAAGAAGTGAAAGCGCTATTGGAGGCCGATGCGAGGCCGCACAGTTTGTTGGATGGATTTGCCGGCGACGCGATCAATCTGCCGGAAGCTTTATCTCTGGAAGGAAAATTAATTGGCGCTTATCGAGTCATCCGGCAAATCGGCGCCGGCGGCATGGGGAACGTTTATCTCGCCGAACGCGCCGACGGCCAATTCGAGCAAAAGGTCGCGTTGAAGCACATCAAGCTGGGCCTCGGCTCGGTAGAAATTCTCAAACGTTTTCAAAGCGAGCGGCAAATTCTGGCGCGCTTGCAGCATCAGAATATCGCGCGGCTCCTCGATGGTGGTCTCACCGCAGACGGCCGGCCATTCTTTACGATGGAATTTGTCGAGGGAAAGCCCATTGATCAATATTGCGACCATCGCCGGCTTTCGGTTGACGAGCGTCTCGAATTGTTTCGGACTGTTTGCGCCACGGTACAATACGCCCATCGCAATCTCGTCGTGCATCGTGATTTGAAGCCGAGCAACATTTTGGTTACGGAAGACGGCGCTGTCAAGCTGCTCGATTTCGGCATTGCGAAGTTGCTCAGCGCCGGCGATGAGGCGCCATCACCCACAACGTTGACGCAACTGGGCCAGCGTGTGATGACGCCGGAATATGCTTCGCCGGAGCAAGTGCGCGGCGAGCCGATCATCACGGCTTCGGATGTTTATTCGCTCGGCGTGATTTTGTACGAATTGCTATCGGGACACCGGCCGTATCAGCTCGCGAATCGTTCGCCGGCAGAGGTGGAGAAACTAATCAACACCACGGAACCGAAAAAACCGAGCACGGTTGTGAGCCAACGTGATGATACGGCGCCGGTTGAAGCAATCAGCCTGGCACGCAGCACGCAACCGGAAAAGCTGCGACGCCAACTTGCCGGTGATTTGGATAACATTTGTCTGATGGCCTTGCGCAAAGAGCCGGAGCGGCGCTATCACTCCGTCGAACAATTGTTGCAAGACGTCACGCGCCACTTGCAGCGGCTGCCGGTTTCAGCGCGTCCGTCGACTTTGGCCTATCGCGCTCAGAAGTTTGTGCAGCGCCATAAAATTGGCGTCGCCATGACGACGGCGATTGTTTTTTTGATTTCAGGATTGATCGGATTTTATACTTGGCGCTTGGCGAACGAGCGTGATCGCGCACAATTGGAAGCAAAAAAAGCCGCACAGGTTTCGGCATTTTTGGCGGATTTATTTAAAGTTTCCGATCCCAGCGAAGCGCGCGGGCGTACCATTACCGCGCGGGAATTGTTGGATCGCGGCGCGCAACGCCTTGCCAATGAATTGGCGGATCAACCCGAAGTGCAAGCCCAGATGATGGAAGTGACGGGCACCGTGTACCAAAGCCTGGCGCAGCTCGATTCGGCCAGCGCCCTGCTCGAAAAATCTTTGGCCATTCGCCGCAAGCTGCCGGGAAATGTTCAAGCCGATATCGCCCGCACGCTGTGGGTGCTCGGCAAAGTCAAAGTCGAGCAAGGCGATTACAATGCCGCGGATTCTTTGCAAAGGCTCTCGCTCAACATGCGGCGTGATTTGTTCGGCAACCAGAATGAAGAGGTCGCAGAAAGCTTGAGCAGCCTCGGCAAAATTATGTATCAAAAAGGAAGATACGCGGAGGCGGAGACGTTGGATCTTGAAGCGTTGGCGATCCGGCGCGCGCTTTTTGGCGAATTTCATCCTGGCGTGGCGCTGAATCTGGATGACTTGGGGTGGCTCATGTACGAAAGAGGCCGATACGATGCGGCTGATTCATTGCATCGGCAGGCGCTGGCCATCCGGCAAGAATTATTTGGCGCGGAGAATTTGGAAGTTGCCGAGAGCCTCAATAATCTCGGCGGCGCCTTATACGCGAAAGGCGATTACGAAAACGCCGAGCCTTTGATTCGGGAAGCGCTGGCCATTCGCCGCAAATTGCTGGGCGATGACCATCCACAGACGACTTTCAATCTCACCAATCTGGCCGTGCTGCTCGAAGCGAAACATGCCTACGACGAGGCCGAAAATTTGTACCGCGATATTTTGGCCAAGCACCAGCGCAAATTGGGCGAAGAACATCCCGTCATTGCGGATGATTTGACCGACATCGGGCGGGTTCTCACGGCGAAAAGAAATTACGAGCAAGCCGAGCCGTACTTCCGGCAGGCGGTTGCCCTGCATCGCAAGCTGCGCGGGCCGGAGCATTGGCTGGTGGCTTATACGTTGAACAGCCTCGCCGGTTTGTTGTATGAAAAGGGGCAGGCACAAGCGGCGTTGCCGATTTATGAAAATGCGCTTGCCATTTACCGCAAAGCTTGGAAAAAACCCAACCAGCATGTCGCCAACGCGCTCATCGGTTATGGCGCGACGCTTACGGAAGTCAACAAACCACAAACCGCCGAATCTTGCTTGCGCGAAGGCCTCGGCATTTTTCAGAACAGCTTGAAGCCCGGCCACTGGCAACTGGCGCGGGCGCAAAGTCTACTCGGGACCTGTTTGGCCGCCTTGCAAAAATTCGATGAAGCCGAACCGCTGTTGCTGGAAAGTTATCGAGCGCTCAAAGAAAAACGCGGCGCCAAAGACAAACTCACTCAACAAACACTTGCTCGTATTGTCAAGCTGTATGAATCTTGGGACAAGCCTGGTAAAGCCGGTGAATATCGCGCCGCGCTTGCCAATTAGAATGTCGATTTTTCTACTTTGTACTCTTCCACAGCAACCACCAAATCATAAAGACGGGCGCTGAAATCACCGCGGACGTGACCGCGATGATTGTCTTTCCAAACAGCAGTTGTTGGCTGAGCGTGCAGAGCACCGCTGTAATGACCAAGCCGGCTAGTACGATAGCAAACTTCGCTGTTGATGATCTCTGCTTCTGAGGTTGTTCCATGCTTTTCCTTATTTTAAGCTGAGCGTCACAAAACTCGAGTCCGGCACATCATCATTCCATCCGACGTTCGAGCCGACCTCGCCCATCAGGTCGAAACGGCCATCGTTATCCAGCTCTGCGCTCTTAAAACCCAGCAAAAAAATTTTCTTTTCGGCGTCGGCGTGAAAGGCGAGATTGTTTTGAAACAGATTGGTGTAGCGGCCGAGTTGGATGCCGTGAGTATCGCCAATCCCAACGGAGCCGCGATAACGATTCGGGCCGGTTTTGATGACCCAAACGGTGACCAGTCGATCATATTTGAAGGTTTTGTTGTTGCCCCACCAGCTCGCGCCGGTCTGTTGATTTTGATCCGTATCGACAATGAGATTGAGGCCAAACGCGTTGGGATTCGGCAGCCGTTCGAGATCGAATTTAAACCAGAGCGTATCGGTGGGCGCGTCGTAATAAAATGAAAGCGCTTTAGCCTCCGCCCAGTTCGGATTGCGGCCGTCGTTGGCAGGATCGGCAGTCAATTGTTTCCACGCCACGTGATCGAGATTGCGCACGGCAGGCACCGTCATTTCCTCCGTCATCGGCAGCATCGAATTCTTCACCATTGAAAAGTTCGGCTGCAGCGCCAATGCTTTTTTGAAAGCTTTTTCCGCTTCTTCCGGCTTCTCCACGCCCAGATAGGCCTGGCCGAGATACATGTACGTCGTCGCGTGCCACCAGTTCTCGTAAGCCGCTTCCTGTTTTGGCATTTGCTCAAAACGTTGCACCGCCTCCTGAAAACGTGCCAGCCCCTTTTGTCGATCACCGCCAGCCTGCGGCGGTTTATAAAACCAATCGATGGCTTCTTCAAATATCACCCGTGGATTCTCCGGCGCAAATTCTTTCGCCTTTTGCAGCATCGTTGCGCTCTCACGCCAGCCGGCCATGCCGATCTTGGGATCGAGCAGATATTGCCAAAAATAACACCGGCGCAAAACCACATACGCATCAACGAGATTTGCTCTTAGCTTCGTCGCCGTCTGCAAATGTGTAACGGCATCGTTGGCCGTTTTTTTCGCTCCTTCCGTGTTGCCGTAGGTCACAAACGCCATCTGCCAGTTGGCAAAGGCGATGAAATAATGCGCCCACGCCGCGAGCGAATCATTTTTCGCCGCCTGCGGATTTTCCAAAAGCTTTTCAAAACGCTGCCGCGCCTGCACCATCCCCGCGCTATCTGCTTTCATGCTCACTTCCAGCAGCATCGCTTTGGCTTGATTGAATTCTTTCCCTACTTTTTCGGGTTGGCACGAGATTAAAAAAGCTGTAAAAACGCTCAAAAGTTTGGCCATGACATTTCCTTTCATCTTCATTTTTGCTCTCCCTAGTTATTCATTCTGGTTAAATTTTGCAGAACGAGTGAAAAGCCATCCGTTTAATCGGCTTAATCCGCTTACGTTTTTACTTTTGCTCTCACTCCAGTTTAGTAAACGGATTTAACAGATTGAGCGGATAAAAAAATGTGCCGGATGGAGCTCGTCTACGTTTGAAATTGACGTACCAAAAGAAAATAAAACGCAGTGGTGGAAAAATCGTCTTCCCCGAAAAGGTTGAACGTCAAATCTTATCGGCTTTGACGCGCGAATCGCGGAAATGGGAGGGGGTCATACCGGTGTGTTTCTTGAAAGCGGTGTTGAAGGAGGCTTTGTTGTTGAAGCCGACTTCCAATGCAATGCTCAAAATGGTGTACGGCTGTTTCTCGGGAGCGATTAAGAATTTTTTAGCTTCCTCGACGCGATACTGATTGAGGAAATCGAAAAAATTTTGGCCGAGCTTTTCGTTGATAATTTGCGAAAGATGATGCGTTGGAATGTCCAGTTTTTGGGCGAGGTCTTGCAGCTTGAGATCGCTGTTGGCAAACAGCTTCTCACTTTCCATCGCGGACAGTAGCCTGGTCAAATAGGCTTCGGCGCGGGCGGGCGTGAGCGCGGACTTCTCATATTTCGGCGCATTTTTCAAGGCCAAATTTCCCGAGAAAATTTCCGGCTGGCGCAACGTCATGTAGCCGATGATATAAATTTGGCCCGCCATGGCGATTAAAACAAGCGCGTCCACGGCGCGGCTGTAGGGAAAGCCCAGTTGCAGCCAGATGACGTACAACAGCGTCAACAGCACGAAACTGCCGAAACCGATGGTCAAACGGCGCAGCCAATTCAGGCTGATTTTTTCGAGGGATATGCCATTGCCTTTAACGTTTTGTGAATGGGCTTTGAGCAAGCGGAGCGTGAGCCACGTGTAAAGCAGCATGTGCGAAATTTGCAACAGGAAGAGAACGAAGTAAGGCCATGGCAGCTTGGGATTCTCGACAGTTAAAACTTTTTGTAAAATGCGCAGCTTGATGTCGCCGCTTAGCCGGTAAAACGAAACCAGCCAACCCAGATAAAGCGCGAACGGTAAAAAGTGCAACAGGTCGCGTTTGTTCGGCTTGAGATTTTCCGAGGTTAGAAATTTGGCGTAAAAATAAAGCAGCGTGCCAAACAAAAAAGAGAACGAAGCTGTGGTGAGCCAGAAATGAGGAAATTCGAGCAGATACTTTGTCCAATATCCAACCGTTTCAACGAGTCGAAACGAAAACAACAGAATGAGCAACGCCAGCACACGATTAGCGCGGCGATTCCCGCGTTGCTGCGTGAACAACACCAACGCCAAAAACAATCCTTGCGCTGTGGCGAATAAGAGCAGAACCGTCCAGGTGTTTAGTGATGGTTGCATGGGAGGCAAAATAATTTATAGCAAAACTATTGTTGGTTCACTTCAGCTATTCAATGCCTCCAACCGCCAATCCGTAATAGCGCGTTCCTTCGTGCTGAAGTTGATTCCCAAAAGATAAATCTTGCGGCCGCTTTGCACATACTTGTCATAATACTGTTTGTCGAGAATTTGCCGAATGGCCGCCTCCGCGGATTGGTTGCATTTAAGCTCGACAATATACACCTTGTCCTTGAATTCCACCGCCATGTCTATTCTGCCGTGTGACGTAAGCGCTTCCGTATGAACCAAAACCCCCGAAGCGGAGAGCATGAGGTAGAAAACCGTATGATAATATGCCTCGTCCTGGCCCTCAATCTGAGTGTACGGGATTGCAGAGAGAATGGCGTTGGTTGTCTGAATGAACTGCTCGACATCCTCTTGCGCCAGATATTGATGCAGGCGGACAAATTGCGCTTTCAGCGTCGTGTCCGAAATCTTCACCAACCGATGATAGATATAATTCAAAAAAGCCGTCTTGACTTCCTGATTCGGGTAGCCCAAGCGATACAACATGCCATCATAATCGTGAATCGTGAGATAACCGGTTTGAAACAGCAGCGCTTCCAGTTGTAGATTTTCCAATTCATAAGTCGAGAACGTCGTATCCTGAACGTGCAAATTTTCGAGCTTGGAGATGGAATAGTCTTTTTCTTGTATCAAGTTGACGAGAAAGCTCGGCGTGGCGGTCTCGAACCAATAGTTTTTGAAATCATATTCCGAAAACACATTGAGAATGGAAAAGGGATTATAGACCTGCAAAGCGGCTTTTGTAAAACGGTGGCCATTGTACCAATCCCGCAAAAGTTGCGAAATTTCCTCTGTGGTCGTCTGCCGGCGGCGCGCGAGCTCGGTGATCCACGGGCTGAAATAGCTTTCCAATTCGTCCTGCGTATAGCCCAGCGCGCCGGCATAAGACTCGTGCATCGATAAGTCTTGCAGATTGTTCAAATCCGAAAAGATACTCACTTTGCTGAATTTGGAAATGCCGGTGATGAAAACGAAACGCAAATTGGCGGAAACGCTCGCCCCTTTTAAAACGCCAAAAAATTCCTTTAAAACAGTGCGAATTTGCCGAGCAATTTGCAGTCCGGCTTCTCCCTGTCCCAGATGCGTTATAATAGGTTTGTCATATTCATCCACCAAAACGACGACTTTTTCTTGATACTTCTTGTGCAACTCCGTGATCAACTCGACAAATTTGTTGGCAAGGAGATTATGTTTCAAGTGGAGAGCATGTTGGTCGGCGATTTGATCCAGCGCGATTAACAGACTTTCTTCCAACGCCTTGGCTTCCGTCAATTTTATTTGGCTGAAATCCACTGTTATCACCGGATGCGACTTCCACGGCCAATCGCTGTTTTCAATCCACAGGCCTTTGAAAAGTTCCTTTCTGCCTTCAAAAAGCGCCTTCAGGGTCGAAACCAGCAGCGACTTGCCAAAGCGGCGGGGACGCGTGAGAAAATAATAGGCCTGCGGGATGCGGGCCATCTCGTAAATGTAACTGGTCTTATCCACGTACACGAAATTGCCGGTGATCATCTGGACAAAATCCTGTACGCTAATCGGCAAAAATTTTTCCATCGCATTCACCCTGTCTGCTTTGCTTCACTGACTTCAATATGTTGGTTAAAGCAATTTAACAAAAAAACTTGTGCGATGCAATGGAATTGCCCAAATTAAAAGGCAAAACCATTTTGGCTGCGCCCGTAGGGGCAAAACTATTGCTCGGCTATGGTGATGGTTGTTTTGGTGATTGCATCGGCGGGAGCAAGGACGCCTGAAGGCGTAACTACGAACTCTTTATTTCACCTCAATACCCAACACCGCCCGCGCTTCGCTCTGGAACTCTTCATCCGTCGCTGTCATCTCTCGCAATTTCTCCAACACGATGCGCCGAAACTCCCGCCGTGCATAGGCGAGATAGTTGGTGACGTTGCTCACCGAGGTTTTGAATTCCGTTGCGAGTTGCTCATAGGAAATTTTCTCGCCGGCGGTCTCGTCGAGATCGTAGCGCTGAAAGATTTGGAAGTGGGCGGTTTTGCCTTTGGCTTCACATTCCGCGCGCAGGGTTTCAATGGCGAGGCTAAAGAGGCTGCGAATCCATTCCTTTTCAAAATAGTCGTCCATCGTTTCGGGGGCTGGAATGTCGATCTGTTTCAGTTCGCCCTCGGCGTTTTCAAAATCGAGCGAGGTGATCACCGCCTGGCCGCCGCGTTTGAGGCGTTGCGCGGCTTTGTTCTCGTTGGCAATGAAGCCGTCGAGGCAGGTGCGCAAGAATGTGCGGAAACGCGCTTTGGCCGGATCATATCCTTGAAAGAAATCCTTCTCAATGGCCTTCGCGAAAAAGCCTTGAGTCAAATCTTTGGCATCTTCGTTGGATTTGCCCCACTTGAGGCGGATGTATTTGTAGACGGGTTTCCAATAGGTGGCGACGATGATTTCAAACGCGCGTGTGCGCTCGCTTTGCTCGCCGCTGCGGAGCGCGACGATGGCCGACCATTGCGTGAGGGGGAATTTGTCCTGCGCGCCCCCGATAAGGGTGTCGTCGGTATTGAATGAAAGGCTGGGTTTGCTCATATATTTGCGCCGTTATGACCGACTGCAAATATACGAAAAAAATTGTTAAAAGTCACCCTTTCTTTCTTGAAACGGAGGCTCCCAATTGTAAGCCAAACGAGGCAGGGCAACAAACAAGCGCTATCAAAAAAATTTTCCCAACGGATTAATGAACCCAACTGTTTATAGACCTTATCAGTTGGCTTCATCTATCCGTTGGCAACTTTAAAGATTCATTCTGAATGTCGTCTCGTTGTGCCTCATCTTTACCACATGCTTTGAGCTTTCTCAGCAAGAATCTGCGCTCCGGCTCGGTGCTCGCCAAAGCCAAGGCTTGATGGTAATATTCCGCAGCTTTTCGCGGCTCGCCTTTTTGCAGATAAAAGTCGGCGTGCGTGGCAGGGAGGAGGTAGTAAGATTGCATCGCCGGCAGGTTGCTGAGGCTTTCGAGTTCTTTGATTCCGGCTTCAACCCCATTCAGCATGGAGAGCGCCACCGCGCGGTTGAGCGCGACGATGGGAGAGCGCGTCAAATAAATCAACTCGTCGTAATATGATAAGATTTGCTGCCAATTCGTTGCGGCGTAACTCGGTGCAACGGCGTGACAAGCGGCGATGCCGGCTTGCAAGTGGTATTCGGTTAATTCGTCGCCGTGCGCCGCTTTGTCGAGATGGTAGAATCCAAGCTGAATTAAGTTTCGATCCCACTTTGTGCGATCTTGCTCCGCGAGCAGGAGCAAATTCTCTTCAGCATCGACACGCGCCGGCAGGCGGGAGGCTTGCAGCAGCATGAGCGCAAGCATAGCATGAACTTTCGGCTGGCCGCCAATGGGGTGCTCTACCAAGAGCGAAGTCAGGCGAATCGCTTCGGTACACAAATCTTGGCGCACGAGGTTTTCGCCTTCGTGGGCATTGTAGCCTTCGTTAAACAGTAAGTAAAGCACTTCCAAAACCGCGTCTAATCGTGCCGCCAGTTCTCTCGTTGCCGGCATTTCAAACGGAATTTTCTCGTCGCGGATTTTGCGCTTGGCCCGCACCAGGCGCTGGGCAATCGTGGTTTCCGGCGTCAAAAATGCTTTGGCGATTTCGGGGACACTCAAACCGCACAAGGTCTTCAACGTCAGCGCCACTTGCACTTCGCGCGACAGACGCGGATGGCAGCAGGTAAACATCATCGCGAGCTGATCGCTCTTGAGCCCGTGGTCTTGCGATTCGTCTTCCGAGGCAGCCATGTCTTGTTCGAGTTGATAAGCGATGGCCTCGGCTTTGTCGCGAAAAGACGCCTCACGGCGCAGTGTGTCGATGGCGAGATTCTTCGCGGTTTGTAAAATCCAGCCGCTGGGGTTGTTCGGCACGCCGCTGAAGGGCCATTGCCGCAGCGCCTTGAGCAGCGTTTCCTGCACCACGTCTTCGGCGAGATCGAGATTTTCCGGGCCGAAAATGCGCGTCAACGTCGAAATGATTTGCGCCGCCTGATGGCGGAAAAGATGATCGACGAGCCGGCCAACGTCGCCGGATTGAGGGGAATTATTTTTTAAAGAATTCATTTACAAGGGATAACTGTGGACTCGCGCTTTTTCTTCCCATGAAATTGGCACAGCTCATCAACGCATCGCGCGCTTGAGAAAGGCGTTCATGTTTTTGCCGGCGTGATAATATTGCATGATGATGTCCGGCAGGTTTTTCTTCGTACCATTTTTTATTGGCGTCGAACCAGGCTTTGTTGTTCTTCTTTTTTAAGCCACGAAAAAACTTTAGGAATTCTGGTGTAAAGTAGTTCATAATAACCTCGTAAAATAAAAAGCTCTCACGCAAAGGCGCAAAGACGCTAAGTTAGCGCAAAGAATGATTAAGGCAAAATGATTAGTGGCAAAAGCTCTTAATAATTTTGTCCTAAATTATTTTGTCATTAACTCAACTTGTTAATGATCAGAAACTTTGCGTATCTCTGCGGCTTTGCGTGCGCTTTTGTCTTTTGGGTTGCGGTTCGTGTTAGTGCGGATTGATCTCCCGAATTTCCACGCTGCCCCCATATCCGAGATGCGGGCATTCTTTGGCTATCTCCGTGGCGTCGTCCAAGTTTTTCGCCTCGATCAAAAAATAGCCGCCGACGATTTCTTTGGTTTCGACGTAAGGGCCGTCGATAACCGCTTTGCCGTTTTTAATCGAGAGTACGCGGCCTCCATCTTTGAGCTCATCGCCGCCGCGATATTTTCCTTCTTTGCGCAGCTTATCCGCCCAGCCGAGATACTTTTCCAAAACTTTTTGCATCTCTTCCGGCGAGTGCACCGGAAATTCACCGCCGCCGCGCAACAGCAACATGAATTGAGCCATGGGGTTCTCCTTAAATATAAGGGTTAAAAAGTGAAATGTAAAACGCAAGGCGTAAAACGTAAAATTAGAAACGCGAGATCAAGAAGCGGTGAGGACTTCTTGCGTCGTTCATAGATATGACGAATGCGCCGCTTCAAAATCGACAAGTCGTTTAGAATAAAAAATTCCTTTGTCACTTTGCGATGAGATCGTGACCGGCAAAACCATTTCCCACGATAAGATTTTAGCGCAATTCGGCCGGGGCGGCGTGGGCGGGGTCTACATAATTTTGCAAATAAATTCAAAAAACTTCTTGACAAAGACCGGGCGCTGATATATCTTATTCTCACTTTTGCTCGGTTAGGATTCCATCAAGGACGAAATCGGTAAGGATCGGCATCACGAGACGGTTTTTTCAATATGGAGACAATGAATGTCCCATTATCGGTTTCACGCCGCCAGGCAAAGATGCAAGCCCGCAATTTTCATTTCGCTTGATCTTCTCATGCTCCCTTTTAGTTTATTCATGCCAATAGGTAAAAGCCTCAATTTTGAGCCAACCGTCTCCGCATAACTTCACTCTTTTGGAAGGAGGTGAGCTTCAGCTTCGCATTGTCATTATTCACAGCCCTCACCCGGTTCAGACTTCAAACGTCAAATAAGGTTAAGGAGGAAAGAGTATGTCAGATGTGAGAAAAAAAATTTTGGTGAGCGCCGCCGTGGCATTGGCGCTGTTGCTGTTTGCCGGAAGCCCGGCTTTTGCGGGTCTCGGCAAGATTGCCGGCATTACTAAAGATGCGCAATCCGGGCAACCGGTTCCCGGCGTGAATGTGGTTCTCGTGGGAACGACCATGGGCGCCACTTCCGATCTCAATGGCCGCTATTTTATTTTAAATGTGCCGCCCGGCACGTATCAACTTAAAGCCTCGATCATCGGCTATGAGGCAGTCATCATTTCTAATGTCGTCAGCCGGTTGGACGTGACGACATCTGTCGACTTCCCGTTGAAAGCAACCGTCGTTGAAGTGGGAGAGGTTACGATTGTGGCGGAACGGCCGTTGGTGGACAAAACGTTGACGGCCAGCCGCTCGAATATCGGGGTCGCAGAGCTCGACAATGCTTTGCCTGCCGGGAGCATTGATCGCATCGTTGAGACGACGGCCAGCACGTTTCGAGGCTACATTCGTGGCGGCCGCAAGTACGAATCCAGAACGCTGCTCGATGGCGTCAACATTTCCGATACTTATTTTGCCGGCGGCACGGGCAGCTATCAGGTCTATCAAGTTTATACGGCGACCCAGCGCTCCGATGGCGATGAAAACAATGTGGTCGATATCAACGCGCAATCGGCCCAAGAAGTGGCGGTTCTCGCCGGCACGTTCAACGCCGAGTACGATGCCGCTTCGGCAGGCATTATCAATATTGCCACTCGCGACGGCGGACGAAAAATATCGGGCAAACTCTTCGTCCGCAGCAGCGCCGGCGGTTTGGATCATGCCGGCCCGAATGTCTACAATGACCTGCCGAGATTTTTGGCGGAAAAGGCAACCCTGGCGGCATCGACAACGCCGGCGAATCAGGAAAAAGCCTCGCTCATGAAGTTCTCGCAATCCACCATCGATGAAATCGGCTATGGCGCTGATCCGACGATTGACGGCGAGCTGTCTTTGGGCGGGCCGTTCACGAGCAAAGGCAATTTTTACTTGAGCAGCCGGTTGTTAAATTCCCATGGCCGCTTTCCCGGCGAGTTCAATCGCGAGATCAACAGCTCGTTGAAGTTGAATTACAATCTGACCAATTCGCAAAAACTCACCGGTAACGTTATTATCAACGACGGCGGCATTCTCGGCGGCTGGAAAAACCAGGCGTTCAGCAGCCGTTTCAAATTTTTCCCCGAGGGCAACGCACAGAACGAGAAGCTCGGCCTCGTCGGCTATTTGGGCTGGACCCACACGCTCTCGTCGAAAACTTTTTATGAAATCAAGGGCAGCTATACCGGACGCACCTCGCGCTTCGGTTATTCTGACGATAACGGTAATGGTATTATCGAGCGGGGTGAGAACAGTGATTTTCTTATCATTCGCACGCAGGCAGAAGCGGAGAAATATTTGGGCACTGGCGGTGCCGGCGTTATCGGCACCAGAAGAACTTTCTTTACCGGCGACCCCGGCAACGAGCGCTTTCACGATGTGGGCTACGCCGCCGGCCAGTACCGTTTCGGCCAACCGGGTTTTTATTATGAAGACCTCAAGCGCAATGCGTTCCAAATCAAAGGCGACCTGACCAGCCAGATCACTTTCAACCATCAACTCAAAGCCGGATTTTTGTACCGCTATCATACGGTTGAAGATTTCCAGCAACGCACGCAAGTGGTCAAAATTTTTGATCGAAACTTCCCCTTCGAGGAGACTTCGTATAAGCTCAATCCCAAGGAGTGGGCGTTCTATGCGCAGGACCGTATCGAATACCAGGGCATCATCATCAACGCCGGCTTGAGAGTCGATGGGTTTGATGTGGGCGCCGAGCAGTTCGGGGATTTCTTCAATGTCTCTCAACAAGTAACCCTGCCCAGCGGTGCGATTACGCGCATACAGCTTCGCAACAAAGACGTGCCGGCCAAATGGTTCGTCGGACCAAGAGTCGGCATTTCACATCCGATCTCTGCCACCGCGGCGATGCATTACTCCTGGGGCCGTTTCTTTTCGCCGCCGCCTTTTGGCTTGTTGTTTGAAAACTACGGCAATTTTGCCAATCCCTCGCTGCCGGTCGTGCAAGATGTGGCATTGGATCCACCTGAGGCCACCGCCTACGAGATCGGTTTGCAATGGTCCTTTTTGGAGGACTACGTGGCTGGCGTGACGGCGTACTATCGCGACATCAAAAACTATGGCACGGTGGGCTATGCCATCAACCCGGCAACCGGCCAAGGGTTCGGCTCTTACACTTATATCACCAGCTTCGGTTATGCCGATGCGCGCGGCATTGAGTTGACTTTGGAGAAGCGTCCGGTGGGTTGGCTCGCGGGCCGCTTCAATTATGCCTTCAGTTATATCAAAGGCGCGGCAAACGCCTCGAATATTTCACCCAACAAGAGCAGCTTTTCCGCCGCTGCCGACCGAACGATTCCTTTCGATGACCGGCATCAGTGGAATACATTCCCGGTCAATATCACCGGCGGCGGCAACGCCTTGGACTCGGGCTTTGACCGCGAGCACCGCTTGGCATTGACGTTTATACTGAATTTGCCTTTTGATATCGACGTTTCCGGTATTAGCACCGCCCAGAGCGGCTTTTGGTATTTTCTGGCGCAAACCGCTACAGATCTGCGCGGTCGCCAGCAAGAACGGTCGCCGTGGAACTATCGCACGGATTTGCGTCTCGCCAAAGGCCTCAATCTCGGCGGCTCGCGTTACGGGCGTATCTTTTTCGAGGGCCGTAATATCTTCGATCAACAAAACATTCTGACGTGGGACAGTTACAATATCCCCAGCACCACGCTCTGGGAAAAAAACCAAGATCCAACCGGCGACTTGAAGCGGCCAACCACAGCGGATGGCATACCACTGTTTGACATCGCCCGCGAATTCTATTTTGGCATTGACTTTTCGTTTTAAGTAGTCCCCGCCCCTTGTGGGCGGCTGTTAGAATCGTGAGTTTCGTTTTTAAATAGTGCCTCACAAGCCCCGATCTTCCCCTTGGAAGATCATAAATGACAATCGGGGCAAGGCGGCAGGACTACAACAAGATAACGAAATCAACGTGAGGTTTACGCATGAAATCAAGCAAATTTATGCTCGTCTTAGCGGTATTGATTTTATTGGCCGGCGGAGAGATTTTGCTCGGCCAGAGCCTCTCCAAAACCCAAGATCCTTACCCTAATGTCGGTGTCATGACCGCCGGCGATTTATGGGATACTTTTATGCCCACCTGGGTCAGGAAGACTTATTACGAGACCCAGGACAATCCCAACCTGACGTGGCATTTGGTGCGCGTCGGCAATTTGGAGCGCCAGTGGACCACACCGACGCAGATGTATCCGGCCGGAAGCGACATGCACATTCCGTGGAAGCAGGATATTGAATTGATCGAGTATACCAAAGGCATCAACAATTTCACGACTTCCACCGATCCACGCGCCAAAGATTATGTCTATGCGTTCGAGACCAGCAAGGTCAGCCTGCCGGCGCCATACAATCAACGCCGGGGCGATGCGGCAGCGCAATGGGTCGATGCCAACAAGCGCCATCAGATGCTTTATACCGCCGAGGGCCCGACCAACCTCGGCCTTTATGTGAAAATGCGGGTGCGGCAATACACGCTCAACCACGCGAATATGAATGACTTCATCGCGGTGGAGTTTGAGTTTACCAACACCGGCGTGCTCGATGCCAACGGCGATGGCACACCCGAGAAGACTAACAATCGGATCAACTGCATGGTTTTGAACATGCGGTCGGAGCCGATCAACAGCATGACGAACAATTTGCTCGGCGCTCGTGGCGCCAGTGGATTTTTTTCCGGCGTCGTCAGCGGCTACGATGCCACGCCGGATGAGAACGGGAATCCTTGGGACGTGCCGGTCAATTTTTCCGGCCCGGCGCCGGCAGCGCTGACGCAAACCAAGACGTTCACGACGTCTTCCGGCAAGCAAGCCACGGCCACTTGGGGCGCTGATGGCACCCGCACTTTGGGCAACACCATGACCGGACGGCAATGGTATCAGGATATTTACGCCGGCCATACGTGGGTTGCGGCGAAACAAGGCGCTCTTCCTGCGAATGGAAGCAGCTTCGGACAAGCGGACAAGAAAACCATTTATGATAGCCCACCGGTCGGAGAAGGGCCGCAACGCGGATGGTACACTTCGGTGAGCAAAGGTTACGGCAATAACGATCACAATCCGTGGGAAAATCACGTGCTGTCGATGGGCTCTTTCTATGCGAATGGCGGCAAGATTTGGGATCGCACGAAATTTGATCTTTCGCCCGACCCCAACTATTTTGACACGACCAAGCCTTTCGAAGTCGGCAATCCGCTGTCCTTTGTCGGCATTGAGAAGCCAGCCGGTCAGCGCGGTCGCCCTGATGGCAGTATGAAATACAATAACACTTATGCGCAAAATTGGGAGTTGGATAACCCCGACTCGAAGGATGATTGGAAGGAAGGTTATTCTTTCATCCACGGCTTTGATGGCGACTTCTACGTCGGCGTCGGGCCGTTTTCGCTCGAAGTCGGTGAGACGATGAGCTTGGTGCTCGTCGAGTACGGCGGCTTTCGCCTTAAAGGCGTGCGCCAGGCTCGCAGAGCGGCGCAGTGGGCTTATGAAAATAATTGGAATGTTCCGGAACCGCCGCCCACGCCGGATGCAACAGTGGAGGTTACCCGGCAAGTGACTTCCGTCGTTAAGTGGGATAACCGGGCTGAGAGCGCATCTGACTTTGCCGGATATAAGGTTTATCGGTCAAGTGCATTTCCGAGATTTGATTCCCGGCTTTTAGGTACGCGAACGTTAGATCGATATCATGAGCAGACGAAAGAGAACCCCACCGATGCGGAACTGGCCGCCTTCGGGGCGCCCAATAACCCCAACGTCAGTGCCTCGGCAAGTTTTTATAGAGTGCAGGAATCAAATGCCTGGGGCCCGTATCGGCTCATCAAGATCATTCCGAAGGCTAATCTGAACAGCTTCCTGAATACGGCTTCGGATGCTAATCAGTACAAGTATTCATTTGAGGACGCCCAATTGCAGGTCGGCTTCACCTATTGGTATTACGTTGCCGCCTATGACAATGAGACGGGTACGGTAGCAGGGCTACCTTATACCAGCCTCGAAACCTACAAATCGAATTGGAATGGTCGTTCCGGCCTATGGGAAGGCACCTATCACTTTGCTACTGCCAGCTCCTTTTATCCCAAGACTCTTGCGGGGTTAAAGGGCATCGGAGCGAATTTCATTTTGAAATCGCCATTGGCTGCTCCAAATGATTTGATCGCCGGAAACCTTAAAGTGCGGGTGATTCCCAACCCATATAAAAAACAGGCATTGTTTGATACCGGCCTGGAGCACAAGCTCCTTTTCCTTAACCTGCCAACCAACACGCGTCTCACCATCTTTGATGTGTCCGGACAAGTCATTGATGTGCTGGAATTCTCAGGAACAAATCCGAACGATGGAACTATTTTTTGGGATATGTTCTCCAAAGACGGGCAGGAAGTAAAAAGCGGGCTGTATATCTATGTAGCCGAGTATCCCGGCGGCAAGCAAACCGGTTACTTTTCCATCATGAGGTAGAAATTCGTAGCCCTGCCCCCTTGTGGGGCACTATTGCAATCACGATTTAATGACTTCAAGAGCCGCCCACAAGGGGCGGGGACTACGTGAACATGCGAATTTTTTGGAGGCAACAAGATGAGTCATATAAAACGCATTTCTGCGGTGCTCGTGCTGATTCTCATGGCCGCCGGCTTGAGCTTTGGCCAGGTGGAAAAGACCGGCTATACCGGCGCAGCGTTTTTGAAAGTCGGCGTCGGCGCCCGCGCGGTGGCTTTGGGATCGGCAGCAACCTCGCTGACCGGCGATGTCAACCAAATGTTCTGGAACCCTGCCGGCATCGCCCTTTCCAACAATCAATGGCAGGCGGCCTTTACGTATAATAAATGGATTGCCGACATCAGCCACAACGCCGGCGCCATTGCTCACGACTTTGGCAACCTCGGAACGATTGGTGTTGGTTTTATCTCGTTCGGTTTATCCGACATACCGGCTGATCGGGACGTAGTGCCAGCTTATCTGCTGGGTTCGGTCCAGCCCTTTGACAGCGAAACCGGCTCAACTTACAATTACCTCGATCTGGCTTTGCAAGTCACTTACGCTCGCAACTTCACCGATAAGCTGGCGTTGGGGTTCTCTTTGAAAATGATTAACCAAAGCATCGATTCCGAAAGCGCCACGAGCTTCGCCTTTGACTTTGGCTCCACCTACAAGCTCGGCTTCCGCAACGCCACGATCGGCGCGCGAGTCAACAACCTGGGCAAAGACCTCAAGTTCTTCGACATCGGCGCGCCGTTGCCGCTGAATTTCAGCATCGGCGGCTCCATCAACCTGATTCAGAACCATCAACACACGGTCACGATTATGGCTGATGCCACCAAGCCCCAGGACGCCGAGCAGTTGATCTTTACCGGCGGCGAGTATTCGTTCAACAATCTGGTGGCTTTGCGCGGCGGCTGGAAATTCAACTATTCCGGTGTGGACGACAAGAAGAGAAACGAGTTCGACCAGCGTGAGATCAAGGCGCCGCGAACCGAGGAAGGCGTAACTTTGGGCGGCGGCCTCAAAGTGCCGATGGGCCAAAAGCGACTCCTGCTCGACTATTCATTTACCGAATTTGGCATTCTTGACAACACCCATCGGTTTTCGATCAATGTGGCGTTTTGAAACGTGAAAGCGTAAAACGTAAGCCGTAAAACGTAAAAGTCGGACTTCACTCTGCAAGTGTGCAAGTCCGGCTTCGCGGTTTCACGCGAGGAGGAAGGAGGCTCCCGGAGTGCATCTTCGGGAGCCTTTTGTTTTTGCACAAGTGAAGTCGAACTTTCGCATGAAAGTCCGGCATTTTGCTGAAATCTTCTATCCGTTTTATCGGCTCAATCCGCTTACGCTTTTCTTTCTTTGGAAACGGATCCAGCGGATCAAACAGGGGGAAGAATGGGAAATCGAACGTTCACTTGCTCGCTAAACATGCTTTTGATTGACCGCTATCACCATCTTCGCTTTCGCCTCGTCGACCTCAATTGTCTCGGCTATATGGTACTGCTCAATTTGCTGCTTCCATTCTTGCATTGGGAAGTTCCCCATTGGTGGCGCGATTTTTTGATTCATCTCTTTTTTGTGACAGCGGGCCTGGAAATTGTTCGCCTGGGTGAACGGCGCCCACAAAACCGCTTTCTGCGGTTTCTGCGAATTTTCTATCCGCTCGCTTTTATCGCGTATGGGTATTTTGCCAACTTCCTGCTGTTTTATTTTTTCCCGGCCCTCAGTCCCCGCATGATGCCGTGGCTGGCGGCCATGCATTCCGCCGCCGAGCCGACCGGTTATTTTTTTGCCTCGCTCACCCGGCTGGTGCAGGGGCAAGAGCAAGGCGCCATCCATGGCGGCTGCTTTCCCTCCTCGCACGTCGCCGGCGCATTGGCTTGGTCGCTTGCCGCCTGGCGATACAACAGAAAAGTATCCTACTTCCTTTTCCCGCTCGTTGCCGGCGTTGCGGTGAGCACGGTTTATCTCCGTTATCATCATGCCCTGGATCCGCTGTTCGGCATCATTCTGGGATTTATCTGTTACCCCGTTGCGGTGGCGATCTTGAGGAAACGGCGGGAGGAGTCAAGCCAAAGAACTGCTTGACTTTTCAATGCAAGTTCAGTATGCTTTTATAGTATTATTCCGGAAAAACTATCATGGCCGCGAAGATTTTTACACCACAAAGACACAAAGTTCACAAAGAAAAAACAATTGGACTTTCTTTGTGTTCTTTGTGCCTTTGTGGTTAAGCCTGCCCTGCCGCAGGCCAGGGTTTGGATGTGGGGCCAAAGCCGCGTTACGATATGGAACAATTTGAACTGATTACAAAGCAAAACTATGAGTATTAAAGACCTTCAGAAGAGAAGCTTTGCACTCTGTATTGATGCAGGTGAATATCAAGGCATAAGTTTATTTGCTCTGAAAATGTACGAATGCTTGCCTGATCCGGCCTCGGAGGCGGAAGGTTTTTTGCGTGTGATTGACGAAGAAGGCGAGCCTTATTATTATGACGCCCAAGCCTTCGTGAAATTAAAATCTGCGCAGAACGGGCTTTTGATCTCCTTCTGGACGTAAATTCTTATTGCATAATTCAAATGGTTTTGGTAATTTAGTTGTACACAACCTATATGAGACTTTAAAGCGAGGAGAACAATGTCAGTCCCACTTCACGGCAAGTACATTTATGATGCCTCCGGCAAAGTTGTCGAGGTGATATTGCCATTTTACGAATTTATGGAATTGCGACGCCGGGCGGGCGATTCCCTCGTCGAACTATCCAGGCAAACTAAGGCCTCTATTGAAAGGAATGAAGACCTTTCCGCCGCCGAGATGACGAAAATCGCTCTTCATGGCGGCGCTTTTGATTGGCTCAAGGACGAACCCGACCTTTACTCTGATGCCGATGGGGAACCAGTATGAGTGGCCCACTTTTCCAGCGTGGAGACATTGTCCTCGCGGCGTTTCCTTCGAAAGCAGTTTGATTACACGCCGATTAGGCAAGCTGGCGCAAGGTAGATTGCCAGCAATCGATCAGGCTTTGATTTCGGCGTTGCATATTTCACTCAAGCAACCATAAAAAATCCGTTGGCGGCTTTTATCCGTTGGTGATTTAAAAGCTTCAGTCTTTTCTAATCGTGTTTGTAAAAATCTTAACCTTCCCCATTTCCATGTTTAGATCGTAGACTTGGCGCATTTGATCACCTTCGAGCGCCGCCATCGGTTTCGGCAATGTGAAGGTCCGCTCGCCCTCTGAAGTTGCCACAATCATCGCCGCCTCGTGTGTCGCCATCACAATGTCATGTTTCGTGCTCCACAGCTCCGCTCCGGCGCGCTTGGCCAACCAACGCAAGATTTCGGCAGGCAGCGGCGCCGAGCCGACATACACGGAATTCCAGCCCTCCACTTCCTTCCAAGCAAAAGCCACTTCGTGACAATCTGTCCAATAAAAAACGCCTGCGGATTCTGCGCGAGCAGACGCGCAAACAAATCATCAAATTCTGACCAATCGTATGTTTCCGGTTCGGGCCAGGCTGCATTCAACCCGAGAATGGGGTGCAAGAGATTGATTCCGGCCTGTTTGAAAATAGGTGCGCTTCCCACCAGTCCCCAGCTCCAGGCAAGCAACGGATAAACTTCCTTGCCGTTGACAAACAAACGCGGCGTTCCACGTTCGGCCTTAATGGTAGAAATCGCCGGAAGCTCGCCGATTAACTTTTCAATCTCTGGCCAGATTTGGGGTTGGTTTTGGGTGGTCATGATCTCCAGGATGAAGTGAAGTCCGACTTGGGCGCGACGATTTTTCAAATTTAGAGAAATTCTGCCGCCCAAGTCGGACTTCGCAAAAGATTTTTACAAATAATGAGACAACGCCCACACCTTTTCGTGATCCACCGGCACAAGGTCTTCATAAAACGGCTCAAATGAAAACGTCCGGTCATTCGCCCATATCGCCACTTTCAAAAGCGGAAAATCTCCCGTCACGTGAATTTGTTCGAGCTGCGGATGAATCTGGATCGCCATAAATTCCCTGCCTTGACAATTCTCCAAAAGCTGAAAATATCCTTCCCGCCAATTGTAGTTGCCATTCATTTCGAGCAATCCTGATGGATTAATAAAATACGCCGGATTATCGGGGAGTTTCGCCGGCATCAAAAACTGGCAACATTCCCAATTGGGATTGAGGGGAAAGAAAGGATGCGCGAACCAACGAAACGGAACCGGCGCCGCGCCGGTATTGCGCAGGCGCGTGTAGCTCGTGATCGTTCTGTTAACCAGCCAGACTTCTTTGATTAATTGAAATGACCATTTTTTGTATGTTTGTGCGGTCTCCATGCGAATGAGCTTTTCATTTTGATCAATCCGCCAGGCACAAAATTCCTTGGTGTACGCATTCGTAAAGAGATTATACGGCTGAGCCGAATCGCGCTTATCGACCATTCCCACGCCGATGATGAGCTTCTCGTGTTCTATTTCACGCTCGTCATCATAAAGGGTAAATTGAAAAACTTCCGGCAGTCCTTGCCCGTTCGCGGCGAGTGGCCGCTCCGCCGGAAATTCCGGACCGGAAAAAAGCGCGCCGTGCACCGCATCTTCGACTTGGTAAATATAACCGCCGGTGCAGTACCGCGGCCCGAGACGATCACGATCAGCGACGGGATCGAGCACCGCGACGGTCAGATCATGGTTGTGGAGATAGAGCATTTTTTCCTTTTCGTGAATAGACCAATATAAACAACATTTGATACGAGTCAAGATATTTTCAGCCGCCGGTGTAAGCGCTCAATTATTGGTGGGCGATTAACATGTCATGCTAAGCATCTTGTTACAATCAAGCACGGTGCTAGTTTAAAAAAAGATTCCTCCAGAATGACATTTTTCTCAACCCGTGACTTGGCATTACTCGCCGGCGTAATCTCTGCGTTACTATCGGGGTTACTTGAAAAAAAATTGCGCTTGACAAGCGACGGCGGCTTGTGTAGATTATTACCCGCACCCAAAGGAAAGGAGAAACAACTTGGCTAAACCACATTTCATTGCCCCGGTTCTGCTCACCCTCATTTTATTTTTCCTCCTTATGAATCAAGCTTTCGCGTCCTTTGATCATCCTCGCCTGATGGCTGATGCCGGCGATGTCGCCAAGGCCAAGCAATGGCTCAAAGATTATGCTTGGTACCGTGAGCTTTTCGACGAGCACCAAGCCGAGATTGACCGTTTCCTGCAACACCGCCCCATCTTCGTCTCGCCGGTGAAGCAGATTTATCAATACAAAATGTATACCTGCCCGAAACATGATGTCGAACTGCTCTACGAAGAGTTTCGGCCTTATGAGCATCGCTGTCCGAAAGATACGAACGAGGTTTATTCCGGCGGCAAATACGATTCGGCCTGGGCGGGCTGGTATAATCGCCTGCTGGCAAGCCATTTGGTGTGGATGGGAATTTTGTATCAGGTTTACGAAGACGAAAAGTACGCCGAGGCCGCGCGTGAAATTTTGTTGCAGTTCGCCGACCTGTATTTGCAGTACCCGACCGCCAACACCATTCTCGGGCCGGCGCATGTTTTCTTCGGCACCCTCTCCGAATCGTTTTGGGGCGTCGACATGGCGTATGGTTATGATCTCGTTTACAACTACAAAGGCTTCACGCCGGCAGATCATCAAAAGCTCAAAGAAAAATTTTTTTATCCCTTGGCGGAGATCACACAGAAATTTCCAGAGTCGGCGTCGAATCGCCAACTGTGGTACAACAACGTCTCGGCCGCGGTAGGATTTTTGTACAATGACCGGAAGCTCATCGACTTTGCGCTGAACGGTGAGTACGGTTTTTATTGGCAGCTTGGCTCAGCGCTGCCGGAAAGCGGATTCTGGCCGGAGTGGTCGGGTTATCATTACGTCGCGTTGCGCGGCATGATTCATCTCGCCGAGATGGCGCGCCACAACGGGATGAATTTGTATCATAAAGAAATTGCCGGCCGCACGATGAAAAAGATGTTCGACGTGCCGTTCGAGCTGATCAAACCGAACTTTGAGTTTCCGCGCACTAAAGACAGCGGTGGCGGCAATATTTTGGAGTATGCAACTTTTTATGAGATCGGCTATGCGATTTACAAAGATCCCCAATATCTCGCGCTGTTGAATACGACGAATGTGCAGCGCGGCACCCAGGTTGTAGCCGAAGAATCGGGACTGGGCAGAAAGCGCTCGCCGATTACCATGTTCAATCTTGCGCCGGAATTGCCGGAAGTAAAGATGGAGATTTATCCGGAAAAAAGTTTCGATCTTGAAGGCAACGGTTTTGCGATTCTGCGCCACGGCGCCGGCGATGAGCGGCGTTACTTGTATTTGGATTACGGCATCATGGGCGGCGAGCACGGCCATCCCGATCGCTTGCAACTGGGTTACTATGCGCTCGGCGAAAATTGGATTGTCGATCCGCTCAACGAGATGTATTTCAACCCCAATCTGCAACTGTGGTATCGCCAAACCATCGCGCACAACACCGTCGTACTCGATCAAACCAGCCAAACGTGGACGAATGGCTACGGAAAATTTTTTGGTGCGTTGCCGAATTTTCAGGTGACCTCCGGCGGCTCGGAGACGGCCTATCCGGGCGCCAAGCTGACCCGCACGTTACTGCAAGCCGGCGATTATTTTGTCGATTTGTTCGATATCAAATCTCCGGACAAACGTCTGATCGATTGGCCGTTGCACAGTTTTGGCGAGTTGAGAATCAGCGACGTCAAATTGGAGAAACAACCGCGCGATCTTTTCGGCTTGCAGCCGGGTCATCCGGGATACGATCAATTCACCGAGATTTATGCCGGCGAGACCGATGGACCGTGGAGCGGCGTTTTTACCATGAGCAATGGCAAGAGGCTGAGTGTTCAAGGCATTGGTGAGCTTCAAACAAAAGTTTTCCAAGCGATGACGCCGCCGAACGGCGGATTTTACAAACAAATGGTGAAGGATCAAAGTCCGGTGCCGATGTTGATGAGCCGCCGCTTCACGAACGCAACGCGTTTTGCGCATTTGATTCAGGCGTATGCCCAAGCGCCCAGCGTAACGAATTTTGAAAAGGGTGCTGAGCCAAATATGTATCGCATTCAACGCGCCGGCGGCGAAGATTGGCTTTATGCCGACGTGAATCGCTCGATTTATTGGAGCTTGCGCCAAGCCAATGACAAACCGCTGCGGCTCTCCGGTTTCGGCGTGCGTGAAATCAACGCCGGCGGCATGGCGTTGATGGCGAGTGATTTGGCGTTGGCGCAATTTGAAGGTGAATGGCAAAATGACAAGCTCGTCGTGGTTTTGCCCGAGCATTTTGGCCAAGTGAAAATTTGGGCGCCGAATATCACCCGCGTCGAGTCCAATGGAAAGTCCTTGCCGTTTCAAAGAACCGGTGACTTCGTCGTGCTGCGGCAAGCTTCTGGTGTCGTGATTGCTCCGGAAGACACCACGCTTTTTCTGGGCATGAAAAATAATGTCGTAGTGCGCGTCTGGAATCCCACCGATCGCGCCGTGACGGGTCGCGTGCAGCTCACGCTTTCGCCGGATTGGTCCGAGCGTGTGCAAAGCCAGCTTACGTGGTGGGGCGGCGTGGTGAATTTGAAAGCGCTCAACAAAGGTCCGGTGCAGCGCCAAACTTTTCCCGCAGTGAATCAGCAAAATGTTCGCTGGCTCAATGGCATTCGGTCGGAGAGCAAAAGCATTCCGCCTAACGGAGTGGCAACATTCATGTTGCCCATCGCTGTTCCCAACGACGCGCCACCGGTGAATTTTGATGTCGCGTTGAGTTTTGGACAAACCCAAATCAAGAAAACCTTCGGCGTCGCCGCGCCAATTGCCTCCGATTTGCGGCTGCCGAATGGCAAGAAAGAGACACTCGAAATCAAGTTAGTGAATCAGACTTCCGGTGCCCTCAAAGTGGCCACGCAGCTTGTGGCTGATCCGGCGTGGGAAATTTCCGGAGAAACGCAAGCCACGATTGATTTGGCTGCAGCAGAGACACGCTGGTTGACGATTCCCATCCAATTGACTGGCTACAAAGCCAACGCGCAACTCTATCCTATCCAATTGCAAATTACCACAGAGAATTTTAAAACCGAAATTATCCGTGACTTTTATGTGGGCGTCGCGCATTTCGCCAACTCGGCGCCGGCATTGGATGACAGTTGGGACGGCTGGAACACGGCCAATCCAATGGTGATTGACCAAGCGAATCAAGTTTGCAAACTGTTGCTGGGCAATCAGCCGTGGGCCGGGCCGGAAGATTTGTCCGCAAAAATTTACGCGATGTATGACGACAATTATCTCTATGTCGGCGCCGAAGTGAAAGATAACGTGGTGGTGACGACGTGGGATTTTCCGGTGATGAGCTATCCGTGGGACACCGATTGCATGGAAGTGGTGTTGGATACCCGTACCGGTTCCGATCAAGGTTACGATCCGCCGACGCCGGGACTTTTCCGGCATTTGTCGATGGCCGAATATCGCCGCACCGAGTTCGGTCCGGAAAAATGGCAAGGCGGCGGCGCCGGCGGCCCCACGCTGCCAAAACCGTTGCTCGTTCCCAATACGGAGACGTACTTTCATCGCACGGAAACCGGTTACCATCTGATTTGCCGTTACCCGCTCACGAACCTCAAAGAGATGATCGCGTTGCCGGGATATAAAATCGGCTTTGACGTGGCGATCAGCGACAACGACGGCACGACGTATCGCAAGAACCAACACCTATGGGCGGGATTCAATCAGAATCAATCATGGTGGGACATGGGGACGATTGGGGCGCTGATTTTTGGAGGAAAATGATCATTCGAGAGAAATGCGAGCAACTTCAGAAACTATGGTGTTTGGATAGTGGATTTAACGGGCGTAGCTCAAAGCGTCAGTGGAGTGCTTTTGGACTTCTTGCTCTGATGAGTCGTTTGGGTTGTGGTCATTTTATGGTTCATTGCCGATCCAGCGATAGGAATTGGCCCAAATCTTTACGACCTCGAATGTCCGTTTGTCCTCTTTAAGAACTGCCTTCACTAGCCATCCTAAATCCTTGGCTGCAAACTCAACCGCCGATTCGTGGTTCTTACCATTGGCAATGTGTTTTTGGTAGAGAACGTAGAGTGGGGTACCTTTCCACTCAAAATTCTCGCCGCCCATCAGATCTCGGACAGCGAACGGTTCCCCTTGGCGATTCTTGACTCAGCAGTAAACAGCGCCCTGCATAAATGCTTTGATTAAGTCCTTTTCGGTTTCACTGATGCCGCGAACGTCGCGTAGCTCTGACTGTTCGGTGAGTGCCATGGCAGGTAATCTCCCTTTCAGTGTTGGTTTGATGTAGTTCTCAGTGTGTGCAGAAATGATTAACGCTTATTCGACGACAGAAAATTCATTTTCAGCCGTGGTAAATTTGCGATAAAATACCGCCTTTCGCGAACGTTCGCGTAAGTTTTTTGAAAGAAAATGAGAATCCTTTAAAGAAGACCCTCTCCGTGAAAATTGCCAGGATAGAAAGCGGACACACTCAATCTTTCGACCCGCTCCCGTTTCATGGTTTTCACACGGAACCTTACGGCAATGGATTGGATTGGACTTCCCTCGTCTCTTCCTCACAACACAAAAGCGCGGCTATGTCAGATTCCCACGCCGCCACAAGCCCTGCGATTTTAGCTTGAAACCACTCGAAGGTTGTCCCCAACATTGGATTCAACGCAGAATGATGATCACCCCGGTTTCGTCTTCGACCTCAACAGCCAACTTGACCGCTTGAAGGCCTTTTCTGTAGCCGATCTTTTTTTGAGATTCCAGGCCGATTTCAATTATATTTTCTTTGTAGGGACGAACCCAGGCTATGCGATAGTCCGAAATCTCGTCGTTCAACCTGCGCTGAAATTTTTTGAAAGTTTTCAATTGTACGCTTGACAATTCGTGGTTTTTATTTTGCGTCGCTGCGTGTTGGGTGTTCATAGCACACCTCGTTTAATTAAATTGGTCAACATTTTTATAAGCCGATTAGCATCACGCCAAAGAGCCTGCGATACAGGCATATCACTGTCTTTATCAAAACCGTAATCGGCCTTATATCTGATCTTAAGTAAATATTGAAAACTGAGACGAAGCTTGAGTAATGCAGTTTTTTCTTTATTGATTAAATTTACAAAGACGCAGCCAAACGCGCAAGCAAAAAGTCAACATGAATGTAATGTTTGAGCCCGGATGATTTTTCGGTCTTCTCCCGTTTCATGGTTTTCACACGCATTCTCACGGCAATGGGTTGGACTTCCCTCATCGCATCGATCAAAAACAGCTTTCCAATTTTCGGCGTAATATCACAATTTTAGGCTGAAAAAAGCAAGCATTTTCTGAACAGACGTGTCTCAAATGGGAATCTCTTTGTATTCACCGAGGTTTATCGCCTCAACAGCAGCTTGAATATCGCCAACTCGCATTCGAATATGTGGCCATGAAGTCGAAAGCAGCACTATAGAATCTTCATAAACGGACCGATTCCGTCAATGTCATCGCTTCGTAATTGAGAACAGCTTCTACCTGTGATCGCTCGACGCCGGGAAACCATTCCAGAAACTGTTCAATGGAGGCGCCATCTTTGAGATTCTCGAAGAGCGCGGCCACGGGAACCCGGGTTCCACGAAACACCCGGGCTCCACTGACCCTGTCCGGGTGACGCTCAACCGCATCACAATTTCTCCAGTCTTTCATATCCACGTCGTTCAGATAAACTCAACGGCTTCCGTCTCGGTGGCGATCTGGGCGACGTAGAAAAGGTCTTCGCTGGTAATTTCAGGATCGGCGCTCAGATAATCCCAAACCGAGTCTTGCCGTTCTGCATCCGACATGCTTTGAAATTTGGGTGAAGTCAAAAGCACGCCAAAAATTCTTCAAATTCGGTTGGAAAGAAATTGACGGTTATATCAGGATCACCCAACACCTCAGCGCCGTAACGCTTGAACGCAGCGCGCAAGCGGTCGAGAAGTTTTTTGCTGACAGCTACAGTCCCAGCCATATCATCACTCCATTGGTTGGATCAAAAACCAATTGTGCAATCTCTTTGAATAGACTTGATGCGCCGGATCGGCAACTTGATAGCGCCACACCATATTTTCGTGAAGGCGATTAACCTTTTTGAAGTTGTTAAAAACTTTCGGCAAAGCCTTAAGCTCATCGAGCAGGCCGGCAAATATAACCAAAGCAAGTAAATTGTGTGTTTTCAAAACTGCCGGCAACTGCTCTAATTTGAGCGCTTCACAGATTTTGAATTTGAGCCGCGCTTCCACGATGTACGGCCCCATGTAAACCGACGCCGTCCACCGCGCCCTTTCCCGCAACGCTTCAAAATCTTCCTTGCGATCCCGCGCCAGTTGTTCGAATTCAGCTTTGCGTGTCGGTGTGAATTTTGTTAGATCGAACATAGCTCCTCCTCGACTTGCTTCCCAAAAGATAATATTCTCCCAAGGCAATCGCAACGTTTTTCTTTTTGCGTCATAGGCCTTTGTTTTATGCCTCTACGCTGAAATATAACAAAAAATCTGAATCATGCAAAATGTTTTTGACAATCTTTTGAACTTTACTATATTATTCTCTGCTTTTGCTTGTGACTTACAACGCGCGAAAAATGGTTGTGCTGACCTTGATCAACCGAGAACGAGAATGAACCTCATCCAGGAAGTGCTCAGAGCCGAACAACGAATTCGCCACTACATCAAAGAAACGCCGTTGGAGTATTCGTCGGCGTTGAGCCAAATGACCGGCTGTCAGGTTTTTTTAAAACTGGAAAATCTACAACACACCGGCTCATTCAAAGCGCGCGGCGCGATGAACAAGCTGCTGGCGCTCACACCGGTACAGCGCGACAAAGGCGTCGTTACGGCTTCGACGGGAAATCATGGCGCCGCGGTCGCTTTTGGTTTGTGCACCTTGAAGATGAAAGGGATTGTCTTTGTTCCGGAAGCAGCTTCACCCACCAAAGTCGAGGCGATTCGCCGCTTGGGCGCCGAAGTGCGCGTGCATGGCAAGGATTCAGTGCAGACCGAAATCTTCGCTCGGCAATATGCCGAACAGAACGCGATGGTTTATGTTTCGCCTTACAACGATCCGCAAGTGATCAGTGGCCAAGGCACCATCGCGGTGGAGTTAGCGCGCCAGCTTGATCGCATCGATGCGGTTTTTGTGGCGCTCGGCGGCGGTGGTATGATGGCAGGCGTCGCTGGTTATCTCAAATCCGTTTTTGAATCGGCAAAAGTCATCGCCTGTTCGCCGCAAAATTCTTGTGTGATGATCGAATCGATGAAAGCCGGACGCATTTTAGAGATTGATTCGCTGCCTACACTCTCCGACGGCACGGCGGGCGGCGTTGAGCCGAATGCGATCACCTTCGATCCGTGCTACCGGCTTATTGACGAGTCTGTTCTCGTCACGGAAGAAGAGATTCGCGAAACCATGCTGATGTTTATAGAGACGCAGCGTATGTTGATCGAAGGCGCAGCGGCGGTGGCGGTCAAAGCGTTTCTCAAAACATACGAGCAGTGGCGCGGCAAAAACGTCGTGGTGGTAGTTTGCGGCGGGAATGTGAGCTTAAAAACGCTGCGCGCGATTTTGCAATCATAAAGGAGACGCCGCGTTGTTTATGGTCATTGCGAGGTTTTGGAATTAATGGAGCACGAACGATGCAGCCAACAATTAAACTCATCGCGCAGCCGGGATATAAAATCGGTTTTGACATAGGGATCAGCGATAACGACGGCACGACGTATCGCAAGAACCAACACATCTGGGCGGGATTCAATCAGAATCAATCATGGTGGGACATGGGGACGATTGGGGCATTGATTTTTGGAGAAAGACAATGATCGTCTTTTTCATCTCCAGGCTTTTATCTCGTCACTCAGCGTCGAAGAACGCGCCAAAACTTTATTCTCTTATGACGATCCCGAGCGCTTGACGTGGGCGCGATCTCCACAGGCTCGCAAAGGCTTCGCACTCAAAGACATGTCCGCCTCACAGCGCCAGATCGTCGATGCGATGCTCAAAAGCGTTCTCAGCGAGAAGGGCTTCGCCAGCGCAAAGGCGATCATGTCGGATCAGGATGTACTCGCCAAACACGAAGAGGGCTTGGGAGCGGGTTATTTCTGGATGGCGATTTATGGAGAGCCGGGCATAAGCAATCAGTGGGCTTGGCGCCTCGGCGGCCATCATTTATCGCTTCATTTCACCTATGTTGACAATAAGCTGATTTCCTGCATGCCGGCATTTTTCGGCGCGGAGCAAACTTTGCCGGCCGGCGATCCGCAAGAGGCCGGATATAAACTGCTGGTGGCGAGGCGTGATTTGGCGCGAGAGCTTGTCAACAGCCTCAATCAAGAACAAGTCACGCGCACCGTCATTGCTGCGCGAGTCTCGCCAAGCTTGGTCATCAGCGAAGGAAAGAACCTCATACTCGACAAACCCATGGGGTTGCCGATTTCCGGGTTGGCTGAAAACCAACGCGCACTCTTTTTCAAGTTGATTGAAGAATACGCGGGCGTTTTCGAAGCGGCGATCGCGCGCGTACAATTCGACAAAGCAAAAATCGCCGGACTGAAAAAAATTTATTTTGCCTGGGCGGGAAACCGCAACGAGCGAAACGCGGAAAATTATTACCGCATTCAAGGCCCAAACTTTGAAGCCCGGAAATCATCAGGTCTTTCGTCGAATGCAGTGAAATAACAAGACCACTCAGGTCAATTTGACCTTCGTGCAGCCGGACGGCAGCTCGTTTGACTACAAAAACATTTCGACCGTTTTGGGACCGGATGAATTTCGCTTGAACAGATATGAAAGAGAAATCGCCTAAAATTGAGGTGTCGGCAAATATAAACGTAAAGAAAAACAACAGAACGTTTAATGGAATTTATAGGAACGTGCAAGCCGAAGCGCTGGCTGGCTTCAAACCAGGAAAAAACATTTAGCTTCATCAAACTCAAATCTGCGGAGGAAACAAATGAAAGCCCTAAAAATCATCGGCATCATCATCGGCGGGCTCGCGGCGCTGTTCTTGATCGTTACGGCTATCTTGCCGTCAAGCTATAGCGTCGAGCGCACCATCGAAATCAACGAACCGGCGGAAGTGGTTTATGCGCTGGTGGCGAATCTGCCGAACTGGCCGAAATGGGATCCGTTCACCGAGCAGGAGCCGAGCGCCAAATCCATTTTCAGCGGCGTCGCCGGAACTATCGGCTCGAAATGGAATTGGGAAGGTGAAAAGATCGGCACCGGCAGCTTGACAGTTGAAGAACTCGTGCCGAACCAATCCATTCACTCAAAAATGGTATCCGTGGCGCCGCAGCCATGGGTCGCGACGGATAATTGGCGCTTCGAACCAGCCGCCAACGGCACGAAAGTGACATGGACGATTAAAGGCAATCTGGGTTATCCGGTTGAAAGAGTTTTCGGCCTTTTCATGGAGGGCATGCTCGGGCCGACGTGCGAGAAAGGCTTGGCGAATCTCAAGAGAGTCAGCGAAGCGCAAATTGAAACGCCGGTGAGCCAGGCGGATAGCACGAATAGCTCGATGTGAGAGAAAAATGTCATTCTGGAGGAATCCTGTTTGTTGCCAGCAACTATCTTGAATTCAAAAAGGAATCCATTATGAATGACATTGTTTTTGTCGATTTTTGAGGCTCTCGCTCGTCTTGATAATGAAGCCGGACTTGGGCAGGAGGTTTTTAACAATTTTAAAAACCGCTGCGCCCAGGTTTTGCTTCGTCTAAGGCGGTGTCAAAAGTTTTATGAAAAATGGGAAATGTGTGGACTAGAAAGTCCACACTCCCCTTAGCGCGAGGAGGAAGATTATGGCAAAACCCGTCGTGCATTTTGAGATCGGCTGTCGCAACAGTCAGAAAACGCAGGAGTTTTTTGCAAAGCTGTTTGCTTGGCAAATTAATGTTCAAGGCCCAGCCACATTGATCAACACCGGCAGTGAAGCAGGAATACAAGGCCATATCACCGCGCTTGGGCACGAGCCGCACAACTACGTCACGGTTTACGTCGAGGTGGATGACTTGCAAGCTTATCTTGACAAAGCCAATCAACTCGGCGGCAAAGCGCTCGTGCCGCCGGTCGAGATTCCCGGACAAGGCAGTTTCGCGTGGCTGGCGGATTTGGATGGGAATATTATCGGTTTGTGGAAACCTAAAAAATAAGTTAACCGGTTTGCCTGTTAGCTCGTTTAACTGGCGAACGGGCCAACTGGCAAACAGTAATTCGCATTAACCAAAAACCAAAGGAGGTACATGATGGCAGCAGCACCGGTTGTACATTTTGAAGTCACGGGCAAGGACCCCAAGAAGCTACAGGGCTTTTATAGCAAATTGTTTGACTGGCAGATCAATGCCGATAACCCGATGAATTACGGCTTAGTGAACGCCGTTGCTAACGGCACCGAGGTGGGAAAAGGCAGCATCGGCGGCGGCGTTGGCTCAGCGCCAGAGGGCGCGCCAGGGTATGTGACGTTTTACGTCCAGGTTCCGGATTTGGAGGCCACTTTGAAAAAGGTCGCAAGCATGGGCGGCAAAACCATCGTCCCGCCGACGGAAATTCCGAACATGGTGACGTTCGCGATGTTTCAGGATCCGGAAGGCAATGCGGTCGGCTTGGTCAAGGGCTAAAACGATTGCAAGCTTAAGGCCTCGATAAAGACAAAGGGAGATGCCATCCGCGTTGTTGACGGATGGCATCTCCCTTTTTGCTATGATCAGCCAATCACGCAAGCTTGTTGCGAAGTTGGCTTTGAAATCGCATTTTAGTTGACCTTCTTTGCCAGCGAGAAAAAGGTTTCGAGGACGCGATCGGTACGGGTCCTCCAGCTTGCCCAGTCGAAGCCGTCGTGAACTTGCCCGCCGTTGATCTTGTATCCCTGTTCTTCCAGCATTTTTGCGAAAGCGCTGTTGAATTCGGCCCAATCGAAGCTGCCGGTGGTGCGATGGTCGTAAGTGCCCCAATCCAAATAAATATTCAAATCGAGTTTCTTCGAGGCTTTGATCATGTTCTTGAGCGGCTCGCTTTCCGTCGGAAACAAGTGCGTCGATTGCCCGCCAACATGAGCGAAAGTGCCGGGATATTTGAAGGTGGCATAGAAAGCAGCATAGCCACCCTCATCGGCGCCCATGAATGCTCTGGCTTCCGGCCTGGTCAGCGTGCGATATTTGGCGTCGATAAAGGGAACGAGCTCCTGCGCCACCATTTCTGCGTATTTATCGCGTTGCGCGCGAGCGTATTCGGTGAAACTATTCGGTGCGTGGATGAACACGGCAATCACCGGCTCAATGGTTTTGCCGATGAGATTGTCGAGTGTGTTGGCCATTTTACCCATTCGCAAAGCTTGCTGGCCGTAATTGACATAGACGACGGGATAGCGCTTGCTCGAATTGGCATAACCGGAAGGAAGATAAATTTGCAGCGCGCGCGAGCCGGCGAAAACCTTGCTCTCGAATTGCAAACTGTCTATCGTTCCGCGCGCGCCGGTTGGCTCATCGAGGTGCGTGGGGCGCTTGAATTTGGGCATCGCCAGCTCCGAAAACCGGCCTAAGAAACCGCCTGCGCTCACCGGGTTAAGCGGGTCTGTAATCCGTTGCTCGAAATTTTTGACGAAGCGATAGTTCAAGCGGGCATCCGGCTCGACTTCGATGGTGTAGTAATACAAATCCGTGCCGGGTACGCGAAACATCACGGACTGTTGCCCGAGATCAAACATGTCTCCCATGATCGCCAAATCTTCAACCTGGCCGCGATACACGAAATGCGCCAATTTGTTGTCCTCGATAATCGGAAAAGAGGTTTGCGTTTTCATGAAGGCATCGATCGCGCCGTTCTTGTCCTGGGCGTTTTCGATTTTTCGGAGGGACTGGGCAAACGCCGAATTGGGCGCGTGCAGCTTCGGCACGGTCCGCGTCACCGCGAGGAGCTGCGTTGCCGGCGCGATTTCGACGCTGGCAATCTCCTGCAAGCTGCGCGCGTAGATGCGGCCCTCAGCAAAGCTCGGCGGCGTCCAGGTTAAACCATCAAAGAGCTTGATATTGGCCTTTTCTTCATAACCGGCCGGACTCGCGGCGGCGATGTGAAGCTCGCCGGTTTTGGTCATGATCACCAAATGCCCATCGACCAAAATGACAAAGCCATCGCCAGGTGGACGCGAGCGCCAAGCCCTCTCACCCGTAGTCGCGTTAACGCAGGTCAGAAAGAAGCCGCTATAGCCGTACAAATAACCCTCGTGATAAACCGTTGGCGTCAGCGTTTGTTTTAGCTCGCGGCTCTTCCAGAGTTCCCGAGTCTGAAGGTTGTCGCCCTCTTTGCTCACTTCAACCAGCATGGACTCGTTGTTGGCCATGAGCATAATCCGGTTCGGCCCAGCAACGACCGGCGTCAGGCTTTGGTTTTGGTTCTTGTGATTAAATTCCCAAAACTTCTTCCCCGACTTGTGGTCAAGGCCATAAACGTACTTGTCGCCGGCGAAAAGCAATTGCGGCTGTCCCGCAATCGACACGAAAATGGGAGACTGATAATTGACCGTATCGGTGCCGGTCGCCCAAAGCAATTTGCCGCTGTTTTTGTCGAATCCCGAGATCGCGTTGGTTTTCGTTCCTCCGGTTTCGAGCACCAGGATTTCGTCCTGAACGATTGGAGAAGTGGTGAACCCGTGAAATGGCTCGAGGCCGTGATGATCTTTAACCAGATGCGTCTCCCAGAGCTTTTTGCCGCTTTTCACTTCCAGCGCAAATAACTGGCCTTTGCGGCCGAGACCGTAAACAATATCACCATCAATAAGCGGAGTGGAGTTTGGACCGTTATGTGAGCCGTCATGACCGATGTAGGTGGAGTCGATTTTGTGCCTCCACAGTTCCGCGCCGCTTTTGGCCTCGAAGGCAATAAGATAGTCGAAAGTACTATCCGAAAACATGGTGAAGGCGCGGCCATCGGCGATGGAGATGCTGGAATAAGCCGAGCCCAGCTTTTTTTTCCATGCGGCCTTTAAGCCATGGCCTTTGCTAAAATTGAAGACGTTCTTGGTCAGCGCGACACCATCGTAGTTTCTGCCGCGCCAGTTGGGCCAGTCGTTCTTTTCGCCTTTGTCGGATTTGGGAAAAGCCAGGGCAGCTTGTGCCGTCAAGCCCAGCGCCAGGGCCAAGCTCAAGGCGATTCGCCAAGTGTAAGAGATTTTCATGTTGTGCCTCCGATTTGAATTGAGATGGGTTTCGGCATTGAGCCAATGTTGACCGAAAGTTAGAAAAATTCTAACTTTTTTGTTTTGATGCTGCCCGCAGGACCCGTTTTTCAGTTTGTCTGAAAACTAAGGACATAGACACCGCGAACCTGAAAATGTTCAAATGGATTTCTGCTCGCCGGTTGCAGACCATTACGATACTGTTAAATTAGCAATATTCGCAGAGCCGCATTGTGTTCGAGGGGTAGGAAATGAAAGTCGTGGGCGTCGATGAAGCTGGAGAAAGCAGAATCATTGAGCTGCCCAAGCACCGCTTCTTTGCTGCGACCTCGTTCGTTCCGCAGCTCGCTTCAACTCCTGAGAAACCGCATGAGCTGATCGTGGCATATTTGCAAGCGGCGCGGGAGTTTCGGATGGCGCGAGTGAAAATGGCGTGAGTCGTAAAACGTAATCCGTAAAAAGGTGACAAGCACAGCGGCATGACACGGCTTTCAGATGCGCGCACGCCGCAATATCCGCGCGGAACGGAAATCCGCAACGACCGGCAGGTATTCATCGTTTCGGCTGAAGAACTGGCGCAAATCGCGACGGCGATGAAATTGCCCGAAATCCTGAAACAACTGGCCGGAAATTGAGAAGAGAACGTTCTCTCAATTCCGGCCCATCGTGCCTCTCTCAAGCGGATTGGCAAGAAACGGTGCTCAGCTCACCAGTGGCAAGAGAATAAACTTTTGTCCCAAAATTGCGGATGAGTCCGCGCCGAGCCATTTTTCCAAAGCGGTGGCGTAGACATGTCGAAAATCAGTATGGAAGGCCAAATCCCCGTCGTTGAGTTTTTCCAAAGAAGGATGCGGCCCGACGATTCCCGCTTGCACGGAATGGCCAAAGACGAACATCGGCGCGGCTTGGCCGTGGTCGGTGCCGCGGCTGCCGTTTTCCGCGAGGCGGCGGCCAAATTCCGAGAAAGTGAATCCGAGCACGCGCTCCGCCACTCCGAGCGCCTCGAGATCTTTTTGAAATGCGGCCAGTCCGTCGGCGAGAATCTTCAACAAGCGCTCGTGCACGCCGGCTTGGTTTGCGTGCGTATCGAAACCAGTGAGCGAAATATAATAGACGCGCGTATCCATGTTGCCGGCAATCATCGCGGCAATGAGCTTCAAGCCTTGCGCAAAGGGATCGGCGGGATATGCGGTTTTGCTCTGGACGCTGCGAATGGAGCGGCGAATGCGATCCGCCGAAAGCTCGGCGTTCATCGCCGTGCGGCGCAGAAAATCGAGCGGCGAAGTTCCGATTTTATTTTTTATCTCTTCTGAAGGAATATCGGAATTGGCATACACTTGTGTCATGCGGTAAAACTGTTCGGGATCACGCAAGGCGACGCCAACGGCATTGTTGGCTTTGATCGCGGGGTTCAATGTTTCGCCGATGCTCACCGCCAGCGTCGGGCTGCACGGTTCTTTGAGATGTTTATTGTTGCAGGTGTGATCGAACATGCGGCCGATCCAGCCGGTGCTCTCAAAATCTTCGACCATCCCGCTTTGCCAAATTTCCATCGAGCGAAAGTGTGAGCGGTCGGGATTGGGGTAGCCGACGCCTTGCACGACCGCCAACTTGCCGGCATCATACAACGCTTTCAGCGGCGCGAGACTCGGGTGCAAGCCGATCTCCTCATTGAGGCGAACAACTTTCTCCTCGGGCACGGCGAGCGTGGGGCGGGCGCGATAATAGCCGTCGTGGCCGAACGGGATAACGGTGTTCACGCCGTCATTGCCGCCGCCCAATTGCACCACGAGCAAAATGCGGTTATCGCGTGAGGCGCCAACGAGCGGCGTGTCAAAAGGATTGGCGAGCGCAAACGCCGTGCGGCTCAGAAAAGTCGGCACGGTGCTCGCAGCAGCAACGAGGCCGAGGCTTTTTTTCAAAAATTCGCGGCGGGTGTGGAAATTGGATTTTAAGGTTGACATTTTTTTGCTTTCGGCAAAATTGATAATTCAAAATCTTCGCGATTGTGCCAGTTTGTCCAGAATAATGCTATATAACAGGCCAACTGGCTAACCGGCAAACGAGCCAACCGTCTAACAAAGCTGATACGCCGGCAATAACATCACATCTCCCACCGCTCTTTGCAGCGCCTCTTCGCGCGATTTTTGCGCCAGCGCTTTTTCCAAATTCGCGATTAAAACTTTTCGCTCGTCAGCAGATGGAATCACGGCGAGCAAAACGCGCGTGATGGCCTCGATAATTTCAGCCGGCGAAGAGGCGCTGCCGACAAACTTTTCGGCGTCAAAATCGACGCGCAGATTGCGCGGCGGCATCATGCGACGCTGTTGCAATTTTAGCCTCCGCTCTTCTGCGGTCGTGTTCGGATCGCGCAAATCCACGTCGCCTTGCGAGCGTGGATCCATCTCCTCCGGAATTTTGCCTTCGGCAATAATTTCCCCAAACGTGTAGCGAGTAACCAGGCGTGAAGTGTCGATCCACGCGCTGCCGCCGGGCCAGCCTTTGACGTTGGGAGGCAAATACGGCACCTGTCCCATCGTAAACAACATTCGGCTATAAAACTCAGCGTTGCTCACCGCCAGCTCGAGCGTGCGCGCCGTGCCGGCAACGAGCTGAATCGGGCTTTTGATTTGCGTGCCCATCACTTCTACGGAATAAAATTCCGGATGGCTGAAGATTTCGCACAGCAGTTTTTTAACGTCGTACTTTGCTTCGCGAAATTTGCCGGCAAGCGTTTTTATCACTTCTTCTTGCGGATTTTCGCTCGCCCCGAGTTTGTTCGATAAAACTGTCGAAGGAGAATCGGCGCCGGCAAAATAAACCCACAGCTTGCGCGCCATAAATTCGGCGCACGCCGGCTGTTCGAGAATGATTTCAACAAAATCGTCGCCGCTGAAATTGCCGGTACGGCCCAAAATCGTTTTGCTGCCGGCGTCGTGCTGAAACGGCCGGTACCGAAATTGATACGACTCGAGGCTGTAGCCGGTGAGGGCGCGAGCGCCTTCGCGGATGTCTTGTTCCGTGTAATTACCGGGGCCGAGCGAAAAAAGCTCCATCAGCTCGCGGGCCAGATTTTCGTTGGGCTGACCTTTGCGATTCTGATCGTTGTCGAGATAACGCAGCATCGCCGGGTCGCGAATGATGGCGCGCAGCAAATCGCCGAAATTTCCGAGCGCGTGCTGGTGGAATAATTTGAGCTGATTGTAAAGAAACGGCGTGGCTTTAACCTTCTGCGCGCTCGTCGCAAAGTGGCTGTGCCAGAAGAAAACCATCTTCTCGTGCAGCATATCCGCCGGCGTGGGCGCGGCAATCATGAATTGCAGCCAGCCGCCTTGCAGCTCGCGCGTGTGTTGATTGTTGCGCTTTTGCAGCAGCTTTCTTTCTTCCTCACCCATGCGCCGAATCTCGCGCGGATCGATCTTTTTGTCCTCTTCGAGCCATTGGGGTTCAGGCCGGGCGCGCGTGGGACCGCTCAGGAGCTCATCGATTGCGCCAGGCAATCCTTTTCTCAACGCCGTCTCGATCTCTTCCCGCTTGCCGCCAAAACCGGCGCGGAATAGCAAATGCCGGGCTTTTTCCCAAGTCCAGTTGTTTATCATTTATATTATTGGTTTGATGGAATATTGGAGTGTTGGATTGATGGATTACTGGATTGATGAATTAATGGGGTTCTGGAGTAATGGGTATTGGAGTATTGGATTGCAATATTACATTAATTCCGGCATTCCAACACTCCATTGCTCCACTACTCCAACAATCCAACACTCCACTACGAGATTGAGGCCGATCCCGCAGCTTCCGAGCTGCGGGATCGCCTCGCGGTCAAGCATTCGCGCCGGTCTTCATTAAGATGAACTTAATGAAGTTTTATTTCCGTTCAGGCCAACTGACCTCAACGGCCCAGTCGAGCCGACTGGGTTACTTGACCATAGCCATTTTGCGCGTCATGACGAAATCGCCCGCTTCCAAGCGCACGAGATAAATGCCGGTGACGAGCTGGCGACCGTTGTTGTCTTTGCCGTCCCAAAGCGCGTTGTACACGCCGGCATCTTGCAGAGTATTGACCAACGTGCGCACTTCCTGGCCGAGCGCGTTATAAACCCGCAGGCTCACATTCGTCCGTACCGGCACTTGATACTTGATGCTGGTTTCGGGATTGAACGGGTTGGGAAAATTTTGCGCCAAATCATACGTGGCCGGCACTTCAACCGCAGGTTCTTCGACGGCGGTGGCGCCGGGCACGATCAAATCGACGTTGCTGCTATTTCTTCCGGCGCCGACCGTCACTGTCGCCGCGTCTTCCGAAACGCCTGTCACACCTGTCGCGGCAAGCTGATATTCTCCGGCCGCCATTTCTTCCAAAACGAAATTCCCATTATTGTCGGTGACCGCCGTGCCGACCACGGCGCCTGCTTCAATGGCTTGCACCACAAAATTCCCGGCGCCACGGTCTTCATTCTTGTAGCGCACACGGCCGGTAACATTGTATGGACCGCGCCGGGCCGGCTTCAGGGAGAAATGGATATGATCCAACACCGCGCCGTTTTCCACGCCAATAATTTTTGCGCCTTGGAAAGTTTCAGCATTCTCAAAAAATTCAGCGAGATAATGCGGCGCCCAGGACACGACCACGTATTTGCCGGCGGGCACAGCCAGTTTATAGCTGCCAAACTGATCCGCAAACGTAAAAGGTGGCAGGTTCGAAATCGGCGCGCTCACTGGAATCGCTAACACGAAGGCATTCGGTATGGGATTTTGGTCCGCCTCGGAAACCACAGTGCCGGCAATCATGCCGCCGCGTGTTGGCTCGGGTTTCTTCAGATGGAAATCAATATCAGCGGTTTCATTGGGCGCTTCAACGTGCACCTCAGTAGCCTGATCACGCGACTCGACGTCCTGATAAAAGTGCCCTCTATAGCCCGGCGCGCTGGCGAAAACGATGTAATCTCCGGTGCGCAAACCCACGATGCGATACTTGCCGTCGCGCCCAGTCACGCCGCGGGCAATCACCGCGTTGCTGCCTTTCGGCCAAACCTGGATCAGCGCGCCGCCAATCGGCGCATTACTCGCGGCATCAACCACGAGGCCGGCAATCGAACCGCCTTTTTCAAGCGTAAAATCAATGCCTTCCACATTGCCGCTGGCGGGAACTTCCACGGCTTCGGCCCGATCGAGGCTCGCGGCTTCTTGCCAAAATTCGCCCAAATAGCCGCGCACTTCGGCATGCACGAAGTATTTGCCGGGCCGCAGCCCTTCCAACTTGTAATTGCCGTTCTCATCAGTCCTGCCGACAATCGGCCTGACCAGATCATCCACATTTGCCACCGGATCCGTGGCTGCATTGCGTTCCGGAAAAGCCGTAATAATCGCGCCCGCAATCGGATCGCCGGTAGCCTGGTCCGTCACTCGGCCGGTAATCGCAGCCAATTTGTCCAAAGTAAAATCGGTACCGGTGGTGTGCTGGTCGGCAAACACTTGCACTGGGGTGGCTTTGACAAACTCGCGCTGTTCCTCATAAAATTCCTTGTGGTAGCCGCGCGCTTCAACCGCCACCACGTAAAACCCCGGTGGGACGTTGGCGATATAATCGCCGTTCTCGTTGGTCAGCGTCGTGAGCAAAACCCGGGGCCTCGTGTTGTCCGTAACCAGCGGATAAATAATCACGACCGCCTTTGCTAGCGGATCGTTTGTAGTGGCGTCAACAACTTTGCCGGAAATCGCGCTACTGGTGGCGAGCAGGAGGTTGATATCGCCGACATTCTGCTCGTCGCTCACGTCAACATGATCTGCCTGCAAAAGCTCGCGCTTATTGTCAAAAAATTCGCTTTTGTAACCGGCAGCTTCGGCGAAGATGGCATACGAGCCGGCCGGCAGCGCCATCAAAGCGTAATTGCCGTTTTCATCCGTGACGGTGTGATGCTTAATATCCGGCCGCAAAATCCGAATGGCGACGACATGCGCACCGGCGATTGGCATATTGTCGCTTTCCGCCGCCACCAATCCGGAAATCGTGGCGCCGTGGCTGAGCGTGAAATCAATTCCCGTCTTCGCTTCATTCTCCACGACCTGCACGACGGTGGCTTGCTCAAATTGATCTCTCTCATTATAGAACTCCGGCAAATAGCCGCGGGCTTCCGCTCTCAACACGTAGAGACCGGGAATGAGATTCTCGAGAATATAATTGCCCGCGTCATCGGTTTGCGCGCGCTGCGACCAGGGCAGGCCGCCGATGCGTTCGGCCAGGATCACTGCGTTCGCAATCGGCTCGCCGCTTTTTTGATCTTTGACGCTTCCGGCAATGGACGCGCTCGCTGCTGGTGACACGATGACCCACGCCTCGCCGCGATAGACCGCGCCGTTAAATTCGACGAAGGCGATAACGCCTCCCGCGACCGCGTTGGAGCCGGCGGTAAAAAGTCCGGTCTCGCTGATCCTGCCCAAATTTTCCGGAACAAGCTGCCATTTCACGCGGGTCGCCGGCTGGGGATTGGCATTCGGAGTCACGACGAGGGCGCGAAACTGTTGCGTTCCCAAAGGCGGAACGACGGCTCGACCTGGCTCCACGATAATTCGCACCGGTAAGACCGGCGGCTTGCCGATGATAACATGCGCTTCGCCGGCATAAACCGCATTGCCGGATTGCGCTTTCGCCAAAATTTTGACTTCACCATCCTGGCGCCCCGCAATGAAAAAGCCGTCTTCGCTGATCTTGCCTAACTCTTCCGGCGCGGCCGACCACGTGACTTTTTCGATGCGGAGCGGTTGGCCGTTGGCGCCAAATAAAATGGCCTCAAAACGCTGCCCCTGTCCCGGCTCCAGCTTGACCTCATTCGGCATGATGATCAATCTGGCGTCATTTTGCGCGACCACATTGGAAAGGGCGCCGAACAATAAAACCGCAGCTAATAAATAACGAACACTTCGCATGGGGTTGCCTCCATCAGTTAAAGTCCTTCAAGTCAACGTCCTTTAAAAAAAGAAAATTAATCTCCAATAGATAGAAAAACCCAACGGATAATCAGTTGGGTTCTTCAATCCGTTGGAAAAAAACTTGTTCTTTTGATATGATAAAAGACCGAGGCGCTCATTTTGACCCCAGTGTAATCACCTTCCTTTCACGCATTGTTCGATTAAATCCTTGGCGACTTCAATAATCGCGAGCGCGACGCGGGTTTCGCCGCGGTCGAGCGCGGCTTGCGCGCGCTTGCTCATCTCCATCGCTTGCGTGGCAACGGCCTGGCAGGATTCCGGATCGTCCAGTTCAGGCGCCTGGCGCAGCGCCTGAATCGAATTTTCCAATTGCGCCAGTTGCTGATCAACGGCGACGCGCGTCGGGGCATTGGTTGCATTCGTTGTCGAAGACTCACGCATGAGTGTTTCCGCGCGCAGGAGAAAATACTGCGCCGTCCGGATCAACTGAAACGCCAGGCGCAATTTCCGCGGGGGCCTCCCCGGCTGGCTTTGTTGGCCGGCATTTTCGGCGGCGCGATAAGCCGTCGCCGCTAATTCCACGAGCTGCAGCGCTTCCGGATGGTTGGCCTCGCGGGCTTTGGCGCGGACTTCTTCAATATCCCGCGCCAGCTCTTGCAAAGCTTCATCGTAACGCCGCGCCAGATTTTCTTGCGTGCCAACGCCGCGGCCGGCTTGGCGCATCACTTTGTCAACGAGATTGCGCGCCAACTCGATGCGCCACTTCGCTTCTTGCGCTTGTTTGCGCTCGATCGCCGCCTCGGCCTCTCCCGCCAAAGTTCGCGCGCGCTCCAGCAGCAACGCTTCGCGCGGGGCCATGCTGTCTTTGGCCTCCTGCTCCGCGGTCTGAATCAAATCCTGCAACAGCGCCACCTCGTTGCGGCCATAGTCCTGAAGATTCTGCCCAGTCATGGCCAAATCAATCGCTCGCAAAAGCAAACGGGCGGCGCCGCGATAAAGCCGCTGCGCCAGCACCAGCTCACCTTTGCGAAAAGCTTCTTCCGCCGCCCGAGCTTGCTTTTGCGCCTGCTCAAAAACCGGGCGCGCCGCAGAATTTTTACTCGTCTCCACGGCTTCACGAGCGCGCGTCGAGATATTATCGAACCGTTCTTTTTCTCGCGTGATGGCGGTCTCCGGCGTGGCTTCCGGGGTCGCGTCCCTCAATAAGCTGATGGCGCGGCCATAAGCGCTTACTGCGGTTAGCAATTTGCAAAGATTGCGCGTTAGTGCCGCTCTTTCGGCGTCGAGTTGAATCTTCCGGGCTTGTTGCAGCGTTTGATGCACCCGGCGCTCGGCTTGGCGGTTGCCGCCGCCGATCACGATTTGTTCCGCGCGGCGCACCAGTTCTTCAAAGTTAGCGCGGTGTCTGCTAAGGCGGTTGAGCAAAGCCTCCACTTCTCGCTTGATCGCCATCTCCACCTCTCCAAGCAGGGTTTTGGCGTCCCGAATATTTTCCGAGGCGCTATTCAACAAGATACTCCTCGCTTGGCTATCATTCAATCTTAGAGCGCGGTTATATTTGCTCTCCGCTTCTTTACGCAAAACTTCAACCTTTATCAAATCCGCCACGAGCGTTCCTGACACATCACGACCCACGCAAGCCAAAAGCGCGCGCAACTTGACGAGCGCTTCATTCAATTCGTGCAAGCCTTGTTTTACTTCAGAGGCTAACGGATCATCTTGCGCCAAAACCGCAGGCGGCATCACGGTCGCCGAGAAAAGAAAAATTGCAATCAGGAAAAGAAGAAAGCCAAGCCGCAAGCGGGATTTCGTAAAAGTGAGGTGAAGATTTTTCTTATTTTGCCTGGCCATTATGATGATCTATTATTTGGGTTTGATTTTCCCGCAACAAATCACGTCCGGGCCGGTTTTTGCAAAAAAGTCCTGACATTTACATTTTGAGGTGTTTGCACACCAACGGCCCGGACGTTTTTAGAATAATCTATGTATTCAAAAATGTTGCTTTAAGCTCGACTCATTAGCAGGCAAGGCGTATGCCACAAACATTATAGTTAGGCACATCTCCCGCTAAGACAAGGAATTTAAGAGACATGCAGCCAATACCTTTTGTCTCTTTGGCGGGCGTGACGCGCCAAATGTACATTAGAGTACAAAAGCGCATGTACTTTGAGGGACATGGGCGAGGTAGCATAGCCCAAAGCTCGACCCGCTGTAAGCGGATTAAGCAGATTGAGCGGATCATGTTTTCGTTATGAATTTTTTAAAATCCGCTTTATCCGCTCAGTCCGCTTACCATAACAGTTGAATTACGGCTTGACTTTATGGATGAATTTTTTATCTTGTTATCACCCGTTTATTGAAGCTTCCAAGCAATATGTCATTCTGGAAGAATCCTTTTCAATACAAGCACCGTGCTTGATAACAAAAAAGATCGTTCCACGATGACATATTGATGTTGCTGTGCTAACCCCGATGATCGGGGTCAAATGTTGAATAGTGACAGATTTTTCTTTTAACAAAGGAAATCAAGCATGAAACTTCTGGTTGTGGACGACGAGCAGGACGTGCAAGTGCTCTTTCAGCAGCGCTTTCGCCAAGAGCTGAAAGCCGGCCGCATCGAATTTCAATTCGCCTTCTCCGGCGAAGAAGCGTTGAATTTTTTGGAGAACCGCGGCACTGCCGATCACGTGCTGATTCTCTCCGACATCAACATGCCGGGCATGACCGGAATCGAGCTTTTGCGGCGGATCAAAGAGAAGTTCCCTCAATTGAAAGTGATTTTGATCACCGCTTATGGGGACGAAAAGAATTACCACGCCGCGATGGCAAACGGCGCCGACGGCTATACCACCAAGCCGATCAATTTCGACGCGTTGAAGCAAACCATTTTTACCCTTTGAGATGCACACCTGCCCTCAGCGCTCTGCTATTTGATAAACAGCATCTCTTTCGTTGCAACAAAACTTCCGGCACGCAATGTGTACAAAAAAAGCAAATTGCGAAGTCACATACGTTGTGGAAGTCAAACGCACTTTGAAATGAACGTGGGTGACGCGGCCTTGATACCAGCCGGGAGTATCGAGCCGAGACCCATGACTCCCAAACCTTTTAACAAGTCCCTTCTGTTCATGATCTTTCCTCCTTAAAAAAACGTCCCAATCGAAAACTGTTTCACCGGCTTGCTGAAATTTCTTAAATCCGTCGGCCACGCCACGTCGTATTGCAGCAGAAAATAGCCGAGATTCAAGCGCGCGCCGAGACCCACGGCGCTCTTCAAATCTTTCAAGCCAAAACCGCCTTCCGATGAAAAAGGCTGAAAAGTTTCCTTGCTGTATCCTGGTATATCAATGCCCCAAGCCGCAGCCGCATCGTAATAAGCGGCAGCGCTGAGAAAATCGACTTTGGCCGGCAAAAAAGGCAGCAGCGGGAAGCGATATTCCAAATTGCTAATCAGAAATTTCGTGCCGAAAAACGTGTCATAATCCGCGCCGCGATAGGTATACGGGCCGCCGATGCCGAAAATCTGCGCGTCGCGGCCGACACTCGCTGCGCTCATCAGTCGCCAGGCCAATACCGTGCGATGGCCGAAATTGAAATACCGTCGATAATCCGCAAAGTAATTCGTAAACTGAAAATCGTTCATCGTCGTTTCCACCGAGAAGCGGCTGCGGCTGCCGCTCGTCGGGCCAAGCGGGCCGTAAACCGTGTTGTCGTACACCAGCGCCGTTCCCACCTGCGCGTATTTGTAAAGGCCGATATCAGAGGTTTGCCGGTCAAGGCTGCTAAAGTTGTAGGTGTCAACCACCAAGTCTTGATCGACCCAGATGAGTCCGCCGAAAAGCTCGACGCGCGAAAACCGGCTGAACGGATACGCGGCGATAGCATTGAAGCCGCGGTAGGTGTTGCGCAAATATCCCACCGAGTTGAACGTCGCGCCAATCGTGTAAAGCAAACTCGATTGAAACACCTGCACGCCGTAGTTGATACGATGGCCTTGATTGAAATAGGTCACGCCCAAATCCGAGTGCAACGGACTCTTGATTTGCAAGGCCGTCGATAAATAGAGATTATGGTTGCCCAGCATATCGGTAAACAGAAAGATTGCTTGACCGACGCCACCATAATAAGTATCATACCCGCCGCCAACCGCCACCGCGTCCAGCTTGAATTTGCTGCTGTAGTCGCGCGATTCGATGGAATCCGCGGCAGCCATAGGATAACTCGCATAAAGGGTATTGGAATCGGGAATGGGAGGAAGCCAGGCAGTGGCAGTAGCAGTTGCAGTAGCGCTGTTGTCTTGGGCGAGAGCAACAGTGTTCTTGGTGGAAGCGAGTTGCGTTAGTGTAGCGGGCAATTTCGGCACGTCGAGACGATAAAGCTGCCAGTTGGTTTTCTGAAATGCCGAGAACACCATGACCTTGCCGTTCGCCGACCAGCTCAATGCCGGCGTGGTTTCGGTAATGCCAGCGACGCCGGCGCGCAAATTCGTCACCGGCGTGATTTGTTTGTCGGACACGCGCAGGCGATAAATATTGGGGATGCCTTGATAATCGGCAACAAAAGCGATCTCACTCCCATCGGGCGACCATTGCGGACTGGTGGCATTGCCTGCCAGCGCCGTCATCATCTCGATGCGATGATCGGCAAGATGATACACCGCCAGATCATAATCGCCGAACAACAATTTGGCTTCGTCGGTGCCCTCGCCGCGGTCGGTGACGAAAACAATCGCTTTGCCATCCGGTGACCATTGCGGATGCAGCTCGGCAAAACGATCGTTCGTCAATCTTTTCAGCTTGCCGTCGGCCAAGTCCACGATATACAAATCGGAAATGCCGCCGGCGATGCCGACGAAAATCAGCTCGTCGCCATGCGGCGAGAAGCTGGGCGATTGCAAGCCGTTCAAATTCTCGAACACAAATCTGTGCGTGACCTTCCGCGTGTGCGGATTCATGACGTAGATCGCATCGTCTTTGCCGGATTTGGCAACGAACGCCAGCCGATGGCCGTCGCGCGACCAGCCGATGGCGCTGTCAAAATAGCGCAGCGTTTCAAAGCGCTTGCTCTCGCCGCCCTCGATCAGCCGCGTCGCTTTCCAGCCGGAAGGGCTTTTGAGCTTGCCGTTTTTATCCTGGCTGAGCAAATAAATGTCCTCGTTGAGGTCTTTGTTGGCGACGTAAGCGATGTGCTGACCATCCGGACTGACCGAAGGCGCGACGTTGAGGCGATGATAATAGCCCTGTTGATGCGTGATGCGCTCGGCGATTTGCTCAGGCTTTTGCAGCGTTGAATCTGGCGGCGCCGCCAGCTTGCGGGCGTATTCGTGCCAGCGCTTGGTCAGCTCCTTCGCATCGTAGCCAAGCTGTTTCTTGAGCGCCTGTTCCACGTCTCCCAAATTCACCGCGCTTTTGAAAATATTGCCGACGATTTTCTTGTCGTATGTCTCGCCGATGTAATGCCAGAGCGATTCGCCCAGCCGGTAGACGCGAATATCGTAGGCGTTATTCAATTGCGACACCGTCATCAGCTTGTCGTTGAGCAAGCCGTCGCGCACCCACATCCGCGTGGTGTTGTCCATCCCGACGGAGAGATATTCGGCCATGCCTTCCACGAACCACAGCGGCGGATTGAACCGGCTGTTTTTGAATTTACTGTGCAGCATCATGTCGTACTGAAAAGCATGCACCAGCTCGTGAACCAGCACATGATTGAACTCGCGATACGAGCCGGTGATGGGCAGCACGACGCGGTTTTTGAGGCTCTCGGTAACGCCGCGCGTGCCTTGATCGAGCAGGTCGGAAACGATGTTGGTTTGTTGAAAATCATTGAGCGAAGCATAAAGAAAGAGGGGAATTCTTTCCTTGACCTGATGATCCAGCGTGGCGCTCAAATAAGCATAACCGCGCTCCGCCATGCGTGCCGCATCCTGCGCCGCCTGTTTCTCTTCGGGGTAATAATGCACGTCGAAATGCGCGGTGCGAAAAACCGCCCAGTCGAAATCCTTGTAGAGCACCTTATTCTGGCCAAAATAATAGCCGACTTGCGCCCATGCCGAGGAGATGGTGAGCAATATGATTAAGAAAGTTAGCGGCTTCCAAATTGAAAAATGATTTTGGTTTGTCATGTTGACTTCTCGCTTCCTTGGAGAGTATTTCAATTTTGTTAGTTGAACTCGTGTTTCGTTGTTCGCGTTTTTCGCGCCACGCCTCTCGCAGCGCCTTTTTACCTTAATACGTATCCCGCTTTAAATACCCTAACATATTTTGTGCCAATTTTCATCCTTTGAGGGAAATGCTATGGTTTAGGGGATGGGATTAAATAACTTTGACATTTTAAGTTCTGTTTGTGTAGATGAAAAACATCCAGCATGTGTACAATAGTTACTACTCGGAGCATGATGAAGTTTAATCCGAGAATCAATAAAAAGGCCTATTTTCAAGGCTTTTTCGCAGGCCAAATTAAAGTATTTCATGCTCCGAGT